>JAPKZK010000169.1 GCA_026393835.1 Candidatus Aminicenantota bacterium | reverse complement strand
GGAAAGGGTTTTTAAGGAATTCAAGGCGCAGCAAAAATTGATACTCCAGGGCAGAGAAGAGATTGCGGAATTGGAAAGTTATTTCGGGGAGCCACCGCCGTTGTTTCCAACTCCAGGGGGAAAAAGCTAGAAGAGAAGAAGCGAAGAAGAGAAGAAGAGAAGAGAAAAGCAGGGAGGGCCAGGGTTTATGTGCTCACCGATTTATTTTGAAAAAACAGCTTCCATATTTTGAAAACAGCTTCCTTTTTTGGAACATGCCTTCCTTTTTGGCTGCACAACGATTTTTTTTGGAAATCATCGATTTTTTCCGATGAGTTCCCTGGAAGGTAAGAGGTTGAGAAATTAAAATAACCGATTAACTGGTTACAAGATCACTTGAAACACCTTAACTATTAATTGTTGTAATAACAGGTCATTATGAAGCTCACTTATTTCGCTCATCAGAATACTCCTTTATTTTTTATTTTTAAAATATTAGAGTATTCTGCCATATTCCCAGGTTCTTGAAAAGATGTACTTATTTGAGCGCTTACCGATCTTTTCTTAATCATTCATCATTCATCATTCTATACAAAAATGGTATAATATGCAGTCTAAGGAGGAAATATGCAGCATGCAATGACTACAACAACTTTTACCCTGGATGGTTATCGTATCGTGAAAAACCTTGGCCTGGTGCGTGGGATCACAGTGCGGTCCCGCTCGATTTTCGGAACCATCGGCGGCTCTTTACAAACCATTTTCGGTGGAAATATTACCCTTTTTACGGAATTGTGCGAGAAGACACGGGGCGAAGCCTTCGATATGATGATAAAACATGCCGATGACCTCTGGGGGCCAACGCCGTAATCGGTATTCGCTACGACGCCACGGAATTAATGCAAAGCGTTTCGGAAGTTCTATGCTATGGAACTGCTGTAATTGTTGAACCCATCGCCGGTTGATTTTTTTATTTTTTTTTCTTGACAATTGATCCCCATGTTCATATAATCGCATTCAAATGAGAAAGTGTGAAGTGTGTGAAGCGATAGTAACCGGGAGTTGTAAAAGAAGCGTGTTTTACCATGCTTTAAAAAAATATAAATTAATCAAAGGAGATGTAACATGAAAAATCGTGGAATTAAACTATTCACTTTACTGGTGTTGATGGCGGTTATTTTTTACGGGGTTGCCATTGTCAACGGCCAGGTGAGAAAAATCGAAAAAGTCAACCCGCAGATGATCCAAAAGATCAGACCTGTGATGATGGGGCCGAAGATCGTCATAAACCGAGTCCCGCTTGAATCACCCCAGGGGATGAAAATTTTCAAGGTTCAAACGCTGCAGGTTCAACAGGACTTAATTCAAAAATTAAGTGTGAAACATTTGTTTAATGTAACCCCGGTATCGAGTCAACCGGTCATGCTGCGGGCAAGAATGGCTCCTTCCAGGGTACAGGTTTATGCCAGCAAAGAAAAGGCGTTTACGAAATTGCTGGTAAACCAGGACCGTGGGCACATCGATTTAATGCCCGACCTGCTGAAACTTGAGAAAGTGAAAGTGAAATTATTAAGCCACACGGTTGCCATGAATGCGGCCATGAAGTACATTGCGGAGATGAAACTCATCCCCCAGGACGTAAGCCAATTTGCCCCTAAAAATGTCATTACCCTGGGGATGTCTACACAGGGTCAAGGAAATACGGTGGCTGCAACCCCTAAACTCCAGAGTGTGGCGTTCCAGCGGTCCATCGAGGGACGAAGCGTCCTGGGAAACGGCTCGCAATTTACGATCAATTTGGGCGATAACGGAAACGTGGAAGGCTTCCAGAGGAAATGGAACCGGTTGGCGCCTGACTCAACCCGGGGCAATATCGCATTCCGTTCCAACGATGAAGTCTATAACCGCATCGAAGAGATACTAAAACAGCAATTCCAGGGGAATGTAGAGATACAGGTGGAGAAGCCGCAATTGGTTTATTTTGGAGATGATGGTCAATTTGTTCAACCGGCTTATGTGTTCAAAGCCAACATTATTTCTAATGAGGGCAAGGGAAAGGCTTATTATGCGGGGGTGGTGGAAGCCATGCAAAATCCGCCGGAGCTTCTTTTCGAAGCGATAACAGATAGGATTTTACCTGAAACTCCCACGGCCCAGTTGACAGGTATGGCTGTACGTAAACAATCCCTGCCTGACCCGGATGATCCGACCGTCGGACGTTATGTGGTCCGGCAGGATTCCTGGGATTGGGTGGATGACGCCAACGACTTTAAACGGGGTTTGCAAAACGGTCATTGCGGCGGCTGTCCTGCCATTACTTTCCCCCAGTTTTATTGGGATGAACCGCGTGTGTTTACGACGCAGGATAATGCCTTTGCGGATCAATGCAACATCGCTTTAATGGAAGGGCACGGCAACCATTGGCTTTTTACCACCCGGAGCAATTGCTGCGATGTGGTATTTTTGAATGATGGCGCCCAGCCGGGTTACGGTGGTCATGCCGGCGGCCAGATGGCTTATTTGATTTTAAAAGGCTGCGATATTATCCCATCTCCTATTGAACTACCCAATTGGCCCGACCCGTGGTGGAGAATATTCAAAGGTTTGCACCAGGCCATCGGCTTCCGTACGACGATGTTTATTAATGATAATATTTCATACATATTCGGGTATTACCTGGGCCGGAATTGCCGCATCCTCGACTCCTGGTTCTATGCGACGAATTCGTCAGCTTCGTACCACTGGCAGCGTTCCCACGGCGGAGAAGTCACCGGGTTCGGCGCGGTAGTGATGATCCCGGGCCACGAAGGCGACGGGATTTATTATACGGCCCCAGCCCCTGACGCCACTTCAACCGGCCTGACCATCTGGTGGCAATACTAATTTGATAATGAAAAGTTTTAGGAAGTCCAGAAACCCTTTTTCAAAAGGGTTTCTGGTGGCCGAAGGCGCTTCATGTATTTTTACGCCTGCAGGAATATGTGGGCAAACACCCTGGCGTCGGTAATGACATTGTCGATTTTGCAATATTCATTGGGCTGGTGGAGTGATTCATCCAGGTTAGACCAACACACTGCCGGGAGATTCTTGTACCGGAAGCAGGCAGCCACTGTTCCACCCCCTATGCCGATGGTTTTCGCGTCACGGCCCGCGACTTCTTTTACGGCTTTTTTCAACGCCGTAACCACCGGGGCGTCGACGGGCGTAGGCGTAGGCGCTGTTTTTTCCGCGGGATAGGAAAACGTTATTTTCACGCCGAATTCTTTTTCAACCTCATCCGCCCATTGCCGGATTCTTGCTTTAACCTCTTCCAGGGGATAACAGGGAAGAATACGGCTGTCGAAATAGAAAACATCCTCGCCCGGGATGGTATTGACATTATCGACATTTTTTTCCTTTTTGGTGGGCTCGAACGTCGAGATCGGCGGGTCATAGACATTATCTTGTTCGGGGAACTCCGTATATAAATTATTCATTTTTACGATCAATTGGGCGCCGGCTTTATGGGCGTTTTTCCCTTTCTCCGGCGTAGAAGCATGGGTCCCTATGCCCTTTGTCTCGCATTTTATCCAGAGGATGGATTTTTCCGCGACTTCGATGGTGAGACCTTCGGGATCGCCTGAGTCGGGAACCAGGATCAGGTCCTTGGGCTGAAACAAATCCGGCCGCTGCTCCAGCACGTAATCGACGCCATATCCGGAGCCGGTTTCTTCATCGGCTACAAACAAAAGACCGATATTGTATTCGGGCTGAAGATTCAAATCTTGCAGCATTTTAACCGCCAGTAAGGAAGAAACGATTGCCTGTTGATTGTCTTCCGTACCGCGGCCGTAAAGTTTCCCGTCTTTTTCCTCTACTTTATAGGGATCGCTGTCCCACCCTGTATCTCCCGGTGGAACAATATCCATATGGCCCATGATCCAGATGGTTTTCGCCCCTGATTTTCCGTTTATCTTGTAAATCAAGTTCGGGCGGTATTTGGCAGGGACGCGATCGTCCGGCGCGTTGATCTCTTCAAGGGAATCGTAGGCGATATTCACGTCCCGAATTAGTTGTTTTAAATACTCGGCTTTTTCGGCTTCTCCTTCGCCATTGCTTTCGGGGCCTATGGCCGGGATAGCGGTTAACCCCGCCTGAACCTGGATTATAAAATCCCGGTAACGGTCATTTACTTCTTGTTGATCAGGTAGTACTTGTTGTGTCATTTAAAATCTCCTTATGCCTTCGGCGACCAGGAAACCTTTTTGAAAAACCATCATGGATGGACGGTTCCCTGGACCCTCCTAAAACTTTTGTTAAGCATATCCTGCTGTTTCCGAGCCAGACACTGCTTTAAATTATATTCACCTGTCACGGTTCTACAATAGGAACCCCTCGCAGAGGGGTTAATTCTCGGTTGGCAGGAATGAATATTTTTCTCCATAAAAAAGCATCTGTTCAGTAAAATCCATGGGATATTCGACCTTAATATCCACGATTTCATCGTCCTTCATCACCGGCTCCAACACGGGGCAAATGAAACCTGTATACGGGGCGACGCCCAGTTTTTCAAACCGCTCCAACACCTCTTTATGCAGTGGGTAATCGACCTTTACACCATACGTCTCTATTAAATTTTTCGCCGCTTCGTAATCCCCTTCGGATTTGATACGCTGGATTTCCCGCAGCATCTTCCCGAAAATGGCCCGTAATTTCTGGTAATCATTAATTACATAATAGGTTTTATTATTTTTGATCTTCTTTTCGATGATATTTTCAGGTTTGCCCAGTTCAAATGCCCATTTGGCCGTTAATTGCCGGCCGCGCATATGGGACTGTTCGATATTATCTCCCAACTTTATCCGCCTTAGCTGCTGCATAAGACCATTGCGTATGGCGTAGTTATAAGCAACTTTTCCGACATCAAGGGAAGGGAACAGCCCCAGTTCCACCATCTTTGGGTCCATAAAATAGTAATAAGCCACCAGGTCGGCCCGGTTTTCTTCGATAATCGCCGAGTAGTTTTTCAGGGTTTCCTTTGGAGTACCCACACCCGGTTTAATGAGGCCGGACCCATGTCCGATAATTTCATGCATATCCGTATGAAGCGAATCCTCCAACGTACCGTATTTTTTATGAAGGTCGATCTCTTCCTGGGAGTATGCATACTCATCCACCAGTCCCGCTTTTTCAGCGACTTTTTCGTAGGCGTGAGAGATATTTCCCAGGGTGACCGATTTTGAACCATGGACTTTTCGAATCCAGTTGGCATTGGGTAAATTAATGCCGAGGGGGGGATTGGGAGATGTGACTCCACCAAGCGCCGCCACAGTGATTACTTTGCCGCTGACCCCTATTACCTCTTTTCTTTTATATTCATCCTGGATAGGAGAATGATCTTCAAACCATTGGGCGTTCCCGCCCAGGATTTCGACGCGGCGGGTAGCTTCTTCATCTTTAAAAGAGACCACCGATTCGTAACTGGCGCGAAAACCCAAAGGATCGCCGTAGGTTTCGATGAACCCGTTCACCGCATCGATGCGTGAAACCGTGTCCTTGGTCCAGGCAACACTATATTCATCGAAAATCTTTAAATCCCCGGTTTTATAAAATTTGATCAATAAATCCAGGACATTTTTCTGGACATCGTTCTCCGCCGCGCCGGCGGCTTTTTCCAACCAGTATACGATTTGCTCGATGGCTTTACCGTACATCCCGCCCACTTTCCATACGTTTTCTTCTATCTTGCCGTCTTTCTTTTCCAACTGGGAATTCATTCCATAAGAAATGGGGGTGGGATCGTCTTTCTTGATGATTCCCTTGTAAAACTCTTCCACTTCTTTTTGAGTGATGTTTTTATAGAAATTATTGGCGGAGTGGGTCACCATATCTAAGCTCGGATCCAGGTTAATCCGTTTAGGGGCAATCGTAGGATCGAACAACAGGGGGGTAAGGTTGGCGATCAAATCCTCTACCTTCTCTCCCTGGGCCAGGGGGAAAACGCCGCCGGGTGAATTCTTGACTAATTCGCTGAAGTAGTCTTTGGGGAAATCCGGGATGATTTTGTCAGCGGAATAGTGATGGTGAATACCGTTGGAGAACCACACCCGTTTGGTATAGACCATGAATCTTTTAAAGTTTTCCGAATCGCGGTCTCCCTTGTAGTTTTTTACGATGGCTTCCAGGGTGCGCCGGATTTTCAGGTTATATTTGTAGTCCTGGTCCCAGGCGATATCACGCCCGCTCAACGCCGCCTGGTATAAATAGTACAGCAACTTTTTTTGCTGCAGCGGCAGGTCTTCAAATCCCGGGATTTGAAACCTCCCGATAGCCAGGTCGGCAAATTGCTCCACGAAAAATTTGAATTCTTTTGCTTCATCTTGTTTTTGGGGCATAGGGGCCTCTTCTTTTCCACAAGATAAAAACATCGTTCCAAACGCGATAACGAAAATTAAAATGAATACAAACGTTGTTGGTTTCATGATCCTCCTCTGTTTTTGGTTTAAATAGTTTATAATTTAAATCCATCTTAAATATACCTCTCGATGGTTGCATAGAATTCTTTATAATCGATGGGTTTGGAGATATAATCGGTCATTCCCACTTCAATAAATCGTTCTTTGTCGCCTTTGATTGCATGGGCCGTTAACGCGATAATGGGAATCTCTTTCAGCTCCCTGCATTTACGGATCTCTTTGGTGGCTTCCAGGCCGTCCATCACCGGCATTTGTATATCCATCAGCACCAGGTCGAAGACCTCTTTCAGGCAGTATCCATGACCGATAACAGTAGCCAACACTTCTTTCCCGTTTTCCACCGCCGTTACATCCCAGCCCTTCCTCTCCGCCAGCGCCGTCACCAGTTTGCGGTTGATCTTATTGTCTTCCGCCAGCAGGATTTTTATTTTTTTACCCTTCACCGCTTCCGGGGAATTGGCGGGAGTTGTTAAAGATACTTCCGGCGGTTGGAGCCGAACCGTCTCTTTCTCCCCGGTTTCCGGGAGTTTTTGGGGGTTTTCAAACGCCAGGGTAAAATAAAAGCAGCTTCCTTCACCCAGCGTGCTTTCTACTTTGATGGAACCCCCCAGGACCCTGACAATCTCTTTTGAAATCGCCAGGCCCAGGCCGGTTCCGCCAAACCGCCGGGTCAAGGAGCCATCCACCTGGGTAAAACCCTCAAACACACTTTCCAGTTTATCTTCCGGGATGCCGATGCCCGTATCCGCAACCGAAAAAAACAGCACGATTTTATCCGAATCCCCGGATTCTCTTTTCACTGTTACCGTCACCTGTCCTTTTTCAGTAAATTTAACCGCGTTGTGGATGAGGTTGACAATTACCTGGTGCAGGCGGCCGCTGTCGCCCATTACCTGCTGCGGGACCTCCGGCGTAATATTGCAGGTTAACGCAATATCTTTTTCCGCGGCGGCAGTGGTAAATGTATCCGCCGCCGCTTTTACCAGCGTGCGCAAATCGAAAGGTCCGGTGTAAGTTGTTACCTTCCCTGCTGCGATTTTTGAGAAATCCAGGACGGCATTCACGATATCCATCAGCATATCCCCGGAATGTTTAGCCATTTCCAGGTATTCCCGGCCCTTGACATTTAATTCCATGGTTAGCAGTAAATCCACCATCCCCATGATGCCGTTTAAAGGGGTGCGAATTTCGTGGCTCATATTGGCCAGGAACTGGTCCTTGGCCCGGTTGGCGCTTTCAGCCTCTTCCCGCGCCTGGTTCAACCGGGAGGTCCGCTCCTCGATAATTTTCTCCAGGTTTCGTCGGATAATATTGACCTCCAGCGCCGCATGGTTATAATTCACGGAAGAGGAAACCAATTCCTTATATGCATAAGAAGGAAACAAAAAACCCCTGTCCTCTTCACTTCCTTCCCTTTCACTTCCATCCGACAACTGCCACGTAGAATTATTGAGCTCCTCCAGGAATATATTTAAGGAATTCAACAGCATAAACATATTAAAACCGATGGAAATAATACTTTGCAGGACAAATAGTATAATTCCTACCAGGGATTTATTGCCGACCATTACATATTGGGCCAGCACCGCCATGGTGAGTAATATAAAAGAGAGCGCGAAATAGAAATGCTGCCTGTAACTGGCGAAATGTATTTTCTTACATTTTATATTTCGATGAAAGATGGCCTCCTGGACTTTTTTCATGGGGGGGCCGATCCAATAACCGGCGATCATATAACCGAAATAACCATTAACCAGGGAGGCGATAGAACCTCCTATGAAAATATGCAGGGAATGCTGGAAAGAGGATATGGTAATGGAGTTTAAAAGTATCACGGCGGCCACCACTACATAAGAGCAAATCATTACCACCAGGGCATTGCCGACAGGTATTGACGACAGCGCCGCCAGGAGTTCTTCCAATCGGTGGTTTTCCAATTTTGAAACCATGTCCCCGGTGGGGTCATTTTTCAGCAAACGGTTGATTATGCGGTATTTTTTGAGAAGCCCCGGCATTCCAAGGGGGCAAAACAGCCCGGATTGAAGGAAGTATAGAATCGATACGATTCCCACGGGGATAAATATTTGCAGTGTAAAAGCATGAAATTCACCGGGCCGGAAATCGACATTGCCGGCGATGAAAAAATATCCGTAACATACGGCAAACCATGCGCCCAGGACGGTAAATATCCCGATACCCATACCGAACGAAGACTTTTTTACAAAAAAGGCAAATATCCTATCGATGCCTTTTTTCAGTCCCGGCTTAAAACCGCTTTTCGTTTCGATCGGTTACCTCCACTCTTACTGGAATTAAATATTATACCGGAAAATGAATCCGAAATCCAATCAATTGCCGATGGCGTCGATAATCAATTCATAGGATTTTATAAATTCTTCCAGCAGCCGTTTTTTATCGGGGAAGACCACGATGCCCGTCGCTTTTAACAGGTCTGAGGTTACCACCACGGCATGGAATGGTTTTCCCAGGTATGCCCGCAGTGGGAAAATTTCCATTTCCACGAATTCCATACCGCGTTGGACTTGTTCCAGCAGCCATGAAGATGTTTCTCTCTGGATGATATCCACCGTGACCCCTTTGGCTTTTCTTAAGTGACCGGGATTAAATGTTTTTAAAGGGAAAGATTTGGCTTTGCAGAAATAGTCCAGGATAGCAGTCGAGTAGATGGCTTCGACATCCAGGGAGGTGGGCTCAGCGATTTCTTCATTCATACTGCCGGCAGTGCCCAGGAAGAAGACTTCTTTTTCTTTTACGTCCTTTATGAATTCCAGGTGGGTCAATAGATGGGGATAGCCCAGGAACCCCACCAGTAGGGTATAGTTATCGAAAAAAACCACCTCGCTCCTGAACAGTTCAAATGTCCCCAGGGCTTTTTTTTTAAGTTGCCGGTAATAATGGGTATCCCAGAAAAAAGGGATTAGTACGAGGTTCTGGGGAATGTCCATTTGTTTCGGAGTAAATAATAGTTTATCCATACTAAGGCGTCGCGGTTCCTTATTTCTTATTAAAAGTCCTTATTAAAAGAAAAATCTGGGCGATAGAGGATTCGAACCTCTGACTTCTACCGTGTGAAGGTAACACTCTAGCCGCTGAGTTAATCGCCCAGTCGTTTGGTAAGCATTATTATAAAACAAAATACAACAATCGTCAAGTGTATAAATAAAGAAAAAGCGGCTAAAAAATCAACGGGAACGCACTGCCTCGCCGATGGCGCGGATATGTTCGGGGGTGGTGCCGCAGCAGCCGCCGATAATAGACACTCCCGCCGCCGCCAATTCTTTGCTTTTCTCCGCCATAAACCCCGGTGTTTCAGGGTAAACCACGGCGTCGTCCTTGACCACGGGCAACCCGGCATTGGCCTGGATTATCAACGGCAGGGAAGTAAATTTTTTAAACTCTTTGGCCACCAGGATCATATTCTCGATGCCGTTGCCGCAGTTGGAGCCGATAATATCGGCCCCGGCCGCTTCCAGTTCGCTGGCCGCTTTTTCAATATTGACGCCCATCATGGTATAGAATCCACGGGGGGTTTTATCGAACGTCATGGTGGCCATCAGGGGTATGGTGGGCGAAATGTTTTTGGCTGCTTTAATGGCCAATAAAGCCTCTTTGATATCGGTCATGGTTTCAACGCAAATGATATCTGCCCCGGCTTCGATGATGACCTTCAATTGCCGTAAAAAACTTTGGTACATTTCTTCCGGTTCCACGGTTCCATAGGGTTTCAGCATTTTGCCGCAGGGACCGCAGGAGGCGGATACATAGGCTTTGCCATCCGCTGCTTTTCTTACGGCCTGCACGGCGACCCGGTTGATCTCTTCGGTTTGCTCTTGTAGGTTGTACGCGGAAAGTTTTAACGGCGAGCCGCCAAAGGTATTGGTCTGAACGATATCCGCCCCGGCTTCCAGGTAGAGACGCGCGATTTCTTCCAGGATGTCGGTCCGGGAAAGGTTGATAAATTCCGGGCATTTGCCTTTAATAAGGTCTTTGGCCCGGGCCATCAGCAGGGAGCCCATGGCGCCGTCGCCAATCAGTATCTCGCCCTGCTTTATTCGGTTTAAAATCGATTCCATATTATCCTCCTTCCGTTCTATTTTATATTTTAAACAAAAGTTTTGTGGGGTCCAGGCCCCGCAGCGCGGGGTGCCTATAAAGGTTTTTCAAAAGAGCCCCTGGTAGTCAACCGTTCCACGCATTCCACGGCGCTGGAACCGTCATATCCGTAAGCATCGGCGCCGATCTCTTCGGCATAAGCTTGCGACGCCGGCGCGCCGCCGATAATAGTTTTTATTTTACCCTGGAGGTTTTCTTTTTTCAATAGTTCCACCACTTTTTTCATGGACGGCATGGTGGTGGTCAGCAGCGCCGACATACCGATAATCGACGCCCCTTCCTTTTTGGCCGTTTCCACGAATTGTTCCGGCGCCACATCATGCCCCAGGTCGATCACTTCGAAACCCGCGCCTTTAAGCAATATCCCCACCAGGTTTTTGCCGATGTCATGCAGGTCGCCCTGCACCGTGCCCAGCACTATTTTTCCTTTTGAGGGGATGCCGTCGCGGATCAGCAGCGGTTTCAACAGTTCCATGGCCGCATGCATGGCCCTGGCCGCTAAAAGCACTTCCGGTAGAAACACTTCATGGTTTTTGAATTTTTCGCCGATGGTATTCATTCCTTTGATCAAACCGTTGTCCAGGATTTCCTTTGCGGCTGCGCCCTGTGCGATGGCCCGTTGTACCGCTTCCACGACATTTTCATCTTCGCCCAGTTCCAGTTCCCGGGCAACCTGTTCTAAAATGTCCACTTAAACCTCCTTCTTAACAAAAGTTTTTCGGGGGGTGTAGGGGGGCGGTTTTTTAAAAAAGTCCCCCTGGTTTTTCATTTTCCCAGCAATTCCGTAATCTTACGTACGCCGTCGCCGGCGTCCACCGCATACGCATCGGCGCCGATACGTTCGGCCCAGCGCTGCGTTACCGGCGCGCCGCCCACGATGGTTTTATATTTCCCTTTCAAACCTTTTTCTTTCAGTTTCTCTTCCAGTTCTTTTTGTACGCCCATGGTGGTGGTCAGCAGCGCACTGGTCCCAATCACATCCGCATTAAACGCTTCGGCTTCCCGGATAAACCGGTCAGCGGAAACATCCCGGCCCAGGTCTTTCACTTCGAAACCATTGGCTTTCAACAGGGAAACCACGATGGTTTTGCCGATGTCGTGCAGGTCCCCTTCCACTGTTCCCAGCACCACCCGGCCGCGACTGTGCTGCTCATGCACTTCCAGGGTGGCGTTAATGATATCGATTACCCCCTGCATGGCATTGGCGGACATAATCAGTTCCGGCAGGAAGAGCTGTCCTTCGCCGAACAGTTCCCCTACTTCGTTAATGCCCGGGATAAATCCCTTACTAATCAAATCCATGCCCGGGATACCTTTTTCCAGGCCCTGCCGCGCCAATGCCGCGGCCGCTTCGGCGTCGCCGTTCATAATGGCTTCTTTCGCACGCTCAAAAATTTCTTCCGACATGATATATTCTCCTTTTGCCTCCGGCGGCCAGAAACCTTTTTGAAAAAAGGTTCCTGGACTTCCAAAAACTTTTGTTCATTTTCCCAATTGTGATTTAAACAATGTTACCGAATTAATAGGGATTTCCAACAATTCGGCGATTTTGATCTTAGCCCGGATACCTTTGGGACTGCCTGCCACGGAAGTGATAATACCGATGCCCAGGTCCTCCCTGACGCGGCGCATCACTTCTTCATCGGACAGATCGATCACCCCGATACCGAGTTTTTTGGCAACATACTGTTTGGCGTCATTAATCTTCATTTTCCGGGAGATTTGCATCCAGGCCACCAGGTCTCCGGCGGTCCGCAAGCCCCCCATCCCTGAAGACATGATATGAGCCATATGCATGCCCATGGGGTCGCCCACGCCGATCTACAAACCGTCGATCTTGCCGATTTGCGCCAGGGCCTTCGACGCGCGCATGACGCAATCCACTGGCGGCGCTTCCATCATGGGCACCCCGCCGACCCCCATGCCCACATTGACATGCACGGGGATTTGCGCCGTTTTAATGGTTTCCCTGACAAAAGTCAATGTCCGGGCCAGGTTCCAGGCCACGGATTCATTGGTATTGGTTCCTACTGCCACGCCGAAAATATCCGCGCCGGCCGCTTCCACTACCTTGACCTGTTGATGGGGGTACATACCCGCCAACCGGTGTTGATCGAATTTCGCCACCCCATGCATGCCCAGGATAAACTCGTTGGCGCTGCCCACGATAATAGGCATATGGTCCAGTTCTTTTTTCAACTTCCTGACCGCATTCAGGGTTGCCATGAAATCAGCGTCGCCGGCGGACCCGGAAGTATCGAAATTGAGTCCCTCGCAGCCCACGGAGGCCATTTTCTTAGCCACGAACACCAGGTCTTTTTCCAGGTATTCCGCGGCCATTTCCTGCGCTTCCCGCGCTTCCTGTATTTTACCGGCGGGCATTAACTCCCCGGGGTTGGGACACGGGCCGTCCGGTTGGTAATACCGTCCCATATTGGGCTGCGCCCCGTAAAAGAAAGGTACGGTGGTGGCCTGGGAAGTGGTGTAATACTCGTTCATTTCAAAATTAATGATGGGTTTCACCGGTTTGAAACTATAATCGTTGTGTCCCATGGAAGTGGTATCCGCGCCGCAGGCCCGTTCGTAGGTCAATATTGCCTGCATGCGGCTTAAAGGCAGGCCGACGCCGCCGCCGTCCTGGCAGGTGTAGAAGCTCATGGTGCCGGCGTCATCGGTAACGATGACTTCTTCGCCGGGCGACACGCCCACTGCGCGGGAAGGGTCGGCCATAATTTCGAAGAGTTGTTCTTGTTCTTCCTGGGACAGTTGGGGGATTTTGGCCCTTCGGGCCGCGTCTTCGGTCCCGGCGGCAATGTCTTCTTTGACGGTATTGGCCGCCATCCATAAACGCTCGCCGTCGCCCATGCGGGTTAAAATTTTATCTTTCATGGTTCTCCTTGATTACTCTTGCCTCCGGCGGGTCAGAACCCTTTTGAAAAAGTGTTCCGACACCTCCCAAAACTTCTAATAATCAAAAGCTTGGGGAAGTCCAGAAACCTTTTCTCGAAAAGGTTTCTGGTCGTCGAAGACATCATTTCATATCCTTTTCCGTTTCCGTTACAATAGCACGGATTTTATCCAGCACATGCTGCGGTAGGGGTTCCGGTTTGTGGGTCTCCAGGATTTTTCTCACCTTGAGCATTGCTTTCTGGTGGGGTAGGGGGGCCCCTTTACGTTCCCAAACTTCGCGCATCGTACGATCGATAAATTCAGGCTGCGATTGCGAGCGCATGCGCTGCACCGTATGTTTATGCACCAGGAAATTCCCAAAAGGCCCTATTTCCCGGATCACATCCACTGCCAGGGACTCGTCATCCACCGGGATGCCTTTGACCGTGTGTTTGATCATGAGCGCAAATTCCGCATCCAGTAACAGTTGCCCAAAGTCGAACGTGATGCCGCTCTCAAGCATACCCAGGCCGTATATCATATTGGCGCCTGCCAATGCCGGTATCAGCCCCGTGAGAGTTTTCTCATGCCCAACCTGGACATCGGAGACTTTACTGTCCCCCTACGTACCGCCTACGTAACTGGGAATCTTATAATAGCGGGCCAAACAAGCCACGGCCCCGCTCACCAACGCCGCTTCCGGTGTGCCCACCGACGCGGTCCCCAGTCGCAGGTCCATGGCGGTGGTGGAACTGCCGTAAATCACCGGCGCGCCTTTGCGGGCCAGTTGGCTCAGTGTGACGCCACCCAGGATTTCCGCGTTGTGCGTCACCAGCGCGCCGGCCAGCGTTACCGGTGCAGTAGCCCCGGCCATGGCCATGGATAATATATTACAAACCGTACCGGTTCGGGCCGCCTCCATGATGATCTCGCAGCAATCATCGATCAATTTCAACGGGCTCGTCGGGCAGGTGGTAAAGGATATCATGGGCCGCTCGTAAAATTTCTCTTCGCTTCCGGCGATGGCAATACCCATTTCGATGATCTTGTGCAGCAGTTTCCCGTTGCCCGGACCGAAAGCGCAGTGTTTGGTGGTATTGGGCAGGAAAGCTTCGGCGTTGTGGAGCGGCGCGCATGTTTGGTCCACATCGTGGGCGCCCAGGGCTTTTTCGCAGAAATCAACATCATCCAGGTAATCAATGACGCGGGCCGCGTTTTCCAGGTCCTTTTTAACCGGTTCGCGCAGTTCGCCGGTGTAAGGGTCCACCACCATCACGCCTTCGCTGAAATTGGTAAAATGAACCCGCGTGGTGTCCAGCTCCAGGTCATGTTTTGGGTTTCGGCCGTAGAGGGTAACCCGTGATGGGGCGGAACGGATGCATTCGTCCACCAGGTGGGGAGGGATTTTGACCATTTTGGTTTGCCGGTCGACCTGGGCGCCGGCGTTTTCGAACATCTCCAGGGCTTCGCCGTTCTCCACGAAAATACCTGTCTTTTGCAGCAGTTCCAGGGTAGCCAGGTGGATATCTTCCAGTTCATCCCCGGTCAGGATGTCGAGGTGCAGCCCCCAGGTTCTTTGTTTACTGCCGAAAAACGGTTTCATCGATTCACCTCCTTTTGAACTACAAAAGCACAAAGTTAGATTTTGGAAAGTGCTTTTGGGGATTTTTTTGAAATAGGAATAAGAATTATAGACCGTTAAAACGGTTCACGTATGCCACAAATAGAGCGTCATTTTGACAGATGCGACCCATGGCGGATAGGTCTGGTGTGACATTAAAATTTTTCATGGCGATATTTTAAAGAAAAATTGACAATAAGTCAAGAAAAAAGATGGAAACACAGCAATTCTCATTTTGAATAATTTTAGGGCGACCACGGGGGGGCGCCGCGACACTTCTACATAAATTAATTGAAATCCTTAATGGTCATGAATTTTCGATTTTGTAGGGGCAGACCTGCGTGTCTGCCCGTGTCTGTCTGCCCCTTATCGCTGCTTTACTATTTTCCTGTTTTCTGTTAAAATTAAACTATGGATAAAAAAAAACTTAAATCCATATTCTGGGATTATGATGTCGATTACACAGGGGAGGAGCTATATGATTTCCTGGTGGGGAAAAAAGAGATCAACGAGCTTACCAGGAACCGTGTTATTGCCAGGATGTTGACCTCCATGCGCTGGTACGACCTGGTCGATATCTTTGGCATCCCGCAGTTGTATAAATTCTTAAACGATGATGTTTTCAAGTTTATCTGGAAGAAAAGTCTAAGAAACCGCTTTAAAAATGTACGAGAAACCCTACAAGCAGTATTATAAAGATTTGTACGTCATCCAGGATGCCGTATTTGAAATCGTTGAGGACTATGACTTTTACTTAACGGGAGGTACCGCATTAAGTCGATTCCATTTGAATCACCGCTATTCGGATGACCTTGATTTTTTCGTCCACCGAAAGGGCGACTTCCTGGCTGTCGTAAGGGAAATCATCGCTAAATTCAAGCCGGGGTTTAACCCGGAGACACGTGTTATGACCGAAGATTTTGCCCAGGTTTTTATTCATACCGGCGAATTTTATGAAAAATACCAGGAACAATTCCAGGCCAAATTGAAAATCGATTTTGTCAATGAACGTGAAATCCCGCATTTCGGAGAATTAAAACAATTTGATCGTTTCTCCAGGGTAGATAACCTGAGAAATATGCTTTCTAACAAAATCACTGCGATTACACGTCTCGAACCTAAAGACGTTGCCGACATCTGGTTTATCTGTAAAAAGCTATCCTTCAAATGGAATGAAATTATCCACGAGGCAGACCAAAAAGAAGCCATTGAAGAACTTATGGTGTTCGATCTTTTGAAAACATTCCCCACCCATATGTTTCAACAAATCCGCTGGATTGATCATATAAAATATGACGATTTCGAAAAAGACAGACAAATTATACTCCGGGACCTGGTCGGCAAAAGTCACAATTCCCTTTTCATTTGAGCCGCGAAGGTCCCGGCAGTATAGGAATAATTCTGGGACAGCCAAATTTTTCTCTTTTAAAGAAAAATTGACAATAAGTCAAGAAAAAAGATAAAAACAGGGACCCACAGATTAAGCGGAGGCCTTTGCCAATTAATTTTTCAGTGTTCACCTTGACATAAACCTATCAATCTGCTATAAGTGAAACACCAAGGAGGTCATTATGGATACTGTAACACTTTCGCCGAGGTTTCAGGTGGTGATACCACAAAGCGTACGAAAGCATATGAATTTGAAACCGGGAGAGAAATTCCAGGTAATAAGTTTTGAAAATCGCATAGAACTTATTCCGATCCAGTCGATGTCTCAAATGAGGGGATTCCTTAAAGGATTTGATCCGACATTCGTCCGGGAAAAAGAGGATAGAGTATGAATATTGTCGATACATCCGGTTGGCTTGAATATTTCTTTGATGGTCCCAACGCTTCTTATTTTTCACAACCTATCGAAGATACCGCAAATCTTATTGTCCCGGTGGTTTGCCTCTATGAAGTGTTCAAAAAGATAATCCAGGTTTCAGATAAGGTAAAAGCCCTACAAGCAGTTGCGCAGATGAAACAAGGACATGTTATCAACCTGGATGAGGAAATAGCATTGAGCGCGGCTCTCATAAGTGTGCAAAACAAATTGCCTATGGCTGATAGTTTTATATACGCTACTGCGCAACTGGAAGGAGCTATTGTGTGGACTCAAGACAGTGATTTTAAAGGTTTCCTTAATGTCAATTATAAAGAAGCATCTAAATAAAAATTCGATCCGACAGCGGGAAAAATGAGAAAAAAACTTGAATGTCCCCTAATCCTCATCCCGGTCATCCAATCATCCAGCCAATCCTGGTTCAGAAGCTTTCTTCTTTTCTTCATCATTCATCATTCATCATTCATCATTCCATCGACTTTCCCTCCTTGTTTTCCTGGGGATTTTTGTAAAAATTGACATTTATTCATAGGAAAAATTGTAATTTTTTACAAAATATCATACAATAACACCCATGAAACGTGAAATATATAAAAAGCTGCTTGACTGGAAAAACAGCAGGGATAGAAAACCCCTGATCCTGAAAGGCGCGCGCCAGACCGGCAAGACTTACTCGTTAAAGGAATTCGGGCAAAAAGAGTTTAGACAGGTGCACTATATCAACTTCCAGAAAGATAAAACCGCGTGCGATATATTTACCGGCAATTTATCGCCCCGCAAGATACTGGAAGCGATGCAGTTTTACCTGGAGACGACCATTGAGAAAACCCGGGATATTATTTTTTTCGATGAGATACAGGATTGTCCCAGGGCGTTAACCAGTTTGAAATATTTCTGCGAAGATATGCGGGAACTGGCGGTGGTAAGCGCCGGGTCCCTCCTTGGCGTAACACAAACCGTTGAACCTTTTCCCGTGGGGCAGGTCTATTAATAAAAGTTAAAATTATCAATTCGGGCGAAATACCATTTGAAGCTTTTACCATGGATAATCGTATTAAATTGTACATTTTCGATGTGGGCATACTGGGGGCGCTGGCGCATATTCCGCCGAAGAGTATTTACCTTGAAAACGATTTCTTTTCAACTTATAAAGGCGCTTTTTGCGAGAATTATGTGGCCCAGGAGTTTATTTATTCAGGCAGTGGGCAGTTGTACTCATGGATGAGTAATACCGCTGAAGTAGAATTTACCAGGGAGATCGACGGCCAGGTTTATCCCATTGAGGTAAAAGCCGGTCAGTCGGGAAAGCTTAAAAGCCTTAATGTTTTTGCCGCCAAATACCCGGTGCCATATCGTACGCGGATAAGCGCCAGGAACCTGGAATTTAATGAACAATCCAAAATTCATAATTACCCGCTTTATCTCAGTTACAGGTTTCCGCTGACGCCAACCAGTGGGGCAGGTGAGTGGTGAGTGGTGAGTGGTGAGTGGTGAGCGGTGAGCGGTGAGTGACAGGCGAAAAGCACCGCTAAAAAGTGTCGGGACTGATTCTTTGCGGCAAAACAATGATTAAAAAGCGTTTTTAAAGACCTTTTTCTACAAAAGTATCATTAAAAAGCGCCGGGGACGATTTTTCGCCGTGGAAAAGCCGCAAAATTCAGTTTTTATTAACGCTTTCAGACAAAAGCAAAACACACTGTTGACTGGAACGATTTTGCAAAACAGAAAAATCACAGCAGACTGCTCGGGATGACTTTGTAAGAGAAAAGCGTGATTAAAAAGTGAATTTTGCGATGGTTCCGCCCTGTAATGACGGTAAATCCGCGAATTGCACATATTAACACGAAAAAAAATGAGCCGCGAATGGTTCCTGGATTCATTAAAGAGTGGCGGGGTTTTCTATTATTCACTTCGTGCCCTAACCCTCCCTGTGGGCTCAAAGAAAATAGTAATTCGGTAATTCCGGGACAGCCAAATTTTTCTCTCTTCTCCGCCTACCTACTGTTTGAAAAAATAGGGGCCAGGGATCGGGATTCAGGGGTTAGCTTTAAAACAATCAGTGTAAATCTGCGTAATCGCCCATCCGTGGACACGCGGCTTTATATAGAATGATGAATGATGAATGATGAATGATGAAGAGCAGCGCCCGTTGGGCAATTTTTTAAAACGCCGAAGGCGTTGAAAAACCTGTCCGCGGGACGCCTCTTTAAACAACCACAAGGCAGCGTCGCGTCTGCCCGATTATTTCAAAATGCCATGACTTTTTCTTCATAATGGACTATCGGAACGGGAATCGTTGGCGCTTTACTGATTCGATTCTTGTCTTTAAGTATCCGCGCTATCTGTTTGCCTACATCGGCATTCACAATTTTCTCCCCACATTGGGGACAAACACCGGCCGGGATGTTCTCGATTACCACCAATTTATTTTTAATCCAGAAGTCCTGCCGGATAACCACCTCTGTCATTAGAGTGTTGCATATATCACATTGCCCATAATCATACATTTTGTCGCCTCCTATTCATTTTTTTTCAAAACATTCCCTCCTTGCTACTATGCTCTACAATGTTCTACAGCGCAACAATAACATAATACCGGAGAAAAAGCAATCCCCATTCCCATCATTTCGATCCTGGGGCCAATAACGGGGCAGGCAAAAAAAAACGCCAAAATATTTTGTTCTTCATGCCCCCAGGCAGACGGGTAAAACGTCATACCTGCTTTCATTGGTGGACTACCTGAACAGACCTGGGAATATATGGATAAATGCGGCGCCGGCGAAGGGTATTTACTGGTTTTTAACACGGCGAAGAAAAAGGCACGGAAAGACCGGATTTTCAAACAGGAAAAAACATTCAAAAATACCTCGCCGGTCGTTTATGGCATGTAAATAATTGGGATCAAAGGGCAAGCGCGGGAGTAAAATATTGCCTTTTAGTAATAATTCCATTATAATATTATTTTAAGCCAATAATAATATAGGAGATATTTTTTATGCATATATGTTTCGTGTCCACTTATTTCCCCCAGCCCTGTGGCATTGCTAATTATACCCACAATTTAGCTGACGCTTTATTATCAATAGACCAGAATTTGTCTATCTCTATCCTGGCGGGAGGAGATCGAAAACCTCTACTTTCTAAAAAGTTCAACGTCCTGGATACCTTCGATTGGGACAATGATTACCCGGCAGATATAATGGCGCGCGTCGAGATTCTCAGACCGGATATTGTTCATATTCAACATGAATATGGAATATTTGGTCTTGATGATCGGTTTCATCGTTTGCTGGCTCACCTTCATGAAAAAGGAGTCCCCTCTGTCGTTACCCTTCATACCGTTCATACATTCCAGAGTTTCTATGTGGGCTGCGCACGGCCCTATTTACGCCGGCTGCTTAAACGGGTAAATATTGAAAATTACCAGTGGGAAATTGGTGCATTGGCTGATCTTGTGGTGGCGCATCAAGAGGCCCCTATTCGGAAAGTGCTGTTAAGACAAGGACTGGCCCCGAATCGTGTCATAACCATACCCCATGGCACCCATTTGGCAACCCCCCCGGATAAGGCGGAAACAAAAACAATGTTGGGCGTTAGCCCTGGAAATCCGTTAATCATGGCATTCGGTTATTTTGAAAGTTCTAAGAATACGCATCTGCTTATCGAGGCGTTTCACCGGGTAAGAAAGCATATCCCTGAGGCAAGACTCTGGCTTGGCGCATATGTTCGGCACTCAAATCCACAGACGCTTGCTTACCGTGAACGCTGTCTCAGGCTTATTAAAAAGTACAACCTGGAAAATTATATTTGTGTTGAGGACCGGATGATCCCGGAAACAGGAGTGAAACGTGTGTTAGGGGCGGCAGACGTGGTCTGTTTGGTTTACAAGGAGGATACTCGCTCTTCAAGTGGGGTTCTTCACCTAGCAATGGGGCTCGGTAAAGCTGTGGCGGCATCCCGAATTCCTAAATTTAATGAGCTTTCAGAAGTGGCGGATGAATTACTGGTCAGCCCCTGGTCTGTTAGAGAGCTTTCTTCTTTACTCGAACGATTAATTTCAGATCATTCATTTCGAAACGCAATTGAAAAAGATATCCGGGATTACGCACTCAAAACTGCCTGGCCTGCTGTTGCCGAAACTCACCTGGCGGCTTATCTGCAATTATTAGAAACCCAATCAAAAAAT
>JAPKZK010000096.1 GCA_026393835.1 Candidatus Aminicenantota bacterium | reverse complement strand
TGCCGAAGGAATTAATAGATCAAGTAGTGAGTTGTAACGGTCATTTAGGAATACTGGGGCGATTGCGTTACCGGGTGAAGAATTTTTCAGAGGGAATTGCCATCGGGGGGTATTCAGCGATAGCGGGTATTCAAAAATCGGAAAACCGAAAAAACATTCGTCCGCGATTATTTTTAGATACGTATTGGGCGTATACTACCCGGGTGTTAAAAGAATAGGGATTTGGAGGTGAGAAGGGGACATGGAGAAAAAATGTCCCTCACCCCGGCTGTAATGATATGAAAATAGCCACAAAGGCACGAAGACACAAAGAAACACCAAGAGGTTTATTATTAAAAAACCTTGGCGCCTTGGTGCGCCGTCTCCTGGTGGCAAACATTTTTATGGTCTCCGGGCGAGGCCAAAGGCATCATGTCGAACTGATATGAAACGTTTCCTCATTTTCAGGAATTAACTCTTCTCTGAGTGAAGATGTTTGCTTATTTTCATGAAATCATTCCTCTTTATCAGGAAGTGTTTCCTGAATTTCAGGAAATCACGCCACTCCGAAAAGAAACATTTCCTCTTTTCCATGAAATCACACCTCTTCGAGTGGAAAAGGGTTAGTTGGCCTGCAAAAAAGGGGGCCCAGGGAGCCAATTCCAGGCGCGATAGAATAAGAGAATAAGGGGACAGGCAAGAATGTCATCATAAATTTATCTTTCAAAGACCTTGAAATCGTTTTCTAATTGTGTTATATAATAGGCTTAAGATGATAAACTAGGTGGTTGTAAGGTCGATAATGGCAAAAATGGATATGTTCCGGTTAACAATGTTGATGGGGCAAAAATTTAATGAACAGCCTACGGAAACGGCGGCATACTTAACGCCTTTCCCAAACTCAAACAGATGATGAATAATAAAGTGATACAATGATTATACTAAAAAAGAGAAAATGCCCCGAATGCAGCGGCGAAATGACACCCAGGCTTATCAACCTGCTTTACAAGAGAGAACATTGTGATTTACAGGTTGAGGTGATAGGGATTCCTGCTAATGTTTGCATAAAATGTTTTTATAGAATTATCCCGGGAAAAATCGCAAAGTACATCGATTCATTGGTGGATCCGATTTTCCAATCTCAAATCAACCAGGAGGAGATGCTATTGCCTGCTCCCCATATCGACATTCAATTCCCCGCAATTGAAAGAGAAAGGAGATCATATTCCGATGCCGGGTGAGTGCTCGCCCATTTGCTTCCGTGTTCGTCCGTGTTCGTCCGCGGCTACTTTATTCGAATCACGCTTGACATTTTGTGTGATTCACGTTATAAAGTAGACTCAATAAAAAAGAGAATAAAATGTGCGGAGTATTAGGAATTTACGACAACGAAGAAGTAATCGCCAGGATATACGATGCCATGCTGACCATCCAGCACAGGGGCCAGGATTCCGCCGGTATCCTGACCTATGACGGCAAGTATCATATCAAAAAAGGCAACGGACTGGTGCAGGATATTTTCGACCAACGAAATATCTACCGCTTACGGGGCCACGTGGGCATCGGCCATACCCGCTACCCCACCGTGGGCGAAGGCTCGGTGGAAGACGCCCAACCCTTCTGGGTCAACTACCCCTTCGGCATCGCCGCCGCCCATAACGGCAACGTCACCAATTTCCTGGAACTGAAAAAAGACCTCTTTGAAAAATCGCACAAAATCATCAACTCTAACTGCGACGTCGAAGTCATTCTAAATATCTTTGCCGAATACCTGGAACGGTTCACCAACAAAGAATTCAGCCCGGAGATCGTGTTTAACGCCGTAAAGTACGTGTATAAACGGGTAAAAGGAAGCTATTCCGTGGTGATCCATATCGCCAATAAAGGCATGTTGGGGTTCCGCGACCCCTACGGCTTACGGCCCCTATTGTTCGGGAGCAAAGAAGAAATGGTCAACTCCTTTGCCTTCGCTTCCGAAAGCGTGGCCCTGGACGTAATGGGTTTCAAAAATTACGAAGACGTGGGCCCGGGCTCAGCCGTTTTTATCGATAAAAATAGACAAGTCCACCGGAAAAAAATAATCAATAAACCCTTCCGCCCTTGTATTTTCGAGTACATCTACTTTGCCCGCCCGGATTCCTTTTTAAACGGCATCAACGTCGATAAAGCGCGCGTGGAACTGGGCAAAAGCCTGGCCAAAAAAATTAGACGCCGTAACCTCGACATCGATATCGTGGTCCCGGTGCCCGATTCTTCCCGCACCGCCGCCATCCAGATCGCCAGGGACCTGAAACTGAAATACCGCGAAGGCCTGGTAAAAAACCGCTACATCGGCAGAACCTTTATCATGCCCGGCGACATCGAAAGAAAAAAATCCATCCGCCATAAACTAAACCCCATCCGCCATGTTTTCGCAGGGAAAAAAGTCCTGCTGGTGGATGACTCCATCGTACGGGGCAATACGTCGCGCTCCATTATCCAAATGGTGCGGGACGCTGGCGCCGAAAAGATTTACTTCGCCTCCTACTCCGCCCCCCTGGCCAACCCCTGCGTGTACGGCATCGATATGCAAACCAGCGGCGAATTTATCGCCCGCGATTCCACCCCGGATCAAATCGCCGCCAAAATTGGCGCGGATGTGGTCATTTACCAGGAACTGGACGAAATGGAAAAAGACGTGAGGAAACAAAATAAACACATCCACTCCTTCTGTAAAGCCTGCTTTACAGGCATATATCCCACCGGCGACGTCTCATCCGAAATCCTCAGAACCATCGAAAAAGAACGGGACGATTATAAAAACAAAATTACCGAAACAGATGAAATAAATGAATAAAAAGCGTGATTACTTTCCACCGGAAGGGGTGCTGAAAACAGGGGATATTTATTTCCTGCTGTATCATATACACAAACATTCCATCTCCTGCATGCTGACCATAGAAACCGGCGATTATGAGAAACAACTGGTCATCGAAGACCGGAAAATCGTTTTTGCCGCCTCCACCCTCGAAGAAGACGCCTTCGGCAAACACCTGATGAAACATAAAATCATCGACCGGGGAACCTATGAAAAAACCGGCCAATATATGACCTCCCAAAAAATACGCTTTGGCCGGGCTTTGATCGAACTGGGTTACCTCAGTTACGACCAAATCTGGACATGGATCCTGGACCATTTGAAAACCATCGTGTTTTCCTTCTTCGAAATCGAAACCGGTCAATACCGGCTGCTGCCGGAACATGAAAGCGATATCGAAAATATTGTCCTGGATATGGATATTATCGACGTACTGGTGGAAGGAATACGCCGCTTCAAAGCCGGTGAATTCCTGGCCGAAGAATTCGCGGATGTCCAACACCTTTATGTATGCAACGCCGGGATGCCGCCCCGGATGAAACTAAAACCCTACGAAATGCACGTGTTCGACCTGGTAAAAAGGCATACGGGGTTGAAAGATATCATAAAGTGCAGCGAATTGCTGGAATTCGACACCCTTAGACTCTTGTATCTTTTCTTAATTGTGGGGGCCATCTCCACCGAACGCGTAACGCGGTCGACGCGAGAGACGCAGGAAACCGCCCCCGTTTCACCCGTGGAAGAAGCCGTGGGGGCCAACGCCTTTGCCTCCTTTGAAGAAGCCCTGCGCCACTACAACATGAAATACGAACTGATCTATAAAGTCCTATCGAAAGAGATCGGCCCCATTTCCCTCTCTCTCCTGCTGAAAGCCGTCGAAGACATCATGGAAAACCTGCCGGCTTATTTGCAGAAAATCCAATTCACCCCGGACGGCCGGATCGATGAAGGGTTGGTTTTAAAACTCGTCTGGTATCATGATTTTGGCAGGACCATCGGCGATTTTTTGAGGGGCCTGGAGGAAATTCTTTACACCGAGATTTACACCGTCAGGAGACACCTGGGCGCAGAGTGCGAGCAGCAGGTATTAAAATGGATCAACGGGATAGGAAATTAATCCTTCTGGAAAAACAATTGCTTTTTTTATTCATCCTCTTCATCCTGCTATACATACTATACCGATGACGCAAAAAATGAAGACCATTATCCAGGTCCTGGGCCCCACCGGGGTAGGGAAAAGCACAGCGGCGGTGGCGTTAGCCAAAAAAATCCGCGGGGAAATCATTTCCGCCGATTCCATACAGGTTTATAAAGAATTCGATATCGGCGCCGCCAAAATCAGCCAAAATGAGAGACAGGGGGTCCCCCATTACTTGATCGATATCTATTCCGACTGCGCGCAATTCAACGCCTCGATTTTTCTCCGGGAATCCTTTACCATATCCGAAGAAATCATCCGCCGGGGCAATATTCCCATCGTTTGCGGCGGAACCGCGTTGTACCTGAAATGCATGATGGAAGGAATTTTCCCTGAAAGCGGTGAAACGCGCGTTTCCCGCGCTAAATTGAACCGCATCGCCGACGCCCGCGGCCTGGAGTACATATGGAACCGGCTGCATAAAGTAGACCCCCGCTACGCCCAAAAAGTCGGGAAAAACGACAAAGTGCGCATTGTCCGGGCCCTGGAAATCTATTATAATAACGGCGCGCCGCCTTCGGAAATTTTCGCCAAAACAAAAACCCCGTTTCATGACTATACATTTATACGCATCGGTTTAAATATGGAACGACCGGCGCTTTACCGGGAAATCGAAAAACGGGTGGACCGCATGATGGAAAAGGGACTGCTGGAAGAAACAACGCGCCTAAGAAAAAAATACCCCGCCGACTGCCCGCCCTTTAAATCCGTGGGCTATAAAGAAATGCTCATGTTCCTGGAAGGGAAGATATCCCTCGAAAAAGCCGTGGAACTCATCAAACAACATTCGCGCAATTTTGCCAAACGCCAATTGTCATGGTTCCGGCAGGAAAAAGACATTCACTGGTTCCACCCCCATGAGCTCGGTAAGATCGAAGCGTTGGCGACGGCGCAAATTTAAGGAGTAGAACGAGGAAAAAGAATATGAAACCTGAGGAAGAGCCTGAAAAATCGATATTGGTTGCATTATTCGAGCCTGGTGCGCGGGACAGCGAGATAAAGTGCATACTGGATGAAATGGAGTTGTTGACCCGCAGCGCCGGCGGCCAGGTGGTGGCCTCGTTCCCCCAGAAACGACGCCCGCCGGATGCACGGTACCTGGTCGGTAAAGGCAAAGTCGAAGAGATCAAAAATTTCGCCTGCGCCCAGGGCGTCAATTTAATTATCTTTTACAACCGTTTATCCAATGTCCAGCAGCGGAACCTGGAGAAATTTTTCGATATGAAAGTCATCGACCGGACGCGCTTGATACTGGATGTCTTTGCCACCCGCGCCAGGAGCCTGGAAGGCAAGCTGCAGGTAGAACTGGCCCAGTTGCTTTATTTGCTGCCGCGGTTGACCGGCAAAGGCGTGGAACTCTCCCGGTTGGGCGGCGGCATCGGCTCCCGTGGACCCGGGGAAACCAAATTAGAAGCCGACCGCCGCACCATTAACAAACGCATTGCCCTGATCAAGCAAAAACTGGACAAGGTGATACGGAACCGGGATATCCAACGGCAAAGCAGGAAAACCAACCCCATACCCGTGGTTTCGCTTGTGGGCTATACTTCCGCCGGCAAATCCACCCTGTTCCGGGCCCTGACCGGCGAAGAAGTTGCCGTTTCCCCCCTGCTCTTCTCTACCCTGGACCCCGTGTTACGGCGGGTGGAACTGGGGGAAATCGAAGAAGGGTACTGCCTTTTATTATCCGACACCGTGGGTTTTATCCGGCAAATGCCCAAAGAATTATTTCAAGCGTTTCAAGCGACGCTGGAAGAAATCGTGCAAGCGGATTTAATACTGCATATTATCGATGTCTCGGACCCCGATTATCTCAGTCGTAAAGAAGAAGTACAGGTGGTGCTGGACCATTTGAAAATACCCGCGGAAAAAATTATCCACGTTTATAATAAGATCGATCTCCTGATGCAAGAAAAAGATAATACGGCGGCAGCGGCAACATTTGATATTACGGAGACGGGGAAAATTTTTATTTCGGCAACGCAAAAACAAGGACTCCGGGAATTAAAGAAAGCCATCTTCGTCAAATACTTTAGCGATTATGGAAGATACCGGGTCCAGGTCCCTATAGGCTTAATAAACCCCGATTCGATCCCCCACTGGGCCATCGTGCTGGCCAAAAGTTTTCAAGGGGGGATGTTGAATATTGAAATTTTGTGTTCGCAGGAAAACATGGTAAAATTTAAAGAAAAATACGGAGGTTATGTGGCATGCGTGAAGTGAAAGCGACGATGAGTTTAATATTAAAGATGGCATTGGTTTTGCTAATTTCGGGTTTCGTGGGCTGCGGGGGTGTGTCGCGGGTCAATACGGGCGCTGCCGTCCCCGAGTTGGATACCGACCTGTACAACGATTCCGCTTATACCGCGGGTTGGGAGAAACTGAAAGCCGGCAAGCCCGCTGATGCCATCAAGAAATTCCAGGAGAGCGCCGCGGCGGATGAGAAATTGTATATCGGGTTCGGCTATGCGTTCCTGGCCCAAAACAAGCTGGGCCTGGCCAAACAGAATTTCGAAAAAGCCCTGGCCATCAATCCCGGCAATTGGCAGGCCCATTTCGGGTTGGCGGCCATGTATGAATCGGTAAAAGATATGGCAAGGGCCTTTTATATCTATTCCCGGCTGCGGGCCAAATACCCGGAGAATAACCGCGTCAAGATAAAATACGAAAATATCAAGGCCGCGGAGACCCGGCGGTTCCTGGAGAAAGCCCGGCAGCTCAAATTGGAAAATAAGACGGACAAATATATCGAAGCCCTCAAAGAGGCCGCTGCTTATTCGCCGGAGATGACCGACATCGAGATCGAAATGGCCGACTTTTTTTATTCCCAGGGGCAGTATGAAAAAGCGGCGCTTCACTATGAAAATGTAGCCGAAGCCATGCATGATCTTGCCCCAAAAAAGGAAATCCTGCTCAAATTGGCCGGCGTCTATGAAAGAAATTCGAAATATGATTCCGCCATCATCGTTTATAATAACTTACTGGAGTTGGAGTCGGGAAATATTGTTTTCATGAATAAGATCAGTGATTTAAAGGTCAAGTTTTTTGAAGAAAACCTACCTGTGAAGTTTAAGAATATATTTTTCAAGGAAGACGTGACGCGGGAAGACGTGGCCGCGCTCATCGGGTATTATTTCGATAAGTACCTGGACGCCCGGCCGGCGATCATAATCACCGATATCGGGAATTCTTTTGCCAAGGATCAAATAATAAAAATATGTACGTTAGGAATAATGAAAGTCCGGCCGGACCACAGTTTCGACCGGTTACCCGTCATCGATCGGGCGGCGTTTACCGTGATTATCAACAACCTGGTAAAGTACCTGGAAGAGGAGAAGGGGTATTCGGTCAAATTGGCGCCGGCGGAAGAGGTGGGGGACCCCGCCGATATATTGCCCATGCACAAAGATTATGGAATTATTCGGTTTATGGTCAATGCCCAACTGATAAAATTGGATAAAGAAAATAAATTCAATCCCACGCTTAAGGTAACCACCGGTGAAGTCCTGGCCACTATCAGGAAATTGTTGAACAACATCGAACCAGCAGGGGCGGAGAGAAGGTGAGAAGTTGAGAAGGTAAGAAGGTAAGAAAAAAAAACAACCTGTAATCTGTGAAAATCCGTGTAATCCGTGGACCTTTTTTTTTCGTGTTAATTCGTGTCATTCGTGGGTCTGTTTTTGTTTTGAATTTAGAGTTTTTGAATTTTGAATTTGTTTCGAATTTCGTGCTTCGTGCTTCGGATTTATTTTTTTATGTCTTTTTTTTCCCCAGGGGGGCTTGACAACAAGAGAAATATTGGTATAATTTACCTTCGAGCTGGGATGTCGTCTAATTGGCAGGACATATGACTCTGGATCATAGAGTTGGGGTTCAAGTCCCTGCATCCCAGCCATTTTCCCTTTTTCCGGTTGGCGCTATCGTCTAGGGGTGAGGACGGGTGATTCTCAGTCATCAAACCGGGGTTCGAATCCCCGTAGCGCTACTTGAAGTTTTTGGAAGTCCGGAAACCTTTTTTCAAGGGGGCGGCGCCCCCACCCTCTTGCACGGCCATGAAATTTTCCTACGTTGAAAGCCTCATCTCAAATCGTTGTTTTGTTTGCGCCGAGCCAGATGGAGTGACGAATGTTAACCTTCCGTGATGGTTCTACAATAGGGTGCACGCGCCGCGTGCTATTTCACATAACCCAGGCTTCTTAACTTATCCAATTGATCTTTGGTTACCTGTCTCCGATTTTTCCCGGCGTCTGCTTTGCCCGGGGTCGTGTATTGGTTCAGCAATCGGATGAGGTTTTGCATTATGGGGCCGTTCGCGTTTCCTGGGTTTTGGGCCAGGGAGTGAAGTTCCGCCGGGTCTTGCGTCAGGTTAAAGAGTTCGTCTTTTTCCACTTGCGCCTGGATCGTCGGGGGTATGACCCGGTCCGGCGCGTCGAAGAGCGGGGAAAACCCGGTTTTAATATATTTCCAGGGCTTTTCCAACACCCCGCGGCAGTATATACCCACTTTCAGTTGATTTCCATCGTTGGTATTTATAATTTCCGCATGTAAATCATGGGCGCAGAGGTAGGTTTCAAAATAAAGAGAATCGTGGATTTGTTTCCCCTTATCGATAGCGGGAAACAAAGATTTCCCATCCATAACCCTTTCCATTTCCTCGTCGCGGACCCGGGCCGCATCAAGAATAGTGGCGGCGATATCGATGTTTCCCACCAGGGCCGGGACCCGTTTCCCTTTTGGAATTCGACCCGGCCATTTCATAATCAGCGGGATGCGCAAATTATCTTCATAAAGGTACACGCCGTGTCCGACGAAGCCGTGTTCCCAGAGAGATTCCCCGTGATCGGCGTGGAAAATCACCAGCGTATTATCGCGGAATTTCGACGCATTCAGGGCCGACAGCAGGTCTCCCACCGCTTTATCCGTATCCAGGACTTTACCGGCGTAATCGGCCGCATGAATTTTCCAGTTATCCATCCTATTCAAGCGCAGGTCCGGGATATCGTGCGGGCCGAAATAGTGCACCCAGAGGAAGAAAGGTTTATTATTTGCCTCCTCCATGGAAAAACCCTCCAGCATGCGTATGGCGATGGCGCTGACGTCCTTATCCGGCCGGCGGCTTTTATTGACGATTTTCTTAAAAAACAATTGTTTTCGTTCGTTAATCGTGTCGCCCCATTGGTTCGCCACGTCTTGCGGCGTGCGTGGGCCCACGAAAATAGCTTCCGTGAAGGCATCGTCATAGACAGCGAAACCCTGGTCCAGTTTATAAACGGCGGCCAAAGGAAAAGAACCGATTACGGCGGCGGTGGTGTACCCGGCGGTTTCCAGCGCTTCCGCGGCGGTTTTGGCGGAAGCGGGTAAACTTTGATACATCGAGCGCAGTTGGTGTTTATAGGAATAAGTACCGGTGAGGGTAGAGGCCATGGCCGGCGTTGTCCAGGTGACGTCGCAGTAAGCGGAATCGAAGACGGTCCCGTTTTTAGCCAGTTTATCGATATTTTCGGTTTTATGGCGGGTAAAACCGTAGGCCGACAGGTAATCCGGACGTAAAGTATCGATAGTGATAAGCAGGATATTGGGTTTTTTCCCCGCCAGGTCGCGGGTGTTCTTTCCAGGAAAAAGAAAGTACAGGGCAAGGAATAGGCATAAACCAGCCCCAAAGGCCCAGGGGCCGTATTTCAACAAATTTTTGATCAGGGTTTTTTCGTTAAGCATGAGAGTAATATTAGGATAAAGCGCAGATAATGTCAAGCGCCGTGCAGGGCCTGGATTCACCGCTTGTTTTTATGAGCCGCGAAGAACGCGAAAGGACGCGAAGAAAATAATGGGAAAAAACCTTTGGGGAACTTTTTTGGCAAATTTACAGGCAGCCAGCGCCTCGAACACTTTCAAGGTTTGAGGGGGCATACTTTTCATTAAATTTGCTATTTCCATACATAATCTCCAAAACAACATTTAATTTGTCGAAGCGGTTTTTTTTTCTTATTTTCTCATTCCATACTTTAACCATTATTTCGCTTCCTATCACTCTTTGGAGTGAAAAAATATCCTCGAAATCGCCATAAATCAGGACTTTTTCCGCGATGATACCCAGGGGTAAGTCGGCGTCTTTTTTATAGCTCCAGAAGTAATTGGCTTTAAAGGGCAGACTATCGATTCTCATATTGGTTTTCAATCACCTCTATTTTTATTATACCAGATCAGGAAATTAGATGCAAACCGTTTTCACGTTTTCCAGCAATTCTCATTTTGACCTATAAAATAGAAATTTTAATTTGGGCAGACACTATTTGATTTACATCATTGTAAGGGATGCAGTAGATGTAACCGGGATGATTCGGCGAATAGCCGCAGCAGCGTTGCCGCTGATAGTATTAATATTTCTTATCATTACAGTGGATGCCGAGGACAGCTCTAACCTGGAAAAATTCATCCTATCGATAAAAGGTCTTTTCAGATTCTTGATAGGAATTGTAATAGGGGCTGATATTATTGAGGCAGGGAGGTTTTTCTATAAATCCGACAAAGAAACCGGGATTTCAATTTATACAATATTCTTGTCTTCAGTACTGGCCTTCTTCCTTTATATGGTGATGTTGGGAGGATTAGGAAGCTTGCAATTTTCTTTATTCGGAATGGTCTTAGCCGGGATCGTATTGATTATTTTCCGAGGTCTACCAGGATCACAAGATACGGATTTTTCAAAGGTTTCAATTGCAATCATTTTGCTATTAAACCTTATGGTTGGTGCTATCCCCCTGGTTAAACCGGATTGGGCTATAGCCTCTACGCCCCCAATTCCGGAAGCTGTGAGGCCTAAAAAATCGGGACTCAATTTATTGGAAAAAGCCTATATCGATTTACTAACGTCCGCGGTCAAATCTAATGAAAATCAAGTCAATTCTACTGATTTTTTGCGTGGCATAAAAGAACTAAAATTGATGGGTTCCTATCACAAAATTCCCGTTGCTCTTTTTATTGATGTATTGAAAAAAACGTATATATCTGCAAACGAATATAATTCGCCATATAGAGAAATTGCTATGGAAGCAATTAATTTTTTTGTAGAAGTGAAAGCAACGGAAGCATGTCAGTTGTTATCTAAGATTCAGACAGAAGGGGGATATCTTTATGAGCCTACAAAAAATGCGACTAAGCATATTTGTGGATATTAATGACAAGGAAATAGACCGGGAGGGGGATAAAATATTCCTGCCCTTGAATTTTCTCCCTGTTTTTATCTCCCCCTGACCTGGGGGAGGCTTTCCCCGAAGTTGGTGAACTCTTCCCCTAAGCCCGGGATCTCTTCCCCTATGTGGGGGAACCGTTCCCCTAAGTAGGGGGAACTCTCCCCCAAGTCGGGGAAACCCTCCCCTAAGTGGGGGAACTCTTCCCCTAAGTCGGGGAAACCCTCCCCTAAGTGGGGCAACCGTTCCCCTAAGTAGGGGAAACCTTCCCCTAAGTAGGGGAGCACTTCCCCTAAGTGGGGGAGATATTATCATAAGCGGGGGAAACCTCCCCCTGCCTGTGGAACCAAAAGGAAAGGGTGGACTTTTTCGTTTTTCTCTTAGTTTCCCGAATTATAATTAACAAAAAGAAAGGTTAGCTTATGGTTACCCGAAAATGCATTGCGCAATGCCCAATGCGCAAATTAGTAGGGAACAGGCAGTGCCTGTTCCAACCGGCATTTGAGGAACAGGCAATGCCTGTTCCCTACCAATCTACGCCTTTTCGGATAGGCTCTAACTAATCAACTCCAAACCCCGCCGCATTTCCATTTTTCGACTGTAAAAGAACCCCAAACCGCGATACATTTCCATTTATTTGGAGGAAAAGAACCCCAAACCTCGTTACATTTCCATTTTTCGGAGGCGAAAGAACCCCAAACCCCGTTACATTTCCATTTATTAGCAGCGAAAAGCCCAAATGTAACGTTACATTTCCATTTCTTTGCAACCAAAGATACAAATGCGCCGTTACAGTTCCAATTATTTGCACCCAAAAACGCAAATGTAACGGTACATTTCCATTTATTTGCAGCGAAAAATACAAATGTTCCGTTACAGTGCGACTTTTCTGCATCGAAAAGCCAACCTGCATCGTGTTTTTTCGAGTTTCCAGCTCCGAAAAGCCATTTGTACCACGTTTGAGTGAACCCGCTCGACCAAAAAAGGAAAAAACAAATTAACCGCCGATTAATTCCTTACTATCCCCTTCTCATCCAGGTCACCAGGGTTTTTTTTTCTTTTTCTTCGCGGTCCTTCGCGTTTAAAGGGTGTCCCGCCGGGACCTTCGCGGCTATTTTCATGGTAGGGAAAAAATTTCCTTTGACAATTCGATCCAATAGTTTTAAAATAAAAAAAATTGTCTACGAGGAGGATTCAAGATGAAATCGATTCGTGAAATCTATCGTATAGGGTATGGCCCCTCCAGCAGCCACACCATGGGGCCGCGGCGGGCCGCGGAGGAATTTAAACAGAAATATCCCGACGCCGCATCATACATCGTGGAGCTGTTCGGCAGCCTGGCCGCCACCGGTAAAGGCCACCTGACCGATAAAGCCATTATAGACGCTTTCGCGCCTATCGCCGCCAAAGTCCAATGGAAAGATAAAGAATCCCTGCCCCTCCATCCCAACGGCATGATCTTTAAAGCCCTGGGCCGGGACGGCGCCGTTGCCGGCGACTGGACCGTGTACAGCACCGGAGGCGGCGCGATCCGCGGCAAAGACGATTGGAATACCCCGGAACCGGCCGTCTACCCTTTGACCACCATGGATGACATCCTGCAGTGGACCTCGGATACAGGCGGAAACCTCTGGGAATTTGTCGAACATCATGAAGGAAAGGAAATATGGCCTTTCCTGGAAGCCGTGTGGGACGCGATGAAAGACGCCATCCACTGCGGCCTTAATAATGAAGGGCTCCTGCCCGGGACCCTCCGTTTGCAGCGAAAAGCAGCCGGATATAAAACCAAATCCGTTAATTCCAGCCGGATCATGAGAGAAATCGGCAGCGTCTCCGCCTATGCCCTGGCAGTTGCAGAAGAAAACGCCGGGGGCGGGAAGATCGTGACGGCCCCAACTTGCGGTTCTTGCGGCGTTTTACCGTCCATATTGTATTTCTTGCGGGAGAGTTACGATTTCCCCGAACAACGCATTCTCCGGGCATTGGCCACCGCGGGGCTGATTGGGAACCTGGTAAAACAAAACGCTTCCATTTCCGGCGCGGAAGTGGGCTGCCAGGGCGAGATCGGTACGGCCTGCGCCATGGCCGCCGCCGCCGCCGCCCAACTGCTGGGCGGAACCGTTTCCCAGATCGAATATGCCGCGGAAATGGGCATCGAACATCACCTGGGTTTAACCTGCGACCCGGTGGAGGGTTATGTCCAGATCCCCTGCATCGAAAGAAATCCCGCCGCCGCGGTAAGGGCCCTTCACAGCGCCTCTTTTGCCATCTTTTCCGGCGGCGGGCACCGCATTAGTTTCGATGAGGTGGTTCAAACCATGAAGGAAACCGGCCGGGACATGCAAAAGGCTTATAAAGAGACCTCAAAAAAAGGCCTGGCAAAGAATTGGCGGAACAGTGAAACAAGAGAAAAAAATAAAAAGAGAAAAGAATGAAAGCATTAATAGTATATGGAAGTCCGCATGGGAAAATGTCGGCAACTTACAGGCCCGGCTCAAATTTTGCAAAAGGCCTGAAAGATGAAGGTTGGGCAATCGATGAACTTATCATCAACGACGTTGAGATAAAGCATTGTCTCGGCTGCTGCGCTTGCTGGCTGAAAACCCCCGGCGTTTGCGTGCAAAAAGACGGGATGGAAGACGTCATCCAAAGACACCAAAACATCGATCTGCTGGTTTTGGCTGCGCCCCTTTACTTTTACAGCGTTCCCGGCAAAGTCAAGGATTACTGGGACAGGAATATGCCCCTCTACTTATCCGAATCCCGGAAATTCGCGGGCCAAACCGATAAAAGCTGGACCGATTCGTTCAAGTTCCTTTTAATTTCAACCCGCGACTTTCAATAATGATAAAACTTACAAAGAAATTGCACCTGCTCCTGGCTGCGGCCGTTATTACCCCCGGCCTGGTTATCAGCCTCCTGGGAATCTATTTCGTCTCCCAACAAAAACGCGCTAACGAAGTAAACGTCTTCAAAGACCTCTCCAACCAGGCGACCCATATCCGCGACGACATTGAAACAAATATCTTACAAGCCGTTGAGGCGGTTTACCGGGACATTCCCGGCAATGAAACCGATTTCACCAACCCCAACCGGGTGATGTCCCGGGTCAAAACCATCGTACTAACCTATCCCATCGTAAAAAACCCTTTCTTTATCGATTCCAAATGGCAATACCTATTCCCCTTTTCCAGGAAAACCTCTTTCCTAACGGGAATTCCTCCTCTCAATCAGGCGGCGGTGGGGACCGGGAAAAATGATTCCCCGGCGGCGGAAAACCTGGAATTCAAGGAGAGGAAATATGTCGCCGCCATCCGGCTCTACCTGGAATATCTAAAAAAAACCCCCGGGAAAAGGGCAACCCGGGCCTATATTTACAATGCGATTGCCCGTTGTTATTTTAAATTAAACCAATTTCCCCAGGCCATTGCGTACTACCTCCGGGTCCTCCGGGAATACCCCAATCTCCGGCGGCAAGATCAATCGCTCTATTTCCAGGTGCTCCGCCAAACAGCGCTCTGTTACCGTTTTACGGACAACAAGGGCAATGCGTTGTCATTTTACCTGGACCTCTACGAAAATATCCTGGACGACGAGTTGTCACGAAAAACCACCCCCTTTGAATTTTTTAAAAATGAAGCCCTGGATTACTTAAACCGCTTTGCACCGCGGGCCGACCTGGATGTAACAGGGAAAAATCGCTTCCAACGCGCCATGCAAAAGGACCGGTTGGAAAACGCTTCCCAACTGGATATCTCCCTGAGATGGCTCTATTTTGAAAACGTTGCCGGGAACCGGTCGTCACCCCCGGAAGTGAATGATAAGGAAACCTCCCGCATCGCTAAACTCCAGGAACTCTATTCCGCCGCGGACGAGAAAACAGCTTTTTATGCGGCGCTGAAAAATCGCATTCATTTGCCCTCCGGCGCAACCCAACCCCAGCAAACCCTGAAAATAACACCGGTGCAAGTACCCCAGACAGACTCTCCTGTTTGTGTAAGCATAAAAAAAATCAACCGGCTCCAAAGGCTTCAATCGCTTCAATCACCCCCGAGCACCGGCGGCGATATCTTTTTCGGGTTTATGATTTCCCTGGAGTTCATCCGGCAGACCATTATCCCCAAAGCGCTGAGTGAAAACCCGGGGGCAACTTCGCAGACTTTGCTGAAATTTTCCCTGGCGGACGCCGCCGACGCAGACCCCCTCTATAAATATAAACTGCTGTCCATCCCTTTCCGGGAGATATTACCGGGCCAACAACTGGTTTTGCTCTCCAACCGGGAGAACTATATCCCGTGGGCGGCGGAAAAAGGGGCCCGCCTTCTTTACGGGTTAATGTCGGCCTTGATGCTGGCCCTTTTCCTGGGGCTTTATTTGTTGTATAAATACATCACCCGCGAAGCTGAACTGGTAAGGTTAAAAGCGGATTTCGTCGATAATGTTTCCCATACCCTTAAAACCCCGCTCACCCGCATGGCGCTGCTGGCGGAAAATGTGCAGCAAGGATGGGTCACGGAAGAGAACCAAAAACAGGAGTTTTTCCGCACGATTACCCGGGAAATCACCCTTATGAACCAATTGATCGGCAGCATGCTGGATTTCTCCCGCATCGAGGCCGGGAAAAAGAAATACCATTTCCAACTTTCATCGCTCCAGGAGATCGTCCGCTCCGTGGTGGATCGCCATAGGGATATAATTGAAAAAAACCGGTTCGAAATGAAAATAGAAATCTCCGACGATGTCCCCCCCCTTGAACTGGACCGGGAAGCCATCGCGGCAATGACCGCCGATTTAATCAGGAACGCCCTAAAGTACTCGGACAAAGAGAAATACATCGGCGTCCGGGTTTACCGGGAAAACCGGCAGGCGGTGTTGGAAGTGGAGGACAGGGGCATCGGGATCGCGGAAAAGGAGTTGGCCCACATATTTAAGAAATTCCACCGGGCAGCGGACGCGGACCCGGCGGTCAAAGCCCGTGAAGGCAGCGGCCTGGGTTTATTCCTGGCCCACCATACCGCCGCGGCCCACGGCGGCGCCATTCAAGTAAAAAGCCGGCCGGGAAAAGGAAGCACCTTTCGCGTTACTCTACCTCTAAAAAATGAGAAACAACCATGAAGAAAATATTACTAATCGAGGATGATAATACCATTGTGGAAGGATTGACAGCGGCGTTTAAATTTCACGGGTTTACTTTGATCGGCGCGGGTAACGGTGAAGATGGCTTTTATTTATTGGGAACCGAAAAACCCGACCTGGTGATTCTCGATATTATGCTGCCCGGCCATGACGGTTTCGAAATCTGCCGAAAAATAAGAGAACAAAACCGGCGGATTCCGGTTATCATGTTGACCGCCAAAAGCCGGGAAAACGACAAAATACAGGGCTTCGAATCCGGGGCCGACGATTATGTGACCAAACCCTTCAGCGCCCGGGAGTTGATCGCCCGCGTTAATGCCATACTGAAACGAAGCGCCCCCGCACCGGGTGATAACCAGTCCAGGCCGATCACAGTGGGAAAGGTTACGGTTGATTTTTCCAATTTCGTTATTACCGGGGATGGAACGGAACTGCCGCTTTCCCCCAAGGAATCACAAATACTCAAGCTCTTAATGGAGAACCCGGGAATTGTTATCAGCAGGAACCGGATCATTGATGATGTTTGGGGAGAGGAATATTATCCCAATCCCAAGACCATAGATAATTTTATTTTGAAATTGCGCGGCAAGATCGAAGAAGACCCGAAAAATCCCGTTCATATTCTCGCCGTGCACGGCGTAGGCTATAAATTCAAATTTTGAAAAATTCGCCGGCTTCCTTTTCAAGGGGATTACCAAAATATTACTTTTTTATTACCGGGAAAAGACCCCTGGGAGAGGAATTTATACTATTATTATACCTTTAAATATTCAATTTTAAATTAAAAAATTTGGTAATGTAAAAAGGAGGAATCATGACAAAAGTAATGAAGATCATTACGTGGACATTGCGGGTATTCATCGGCCTGCTGGTGATTTTTGTGGCGTTCAATCAATTCGATGCCGGCAAATTTACGGCAGTCTTCCAGGCGCAGGACTTTCCCCCCGTCTCCTTCAATGTTGAGAATGGGTATTACCGGTTGATGGCATTGGGCGAAGCGCAGGAAACCGATATCATGGCCGAACCGACGGTAATCAAATACCGGCGGCTCTTCGATCCCCAATACGATAATAAAAAATATATCGAGGAATGGGATCACAGCGCCTATCGAAATATGTTTGGAAAGGAACTGGAATTCATCCGTTCGAAGATCAGGAAGACCTCCACCGGCCGGTCAAACTGGATCGATGGGTTTATCAACCTGGAGGCCGACTGGAGCGAAACCGTATTGGCGTCTGAGGAGAATATCCTGGCAGTCAAATCCAGGTGGCAGGGATACCTGGACCGTTATCAAAAAATGTTGGAGTGTAAGCAATTCGAGGATTTTTCACTCCCTCAGCCCCAGTACATTACACCCAATTTGTTGGCCTGGCTGCAAGTGGGGCGGGTATATATCGTAGTTAACATGCTGGATGCCATGCAAGGCAATTGGGATCAAGGGGTTCGTAATCTTCTGGCCCACGTCGATTTCTGCAAACGAAGCGTCGCGGGCAGCCGGTTGCTCATCAACAACCTGATCGCAAAAGCCATGACCAGGAACACCCTGTACGGCCTGGTCAGCCTGATGAACCGCCAGGAATGTCCTAAAGAGATTTATCAAACTATTCTCAACGGCCTGCCCCCCATCCGGTACGAAGAATATGGCGGCCGTAAAAGTCTCATGTTCGAATACCTGCTTGGCCGCCCTACAAAAGAATCCATAAACTTAATATATAAAGACCTTAATGGATTTAATCGCATGGTGCTGCGCCTTTTGTTCCAGGAAAACCGCTCCCAAAAATACTTTTATGATATTATGGCCACCGTGGCCCGGTACGACCAAACTCCACCATCCCAATGGAACCCCGGCCTGGAAAAATTACAGCCGCAGGAACCGTCCGATAAAGGTTGGTTCTGGTGGCTGCAAAACCCAACCGGGAAAAACATGCTGTATAAAAGTTCCATGTGGACAAACAGCACGGGCATGTTCCATTCCATCGTCCCGAAATCCCACCAGTTAAAAATCCTCTATGACCTGACCCGGGTCTCCGCGGAACTTCACTTGAAATATGACCCGGAGAAACCCGTAATGGAAACGCTGCTGACCCTGGATACCTATAAAACCCCGGACCCCGGTTCCGAAAACGGGAAGCCCTATTCATGGAATGAGCAAAAGCACTTATTATACGGTCTCGGGATCGATAGAAAGGATGATAATGGTAAAATGGATTACGGCAATCCACTGGATTCTGATTTCGCCATTCCCGTCATCCTTTATGTAAAATAGCCCCCCAAAAAAACGGGGCCAAGTGAATCACTCGACCCCGTTTTTTTTGATCCAGGGAGGCCGCTTCTTTATGGTTCCGGCCCGTCCGGGCAAAGCTAAGAAATTCGAAAACGGCAAACCCACCTGCTGGAAAGCCCCATCGTAGAGAAATACATTACCACCTACCCGCAAGAGGGTACAAATGTAGTGGGCAAAATAAAATACGAAGACGGCAAAGTTTGGATCAATGATCAACAGAACTTTGAAAACGTCCCGCAGATAGCCTGGGAGTTTTACATCGGCGGTTATCAGCCGGCGCAAAAATGGCTCAAAGACCGCAAAGACCGGGAATTAAGTTTCGAAGATATATTGCATTACCAGAAGATTATCGTAGCCTTATCCGAAACCCACCGGCTAATGAAAGCAATCGACGAGATTGAAATTGAAGAGTAGCCACGAAGAAAAAAAAGAAGAGCGGAAGCTCGGAAGAGAGGAAGAGCGGAAAAAAATCTATGGCTAAAAAAGCCCACGGAACACAAGGACGCCTAAAAATCAGCCAGGTTAATGAGGTAGTAAATAACTGTGCCTTTCAACTTTGCGATTATTAAACTTCAAAAGGATAGGTGTAACCGGGATATTGAAATGGTCTACAAAAACAACTGTTTTCATCATGTAAAAGGGTGAAAAATCAAAATTTATCGTCCACCCGTCCACGTCCTCAACTCGGTCATGAATTGCAACCCCAAAACATTGCCGTCCTTCTTTTCTTAATTTTTTCAAAATCTCAATCCCATCGGAAATACATGAATGGCAATCCCTTAAATTGAAGATTAAAACATGAATCGTGCCATTTTGGGGGATTAAGTGATCCAATTTTAGTTCGCTGCCACTGAGGTCAAACACAGTCGCTTCTTCGATGTTATTTATGGAAAAAGGATCTGCTGGTTTCCTAACAATGACAAACTTAAAAATGACCACCAAAATAATTGCAAAGGCCAGGACTCCAATTCCTATATTCAAAAGCAATTCGTATCTTTTCATTTTTTCCTTTTAATCGGTTAGGGCATAAATGTTAATTGTACAATTTTCAGTGCCTTCATCCTCACCGGGGTTGCCGTTGGCGTAGCAATAATATTTCCCGTCACGGGCGGCCAGGAAATAATCGTCGATATAAAAGGTATGTTCCAGTTTCATGGTATCGGCGTTATAAAAGAGCAGGGCATATTTTTTAAGTTTATCACTGCACGCGCGCAGTTGTAAAACCAGGTAACCGCCTTCCACGACTGCTTTTGTTATGCGCGAATAACCGGTTCTCCATTTAAAAATATTTCTCCCAAATGTTTGCGAGTCTTCACCCATTTTGCCCAGGTCATAAAAATCGGCCGGCATTTTTTTATAGAATGAGGGAGTTTCCAATGGCCATTCTTTTAAAAGTTTTAATTGATCGACAGAAACTTCAAAAACCTTCAATTTGTCTTCAGCCAGGACGAAGACGCTGTTTTTATGGGAAACGATATAGAAATTCATATTGCCATAGTTTTTTGTTTTATCCTGCCATTCTTCCAGCAGATTTACCGCCGCTTTGCCGTCGCTATTAAAAATTTTTAAAAGATTGACATGGGTCTTTTCACCCTTAATATCCAGGAAATTAAGACCTGTTAGGAACCATTTATTATCCAGGAAAAGTGCATCTCGTACGACATGCGGATAATAATCCCGT
>JAPKZK010000145.1 GCA_026393835.1 Candidatus Aminicenantota bacterium | reverse complement strand
CCACTCCCACCTATAAAAGTAGTTCACTCAATATACCGTGTAGCAAAGCCATAATATGAGGAACCGGATGCGTTAATTGCGCACGTCCGGGTCTGTGGGGGAGCCGGAGGGTAACCGAAGGCTCTACCCGGCAAGGTGAGAAAAAACATGGAGGATCAAAAACAGGTCAGGCCGGAAAAAATCCACCGGAGGCAATTATTGAAAAAAATTGAAACCTATCAACCGTTTATTTCGTATATAATGTCTTATGGAAAACGAAAAAATAATCGAACTTAAAAACATCGTGTTCAGTTACGGCAATTTCAAAGCCATCGACAATGTAACGCTGGATATCGGCAAAGGCATCTACGGACTCCTGGGACCCAACGGGGCAGGCAAAACTACCCTGATGAAAGTCATCCTGGGTTTCTTAATCCCATCCTCCGGCAGTGGTACGGTCCTGGGCTATGATATTACCGACAGCCCCCTGGAAGTCAGGAAAAGAATCGGCTACATGCCGGAAAGCGACTGCCTGATCCCCGGCATGGATGCGGTTGGTTTGACGGCCTACCTGGGCGAATTGAGCGGCATGCCCAGGCAAGAAGCCATCAAACGCGCCCACGAAGTTCTCTACTATGTGGGCCTCGATGAATCCCGCTACCGGAAAGTGGAAACTTACTCCACCGGGATGAAGCAGCGCATGAAACTGGCCGCCGCCCTGGTCCACGACCCGGAACTGCTTTTCCTGGACGAACCCACTTCGGGCATGGACCCCCAGGGTCGAAAAGAAATGCTGGAATTGATCAACGACATCGCCGCCAAAGGCACTATGAACATTATCCTCTCCTCCCATATCCTGGCCGACGTGGAAGCCTCCTGCAAACATGTGCTGATTATGAACAAAGGGAAAATTATCTCGGAACAGGATATCGCAACGGCCTTAAACATGGGGGCCCTCAATATCATCGAACTGAAACTGAATGGCGACGCCGCGGCCTTCAAAGAAAAAATGGCGGCCTACAAAATGGAACAGGATGACAAAGGCGTTTACCGCATTCATTTGCCGGCGGATTTCCCCCTCCAGTCCCTGTTTAAAACCGCCTACGACTCGAAGGTGCAAATTCGTCATTTCCGCAAAAGCAAGGTGACCCTGGAAGATGCATTTGTAACCGCCATAGGAAAAGGAGATGCCAATGCCCATTAGAGAAAAAGGATACTACAACTGGGAAGGCGAGTTAAAAACGTCCCCCATCAAATGGCTGCCGATATTCGTCAACGGGATCAAAAGCGTATATAAGAAAAAATTCTCAAAACTTTTATTTGCTGCATGCGCTTTTCCTTTTTTAATTTTCTTGATCGCGGTATACGTCGCCACGAAACCGGAATTGAAAATGATGACCCGGCTGGTAAAAGAAATCCAAAACGACGCCCTGTTGTTTAATACTTATTATACCAACGGCTTTCTTATTTTCATGATGGTGATAATGGGCCTCTTTGCCGGGGCGGAACTGATCTCCAACGACCTGAAATATAAATCCTTTACCTTCTATTTATCGCGACCATTGAGCCGGTTGGACTATGTGAAGGGGAAATTTTCCATCGTACTCTTCTATTTACTGGCCTTTACCCTGGTCCCGGGGCTGCTGCTGATCATAGCCAAGATCATTTTTTCAGGGGAGTTCTCGGTTTCCCTCAATATCCTGCTGGCTGCGATTATTTTTCCCATCGTGATATCGCTTTTCCTGGGTTCTCTCAGCATTATGCTGTCGTCGTTGAGTTCCAACAGCAGGTTCGCGATGGTAATGATCTTCGTGGTTTACGTGATGTCCAATGCCATCGCCCAGATGTTTCACGGGATTTTCAAGAACACATCTTTCTTGTTTCTTTCTTTCGATTCCAATATAAGGAATTTCGGGAAATTTGTTTTCGGGACCCAGGGGGAATTTTATACGCATGGGTTTGTCTCCGGGTGTATTCTTGTGGGATTGACTATTCTATTTTTCGCCATTATCATGATGCGTATCAAACGCGTGGAGGTTTGAAGTGGAATCCAATATCGTATTAAAAGCCGAGAGTCTTTCGAAATGGTACGGCAATATACTGGGTATCAGCGAGATATCCCTGGAAATCGCCCCGGGGGTGCAGGGGCTTCTGGGTCCCAACGGTGCCGGGAAATCCACTTTTTTAAAAATCGCCACCGGTCAATTAAAACAAAACCTGGGGCAAATGACTCTTTTCGGAGAACCGGTATACAATAATCACCGGCTCTTTTCACGGGTCGGTTTCTGCCCGGAATACGACTGCTATTATAAAGATGTCACCGGTTGGGAGTTTATCCTGTTTCTTGCCAAATTGCATTGCGTCGATGCAAAAGAAGCGGCGGACATGGCCGCTTCGGCGCTGGAACGGGTGGGCATGAGGGAAAATGAAAACAAACTCATCAGCGCTTACAGCCTGGGCATGCGCCAGCGCTTGAAAGTGGCGGCAAGTATTGTCCATAACCCGGATTTGTTGGTGCTGGATGAACCCCTGCGGGCCGTGGACCCGCTGTGGCGCGTCAAGATCATCAAGCTCATCAAACAATTTGAAAAGGAAGGAAAAACGGTCATCGTTTCGTCCCACATCTTGCCGGAAATCGAGGCCATGACCAATAACATTACCTTGATCCACCAGGGGAAAATATTTGCCCACGGCGATATCCAGGAAGTTCGCAGTCTCATCGATACGCACCCCCACCAGGTGTCTATCGTTTGCGATAACCCGCGGCTGTTGGCGGAAAAATTGATCCGCAGCGATTATGTATTAAACGTCCATTTTAATAATAACGGGAATAATGTGGTGATTGAGACCAATAACCGGGACAGTTTCTTTGATTCGCTGTTGAAGATCATCCTGGAAACGGGGCTGGAAATCGAAGAAATGACTTCGCCGGACGATAATCTCCAGGCTGTTTTCGATTACTTGATCGGTAAATAAATGAAAAATAAAAAGGCCCACGAATTACACGAATTACACGAATTATACGAATTTAACCAGGAGTTAACCTATGAAAATGTTAAACGCAATTAACGGTTACCATATAAAAGTACTTTTCTCGTTTTTTTTCAAGGCGGGGATACGGGCCAAACGGTCCAGGCTGTTTTTTGTTTTCACATTAATTCCCACAGTGGTATTCATCATCATTAAATTGGTGGCGTATTTGAATCCCGGGGAGAATGTTTCCATGTCCAACCTCTTTACCCAGATCGGCGGTTCGTTTTACTTCCAGTTGTTTATCCCGCTTCTTTGTCTTTTTTACGGGTCTTCGGTAATGAATGACGAGATCGATGACAAAACCCTTATTTACCTGACCACCTCGCCGGTTTCCAGGGCTTCAATTATCCTGGGGAAATACCTGGCAAATTTTACTATTTCTGTCATTATTATAATTTCCGGGTTGTTTCTCTCTTATGGGTTGGCCAATGTCTCGCACCTGGTGGAATTGTCTTATATGAAGGAATTGGCGATTTTTACCGGCGTGGCCCTGTTGTCTATTATAACGTACAGTTCGCTCTTTACCTTGCTGGGAACCCTCTTGAAGAAATCCATCCTATTGGGTCTCTTTTTTATCCTGGGATGGGAGAGTATTGTCCAGTTTTTCCCCGGTACTACGCAGAAATTAACCGTCACGCATTATATTAAATCGCTGCTGCCGGTGCAATTAAGCGGAACCGACAGTATATTGGCATTTCAGCTTCAACCTTCCCCGGTTTCGGAATCCATCGTCACTCTGCTGTTGTTGACCGTGGTTTTCCTGGCCGTTTCCATATTTATCTTCTACAAAAAGGAATACGTGTTGTCGGATATCGAATAAGTGCGTGATACGGTCTCACGCCTGGAAATATTTACCGGGCTTTTTATTTATGCAGGATGAAGCTCCCTGGCTGCCAGGGGTTCATGAATAGGATGAATTCTGTCATATTCTCGCTTATGAATATTCCGTGCTTCCCAGAGATCAACCGCCTGCTGCATATTCAGCCACATTTCTGGAGTCGAATTAAACACCCTGGCTAAACGCAATGCCAGGTCCGGGGTAATCCGTCGGCCCTCATTAACAATATCTGAAATGGTCTTCGGGGAAACTCCTATCAGTTGGGCTAGTTTATTTTGAGAGAGTCCTGCTTCCGCCAATAAGTCTTCACGGATCAATTCACCCGGATGTGTTGGCTTTCTTTCTCGTCTATCTTCCATGATAATCCTCCAAATTCACATCAAAAGCATCCCCATGCTCGAATAGAAAGGTTATTCGCCAATTCCCTGTAACTCTAATACTGTACTTTCCTTTCATATTTCCGCTCAGTGGATGAAGTCGAAAACCAGGTAACCCAAGGGCCTCTAGTGAATTGGATGCATCCAATACATCCAAACGTCTCTGGATTCGATCAGCCATATCCGCTGGAACTCCACGGTGAGTTCCTTTCAGGAATAATTCTTTAAGACCCTTGTGTTTCCAGCTTTTAATCATAACAGATTGATTATAACGCAAAGCATTTCTATCGTCAAGTTTAATATTTTTTCTCCGGTAGAACCGGTTGGGGACAGGCAAGGAAAAGACCCCAAAACAAGTAAAAAGTAAAAACGAAAAATGAAAAATGAAAAATGGAAAGGAAAAAAATTGGCAAAGATACTTTTTTTTGTGCCGGTTATCAATAATTTGTGCTGTTCGTCGATTTTTTTTGCCGCATATCAATAATTTGAGCCGATTATCGATTTTTTGTGCCGCATATCGATAATTTGAGCGTATCATCGTTTTTATTTGCCGCATGTCAATAATTTGTGCTGTTCATCGATTTTTTTTGCTGCATGTCAATAATTTGAGCCGATCGTCGATTTTTTGTGCCGCATATAAATAATTTGAGCGCATTGTCGATTTTTTGTGCCGCATGTCGATAATTTGTGCCGATCATCGATTTTTTTTATGAAAGGGGAAAGAAAAGATGGAATGATGAATTATGAATGATGAATTATGAATGATGAAAAAACATTCGTGGGAATTCGTGTAATTCGTGGGCCTTTTTTTCTTCGCGTCCCTTTGCGTCATTCGCGGGTTCATTTGCATATCATTATGCGATATGCTATACTTGAACCGGTGAATGATCATGGATACGAAAAAACTGGCTGTCGGTGAGTCCGACTTTAAAGATATAATAACAGGCCATTACTATTACGTAGATAAATCTCTTTTTATCAAGGATATTATCGATAGAGGCGATAAGGTTATCCTTATTCCACGTCCCCGGCGCTTCGGGAAAACCATCAACCTCTCCATGTTGAAATATTTTTACGACTGCTGCCCGGAGGACTTGCCGCGGTCTTCGGATACCCCTGCCCTGGAAAGTAAACCGGTTACCCCCGGTAACACCTATAAGAGCCTATTCGATTCCCTGGCCATCGGCAAGGCAGGCGCCCAATACCTGGAAAAGATGGGCCAACACCCGGTTATTTTTTTGACCTTTAAAAACATTAAAGAATCCGACTGGAAATCTTGCTGGAGTAAGATAAAGGAACTTATCCAGGACGAGTATGTAAAACATGATTACCTGCTTTATAGTCCCGTGATCAAACCCACGGAAAAAAAATATTTTAAAAAAATCGTCGATCTAAAAGGAGACGAAGGTAACTATGAAAATAGCCTGGGAAAACTGCTTATTTTCTTAAACCGTTATTACGGCAAAAAGGCGGTTATCTTGATCGACGAATACGATGGGCTCATTCATGAGGGTTTTAACAACAACTATTACGACAAAATCATCAATTTTATGCGCAATTTCCTCTGCGCCGGCCTGAAAGATACCGGGCAGTACCTTGAAAAAGGCGTTATTACCGGGATTATGAGGATCGCCAAAGAATCGATTTTCTCCGGCCTGAACAACCCGGGCGTATTTACACTCCTGTCCGAGGAGTTCAATGATAAATTCGGATTCACGGAAAAAGAAGTGGAAGCGCTGCTGGCGGATTTCAACGTCCTCGATATGTATGACCAGGTCCAGCAGTGGTATAACGGTTATAAGTTCGGTAATACGATTATTTACAATCCCTGGTCTATCGCCAACTTCCTCGCCGGAGCCGGGAAAGAATTAAAACCCTATTGGCTTAATACTTCGGACAACAAAATCGTGGAAACGTTACTGTCCAAAGGAGGAAAAGAACTCAAAAACGAACTGGAACTACTCATCCGGGGTGAAGTAATAGAAAAAGCCATCGAAGAAAATATCGTGATGAAAGAGATCGAATCCAATGAGGATTCATTGTGGAGTTTTCTCCTGATGGGAGGATATTTGAAGCAAACCGCGAAACGGGTGGACCACTACGGGAGTATCTACTATAAATTGGCGATACCCAATTTGGAAGTGAGGACTATTTATAAACGGATTATTCAGCGGTATTTCAGCGATAAAATCGAAAATGAGAAATTGGAGATCATGCTCAAAGCATTAATCGACGGGGATATTAAACTCTTTGAAAAAATGCTGCGAAAAGTGATTGCCGCGGTTTTCAGTTATCATGATTTCGGTTCCGAGCCGGAAAAAGTCTATCACGCATTGGTGGCAGGTCTGCTGGTATGGATTTCCAATACCCATGAAATAAAATCCAACCGCGAATCCGGGTATGGGAGATACGACATATCGATCATCCCCCATGATCCCCGTCTGACCGGTTATGTGATCGAATTCAAAACCGTCGATACGGACGATAACGAAACGGTGGAATCAGCCGTAAAGGCGGCGCTTAAACAGATCGAAGAAAAAAAGTACGAAACGGAACTGGTGGAAAGGGGAATAAAAAATGTTAAGAAATTGGCCATCGTATTTAATGGTAAGGAAGTAACCATAAAAGAACGTTAGCCGATTAAACGTTATTTGGCTGCTATGAAAATAAAGTAGCCACGGACGAACACGGACAAACACGGACTACATTTTCATAGTCTTAGGGCGACGGGTCACGATGAGCTGTCATGATTGGTTGTCCCGATGACCAAAACCCAAATGAGCAAAACTCTAATTGGTTAATGATGAATGATGAAAAAAACATTCGTGTAAATTCGAGTAATTCGTGGGCAGTTGTTTTTGTTTCGAGTTTCGTGCTTCATTAGGCGTGCTTCGGATTTATTTTTACTTCGCGTCCCTTCGCGTTCTTCGCGGCTATCTTCATTGCAGGATATTCTAAAATTCGATTACGATCTCCACACGTCGATTTATACTCCGCTTTTGCTCGGTATCATCAGGGAAGATTATTGGATAGTCTTCCCCATAAGCTATCACTTTTATTAAAGACTTATCTATCCCATTATCAATCAATAATTCCGACACCGCATTGGCGCGTTTCTTCGATATCTCCCAATTTGAACAGTCACTCCCATCAGTGGCTGAGTGCCCCTCTACTCTGATTGATTTTATAGACAGAGAGTAATCGCTAATGATTTTCGCTATGCGAGTAATTTCAGCAGATAAAGCCGGCGTTGGCTGGAATGCCCATGAGGCAAATGAAATATCTCCACTCAAAGTAATAACCAGGCTGTTATTTCCTGCTTGACGGGCGTTGGCAACCCTGGAATTACCCAATCCCTCAATGAGTTTTGATGCTGTCGTTTCAGCATAATCCGCTCCATAAACGATTTTATTCCATCCGGAATCAACATTGCCCTCTTTAAATTTTTTAAATGCTCGATAAATTCTATCGAATTGAGCACTTTTTTTTGCTTCATCTTCTAATACTTCCGTAGATAATCTCCTGAATTCTCCCAGTACTTCCGGTGGAAATTCTTTTAGCATTACGCCCTCTTTCTGCAATTCTTTCAGTGCGATGGAATTCATACTGTCAGATTGGTTAGAAATATATTGGTATGTATTACCACAGACAGTTTCGATGGTTTTCTGGAGATTTGCCGGTAACTTCTCCCAGGCTTTTCTATTAATAATAATTGAAAGTATTCCACAAGGCTCCTGCCAGCCTGGATAATAGTAATATTTGGGACCTTGATAAAACCTGTAATTTTGATCGGTATAAGGTCCCTGTAAAATAATAGCTTCGATATTTCCTTTATTATAAGCATCTAGAGCTTCAATCGCAATAAGCCACTTTATATTCGTTCCCAGCTTTTGGTACACTTGCGCAGTAAAGCCTGATGTACGAATGTTCATACCGTAGAAATCGGATATTTTTTCAATCTTCTTCTTAAACCAGCCACCCATCGCGCCTCCTGTATCACCAACAGGGAACGGAATGATATTAAATGGTGCATATATTTCTCTCCAAAGTTCCAGGCCGCCTCCCCTGTACAGCCATGCATACATATCCTTAGCACTCAAACCAAAGGGAATCGAATACATGAACTCGCTCCCCGGTATTTTGTCTTCTGCCCAATAGGCTGAATTACCAAATCCTATTTCAACTGTTCCTTCGGATACCGCTTTAAAAACATCGTATGGTTCTAGGGGTTTATTTATATCTGCTATAGGTTCCCTGGCGGCAAATACCTGGATATCAAGTTGGCCGTTGGATACAGTTTTAACATCACGGGCAAATTTTTCAATGCCGTTATTGAAAATAGGTACATTCGCAGGATAGACGCTGACTACTTTCCATTTAGGTATTCTCTGCTCTGGGTATTGCGCAATGGCAGATGAAGTGATCAATCCAATTAATACTAACAAAATGGTAAAAACATAATATTTTTTAGCCATGATTCATGCTCCTTATTTTAATTCCCTTACCACTCGAAAGCCGATAAAAGGCGACCGTTCACCCGGATACCCAGCTTTGCGATGGGATACACGGCACTTCTTAGATTCATCATCCCAGGACCCGCCGCGGAGAACAACAGCTTCTCCCCCGGTGGCAATTTGCTCCAAACATTCGGTTTCTTTCTTTGAATCGTTATATCCATCGGTATATTCGGAGCAAGTCCATTCCCAGACATTTCCGACCGTATCGTAAATGCCAAATGGATTTGGATCGAAATATCCTACCGGTGCGGTCTTCCTCTCGGCATCGCCACCCCACCGGGCGCCGCAGTCAAAACAATTGGCATTTCCTACGCCAATTTCATTGCCCCACCAATATTTTGTTTCTGTACCGGCTCTTGCGAAATATTCCCATTCGGCCTCGGTGGGTAATCGATATGTAGAACCTGTTTGTTGGCTCAGCCATTTCGTATATTGAACTGCGTCTTCCCAGGAAACATTGATAATCGGTCTATTGCCACGTCCCCAACCGTTATCGGATGGTTTTCTAGGTTCCTTTTGCAGATCATTATTGGGATTTTTCGCATCGCAGTAGCGATCATACTCCTCAAATGTGACCTCAAAGCGGCTTACGGCAATACCTGAAACGCTTACGTTATGACTCGGTTTTTCATCAGTAAAACCATCCCCTTTTAAATCTCCCATCATGAAAAAACCCCCGGGAATTTTTGTCATTTCAGGCCCATTCATTCCGTTTTTTAAACGGTCCCTGAAATAATCAAGGGCTTTATCTGGCACTAAAAATATAAATTCTCCTGCGCCAAAGTTTTTGAACCTTCCGTATTGGGGTCCCTGATTTCTTTCCTGGGATATATTCGACATTTCTTTTTTAATGAACGAGCCGATCTCACTAGCCGTAAGATAATTATCTCTGTTGGCATCGGCATTTGCCTCATTTCTAAGGACCTTGATGAACATCTCCCGGAAATCACTTTTTTTTGAACTCGCCTGAACAGCAGCACAGGAACATAGATATTGACGCGCCGGGTACTTTAACATTGATGCCATCGGTATCTGTGGTGAATCTATGTTTTCGTTTGTAAAAACGGTGCTGGAAAGACAGGTGTCGAACACCATATATACCCCTTTAGCCCTTGTTAGACTCGATAACTCTTCAAGACGCCTGACCCAAAACGCTTTCATTTTAAAATCAGGGGCATCTTTCGGGGGAGCATCCGACGGGACCAGGAAACCTTCGCCATCTATCGCCTGACCATGGCCGGAATACCAGATGAATAAACGCGATTTATTATCGATCTTTTCATTGTAGAAAAATCGCCTGAGGTTATTTTCAAGGTCACTTAAATCAAGGTCACTTCGATAAATAACTTCAAAACCCAGTTTTTCAAGTTCATTTCCCACCGATACAGCGTCGTAAACAGATTTACCAGGAGAGGGCCATGTTGTGTAATTTTCGATGCCGATAACCAAAGCAAAACTCGAACTGTAAAGGCCACCTGTTTGATTCAAGTCTGATTCTTTCGGGGGAGTAACAGGCTTTAAAACCACGAAAAGACTAAGAAAAGCTGCTATTCCCCCCCAAAATAAGCGACGATTACTTTTTTTGATTTTGCATCGACGCATTTTATGCCCCTCCTTTTTTCTTTTTTTGTTTCATATTTTTGGGAGTTTCAATCATGATATCTAAACCTTACCCCGAAGAGTAATTCACTTTTTTGGGGGGATTCCAACTTCTTAATCAATTCAAGAAGGCTTCCAGCATTTGGCTCAAATAATTTTTTATTCTCCAGTATGAAACTTTCCATGTCCCTGTAACTCCAATTTCTCTCATACTTGTCAGGAAGAGATTTATAAAAATCTTCCATAATTTTCGATTGCGTATCTGCTTCCTCCATCTTTCCCTGGATCAATAAAGATAAAATAGAAATACAATGAACTGCCAATTTTTCTGCCGCAGAAATATTTTTTATTTCCATTACTTCTTTTGCCAATGAACCGGCCTTTTCAGATTGTTTTGCCAGGAAATAGTTTTCTACTAAATTGATTTTAGTGGAAATATTTTCAGGGTCAAGTTCAAACGCAGTTTGAAAAGCCGCTGCCGCTTTATTATATTTTTTAAGATTACGGTATCGATTTCCAAGATCAAAGTATAATGATGCTTTTTTAGAGCCACTTTTTAAGGTGCATTCATAAATATCCTCAGCCAGATTTTCATTGCCTTGTATTATCAAGTTTTTGGATATATTTGAGTAAATATCGGCGTATTCGGGAGCGACATTTAATGCTTGCCGGTAAATTTCCACCGCTTTTACCGGGGCTCCATTTTTTATATATTCGAGCGCTAACTTTTCATATGCGCCAGGATTACCGGCTTCAATACTTAATGCCTCTGCACTGAGTTTATTGAGTAAATCTTCTTGCTCTTGCTGCTTCTCCTGGAATTTCCTTATCGGAAGAATCAACGTATCATGGCTTAATTCATAATAAACACTTCCCACCCGCGGCTCGGAACGAAGCAGCCTGTAATTAATCAACTGCAACAATTCTTTTTCGGAGACATTAAACTTACGTTCGATTTCCGACTGTTCCAGGCTTAACCGGCGATCGGAGACGCTGATTAAACCATCTTCGTCTTCAAACAACTTACGGATTCGATTACGGGGATCTCCAGGTTTAAATTTGTCCAGAATATTCCCATAGAATCTCTCCATGACCTGGCGCATACCGTCATCACCTCCCAGCTCAGCCGATTCAATAATAATATCGCCTTTTCCGAAATTTGTTTTTTCCGGCACGATGTGCTCTTCTATGTGCCGACACAGCAACTGGAGTTGAAACGATTCCACTTCATCCGTTTTTATGGTTTTGCCTCTCTCGTTTCGTCGGCACAAAAAATTCAGCATCTCATTTACGGCTTCTTCGGTAAAGGTAAAAGGTTGGGTTAATATCGATTCAATATCCACATTTGAAGGGCCATTGATCGCCTGCCTAGCCTGATCAAAACTCAACGGCGGCAACCTGAACCGACTATTAAGGATAATGGGGATAAAATCGGCCATTTCTTCCAAGTGTCCCAGGAAATCTTCCCGTATTGATATAATTATCTTTATATTGGGGGGCCTATCACTGTAAGGAGAAGTTTCTTCCGGTTGGAAGATTCTCAATACTTCATCGGGTATATTGTTATTGATAAGGTCGGCCATTTGCTTTATAAATGATTGCCGAATCTCCGGGGAATACAATATAAAAAATTCTTCAAATTGGTCCAAAATTAAAACCAGTTTCCAGGGAATTTTCTCTGGGAGCCAGCGTAAGTTTTCCAGCTTAACAATTTCTTTTATTTCCTGGTAAATTTGCTCCATAGGGTCAATGGCAGCATTATTTAACCGGATCAACAATGGGGTATATCCCTTGACGCGCAGGGCCTGGTTTAAGCCGGCATTAATCAATGATGTTTTGCCCAAACCCGACCTGGCAAATAACACTGTCAGGCGGTTTACCAGTACTTTATGAAAAAACAATTTCTTTTCCTTTTCCCTGCCAAAAAATAAGCGGCGGTCGATATCATTGTCCTCAAATGAGCGAAAACCGGGATACCGGTAAGTTGGATTCATTTGTGATGGTTTGCTCATGGTTATTGTTTATCTTTTTTTTTAAAGTCCTCCTGGATATTATCGATCAATTCTTTTATACCGTTTTTTGCGTACAAATCGATGGCATGGATTTTTTCCAGTTTTTCCACAACGTCGCATTCCTCTATTTTAACCGGGATGATAAAACGCTTATTCGTATTGCCAATTTCCCGCCTTTTCAAGGCCAAATCAATTTCCTGGGCAACGAAACCTTGCATCCCGTTATTCAGCGATTTACTTATCAGCACGACAAAATAATCCACCTGTTTGATTGCTTCTTCAATGCGTTCTTCCCAATAATCGCCAGGCTTGAGTTTTTTATTATCTAGCCAGGGCATTAAACCTTTTGCCTCAAGGTTTTGATACAATTCCTCTGCATATTTCTTATCTTCATGGGCATAGCATATGAACACTTCCGGTGTCAAAGGGTCAATGTTCGGAAATTGCTCGGCTCGCCTTTTCAATTCCCCGGCAAATCGCTGTAGATCTTTTGGAAAAATGTGTATATTGTAGTCATTGTTATTGAAAAAGAATACGGTTTTTTGTAATTCATCTATATGACCGGGGATAAATTGTTCGAAGGCAAAAGAGCGGCTGCTTTTTTTACATGCTTTCAGTATATAAATAAGAATTCGTAAATACCAGTGCCGGAAGCCAAACCCCAAAAAAAGAAAAATTTTGTCCTCATCTTCCAATTCACTGCGGATATTTTCCTGGAGGGGAGTATCCCTGGAAATCATATTATATAGATATTCCAAGATGTCGCTCTCCGCTAACAATAAAGAATTTTCATCATCGATATTCCCGTAGAGGTAGAACACCAATGGATTTTTACAGGTGCCCATATCTACCTCAACCTGCGGGGAGTCTCTAAAATTATACCGCCCCACATGCGGAATCTTATTTTCCCTGTCCAGTGCGTCATAAAACATTTTATCAAGCGCGGTAGTAATGACAAAATAAAAAGGCAAAGCAGCCAGATCAGTGTGTAGGCTGGAAATAATCCATGGCCTATCCTCGTAAAACCTGGAAACTTTAGTCAAAAGGTCATCTTTTTTTTTTGTTCTTATATAGTATTGGGATACTTGTGCTAAATTAGATACATCTATCTGGGTTTTATCTTCCGGCCTGATCTTTTCCGCCAATTGATTTGCCAGTATTTCCGTTAACGGGCGATAAGTTCCATTTTCTTCCACAGTAGAGGCATCCGGGCCTAACATCAAAATGCAATTTCCCCGCATGATGGCTTTAATCAACGTATTCCAGTCATCATCCCCCCAATCACCGAAGTCGCCATTAATTTCGATTCCTTTTATATCGTTCATTTTTCTTTTTAACCTTCAACACTGAATTAGATGATATTTTAACAGAAGTCAACCGGTTTTTCAAATCGAAAAAAGGAAAATTTTTTTTGCCCCCGGGAAATAAAAACAGAAAAGCCCACCAGGGCCTAATAAGGCAGAGAAAGAAAAAAATTCTCTCAGAAAAAACATTGATAAACAGGAAAATTTCCAATATAATATCCATATGCTCAAAAAAAATACTTTTATCAGGCATATGTCGCCCCGGTCGATGGTGATGCGGTTGAATCCCTATCTGCAAGCCGCTTTTCGTATTCAGTTTCGTTGCACAGCCGGTGATAGGGCAGGAGGATATATGCATTGGGAGTCGAATAATGATCGCCATAAGTTTGAAGGACTTTTATAAAAAAATTGAAAAAGGAAATTTTGGTGAAAGGGTAGTTTTTAAAAATCCATATACCGAAGTTGGTGTATTTGAAATTCTTGAGACCATTGGTTTGAGTTCAAGTGGATATGTTTTCCTGGCTGAGGTTGATGATAAAAAACGCATTGCCCTAAGGATGAGTTATAAGGAAGACGATTACCAGGATAAATTGAGAACCGTGATGATATTGATGGGGGATGACTATAAAAAATATCTCCTTGAATTCCAAAAGCCATTAACGCTTTTAAAATATGCTTTTATAGGCGATGAACAAATTTTTTTCGACCGGGATGTTTTTGTCAGCGCCTGGGAACCGGCAGACAACACCCTTAAATATAACCTGGATGAAAGCTTTGATAACAAATTAAAATGGTTTATCCAGTTTTTGAAGGACTTGAAGGCGATGCACTCAAAAGACCTTATTCATTTTGATTTAAAATTGGAAAACCTATTCCTGGTGAATAACCGGTTAAAAATCGGGAATTTTGAGTTCTACTTAAAAAAGGATGATTTTCTGAAGAATGACCTGCGGTTATGTGGCACCCCCGGGCATATGGCGCCGGAAATTTTTTACGACCGGGATAATATATCCGCTAAATGCGATATTTTTTCAGCCGGGATTGCTTTTTGCGAACTCTTTTCCGGCAGTAAGCCGCCCGATGACCTGCTGAAAAAAACGAATGATCTATCGAATGAAGAGCAGGAAGATTTCCAACGTTTGTTTGGGGACAGACGCCTGGTAATAAGAGATGAGGATATATCGGCCTTTTTTTTAAAAAACTACCGGGTTTTTAATTTTTTTAAGCATGAAGTGAGGAAAAAAATAGACACAGGTAGAATACCGGGAAAGGAACGTAAAATCCATGAACTGCTTCTAACAATGATTGAGATCGACTCCGAATCGCGTCCCGACGTCGATAGGCTCATATTTAAAGCACACGAAATAGAATTTGACCCGGAATCCCTTATCAATAAAAGGCTTCTGGGCAGGTATATTGTCCAGGAACTCATCGACGAGGGGGGAAGAGGAATTATTTACAAAGTATGGGACCCAATAGAAGAGACGGCAAGAGCTATCAAGCTATTCCCCCCTCAATTCAATTATATTAAAGATGGCTTCGAGCAAATAAGGAATGAATTGAGATATATCCCCCATCGGAATATAGTCGATTTTTACGGTTTACAAAGAGAGGAGGAGGGTGATTTGAATTTCATCCTGATGGAATACATCAAGGGCTTTAATCTCAAAAAAAAATTGGGGGCGGTAAAAGGGAAAAAATTAAGAGAAGTGGAAGCCCTTGCTATAATGAAACAGGTGGCGTCGGGTTTAATCGAAGCCCACCGCAATGGCGTGATCCACCGGAATTTGAAAGATACCAATATTATGATAACCGCTGAAGGCAACCGGGTAAAGATAATCAACTTCGGACTATCCCTGAAGATAAAAAAGGCGATCTCAGACACCACAGGGCAGGACCTCATGGGGTCTTCATCATTACTGGTTGCTCCCCCCGAACACCTGGCTGAAATCTGGAAAGAGGATAATGCCCAGACCGATGTATGGGGCTATGGAATATTGTTATACCAATTGCTTATGGGAAGAATGCCATTCGATGAAAAAGATTTGATAAGAGACCCGGCAACTATCCCCGCCATTACCGGGATTTCCGAAAGAACAAATGCCGTCATCATGAAGTGCCTTGAAAAGGACAGGCAAAAACGGTATCGAAATATGGAGGAGGTTTGCGAGTCATTATTTGAAGGGAAACCCACAGCGGATTATCAAGAGTTGGAGAACCGTGAAAGCGGCAAAAAAATTTCAAAGTTCTTTCAGCAATTTAAGAAAAAATGGGTAATGGGTTTAACGTTTTTAACCTTCGTCTTTATAGCAGCCATCTGGCTTATCCTGGGACCCGGAATAATCGGCGGCGGTAAAAAATATGAAATGTGGTACAGCGGTAAACCTGGAAATGCCGACACGCCGGGCGGGGGCATCGGTTATGCAATATCCTCCGACGGCATCCAATGGGAACGCGATAAAAACAATCCCATCATACCCCATGGAGAAATAGGAAGTTTTAACCAGTTCGAATCCGGCCAGCCGTATGTCGTTCATGATGGGCAATATTTCCATATGCTGTTCAGCGGTAGTACCCGGACAGACAAAAGTCTTGAGTATCACATCGGTTATTCACGTTTCGAAAACATCGCTAAATGGACTAAAAACAATATTGAGGAAGTAATCTTAGACAATGGGAAGATTAAATTTCCCGGACCAATACTTTACATGGGGGACTATTATAAAATGTGGTTTTCAGAGAATGATGCTATTTATTACGCCCGCACAACAGTTGAAGGCCAATCGATATTAAAAATGGAAAGATACAGCGATAGACATGTACTTACAAAAGGAAACCCCGGCGACTGGGACCAGGATTGTGTAATCATTGGGTCTGTTTTATTCGAAAGCGGAAAATTCCGGATGTGGTATACAGGGAAATCGGGCGGCGAATCCAGGATCGGTTATGCCACATCCGGGGATGGCATTACCTGGAACAAGTACCCGGTTAACCCGGTATATGACGATCAAGATGTCACGCTGGAAATGAATCCCTGCGTTATCCACGACTCCAGCGGTTATAAGATGTATTATACGGCATCCACCGAGAAAATCGAATATTATCCCGTCCGGCTGGCAACGTCCACCGACGGCATCCAATGGAAAAAATATTCGAATAACCCGGTGCTTGATACGGGCAGCGAGGATTGGGAAAAAGCAAAAATTTTTGTGACCGCTATAATATATAATGATAAATAGACAAAATATGGAACAAATGAAAGAGGATGACGCATTAAAGAGCGTGTTGCAAAAATTGGGAGCAAAGTATGAATACATACGATTCATCGGCCAGGGTTCCTTTTCCAAAGTCTACCTGCTGCATCATAAAATCCTGGGCCAGGAGCATGCCCTGAAAATAATGGATTCCCATTATATTTTACAGACATTGGAAAAGGGCGATGCCCGGAACATTCTAGAAAAATTTGAGTTTATAAAAAAGAGATTTATCAATGAAGCGAAGTCGTACAGTAAAATCCATCATCCCGGTGTAGTTCAGGTATATGATGTAGACGTGCTGGCCGATGAAAACGAGGGGCTTAATGTTACCTATATCATTATGCAATTCGTGGAAGGCCGAAGTTTAAAAAATATACTCCATGAGACCTCTCCCCTGGAAATGGATCGGGTAATGAATATTTCGAAAGATATACTCCATGCCATTGCCAGGATACATGAAGCCGGGATTGTTCACCGCGACATAAAGCCGCCCAATATAATAATCGAGAAAGAGAGTGACCGGGCCATATTGATCGATTTCGGCCTGGCAAAAGATATAATAGATATATCGGAAAGCGCCGCAGAAGCAGAGATCGATAAGTCGATGGGAACGCCGATATACATGTCGCCGGATCAATTTCAAATACACAGCAATATCGGTCCGGGAGTCGATCTTTACGCTTTCGGTATATTGCTATATGAAATGTTGACCGGCGATGTACCATTTAAAGGAACGTTTGCCGAGATTGTCAAAGGCCACTTACTAACCCCTGTTCCCGACGTAAGAATTAAAAATCCGTTAGCGCCGTCCGGGATCCAGGATATAATCAAAAAGGCGCTGGCAAAAGAACCGGAAAACAGGTATCATAAAGCCGAGGACCTACTGGGAGATTTAGAAAAAATCGAAAAGGGCCTTGCTGTTGAAAAAGCCAGGAATGATAAAGAGAAAAAAGATAACCAGGATTCAAAGGAAACCGGCGAGCAGAAAGGGAAAAAACGGAAATATACCAAATACCTTTTCATGGCTTTAACGATTCTAATCTCCGCACTGGTTATTTATATATTTATCCTTTCCCCCCGGGGCACCACGGAACCCGGTTACATGGAGTATTTTACAAATGCCGAAAGGTATTATAAGGCCGGCGACCTGGGAAAAGCCGCTTATAATATAAGTACTGCCCTGAAAATAAAAGATACCCCCGAAGCAAGGGACCTCGCCATCCTGATCGAAGCAAAAACATGGCAGCCGGAAGTGGGAAAAGATTTCAAAGAGTTGGAGGCGATGTTAAACCGCGATGTGGCTGTGGATACGAAGATCGCGGAGTGCCGTAAGTTTCTGGATAAATATGGGAATATCCCCCAGAACGAAGATACAAAATCGATTATTTCGCAGGTCCAACGAGATATATACCAGTTGGAAGCAGGAATTACCCAACAAGTCGATAAATATATCGCGGATGCGGAAGAATATCTAAAGAAAGGCGAATTGAAAAGCGCCAATGACAGCGTGAAAATGGCAAAAAAACTGGGAGAGACGGTAAAGACAGCGGAACTGGAGAACAAAATATTCACCGCCAGTGTTTCCGCCGCGGAAGCCTATTGTAAGGAAGCAAAATCCCAGGAAGCAGAAGAAAATTATTTACTGGCCATTGAAATAAAACCGGATAGTAACCTTCAAGACCTGGATAAAACCATCCAATTCCTAAAATCCATGCCGGGGGATGTAATAACAATATATAAGGTAAATAAACAGGTAAAACAAAACCAACAGAAAGCCTGGGAAGCTGAATTTGGGGATGGGATCGTCATGGTCTACATTCCTGCCTCTGAAGGACTGACCGGGTACTGGATGGCGAAAACCGAAGTTTCGGTTACCCAGTACCTGAAATTTGTAAACGAAACCCAGACCAATGAACCCGAATGGCAGGAAAAGGGAAGCCCTTTTAATGTCGAAACCGGGAATGATAATTATTATAGAAATCAAACCGGTGAAGATTTCCCCATAGTTGGAATATCCTGGAATAATGCAAACGCATATTGCCAATGGCTGTCCAGTAAAACCGGGATGAACTTTAAACTTCCTTCCGAGTCCCAGTGGCAAAAAGCAGCCCAGGGCACGGACGGCCGCAAATATCCATGGGGGAATAATTTTCCTGAAGATAATTTAGCAAACTTTTCATCTCTTTCAACGAAAACAATTAAAGTCGACGCCAATCCCCGGGGCGCTTCCCCGTATGGCTTATTGAATATGGCCGGCAACGCGGAAGAATGGTGCGATAATCAATCTGCCCGCGGCGGAAGTTTTTACGATAACGAAAGATTTATCACGTGTTCTTCCCGCAGGAAGTATGAGCCTGCGGAGCGCAATAATGCGTTGGGGTTTCGAGTGTGCATGGTCAATAAAGAATAAGAAGTTAAGAGGTTAAGAGGGTGAGAAGGTGAGAAAAGCCGAAAAAAAGGGAAGCGAGGAAGATCAGAAGAGCGGAGAAAAGCAGAAGAGAAGAGGATAAGAAGAAAAGAAGAGAAGAAAAAAAATCAGGGATCGGGAGGTGGGGGTCATTGGTCAGTGGAGAGATTTGGAATGATGAATGATGAAAAAAAACATTCGTGAAAATTCGAGTAATTCGTGGGCAGTTGTTTTTGTTTCGGATATCGTGCTTCGGATTTATTTTTACTTCGCGTCCCTTCGCGTTCTTCGCGGCTATCTTTTTTTCCTAGGTTTTTTCTTACCTTCCTACCTTCTTACCTTCTCAACTTCGTCTTTACTGTCCGTGTTCGTCCGTGGCTGATCTTTTTTCGTGTGTTTCGCGTGTTTCGCGGGCTACTTGTATTGTTCTATACTCTCAAAATATAATTTTATCCCCCATTGATAGCTCTTCCCCTGGGGATAATATACGGCTTCGGTAGGATCAAAATAGAGGATATTGTTTCGAACTAAATTTTGTAATAACGGATCGATTTCAGCCGGGGCAATTCCCTGGGAAATAAAGTCCCTCAGGCGTGCGGTTTCTTGTTTTAGAAATACGTGCAGTACTTTTTCTTTTTCCATATCGGCGCCGATATTGTATTCGATCATTCCTTTAATTTTCTTCTTATACAAATGGAGTACTTCATCGATAGGATTTTCGAAAAGTTCAGTCAATATATCCTGAATTTCCCACATACTGCCGCCGACCGTATCCCATATCTTCTCGGCATCTTCCTCAGTCAACCGGTAAGCTTTTATTTTCGAGTATTTCTCCAGGTTCAGCAGCCACTCCATTACGTCTTTTTTAGCGAGATAATCCACTTTATAATACCTGGAACACTTTTTGAGTTTTGAATCATTATATACGGTATTCAAGAAATACCCATCCGAAGAAGCGATGATGATATGCGCAAGGTGGGCCTGCTTGGTCATGGCCACAAAAAAATTGAACAATGCCGTGATCAATTGGCGTTCTTTGTCATTCTCGAGGTAAATTTTATCCAGGGCCTGGAGTTCATCGATGATCAAAATGGGCTTAATGCCTTGCCGGGTAAGTTCCAGGAATTCGGCTTTCATCACTTTAAACGGATCGGCCCGTTTTTCAAGGATTTTCTTTTCCACTGAAGCATCGATTTTGAAAAATCCGATATTGATATTGGAGGCCCGGGATTCTTTTTTTTCACCCTGGATTTCAATGCGGAAAAAAGTTTTTAGGAAATCATCATATACATTGGTGAAAGTTTCGCGGAGGTCCATGAATTTGACGTCCAGTCGTTGTTCTTTCTGGATTTGCCCCAGGAATTTGTAGAGCAAGGTGGTTTTGCCGGATGATTTGGGGCCGTGGATAAAAAGGATTTCCGAAGGTCGCTTATCGACGAAAAGCCTTAAATCGGCCAGTTCTTTGTCCCTATCGATAAATGCGACATCCTGGCGGTAAGGTTCATTCTTTTCTTTCATAATGAAATTATAGCATGCCCGATTTTTTTTATCAACCCGGTTTATTGGCCTAAATCCACCGTCAACTATCGCCTTCGGCGACCAAAAACCTTTCCTTGAAAATATCACGGATGGACGGTTTCGCCGGTACGGACTTCCAAAAGCTTTTCATTAAAAGCTTTTTATTATTTTCTTCGCGTCCCTTCGCGTTCTTCGCGGCTATCTTTTTTGTTTTCATGTTTTTTCTTACCATCCTACCTTCTCACCTTCTCACCTTCGTCTTTATTGTCCGTGGTTAGTCCGTGTTCGTCCGTGGCTAGTTTTTATTCGTGTAATTCGTGTAATTCGTGGGCAAAGAGGTTTGGGGACAGATGGATTTTTCTCTTTCGGATTTGCCTTTTTTTCCACATATGATAAAATATCCCTGTGACCACGGATTTTAATACCTTACTTATATACTTACCCGCCGCTGATTTTACCCAACCATACCCGGCAATTCCTTATCTAGCCGGATATTTGCGTCGCCAGGGAGAAAAGGTTACTATAAAAGACCTGAATATCGACGCCCATGAATACATTCTCAGCCAGGACTTCCTGGAAAAATGCCGGCAAAAAGTCGACCAACGTTTCGCTTTCCTGGAGAAAAGAAATTCCCTTAATTTCATTGAACAAAAAGAGTATTTGAAATGCTTAGAGGCGTCAGGCATCGATCCCAATACCCTGAAACCGGGAAATTACCTGTCCGGCTTCAGGGATAAAGAGAGATTTTTTAATTTCAAGGAGTATCGAAAAAATTCCGGTTTCCTGGGGCAAGCACTAACGCTTATTTCCGGCGCCTATTTTCCTACTCAAATCGATGCGGCCGGGTATACGACCCCTTTTTTTCTAAGCTCCCGGGCCGATATCATCGCTCAAACCGGGAAAGATAGCAACCCTTTTATAGAGTATTACGAGCAAAAGCTCATCCCCCTGGTGGCCGCGGAAAAACCGGGTTTAATCGGCATGTCCGTCACCTACCCCTCACAGATACTGCAAATGTTCGCTGTGGCGGATCTTATAAAGAAAAATTTTCCAGGCATTCATATTTGCGCCGGCGGCGCTTTTTTATGCCGCCTGGTTTTAAATATGCCGCGCAAAAAAATGAAAACTCTCTTCGATTACCTGGATAGCATCATTATTTATGAAGGAGAAACCGCCCTTTATAATCTTATCTTATACTTGAAAACCTTTCAGTCCGCCATGGCAAAACCGGCAGCCGGACCCGGCCAACCTTCTTCCCTACAAAACGTTATTTATTATGACCGGGCAAATTATGAAATTATATTCCCCCCGAAAGATGCCTTCGTGGAAAACCTGGACGAATTACCACCCCCTGATTTTCACGGGTTCCCGCTGGATAAATATTTATCGCCGCAAGTGGTTTTACCTTATGCGCCGACGCGGGGCTGTTACTGGAACAAATGTGCTTTTTGCCATTATGGCGCTACAAAAGAGGGAACAGCCCGCTACAGGGAAAGAAGCAGCGAAAAAATTATCGCCGATATGGAATTTTTAGCAGCCCAATATAAAGTAAACCATTTCGCATTTGCCATCGATGTCATGTCCCCGGTCATGGCGCTGAACATTGCCGCTGAATTGATCAAAAGAAAACTTTCTTATCGCTGGAATACGGAAATAAAAATCGAGAAAATTTTTACCCGGGAAAACTGCCTGAAGCTCAAACGAGGAGGATGTTTATCTGTTGCCGTGGGCCTGGAATCGGGGAACCTGAGAATATTGGAATTAATAGAGAAAGGATTTACACCCCAAACAGCCGGGGAAGTGATTAAAAATTTTTCCGATGCGGGAATCTGTGTGCAGGTCATGGCATTCCTGGATTTCCCCACGGAAACCTCCGGGGAAGCAATGGAAACCATCGAGTTTATATCCGGGAATAAAGAGCACATATCTTTGTTTACCCTGGGAAATTTTGAGTTATTACCCGGTTCCAGGGTATTTAAAAATCCTCGAGCCTATGGTATATCAAACGTTGGTTATGCCGATGGGGATGAATTTAGAGTTTTATGTTTATATAAAGAAAAAAATGAGAGTAAGCTGGAAACAGACGCTTACGTTATCGACTCGGCGTATTTGAAGACGGCGGGAGAGTATGCCGGCCTGGAATTCCCTTTTGTAGGGGCGGTAAGTACCAATCATACGTTCTTATATTTCGAACATTTCGGCAAAGATATTTTTAAAAACCCGGATATGCAAGGGGATACCGGGAAAGAGGAACCCGGTAAGGCATTGGACGGATTATCCAAACCGAAATTAAAGCCGGGTATAAAAATAATCGAGGGGAATTTCAGTCTCCGGGAAATCAACGAAAGTCTTGAAAGGAATACGAATATCATAAAAGACTGCATAAAAAAGCGTGAACAATCGTATCGGCAAGCATTATATAAGATATTGAACAAAGACAGGGTTTTCGCTGCTAATTCCTTTTATATTTTATTGGAAGACATGGAATGGTCGGAATTACCCGGTCAGGTAAAAGAAATATTGGATTTGTGTAATGGAGAGAATTTATTTAAGGATATCATCGAATCTAAAGGGGCAAGTAATAAAGGGTTTATAGAGAATGTTTTAAACCGGTTGTTTTCGCTAGATATATTGTATCCTTGCGGGAATGGTGTGTAGTCGGTTCCAACGAGGTTTATTTCATTACGAATCTTTAGCCCTTATTAAGAGAAAAAAGATTTTTTCTTGTCCGTCCCCGTTCCTACCTATTGCGGAAAGTATTGGGATACGGCCTGGACGATGTATTTTATCCGCGACTCTTTGAGGTTGTTGAAAAACGGGAGCGCAATGGTTCGCTCGGAAATTCGCTCGGTCGCCGGCATGTCCCCGTATTGCCAACCTAACTCCCGGTAATGGGGCTGCAAATGTATGGGCGTAAAATAATTGGAACAACCGATGCCCTTCTCCCTTAAACTGTTCAGCAACTTCTCCCTGTCCTCTTTGGTGAAATCGCCGGATAACCTTAATACATATACAAAAGGCGAAACTTCAGCGCCGACAGGAATTCGCTGGGGAATCAACAGGCCTTTCTTAAATAAATTGTCGAATTGGGCGTCATAGGTTGCTTTTACTTTTTTCCGTTTTTGCAGGATTTCATCGATACGCTGCATCTGGGCGATGCCCAGGGCGCAATTGATATCGCTGAGCCGGTAATTGTATCCGAGGCGGGCATGCTGGAGCCAGCCGGCGCCTTCATCCCGGCCCTGGTTGCGTAAACTTTTGGCCATCGCGGCAAGGTCTTTGTTGCCGGTGACCAGCACTCCGCCTTCGCCGGTGGTGATTTGCTTGTTGGGATAAAAAGCAAACAGCCCGGCGTCGCCGAAAGAACCGCATTTCCTGCCCTTCAACGTGGAACCCAACGCCTCGGCGGAATCGTCGATGATATGTAAATGGTACTTCTTACCGAAGTGCTCAAACCCTTCCCCGTCGGCCGGGACGCCGAACACATCGACATAAGCCACGGCTTTGACTTTTTGCCTCTTTTCTACCGGCAACGCCAGATAGGCTTTTTCAACGGCTTCCGGGGTAAGGTTATAGGCGTTTTCATCGATATCTACGAAAATGGGCGCCGCGCCTTCAAACAGCAGGCAGTTGGAAGTGGAAATAAAGGAAAATGGGGTGGTTAACACGTAATCGCCTTTCCCGATTCCCAGGGCTTTGATAATGGTGTGCAGCACGGCCGTACCGCTGGACATGGCCACGGCGTATTTTACCCCGGCATACCCGGCCATTACCTGCTCGAATTCAGGGAGTTTCGGTCCCAGGCTTAAATGGGGGGTCTTTAAAACTCGAAGTACGGCATCTCTTTCTTTTTTTGTAATATCCGGGTTGGATAATGGGATATTCATGGGATTACCCTCCTACCTGGTTTTTCCGCAAGAATTTGGCGGGATTCCCCACGACAATCGAATGGGACGGCACATCCCGGATAACCACTGCCCCGGCGCCGACAATGCTGTTTTCAGCCACCTGGATATTGTTAATCACTGAGGCGCCCAACCCGATCCAGGTTAAATCCCCTACTTTTACCCCGCCGCCCAGAGACGCGCCGGGCGAGATATGAACGAAATCACCAATGACGCCGTCATGATCGATGGCGGCGCCGGTGTTGATTATGCAATGGGTCCCGATCCGGGTATCTGGGTTCACCGCACAGTGGGCCATGATAACGGTTCCTGCCCCGATGGTAACGCCCTTCGCTATTTGAGCGGACGGATGAACGGCCATGCCGAAAGGTATTTTTTTTTTAGCCAATCTTTCCTGGATTTTTTCCCGGGTAGGATTATCCCCCACGCCGATAATAACGGCAACCTTCCCGTCCCCTGCTTCACACAACTTTGTCAACTGCTCTTCCCCACCCAATACCCGGTACCCGGAATACAGTTTTCCCCATTTGGATTCGTTATCATCCACAAATCCCATGATTTCCCCGCCGCTCTTTTCGATGATATCGGCAATCACTTTGCCGTGGCCGCTGGCGCCATAAATAATAATCGATTTCATTTTCCGTCACTTCCATTAAATTTTTCCATGGTGGCGCACCCTTCCCCGGATATGCCTTCCCGCTTCAATACTTTAATGACGGTCAGGCCGATTATCTTAAGATCAAGGAATAACGACCAATGGTCCACATACCATACATCCAACTCAAACTTCGCTTCCCAGCTCAAGGCGTTCCGGCCGTTGACCTGGGCCCACCCGGTGATGCCGGGTTTAACCTCGCGCCTGCGCCGCTGGGTCTCGTCGTACAACGGCAGGTACTCCATCAACAGCGGCCGGGGACCGATCATACTCATTTCCCCTTTTAACACGTTAATAAGCTGCGGTATTTCATCCAGGCTTAATTTCCTCAAGCATTTGCCGACAGAGGTGAGCCGCTCTTCATCCGGGAGGGGATCCCCGTTTTCATCGTAGATTTCTTTCATGGTCTTGAACTTGAGCAGGGTAAATGGTTTTTCATGCCAACCGGGACGGGTTTGCCGGAAAAATATTGTTCCCCGGTCCTTAAAATATATAACCGCCGCGGCGATTAAAAAAACCGGCGCCAGCAATACTAAAAGGAGCAAAGCAAAAATCCTGTCAAAAAAATATTTAACGCGCATCCGTGTACCCTGTACCGTTTACTCTAAAACAGGGCCTCCAATCGATCGGTTAATTTTATCATATTATGGTGCTCCCGAACATAGGCTTTTCCTTTTCCCCCCAATTGGGCCCTTTCCTGTTGAGACATATGATAGAGCTTAAGGATAGCGCCGGCAAATCCCCGGTAATCGTCGGCCGGCACGGAAATGCCGCATCCGGACATTTTGACCAGGTCATTGTAAACATTCCCGGCAAAGACCACGGGCTTGCCTGAACACATGTAATCGAAAAGTTTGTTCAGGCTGATGCCGTATTTGTACAGTTCCAGGTCTTTCATGGCCGCCAGGTTAATGGAGGCCCTGGAAAGGATGGACGGCACTTCCTCCTTTTTCACGGGGTCGAAAAACAGGACATTTTTTAGCCCGCGTTCTTCCGCCATTTGCTGCATGGGTTTCTTTTCCGGGCCGTCGCCGATGAAGATATAGGTGACAGCGGGGGCCGGGGCTTCTTTTTGCACGATTTCGGCGCTTAATATAAGCGTCTCCAGGCTGTTGGCCACGCCGTGGGCGCCGATATAAACGCAGCAGAACCCTTTGCCCAGGGCGCCCTCTATTGCCGGTGGGATTGTCTTTGTTTCTTTCAAACGGTCGAAACCCGCCGCGTCCACGCCGTTGGGTATGTAAACCACTTTTTCTGCCGGGATATTATATCGTTTGATGTATTCATAAGCATTGGGCATAAGTACGATGATCTTTTCCGCTGTTTGATAGAACCTCTTTTCCATTCGTTTAAAAAACAGCACAATGGGATGATACCTGGATATTTGCCCCATTTGTACCAGGGTTTCGGGCCAGAGGTCGCGGATTTCACAAAAAAATTTGGCCCCGGTCTCCCGGGCAATGACCCTGGCGGCTTCTATGGCAAATGGGTGCACCGAAGAACCGATGACGATGTCGGGGGTCCCGAAGCGCCGGTAATTTCGAACCATGAAACAATAATAAGAAAGCATGTTCAGCACCCGCTTCACCCCATTTTCACCGTAAGCCGGTTTGGTTTTTATGAAAACATAATCCACGCCGTAACAGTTTTCCTCTTTATATGTCACACCGGGGGGGATTAAATCGATCTCTCTCCGGTGGACATTCCCGGAACAAAAAATGGTGGTTTTATAGCCTTTTTTGTTTAAATAATAGGAAAGTTCATGGTGCCGGGTGCCGCCGCCGATATTGGGCGGTACGGCATGATGATTCAATATCCATACGTTCTTCATTTTCCAATCCCTTATGATTTATAAAAAATTTCACTTAATCCTTTCATACAATTCCAGCAACTTTTTCTCTTCATTTTGCCAATTAAAACGGTCCTGCGTCAATTGTTTTCCCCTTTCCCCCATTTCAGCGGCTTTTTCGGGATGCGTTTTGAGGAATTCCACCGCTTCCACCAGGGCGCCGGGTTCCGACGGGTTTACCGCCAGGCCCACCCCGTTGGCTTCCACCAGTTCCCGCCATACCGGGAAATCCGAACATATGATGGGAATCCCGGCCGCCATGTATTCGAAGAACTTGGTTAATTCCTTTTGCCGGTAATGGCCGGAGTTGGGAAATACGGCCAGACCGGCCAACCAGCGGCCGGTTTCATAATAATGCCGGATCCGGGCCGGCAGTACGAACTGGTTTTCACCTTCCAGGAACAGCCGGTCTTTTTGATCTCCCACGATTTCCCGTATTTTGTCCGCCTCTTCTTTACGGCAGGAGCCGATGAAATAAATTTCGCAATCTTTTACCAGGGTCAACAACCGGGCATGCACATAAGCGCCCCTGCTGCCGGACACCGTGCCGGTATAAATCAAGCGGGCAGGACCGGGAGAAACAGGTCCCGGAAGGGCTCCCGGGGTTAGCGGCCGCGGGAGGGGATAATTCAATACCTGGATTCCCCGGGGAAACCGTTGGCTGTAATATTTCTCTGCCAGTACGAGGTGAAAAAAACGGGCCGCCAGGGCTTCGAAAAGCCCAAAAAGACAGGCCAACGGATACGAAATTATTCCCGGTAAGTAATATTTTTGGCGAATGGAGGTTTTGTAATCTTCATGAATATCGTAAACCACCGCCGCTTTTGTAAAAAAGCGGAGCAGCAGGCCGGTAATAATAAGTTCCGGGTCATGGAAATGGTAGACCCGGGCTTCCTGCCTCCTGGCCAAAAAAAACATACGAAACGGCGATAAAAAGACCCGCAGCAATCGATTCTTCAAGACCGGGAAGGGAATGATTTTAATGCCGTCCCGGGTTTCGGCTTCTTTATTTTTAATAATCAGTACCACCTCGTAGCCGTGGGCGGCCAGACTCTTGCACTCTTTTTCAAAAATACGAATATCGCCGGCAGGGTGTACCGATGTCAGGTGGCAAATTTTCATTTTTTTACCCTATATTCCCCGTATTTCCCATGTTTTCATCTTCTCCATATTTCAAGCGCGTGGCAAAAACCGCCAGGCAGGCAAAAATGCCGAACATGACCCTCAGATCCACCAAAGAAGAGGATTTAAGGCTGTTTAACAACAGGTAAAAGAATATATAAAAGGACGGGCTGTTTAGTTTTATTTTTTTTATGTAAAAACCGAAAAATAACAGCAATATTATAACCCCCGCCACCCCCAACTCGAACCATGTTTCAAGAATAATATTATGGGGGTATAACCGCACATCCTCCCCGGCATATAATATGCCGAAACTCCCGATACCGGAGCCCAGCATAAAATTAGACGTATCCTGGAAAATTTTTTCTACGGCGAAATAGATTTGGGAGACCCGAACGGATAGGCTGCTGGATTCGACATCCGTCACCATGCTTAACCGTTGGAGAGTTCGTTCGATATTGTCGGAATAGTGACCCAGGGTATTGTAGAGACCCACCGCCAGGATAACGACGGAAACGGCAATGACCAGGATTTTTTTCAAGTCCGGGCGTCCAAAAAACCGGTAAAGTATTTTGGGGTTGAATAACGCGTACAAGAGGAGGGTCAGGATCATGAAGACCTGTGGTCCCCGGGCGGCGGTAATCGTCACCGCCGCCAGGTTCACCCCGATAAAACCCAGTTTTAACCAGCGCTTCATTTCCAGGTGGGGCAGCAGCAGCGTCAGCAGCAGTACATCCAGGGCGGCCAGGTAGCCGATATCCAGGTACTTGCCGGAAATTTCCAGGTTCTCGCTTATGTAAGCGGAATAACTCCTGGGGACCAATGATAGATATAACACGATAAAAAGCGAACCGGTATAAATAAAATATCTTACAAACCGCTGGAAATCGAAACCTTTATAAACCAGGGGAAACAAAAAAGCCACCAGGTTGGTGAGAAACAGGAAGGTTTTGATATAGGAGTATTGGGGGGAAACGGTATAAAGCAGCGAGAGGATCATCCATAAATAAAAAGACAGCAGCAGCATGATGGACGGCAGGGACCCGCGGGCAATATACAGTTTACTTTTAAAATAGATATTCTTAAATCCCTGGAAGCCGCCGACCAAAACGAGCAATGCGGCAAAAATCAACGTGGTATTAAAGATTTCCGCAAACGCATCCCCGATGAAGAATTTTAAGAAAACTTTTGCGATGCCGGAAAGTAAATATAACGTAAACAAAAGTTCCGCCATTTAGTTCACTCCCTGTTTTTGGACATTCATCCGTTTTTTGAGCTCGCTGTACCACAATGTCTTCTTCCAGAAAAGGAAGAAAATCGCCAGTAATAGTAAGAACCGGTAAGCGCATAAGATCATAAACTCGACATAAGTATTTAAAGAAACCAGTCGGACCATCGATTTATCGATAAAAAAAGTAATAAAAAAGACGACCGCGGCCACAACTGAATAGACCAGTAATAATTTCCAGGGAAATGCCAGCGCCAATTTTTTCACCAGGATATACAGGGAGCTGACGCCCAGGACAAAAAGACCGGCGCCGAAACTTAAAGATATTCCCAGCAAGTTGCTCCCCAGGGCGAAGACAATGGGCAGCGTCACGGCCGTAAGACCCAACAGGCCGATGATATTGACGTAAGGGAAGATAAACACGCCGTTCAGGATTCCCCTGATAATGGCGTGCATGACATAGAACCCGGAAAACAGTATGGCGATTTGAATGGCGGGAAGGGCGATAAGGAATTCTTTGCCCAGCCAGAGAAGTAAGATATGTCGCGACAAGCCGTATATGCTGAGCACCACGACAGGTAAAAAGGTAATAATAAAATCCACCACGATCATGCTTTTGTCTTTAACATCTCCCGGTTTGGCGCTAACGGAAAATTCCGAAAACTTGGGCATAAAAATTTTATTAAAGGGGGTTGAAAATATTTCCATCATGCGGACAATGTACACCCCGAGGCCCAGGTAACCGGCCTCTTCCAGGGTCATGGTGCGGTTGGCCCAGAATACCGGGAAACCTAAGATCAGCGATGAAAACAAAGTGGAGGGCAGCCGGTTCAACCCGTAAGAAAGAAACCCGGACATTTCTTTTAATTTGAATTTTAAGGGGTAGCGCAGGGCAAAGAGATTATTTTTCCAAAAATAAAGGAAAGCGGCGGCGATAACCGGTACGGTATACAGGAAGTGAAAAAAGACTAAATCCCGGTACCCGTTTTTAAAATTTAGCACCAACAACAGCCCGGCCAGCAGCACGGGGAAGCCGTAATATTCCAGGCTGAGGATATTGGCCCGCGTCATATCCTGTTCGCCCCGGAAAAATGAGTAGATGAGCAAATAGAGGGCGGCGGAATAAGTGAAAACGGTAAATATGACCGTCAGCAGGGGGTATTGGGGGCTGTTGAAGAGTAAGAAGGAAAAGGTTTTAGGCAGGATACAAACGGCGGCGGTGACAATTAAAAAAATAAGATTTATGATGCCCAGGGACACTTTGAAAAAATGGGCCTGCTTTTCTTTATTGGTGCTGACAAACTTTATTAAGCTTAGGCCCAGGTTCAGGGTAAGTAGGGGCTGCAGGACGCCTAACCAGCGCCGGATAAGCATGAGTAACCCGAAGCTGTTTTTATCCAGCGCCATGGCCATTATTTTGACAAACACGACCCCCATCAGCAGCACCAGCACCTGGGAAAAACCGGTAAACAGGAGGTCCTTTAAAAATTTAGAAAATTTCATGGGTTTATTCCTTTATTATAAGGGTTCATCGGAAACGTATATCCCCGCGTCACTGATTAATAATACTTCTGCCGTGGACCGGGGGGTAAAACGAAACCCCACTATTACCCGCGAACTGTCTTTCCCGATTTCCCGCGAGACGATATAAGTCCGCCCCTGGGGGGATGAAAAATAGGTTCGCGTCGATCGCCAGATTTTATCCCGCTCACTGTATTCGCTGATAAAAATAAAATTATCCCTATTAAAAAGCGTGGGGGAAATGGCCGCCCTGACGATAAAGTGGAGATACCGGCCCTGGACCCGCCGGATTTGCATTTTGAGTTCACCGCGGCCCAATTCATAACCGAAATTGATCCTGCGCTCGCCTTTTTCATCGGGTTTGAGGTTGCGCAGTTCCAGGCAATTCCAATCCCTTCGCCGTTCCTTCTGACGCTTAGAAGCGAAGGCGAATTTCCCTGTCTCCATAAAGGTGATTAACCCGGGCGATACGCTGCCGGGTTCTTTGGCCTGGGGCCGCCATAATTTATACTTTCCAAAGCGGGGCGACTTCAGTTCCCGTTCCAGGGGTTTTTCTCTTAAACGGTACAAGAACCACCCGTTGTCCTTTAATACCAACCGGCACTCGCAGTCGAGAAATTCCGGTAACAAGAAGGGTTGGTAGAGCTTCAGGTGGCTGGCGCCGAGTAAAATATATTCGACATGCAGGATTTTTTTAAATTCCTTGAAGAGGGCTTCCCGGGAACCGATATTCCCGGTTAAGTGGGCGGTGGCCCACTGGGCCTGGGGCGACTGCATATCGATGCCTTTTTGATCGGTATAATAAAAAAATATCGGCTGGTCCATAACAAAGACTTTTTTCGCCGACTCTTTTAGCGCCGTGTCGCGGTTAAGGTAATCGATCAGTCGATAGGGGAACCGCGATTTCTCTTCATTGACTTTCATCCCCCAGAAAAAATCGTAACGGTCGAAATAATGGTAAATATTAAAGGCGCAAACCAAACCTACGAAGGAAAAACAGAAAATTTTCAAATAGGTTTTTTTATTTTTTAAAATTTCCCACAGCAGCAGCAGGATGACGGTTGCCGTAAAAGCAAACAGTGTAAATTGATACCTGTAATTGGTGTAGCCTTTGATGATGATAAACAACGCGGTCAGCAGCCAGGCAAATACCAGTGCCATTTGCCACCGGCGGGGTTTCTTCACGGCCAGGAAAAAATAGATTAACAAAGGAACCAACAACCAGTTGATATTGCCCAGGTATTTGAACCGGAAAAAGATGCCGAAATACCCATTCAACCATTTTTTCCCCGGGGTTTCGATCTCCTTGAGCTGTTCCGCCGCTTTCCCCGGGGTCGGAACAGTATCCGCTTCTTTATCGATAATGGAGTATACGGCAAATAGAATTAACAGGGAGGCGAGAACTACGATTAACGTATAGATGATGTATTTTTTTGTCGGCGTCATGGGTTGGTCATTGGTCATTCGTTATTGGTTATTAGTGAATGGGCGTGCTTCCGCCATTGACTCTCCAGGAGGCTATCCGAAACAAGAACAGGAAAAACAATCCTGGTATTCACAATACACGATTAATACAATACCCAATACACAGTCGTATGTTTTTGAGAACTGGTAAAGACAGCATTATGCCATATAGATGGAGTTTTTTCAAGCTCGCCCAGGATGTTTTTTATGAAAATAGCTTGGTTAATTGTTAACGGTTAATGAAAAGAAGGGGCCGTAACCCGTAGGAAGGGGTCTGCAAACCGGTGCGCCAGTGTGCGGCATCAGGAGACGGTTTTTAAATTTGAAATATTTCTTGACTTTCGTTTCGCAATCGTGTAAAACATAAGGATACTTTTTGAGTAAGCGGCCATAAAAATAGCCACAAAGGCACTAAGGCACGAAGGTACACCAAGAGGTTTATTATTAAAAAAATCCTGGTGTCTTGGTGTGCCTTCTTTTGGTGGCAAAAGTTTTCATGGTCTCCGGGCGAAGGCAAAGCCCTCATGACGAACTGCCATAAAATGAGAGAGCATGAGCAAGCATATTTTTATTTCACACAGCAGTAAGGATGATGGATTTGTAAAGGAACTGCGCGAAACCATGGAAGCCCTTCAATTAGAAGTATGGGCGGATTCCCGGCAATTGGCAGGGGGCGATGAATTGGAACCGGAAATTAAAAAAGCGATTCAAAACGCGCGCGCATTTATATTGATTCTCAGCCGTGATACCTTTAATTCGGCCTGGGTTTTGAAAGAAACCAAAGAGGCCCTCAAAGTAAAGAAAAAACTGGGCGATGCATACCGGGTGATTCCTTTGCTGCTGCCGGGCGTTGAACCGGCTGCTTTGGGATTGTATTTCCCGGAAGAACCGGTGGGGGTCAAGGTAGAGGTTGGCCCCGGCGGGATAAGCGAAGCCCTGCCCTATATCATGGCCGCCCTGGGCGAACGGCTGCCGGATGATTTCCAGCCGCCAATAGTATTGGCAGAGACTTTGCTCCATGAACTGGTGTTGGAACTGACCGACCCGGTGATGACGGAAACGGACGGCATACGCCGGTCCAGGGCCACGGCCCGCTTAATCTTTAATCCCGGTGAAAAAGGCCTTCGCGAGGTGGAAAGCGAACGGTTTTCTTTCACCGCGCCCATCGGCCCCATCGAGCATGAGGAACTTTCCTGGTATTTGGAACGTTTCGCCCAGTGGCCCATCGGCGTGTTCAAGCAGCGGGCGGAAAAGGTGGAAGAGCAACTGCCAAAATGGGGCCAGGCGCTTTTCAATGCGGTGTTTAACGACGACGCAGTTCGCAATGTACTGATGGCCTGGGAAAAATCCGGTAATGACGGCGAAAGGCGTTTTACTGTTTATGTGAATGCTTCGTTGGTGAAAGGAACGGAAGCAGGGAAACAGGCCGAAGCCAATGAAGCGGGCTCGCTGCTCCTGGCTCTACCCTGGGAACTGCTGCACGATGGTCGAAGTTATTTATTCCAGGGGGCGAAACCGGTGCAGGTGCGCAGGCGATTGCCGAACCGGGTACCGGTGGAGCGGCAAGTTTCCCAACCGCCGATTCGCATTTTGCTGGTCAGTCCCAGGCCGGAAGATGATACCGCCGGGTATATCGATCATCGGGTCAGCGCTTTGCCGCTGGTTACGGCTTTGGAAAGCCTGGGCGACCTGGTGGAGCTAACCGTGCTGGCGCCCCCTACTTTCCCGGCCATGCAAGAGGAATTGGACCGGGCGCATAAAAAAGGAGTTGCTTATCATGTGGTGCATTTTGACGGCCACGGCGTGTTCAGTAAGACAACGGGTTTAGGCGGGTTGTGTTTCGAAGACCCGAAAGACAAAGAGAAATTGGAAGAGCGGAAATCTCAATTGGTGGATGCGCAAAAGATAGCCGAAGTGTTCAAGGTGCACCGGGTTTCGCTGGTTTTTTTGGAGGCCTGTCAATCGGCGAAATCGGAAGATGACCCGACTGCTTCGGTAGCGGCGAAATTATTGGATGAGGGTGTAGCGGCGGTAGTGGCCATGAGTCATTCGGTTTTGGTGGAGACGGCGAAGCGGTTTGTGGGGAGTTTTTATGGAGAATTGGCGAACGGGAGCCGGGTTGGCGAAGCCATGTTGGCCGGGCATAAGGCATTGTATGGGGATACTTATCGGATTAAGGTTTTCGGGGCCGGGAAGTTGTATATGCAGGATTGGTTTGTGCCGGTGTTGTACCAGGAGAGGGAGGATGTGCGTTTGCTGACGCGTGTGCCTTCGCGTGGGGCGGAGGAAATGCAAACTCAATTATTGGAGAACCGGTTTGGGGATTTGCCGGAGACGCCGGGGCATCGATTTGTGGGGCGCAGTAAGGAGTTATTGAAATTGGAGCGGTTATTGGGGTTGGAGTCATTTGGGGTAGTCTGTGGGCAAGGAGGGGAGGGGAAGACGACGTTGGCGGTGGAGTTAGCGCGGTGGTTGGTGAGGACGAACCGGTTTAATAGGGCCTTGTTTGTGTTGTTGGAGGATGTATATGCTGTGCGGACTGTAGTGGATCGGATAGGCAGGCAGTTGGTGAATAATTATTCGGTGGCTGAGTATAAGGATGATGAGTTGTTAAGCAAAGCGTTGCAGCCGATTGAACGGGCATTGCGTGATAACTGCACAATGATTGTTTTGGATAATATAGAAAGCATCTTACCAGTAAACAAAAGCTTTCACGGGGGGGATAGGGGGGCGGCTTTCTCGAAAGGAGCCCCCCTTGATCGGTTTGATTCAGAATCTCTTCAGACCTTTTTCCGTTTGTGTCAGAAATTATTAAAGATAGGTGAGACGCGGGTATTGTTTACGTCGCGGGAAGCGCTGCCGGAACCATTTGCGGCAAAGGTTAAGCATGTGGTATTGGGGCGGTTGACAAAGAATGATGCAATAGAGTTGGTGCAGCGGGCCATGACAGCGGCGGGGATAACGCCGAAGGAAGATGAGCGCGGCGGCGCGCAGCCGGAAGTAGAGGCGTTGGTGGAAGCGATGAATGGACATGCACGGGGCTTGGTGTTATTGGCGCCTTATATTGGGGAATTCGGGGTGGGGCAGACAACGAAGAGATTGGGGCAATTGATGGCGGAATTGGATAAGAAGTACCCAAATGAGCGGGAGCGGTCGTTGTTTGCCAGCGTCGAGTTGTCGCTGCGGCGGCTGTCGCCGGGAATACGGGCGAAAATCCAACCGCTGGGCGTGTTCCAGGGCGGCGGGCATGTATATCCTATTTCAGAGGTATTGGAATTAACTAAAGAGGAAAGGGATTTACTGGTGGCACAATTAATGCAAACCGGCCTGGCTGTACCATTGGCTTATGGTTTTTTCCGCTTTGACCCGGCCTTGTGTCCTTATTTGCGGCTGGGAATGGATAGTATTGTTCTTGAAGCTAGCACGACCCGCTGGATCGAAAGCATGCGGCAATTGAGTAGCTTTTTATATCAGCAGTACTTTCAAAACACCCAGGTTTCCTCTACTTTAACATTGTTGGAACTGCCCAACTTAATGGTTCTGCTGGAGCTGGCGAGGGAGCAAGGAGATGCGGAGAAAACGGTTGATTTAGCCAATTCACTGGAACAATTGATTGCTCCTTTGGGCAAATTTCACCTCCTGACCCGAGTGGCGGCTATCCGAGAGGAAGAAAGCAAAAAACTGGAGCAAGGGGGGTGGAATCATTCTCAATTTTGGTCAACAATTATGTATATTGCTCGTTTACTGGAAAAAGGAAATTTTGCACATGCATTACAAAAAAATCGTAAATTATTGGATAAATGTTTACAGGAAGGTGAGAATGCATATTCAGATGCCGTCTATGACACAGCATATGCACATTGGGAGCTTGGACGTGTGCTTAGAAAAAGCGGCGCGTCCCAGGCCGCCCTGCTATATATCGAAGAAGCCTACACCCGGTTTCAACGCCTTGCCGGACAAGGCATTACTGAGGCAGAGCGAATGGCATCGAGTTGCCTGACCGAGAAAGGAGTATGTTTGTGCGATCTGGGCCGGTATGAAGAAGCGGTGGTGGCGTATGAAAAAGGAATTCAATTAGATGAAAATAAGGAAAGGTTGCGTGATGTTGCCGTTGGCAAAAGTAACCTGGGAACGGTGCGCCTGAAGCAGGGCCGTTATAAGGATGCCATCGGCGCTTATGCCGAAGGAATAAAAATATTTATCAATCTTAACGAACCGGCATCTGTGGCTGCATTGTTGCATCAGATCGGCATGGCCCATCAACAAACCGGACAATGGCAGAAGGCGGAACAGGCCTACCGACAAGCATTGGCAATAGGCGTGCAACAGCACGACTCCATCGGTGAGGAGAGGAGTTTATTGCAACTGGGTACCCTTTACGATAATATGGGCCGGCTGGAAGAGGCAGTAATCTTTTATCGCCAGGCAGCGGATAAAACCATAGAAATGAAATACCTGGAAAAAGAAGGGCTTATTCGCAGTAACCTGGCCAATACCTTAATCAGACTCAAACGAAATGAAGAAGCGCGGACCGAGATTATCCGGGCTATTGAGTGCAGAAAAAATTATGGCCCTGCCGCCCAACTTTGGGTATCCTATAATATTCTTTGTGACCTGGAGCGGGCGGAAGGCAATTTACAAAAGGCGCAGGAGGCGCGGGAAAAGGCCACTGAACTCTTCCTGGCCTATCGCCGCGACGGCGGGGAGAATTATTCCGGAACCGGGCGGCTGTGCCTTGCCGTTGGCCAGGCCCTTAAAGCAAATCAAACCACAGAAATGGCCGCGGTTTTAGAAGAATTGCTTAATGATCCTGAAATAGATGATTTCATGAGAGCTTTAATCCCCAAACTTCAGGCCATCCTTGCCGGTTCCCGCGATCCCGAACTGGCCAACAACCTGAACCTCGATTATGACGATGCGGTGGAGGTGATCCTTTTATTAGAAGATTTGAATGATGAATGATGAATGATGAAGGTAAAACAGGAAGCGAGGAAAAAGATGGAAGAGCAGAAGAGCGGAAAAAAAAAGAAGGTAAGAAGGTAAGAAGGTGAGAAAAAACAGGAAGAGCGGAAGCAAGGAAGAGAAGAAAAAAGAAAAAAATCAGTGGAAATCAGTGTAATCTGTGGACACGTCTTTTCTCCTTTCCTATTTCAATAATTTAATCCAATGTAGGGGCTTGATTTATCGGTAGGGGTTTGATTTATCAAACCCTACAACAAACGATTCATTCCGGGGGTTTGATAAATCAAACCCCTACCGGATAAAATGTTATCCATAAAGATTTTCCCAGTGAATTCCCATCAGAAATACGATCGATCCACATGGAAACGTCAATAATCAATATGAAAATTCTTTAGAATAATATAGAATCACTATGAATCATTATGGAAATATTCTAAATCAAGATAGAAATATAATTATTCAATATGGAAATGTCCCGAATCAAATTGGAATCATTATGAATTAATATGGAAATATAATGGATTAACATGGAAATACAATGATTCAATGCCGATTCATTACATTTCCAATTCATTTCATTATATTTCCATCTCAATCCATTCCAATTCCATTTCGTTTCATTCCAATTCAATTACGATTTATTACATTTCCAGGTTGATTCATGATGTTTTCATATTGCACCATTATATTTCCAAGTTGCACCAATAGATTTCCATTCTTGATAATAACATTTCTATTATAAATCATTGCATTTCCATATTAGAAAAGAATATTTCCACTTTACTTTGGGGAAAATTCCTGGTACAAATGAAAATCCTGATGATTTTCGAGGAGGTAAACATATATTTTGACAGGCTTCCGCTGGACCGCAAACTGGGCGTCGGCCATATCGCCATTGAAAACCGCCGGCGCAACGCCCCCATCATGGGGAGTGAGAAGGTAAGAAAAAAATAAAATGATGAATGATGAATGATGAATGATGAAGAAAAGAAAGAAGGGAAGAAGGTGAGAAGATTATCCTATCCATCTTTCGTCGTCACTGCACGCAATTCCCTTCTCCCGGCAATATTCTTCCGCTTCCGTGGTAAATCCACAGCGGGAATATATAAATCCCACTGCCCGCTCTATATTCTCATGCTTTTTAACCTCTGCAAATTTTCTTTCAAAAGTAACCGCCGATATTGGCGCTTCAATTTTTCAAAGGACTTTGCATATTCTCTCCCTATATCTTTGACATTGAAATGTTCGATCTCATCCTGGTAAACGCCGCGAAACACTTTATCGAAGATATTATCTCTTACAGCACGGTATCTAAAATTGGATTGCCCCTGTTCGATAATATCGCCTTTAACCAACGCTTCCAGCTTTTTTCCCAGCGTCTCATCGGTCATGCCCAGTTTTAATGGGCCGAAAACGGGACAGACCGATTTTTACCATCTGAAACAGAAACAGGAAAAACAATCCTACTATTCACGTATTCACGTATGCAAGTATTGAGGTACGAAACACGAAATTCGAAACATTGTCCGACTTAGTTTTTTCCTAAAAAATTAAACAATCTCCCCAAATAGTCTTGACTTTCTTTTTTAGTGTGTTTAAAATCGAATTTAATTGAATTACAGCCTGTTCACCTCCGGAATGCAGCTTGCGCAATATCTTTGTGGATAGGCTAGAGCAGGATTACGGAGATTTGAAAATGAGAATCAAAAAACACATTTATTACTTCGTGCTTCCCTTTCTATTCCTTACCCTCGGCCATGCCGATGAGGATAAATTACCACCTCCCCATTTGCAATCGATCCTGGACAGCACGGCAGCCTATTGCGAGAAACTAAAAGCAGCGGCCTTTCATTATTCCTGCACTGAAAAAGTCGTGGAAACCATCGAAACATCCGTTCAAAACAAAAAAATAAACCCCGATTTAAACAAGTTCTTAAGAAAGGGCAGGATGCTCCCATACCGCGAAGTAGCCGATAATAACCGCGGCGCAAGAAATGAATACATCAGCCAATACCAGGCCATTCAACAGGATAACCGGGCCCGGGAACAGCGATTACTCCTGGAACATAACGGTAAAAAGATTCAAAAGGAAAATGCCCGCCTGAATACGATCATCTATTCACAGAATGCCTTTCTCGCACCCTTATTCCTCTTCGATAAACAGAACCGGGATAAATTCGATTACAAAATTCTTAAAAAAGAAAAAACCATGGACCGCGATGCCTACGTCATCGAGTTGAGATCGAAGAACCGGGAGGAGGAGAACGCCATCTTTGCCCAGGCCTGGATCGACAGCGTGGATTTTTCAGTCCTAAAATTCGAGGCCTTTCCCGATTCATTCCAGGGATATGATGCCCTGGTAAAAATTGCCGGCCAAAATTTCGGGAAGGTAAAAGTCCGGGATATTCATTATTTCGGCTTCCTGAGAGACGGCATCCGCTTTCCCTCCACTACAAAAATCATGATTAATTATACGGAAAATAAACCGGTTAGCGAGAAGGACCCGGAGTTAAAAGAACAAGCCTTTACAAAAATAACTGCGTCATTTTCCTATAAAAAATATAAATTCTTTAATGTAACCGTTGAAGAGCCGATTTTTACCAACCTTCCTAAAGTACAAGTAAAAAAAGAACAATTGGAGACGCCACCCCCGGAAAAAGAAACCAAAGAAAACATCATGCCCGTTCAAGAAGCGGTGAGCGCTTCGCTGCCAGGCCCGGGGCCTTTAAAATATGACGTTTCCGTCGATGCTATGGCGGTTCCCCTCTTTGTGGTAGATTCCACCGGGGACCCGGTTTTCGATTTGAAACAAGAAGAACTCCAGGTTTTTGCCAATGACAGGCCAATGGAGATCATTTATTTCAACCGCTTCGAGTTTGCTTACGAAAAGGAGACCACCGCCACTCAAAATATCGCCGGTGAAGAGAAAAAAGCCCCTGAACTTAAACTGCCGGAAAGGATCATATTTATTATCATCGACAGCGTCTTCAATAGTGCATCGGGGTTAAGACGTTCGAAAAAAATTGCCCGGGACCTTATTCGCGAGGGAACCCAGGGAGATCGTTTTATTCTCCTCGAAAACACCCCGGGAGGGGGCCTCAAGTATATGGCAGGCCCTTCCTCGGACAGCGATAAATTAGTGAAAAAAATCGCTAAAATCACACCCAACCACACAATCTGGAAACAATTAAAAGATATTAGAGAAAATAACCTGATTAATGTCCAACAGTGGGGAGGTGTTGATCATATCCCGTCCCCCGATAGAAGGGAATTTGTAAAATTAGGTCCTGATTACGAAGATATGGTGAAACGTTTTAGCCATGTCCTCTCTCAATTCCAATATGCGCTTAAAACCATTACCCAACCGAAAATAGTCTTTCTAATCTCGGAAGGAATTTCGAATATGGCTTTTAATGAGGAATATTCCGAAGGAAAGTTCTTTGTTAAACCATTTTTATTCAATTATGTGAAAGATATCGTCAGGGCAGTCAACACCGGTGGAAGTGTTCTGTATGCGATTAATCCCCAGGACAATGCCGCGGCGATAGCCGAAGGCGTCTCCGGTGAGATGAGTTTGAGGTACCTGGCCGATGAAAGCGGCGGGAAATATTTTGAAGGCTCTGATCCCGGGATAGTAATTAAAAACATTAAAAGAACTATTGCTGCCTACTATGAACTCGCGTTTCCCGTCCCTCCCCAATTGGGAGACAATTTCACACTCACTGTTAAATGCAGCCGGAAAGATGTCCGTATTCATACCCTCACGCACACCGAACGGAATAAATCTTACCCGGAGATGGAACCGGTACAAAAAAAGATATTTGCCCTTGATGTGGCAACCGGCGGCGGTTGGAGCCGGATGACCGGAACCGTGGCGGCTGCAAAATATAAAAAAGTGAAACAAGAAAAAGGTGAATGTGTCCTCGCCGTAGAACTGCCGGAAGAGATGAAAAATCATCCGTTGGATATTTTTCAAATTTACAGCGATCCCAATACTGAAGTTGTGGACATGAATTTTGAGACCAGGGAAGTAAAGGAACACCTGGAGTTAAAAATGAATCTTCCAAAAAACAAAAAACAGTTTTTTGTAATAATCGAACCAACCAGCCTATGGTGTCTATACAATGAAGTAAAGTAAAGGCGCGGCCACACGAAATTAAATTGATTTTATCCGCTTCCTGTGTTATATTCACCCTATGAAAAAAGAACTATCACCCCGCAGCCATCACCGCTATGTCGGACTATGGATATTTGCCGTTATCATTGCCATCATTCTAACCGGCAGTACCTTTTGGCTTGAAAAAGTGAAAAGTTCCTATAAACAGGATTTCGAACGGACACAAAAAACCTACCTCTCTCACAGCCGGAACGCCACCGCCATGGAAGAAACCAAACAACGCCGGGTGGAATATTACAGGAACCGCTTTGTCGCCGACTATCCCTCCCGGTATTCATATGGCGCGGCGGACTTTATGCGGCGCTTAAGTTTGATTGACGCACATGGCGTCGAATTGGTCAAACTGGAAATAATCCCCCACGGCCAGGACCTGGCCTTTAAACTTAATGTCGGCGTCATTGCCGGCAATGACACCCGCGCCAAGGGAATTTTCTCCCGGTTTTACGATGCGCTGAAAAATTTTGAAGATATGATTGAAATTAAATTTTCCACCATCTACGGCGGCTCCGCCCCTCGGGGCAAAGTAAAACTGTTTTTTAAAATCGAGGGAGCGATCGAACTGGAATGACTAAGAAACCTATATTTATCACGCTATTTTGGATCGTCTTTCTGATCTTTTCGATTTTTCTCTATCTCTTATTCTACTTCGTACCCTCTATCGAGGGAATCAACCATCAGAAACGGGAATTGAACGATATGAACCTGAAAATCGAGAATTTCCTGGACATGCAAAAAACGTTTTCTTTTTCCGATGAGAAAGAGATCAAGCTTTTGAACGCTGCGGATACCGAGTTGAGAAATCGCATCCCGAATCTGAAAAGTAAAGAAAGGGTCGTGTCTCTGCTTACGCGGGCAGCGGATTTTATTAAGAAACGCGCCCGGGCGGACGGGATCGTTGCCCTGCATGTGACCGATAACCGGGACAGCCCGGAAGTGTCCGGCGTATCCGGGGGAACCGGCGTTCGTGTTAATTTGTCCTTTCCCGGGCCATTGAAAAACGTTGTGAACTTCATCAATCACCTGTACCGGAGTGATTATAATTTAGGGCCGGAAGGTATTACGGCGATGGCCGTTGGCAATTCCGTATATTATACCGTCGTTTTAAAAGTATATACTTCCGCTGGAAAAGGCGACGGCGGCGAAATGCAGGACCAGGATATCATGATCGATTCCCAGTCGCCGGTGTTGTTAAAACAAGTTTACGAGAATCCCATGGAGGCGTATACCCGGCAGGAGTTGTCCCCGGGGTATGGCGCCGGTATTTTTTGATAATGAAAAATTTTGGGAGGTCCAGGAACCACGCCCTCCGTGAGGGCTTTTATAAAAGGGGTCCTGGTTTTCGAAGGAAAAGTGTTTATAAATAGGAGTACATAAACCATGAGAGTCGTTGTTCAGCGGGTTGATCGCGCCGATGTGGCAGTAGACGGGGCCGTTGTCGGGAAAATCGGCAAAGGTCTTCTTGTTTATGTGGGCATTGAAAAGGGCGACACAGAAAAAGAACTGGCTTTTATGGCCGAAAAGATACTCAATTTAAGAATCTTTCCCGATAAAGAATACAAAATGAACCTCAGCGTCAAAGATGTTGCAGGGGCAATACTTTCCATTTCCCAGTTTACCCTGGCCTCTTACATCAAAAAAGGCCGGCGTCCCGATTTCACCAATGCCGAGGACCCCGGCAGCGCCGAGGCATTATACGAGAAATTCAATGAACTCCTGGCGAGTGAAATCCAGGTAGAAAAAGGAGTTTTCGGCGCCATGATGGCCGTAGAATCCGGTAACAACGGACCCGTGACTTTTATAATCGAGAAAAAGTATCACCAGGAATAGGGGCATAGATGAGAAAAATAATCAGTTTTACAGCAATATTTTCCCTGGGTATGCTGTTTTTGAGCGGCAGCGAATTGGGGAATCTGAACTTGAAAGGTATCCGGTATATCATTACCGCGGTGCAATTTAACGGCGTTTTATATGGAGAAGCGTACGAGGACCGGACCGAGGAAACCTTCAAAGAATTCAACCTGGAAGAAACGGCGGCAAAGCTAAAAGAAGGAGGCATTCCGCTCGACAAGGAAAATATCCGCGGCATATACCGGCAAATGGTAACACAACTCCAAAATGCAGAGTTGAAAGTCCTGAAAATGAAAAAATACTCGGATGAGAAAACCACGGTGATTCCCACCCTGACGGCCGGCATCGATATCGTACCGATTGGGGGAGGCGCGGCGGGCGCGGCGGGTGTGGACCTGGATATTGTCGTAGTTCATATGACGCTGTCCAAATGGTTTTCCAACTGGACCGGTTCCACACGCATCCTGGCCCCGGTTTATACGTGGTCTGAGAAGAAAATAACGACTTCGCCGCCCGGGGAATTGCTGAAAACCATTGAAACAACAGTAACTGAATTAACAGGGGAATTTATAAAAGAATTGAGTGCGTCCAACCAGGAAGTAAAACCGGAACCGGAAAAAGTAGTGGAAAAGGTAAAAGAGCCGGTCAAGACCCCGATACCGGTGAAAAAAACAGCGCCGGTCAAAAAAAAGCACACGCATACAAAAAAGAAGAAGGTAAAAAACTAAATCAGTCATTGAAAATAGGAGCCCGCGAAACACGCGAAACACACGAAAGGGTTGATGGTAGAGTACTGCTTTTGTTTTGAATTTTGAACCTTTGAATTTTGGATTTGTTTCGGATTTCGAATTTCGTGTTTTTTTCTTTTCGCGTTTTTTGCGTGTTTCGCTGGCCTGTTTTTTTTAATTCTTAGAAGAACGCCAGGCCAGGATAATATCCTGCAGCAGGGTTACAAATTCATATACTTCCCCGGCCACCTTCCCAGCTTCCGTTTTCCCGATAAACCGTATAATATCTTTCACTTCACGTTCAGTTTGCCCGGCAAATGAATAGAATTTATTTTTCGAAATCGCCGAAGGCTTATCGGTGGCGCTGGAATATAGATTGTCGTAATGATTTAATTGCTTCTGTAAATTCTCAGGCGTTAATCCCAGGAATTTCGCATACGTAACGGAGTCTTTTTTCACAGCCTCCCAGCCCCAGGCTTCCGGGGATTCATTACCGGGCAAATAGAGAACTTTCGCAATTTGGCGCAACTCTTTTGCCCTGGCCTCCATCCTGGCCCCCACACCGGATGATCGCGCATCCCCATCAAGTATGAAGACCATATCATCCAATTTACGAAATTTAGCCAGGGCCTCGAGATGGGAAGGAAATTGATCTTTCCCCGTATCCCTGCCTACCTGGATATCATTTTGCAGAAAATCCATTTTTGGTCCGAGATAATCCAGCACCCCTCTTATAAATGCTTCCGCTTCTTCATCCTCGCAAATTATGGAAAGTGTATCCTGTGAACGGCCGTAAAGTGCCTTTTGAATAATGTCCCGGTAAGGTTCCCGGCGTATGACATTATCTTCATTTCTTTCCAGGAAAACTTGCGCCTCCGGGGGAACGGTTTCAAGAATGACCGGGCTGTGGGTAGTAACGACAACCTGCAGTTGATTTCTTAAAGCCAACCGCTGAAGTTCCAGCATCAGTAATTGTTGAATAAAAGGGTGTAAACCGGCTTCAATTTCGTCGATAAGCACCAGGGCATCTTGAACCTTTGAAATACTCATCGATAAACGCAGCACTGCTCTCTCCCCGGCAGACATATGAAACTCCGAATATCGGACATCGGAGCTGAATTTCTCATTTTCTCTTTCGGCAAAAAGGAGACTCTTTAAACCTTCGGAAATGACGCTCAATTTAGCATACCGATAATCGAGTATACGCTGGGCAAAAGCGATGTTTGAAGCATCCACGGTTTCGGTTTTGTAATTCCCGTTAGCCAGTTGCAAAACGCTGCGAACCTCGGAAGGGTTGCTAAGATTTGCCAAAGTGCGTAAATATAACGCCCGTTCCGGTTGGCGGCCCCCTTTTTTACCGAAAAAACTCCGGCTCCAGTTCTTCCCTTTCCTGGCCCACTTCATGGAGAGCCTTTCATTATTCGCAACATATGAAGAATTGATTTCCATGGGTGTTATACCATCGGAAATGAGATCTTCATTTCCAGTTTTTTTGGGCTTAAAATCGCGGAAAAGAGTCGTGGGGGTAAACGAGTTTTTCCCGGCATCTTTGTTTCGATACGAGCAAGCAAGCGCAAATAAAACAGTGGATTTGCCGCAGCCATTGGGCCCGGCAAGGACTGTAACAGGAAAAGGAAGTGGAATACGCAAATCTTTGATCCCTCTTATTCCTTTCAAATGTATTTCTTCCAGGGAATTGGCCCGGCCCGGCTTTTGACTTCGCAATTGTGTCCATATCGTTTCAAGCTCACGTTTTAAGGCTGTCATCGCTTATATACCTCCATTTTACCTCTAATGTATTTTAACAGAAAACCTTTTATATTTCAATCTCAATGAAATCTTCAAACCCTCTTGCAAAACCCTGTCAATGAAGTATAATTAGGGATGATAATAAAGAAGCCCACGAATGACACGAATTAACACGAATTAAAAGAAAGGTCCACAGATTACACGGATTACACAGAAGGAGGTATCATGGAAGACCGCCTGCATGAACAATTAAAATACATCAAAAGCCTGCCCATCTTTAATGACCTGGATGAAAAGGATATCGCCGATATGCTGAAACTGGGTAATATCATTACCATTATGAGCTATGAACCCGACGAAAAAATCATCACTGAAAAAAGACTGGACCGGAAACTATTCCTGCTGATTAAAGGCAAAGTGAAAATAACCAGGGAAATCATTGCCGGGGATGAAAAAAAAGACAAACATATCAAAACCGTCGAAGGCAGCGGCCACTTCCTGGGCGAAATTTCCGCCCTAACCGGCAGACCCCGCACCGCTTCGGTTACCGCCCTTACGAAAGCCCTGTGCGTCGTGATCGATATCGCCCTATTAATGAACACGTCTTCCCAACTCCTGGAACGGGTGAAAAATAAATTCTATCCCAGGTTCTTCGAAATCCTGGGCAATCGCCTCGAAGATTCCAACGAATACTTCGCCGCCCTAAAACAACAAATCGAAGACCTGGAAAAAAAAGTAATGGACCTGCTGCAAGAAAAATTCCAGTCGAAACTGGAACACCAGGAGGAACTGCGAAAAAAAAACCAGGAAATAAGAAACCTCGCCGCTAAATTAGAAGATTTACAATCCTCTTAATTTCCATCTTGACGGCAGGAGAAAAAAATAGTATTCTTTCAGCATGCTTAAAATATTTACAGGTCTTTACAAAGGTAGGAAGTTAAAATCCGTCACGAACCCGGATGTCAGGCCCACCACGGCCAAAATCAAACTCTCCTTTTTCGATGTTTTGCAGGAAAATATCCGGGAAACCATATTCCTGGACGGGTTCGCCGGCGTCGGTAATATCGGCATCGAAGCCCTTTCACGGGGCGCCGATTACGTGGTCTTTATCGAACAATTGGGCGAAGTGGTGAAGGCGCTCAAGCATAACCTGGATAAAATCGGCATCCCCCCGGATCATTACCGGATTATCAAAGGCGAATACAACCGCAGCGTCATCCAGTTGGGAAACGAAGGTTTCAAATTCGATATTATTTTCCTGGACCCCCCTTACGAACTGCTGGACTACGCCAATCCACTGAAAGTGATTTATAAAAGAGACATCTTGAAAGATGACGGCATCATTGTGCTGGAACGTCCCTCCATCTTAGATTTCGAAGGTAAATACTACGACTGCTACAAGACCCGGAAACTGGGAAGGAAAAGCCTGGATTTTTTCTGCAATTCCCCGGATGAGGCTTAAGGTCGCGCGCAGCGCGGCCTCATTAACAATTAACAATTGACAATTGACAATTAATAATTATATACCGTGGTTCCCATGCGACCTGAATCATTTTCCAATACTGGTTTCATTTGAAGTATATGTCCTAAAACATGCCCCCGGACATTTTCCCATTTGAAAAATACTATCCTGGATACGTACAAACGTGAAAACGTGAAAACGTAAGGAGGTAAACATGGGTAACATAATTTTCGCTTCGTTCGTCAGTCCGGGTTCCGGGCAATCAAGGGCCGCTTTAAAGTGGTTATTTTTCCCCACATCCTTATTGTTCCACTTCATCCTGTTGGCGGCGGTGATTGCGGCGCCGTTAATGACCACCGGCAGTCATATGCCGGAGGTGAAAGTTATAAAGGCGTGGATGGTGGCGACCATGCCGCCCCAGCCCCCTGCTCCGCCCAGGGGAAGAAGCGGCGGCAGCGGGAACAAGAATAAATCGGAAAAGAAAACCGAGAAACCTGCCCCGCAAAAATTGGACCTCAAAGCATTTGTGATCCCAACCGAAATTCCCGTGGATATCCAGCCGGAATCCATTGATCTGTCCGGTTCCGGAGATGAGCAAGGCGACCCAAACGGTGTAATTGGAGCGCCGATTTGGGGAGTATCTTCCCCGCTCTTTGAAAAGGAAGCAAACCCCAATTCCCCGGCCATACAACTTCGCAGCGAGCTCCAAATGCCGAAATTGATCAAGCAGGTGGCCCCGCAGTACCCGCCGACGGCGCTTAAGGCGCATATCCAGGGAATCGTCAGGATTGAGGCGGCGACGGATATTTACGGCAGGGTTATCAGGGCCCAGGTGGTTGATGGTCCCATATTGCTGAGGGGCGCGGCTGTCCAGGCGATTAAACAGTGGATATATGAGCCCTACATCTTCAACGGCGTCCCCAAAGCCGTTACCTTTACCGTTGCTATTCATTTCACATTAAATAAGTAGCCCTCGGCCCTCATGCGCATGAAAATCGGCCCCCAAAAGGCGTCATGCCTTTTGGGGGCCCTCTCTTATTTGTTTATTAAACTATTATTTTACCTGGGCCATGCCCATTTCAATGGCCTGTTGATTGAGTGGGATCAAATTGTGATGACGGGCTGGGAGAGTTTCTTTTAAAGCCAGCAATAACGATTCGGTTTTGACAACCGCCATCGATTTAACCAGCGCACCCAATATCAACATATTCATGACTTTCACGTTTTTCAAGTCGTTACTGGCAATATCCACCGCCGGGATGGCATAAATTTTAATATCGTCGCGGGTCGGGGGCTGCTTAATCGTACTACTTTCCCAGATCAAGATGCCGCCTTTCTTAACGCGGGATTCGAATTTACGCAGCGACGGCAGGTTCAGCGCCACCACCACGTCATAAGCCGTGACCACGGGAGAAGAAATCGGTTCATCGCTGATATTGACAATACAGTTGGCCGTACCGCCCCTCATTTCAGGACCGTAAGAGGGCATCCAGCTCACTTCTTTTCCCTCTTTCATCGCGGCGTAAGCCAGCAGTTTGCCCATGGAGAGCACACCCTGGCCGCCAAAACCGGAAAAAATCATTTCGACTAACATAATCTTATACCTCCACTTTCGCGGCCGGGGGTTCTTTGAATACGGCCAGCGGGAAATAAGGATAAACCTTATCTTTCAACCAGTCCAGGGACTCCACCGGGGTGCATTTCCAGCCGGAGGGGCAATTGGATGCCACTTCGATAAAGGTCGTCCCGAGGCCTTTCCCCTGGATTTCAAGCGCTTTCCTGAGCGCCCTTTTGGCTTTCCTGGTATTGGCCGGCGTGTTGCAGCTCACCCGTTCGGCGTACGCTACGCCCGCCAGTTGAGAAACCATTTCAGCCATTTTTAACGGCAAACCAAGTTTTTTGGCGTCTCTGCCGTAAGGGGAGGTAGTGGTTTTCTGGCCTTCCAGGGTAGTGGGGGCCATTTGACCGCCGGTCATACCGTAGATGCCGTTATTGATAAAAATAAAAGTAAACTTTTCGCCCCGATTACAGGCATGTATGGTTTCCGCCGTGCCGATAGCCGCCAGGTCGCCGTCTCCCTGGTAGGAGAACACGTATCGGTCCGGCAGCATGCGTTTGATGGCGGTGGCCACGGCCGCGGCGCGTCCGTGCGCTGCTTCCTGCATATCGACATCCATATAATCATAAGCAAACACCGAACACCCCACCGGGCAAACGCCCACGGTTTTTTCCTGGATGCCCATCTCCTGGATGACTTCCATCAACAGTTTATGGATGGTGGCGTGGAAGCAACCGGGGCAGTAGTGCATGCGCTTGTCCAGGAGAGTTTTCGGCCGTTTATATACGACTTCATATCCTTCTTTCATGATATTCACCTCAATTTCCTATTTTAAATGCCCTTTAGCGGCATTTAATATTTCTTCCGGGGTAGGCACGATACCGCCCTGGCGACCGTAGAAATACACCGGTTTTTTCCCGTTGACCGACAACCGGATATCCTCAACCATCTGGCCGGCGTTCATTTCAACGGATAAGAAGAATTTGACGCGGTCCTGCGCCGCCAATTGGGCAAGCTGGTCTGTGGGAAACGGCCACACGGTAATGGGCCGGAACAGTCCCATTTTGATTCCTTCTTCACGGGCCAGGTCCACCACTTTTTTGCATATTCGCGACGTCAGGCCGAAAGCGGAAATAATGATTTCCGCATCGTCCACCCGGTATTTTTCGAAACGGACTTCGTTATCCAGGATTTGTTGGTATTTTGCCTGGAGTGTCTGGTTCTTTTTTTCCATAACTTCCGACTGGATGTAAAGGGAAGTGATAATATTCCGCGGTCTATCGGGGGTTTTCCCGGTAGTGGCCCATGGTTTATCGGGTTTATAAGGTTTCGCTTCCGGCAGCACCACTTTTTCCATCATCTGGCCGATGGAGCCGTCTGATAGGAGCATGGTAGGGGTCCTGTATTTATCCGCCAGTTCGAAAGCCAGGACCAGGTGGTCCACCATTTCCTGGACGGAATTAGGGGCCAGGACGATTAGATGGTAGTCGCCGTGGCCGCCGCCTTTGACGGCCTGGAAATAGTCGCCCTGGCTGGCTTGAATCGTACCCAGGCCCGGGCCGCCCCTGACGATGTTGGCAAACACGCAGGGTAGTTCCGCGCAGGCAATGTAAGAAACTCCTTCTTGCATCAGGGAAAACCCTGGGGAAGAAGTTGTGGTCATCACGCGCGCGCCCGCCGCCGCCGCGCCGTAGACCATGTTGACGGCCGCTACTTCGCTTTCGGCCTGGATTAAAACATAGTCATGTTTGGGTTCCTCCATGGCCAGGTATTCCACCACCTCGGATTGGGGGGTGATGGGGTAACCGAAATAGCCCTGTAGTCCGGCGCGAATTGCGGCTTCAGCCAGCGCCTCATTACCTTTCATAAATTTTATTTCACCCAATTTTTCCTCCATTTTTTAACCCACTTTCTTGTACGCGGTTATAGCTGCATCCGGGCACATGATCGCGCAGTTCACGCAAGCGATACAGGTTTCTTCGTTGGCCAGGTAAGCGTAATGCAAGCCGTAACTATTGGTATCTAAAGTGTTTAATTCAAGGCATTTGGATGGGCAATGGACAACGCATAAGCCACACCCTTTGCAGCCTTCCATGGAAATTTCGACGTATCCTTTTGCAGGCATTTGGTCCTCCTTGGATTTAGATACTATTTTACCTTGACCGCCGGGAAATTGCAAGGGGGTCCGGTAAAAAAATTTTACAGGTAACGATTTTTAGTATATAAGGGGGGCCGCGGACGAACACGGACGCTCACGGACAAGGATGCATAAAACAAGAATAAAACAATCTGTATGAATCGGTGTAATCCGTGGCCCCCTGTTTTTACTGGCCATATGGTCTCATTTTTCAAAATCCAGGCAACCCATCGGTTGCATATTCACCCATTTTATGGCATTATATTAGCGGAGGTAAAATCAAATGCCGGCAGTCAGTTTTTATTTAAACCAGGATGCCCTGGAAAATGTAAAAGCCAGGGCAAAAGCTTTTAACCTACCCGTATCACGTATAATAAGAGAAGCTGTTGAAAGTTATCTTGAGATAAAAAAACAAAAAGAGGCTCGGAAAAGGGTTTTAAAACTACTTACGGAAAAAAAACCTTTTGGCGGGGAACAAGCCTGGATGGATATTCACCAGGAAAGGACAATTGCCGATGCCGATAGGGGTTGATACCGGTTTCTTCTTTGCCCTTGAAGAATTGCATCCCACGGCAGTGGAAATATGGGACAAAGAAGAGATCATAACCTGTTCCATCGTTATGTACGAATTACTGAAAAAGTTGCTAAAGGGTGAATTGAGTAACTGGACCTCAATAATCGATGATATTGAAAAATCAGTGGAAATTGTTTCAATTGACCCGAAAATTGCCAAAAAAGCATCTCACATTTCTCATGGTACAGGTATCCCAGGACTTGATGCTTTAATCTTAAGCGCTTTAATAGAAGCAAAATGCAATGAGATATATACACGGGACCCTCATTTTGAATTGTAAAAAAAAAAAGAAATAAAAATTATTAATCTAAAAAAATCGTAATTTACGTAGGATTAATCAGGAATTCCTGCCCCTTGAATCTTCTTTTCTTCATCATTCATCATTTTATCTTTTTACATCTCCACCAGGAGGTGATAAAGGATGGTTTCACCATCATTACATCGATGCCGCGCACGAAACGCCGCGACCTTATTCAACCCCGTAGAGACCACTTCGACTCCATCTTTTAATAATGGATAGGGATTATAATCGATCTGCGGAGGGTGTCCCCGGTACTTTCGGCATAAGTCGGCAAAATTCTTTGCCGAAGCATACACCAGGATATAATTCTCTTTTAAACCACTGCAATCATAATTGTGGAATAATTTCCTGACATGGCTGTCGATTTTGGAGGTATCATATTTATCGAGGTTCAAGGCTTCGATAATGGAAACGGCCCGGCCCGTTGTGTCTTCGATTTTGATGTCCAGTTCCCCGATTCTTTCCCCGGTTGCGGAAAGACCCCACAGGGTTTGATCTAAGGTGTGAAAGCCGCGGGTTCGCAGCAGGAGAGAGACAACCGTATTGCGACTGTTTTCATCGGTTTGCAGGGTTTTATTAATGCCCTGGAGCTGCGATGTAATGGTGACAAGATTATCGAATAGTTTTCCCGGTTCTTCGGGGGGCAGGAGTTCCGGTAGGATATAATTATCCGAATCCACGATTTGGAAACATAACTCAAATTTCTCCATCAACCGAAGGAGTTGCGGGTACTTTTCCGCCGGGAATTTTGGGGCGTTCCAATAGTTGTCCAGGTTGGAGCGGCTAAAGCGGCCTTTATTTTGTTGGATTTCCAGGGAATCGATCAGGGCATAGACCGCGCCCGTGGCCCATTCGGGTTTCAATATGACGGTCCCGGCCAATACCGGGTCCTGGTGAAAGTGGAGGATGATGCCCAGGTCGTGGAGGTAATCGCTGAGAAACAGGGCCTTTTCCCTATCCATGTCATGGGAGCGGCATACGGCGAAATAGTCTTCCTGAGTTATGTAATCATCTTTCCTGGCTTTCAGTTCATCGCGAATATCCATCCACCGCTTGGGGAGCTTGTCCAGCAGGTGCGGCATACCGCAGAGGGTGCGGCGGATGGTTTGTGTAAGTTCGGGAATATGCTGGCCGGTGACGCAGCTTATTTGGTGGAATCGGGCGATATTGGGGAATTTATCTTGAAACGAGGCTTCATCAATGTGTTTAATACGCTGGTCCGCCTTGTTCATGACCATGATGAGGGGGCTGCCGGCGCCGAAGAGTTTGACGGCATTGAGCCAATAGTCGAAGCTGCGGGTTTCTTCTTCTTTGCGTGGGTCCCAGACGAATAGGTATAGGGAGCGTTTGGTGAGGAAGAATTGGTGGGTGACGTGGAGAATATCCTGGCCGCCGAAATCCCAGAAATGTATTTTGACATCACGGGCCTGCCCTTCGGAAAAGGGGCAGGAGAGTTGCCAGGGTTGGATATCGATGCCGCGGGTGGTGCCTTGTTTACCCTCCACCACTAGGAAATCCTTGTCTTTGAGTTTATTCATGAGGGTGGTTTTGCCCACATCTCCGGAGCCGACCAGGAGGAGTTTGGATTCCAGGAAAAGCACGGAAGCCTGCTGGATTTCGGCGAAATAGTTTTCGATGGTGGCTTTCCCCTTTTTAACAATCTCTACGGGAGGATACATCAGGGGATTGCCGTAGATATTAAAACCACTACTAACATAAATATCTTCCCACTTCATTTCCATGCCGGGCCACCAGGAGGTGATACCGGGAGGAAGCCGTTGGATGTTATTTTTTCTTACATTCAATCTTTTTAAATGTTTCAATTCCCTCAGCGGCGTGAGGTCCGTGATTTGATTACCACTTAAGTTAAGAATAATCAACTTTGTCAAGGAACTCAGGGGGATGAGGTTAGTGATTTGATTATTCCATTAGAATACAGGTTTAACCCATCCACCTGCCCCATATTATCCAGGGAAAAGTTCAATTTTTCCCGAATTTGTTTCTCGATCTGCCTTGTAATCTCCATATCATCGGCCATACGATCTCCTCTTTTCAAAAATTACAAATTACATGCAAAAGGCGCAGGGGTTTGATTCATCAAACCCGCAGATGAATCCCCTGGGGTAGGGTTTGATAAATCAAGCCCCTACAATAAACGGGGGCCAATATTTTCATAAAGATCGGATGAACCCCGTTTCAAGGTTCAATCATACCATATACGGGAAAAAGATGGAAGAGCGGAAAAAGATGCATTCCGTATGGGCGAACCCCCTGTGTTCGCTCGTTTATGTGCACTTATTACATTACGATTCCTTACCGGGGCGTCAGGATGCCCGGATAACAATGGCCAATGGTAGAAAAATGGCGTTAATTTTGAAGGAAATAGCACCTGGAACAAAGAAAATAGGACCAGGAAAGTTGATTTTGTTCCTTTATCTTATGAAAATATTATTCCAAAAATAGGAAACATGATTTTATCAAGCGGAAAAACGATTTTATAATCTGGAATTACAATTTCATCAATAGGAAATATGATTTTATCATATGGAAATGCCGATCAATCGCTTGTTAAAATTGTATTTCTATATGATAGAATGGCAATTCCAATATTAAAAATCATATTTCCATTAGATAAAATTATGATTCCTATTGATGAAATCGTATTTCCATTAAATAAAGTTATAATTCCAGGTTATGAAAGAGTATTTCCTATTTATAAACTCATATTTCCAATTGACTTTTCGATAAATCCACGGTAGACTAAGGAATCCCGATGGATAGAGAGGGGGAAAGCATGAATTTTTATAAGTTGCCGTTGGACCGGAAAGCCGGCGTCGGTGAAATCACCCTGGAAAATCCCCGAACAACCATATCATTATGGAACGGATGGTCGCATACGGCAAAATCCGCCGTATTGCCCGGATACTTTTTCAACGCCGGGAACCCCAGCAGTGAGGATCGGGGTTGTCTGTTCCCTACTCCAGTAGACGCCGGGGAATTGAGGAGAATATCTCTGAAACCAGGTTACTCTACGATTCTAACGTTGTCGGCTTGGGGCCCTTTTTTCCCTTCCGTTAACTCGAATGTTACTTCCTGATCTTGTTCCAGGTTTTTAAATCCTTCGGTCTGGATGCTGGTGTAATGAACGAATACGTCATTACCATCCTCGCTTTGAATGAAACCAAACCCTTTCTTCGTATCAAACCACTTAACTTTACCTTTTAACATTTAATTTTCCTCTAAATCTAATTTCATGGAGACATACTATTACTGTCACTTCTTATCTCCACATTCCTTATTTAGCATAAAGTCCATTGAAAAGTCAAGTGAATTGAGCGAAAAAAATGACGAATGTTGAAATAAAAAACAGGGTAAGGCCGGGGCGATCCGTTTTCCTCTTTAATTATGTTCCCGGGTGGTGTATAATCTGCCCTGTAATGGAGGTAAAAACGATGAGTAACCATGTTATCGTAGAAATAACGGTTGTCCCGCTGGGCACTGGGGCGACGTCGTTGAGCTCTTATGTGGCGGGAGTTGAAAAAGTACTGGAAAAATACAAGAATATAAAAACAATGTTAACCCCTATGTCCACCATATTGGAGGGCGACCTGGAGGAAATCCTGGCCGCTGCGAGGGAAATGCATGAAGCGCCTTTTTTAAAGGGCGCAAAACGGGTATCCACACGGATTAATATCGATGATAGAAGGGATAAAGCGATTACTATGGAAGGAAAAATGGAAGCGGTGAAAGCGAAACTCTAAAAAAAAATGGCTCCCCGGGCAGGATTTGAACCTGCAGCATTGTGGTTAACAGCCACACGCTCTGCCGATTGAGCTACCGAGGAACTCATTCGGTTGTATTATTGCAAAAAATCCGGTTTTTGTCAATACCGGGAAAGACAAAAATTTTTAAAGAAATAAGAAAACCCATGAATAGCGCTAACAGTAAAGGATTATAAAAATTTGGGCCGCTATGAAAATCACAGCGGGAGGCGGCAAGTGATGCGTCATTCTCTTTTTCAATGTCGAAGTAATTTACATTCTGCCACAGTTTTTCAATACCGAACCCCACCCAGATAACAGCACCCGCGGTTTAATGTTTTTCTTTTTTTGGGGGGGGCGGCGCCTGGGGTAAAGCTTCAAATCCTTCACCGTAAACCTGGTGCACATCGTGGATAACCACAAACGCCTTTTCATCCACAGAAGCCACGATGCGCCGTAATTCAGGGATATTTTTCTTGGGGAGTACCGAGGTAAGCATATGCCGTTTTTGACCGGTATAGCCGCCGGCGCCCACGAAGATAGTCAGCCCCCGTTTAAGGGCGTCGAAAATGGCCAGTTTCATCCGGTCCGGTTCATCCGTCACGATCATCACCCGCTGGTTGGCCTGGATACCGACCAGCACCATGTCGATGGCTTTGATTTCCACATAAATAAAGATCAATGAATACATGAGCTGTTCCAGGGGGATAAAGGTAATCGTGGCAATACCCATGACAAAGACATCCACGGTGATCAACGTCCGGGCAATGGGGATTCGTTTGAGTCTCCATAAAATTTGCGCCAACGCATCCGAACCGCCGGTGGAAGCGCCGGCAAAATAAATCAATCCCAGGCCGACTCCCACCACGGCGCCGCCGTAAAAGGCGGCCAATAAAATATCATGGGTGACTTTCTCTATCTTAAGGACCAGGAACAGGTCGATCGACAGGTTCATGAGTACCGCGGCATAGATGGACCTGGCGCCGAATCCTTTACCCAAAACCTTGAATGCGGCCACAAACACCACGGCGGTGAGGGCCAACGAGGTGAGCCCCACGATAGGTAACCCGGTCAAGTGCCGGGCAATAATGCCCAGACCGGTAACACCACCCTCTACCATGTTCATTGGCAAAATAAAAACCACGTAACCGCCGGCGGACATCACGGACCCCAGGGTAATGACCAACCACGGCCAGGTTTTCGATAGGAATTTTTTTATCTTTAACTCCACCTTGATTATTCTCCTTATTATTCTCCAGGGTGAGCCCGCATTATAACTATTTCAGACTAAAAAATCAATAGTCGCTTCATTGGGAATTGAAACTTACTCACAGTTGTGATATAAAGAAGCCATGCAAAAGTTCAAAGACATCATTATTTCCGCGGTGATTTGGTTCTTGTTCAGTTTGACTTTTCTAGTCTGGACATTTATTTTGTTAATCGCCAGTTTTTTTACCACCGGGAAATTCTTCGAATATCTCGGCAAATTGCTCTGCCGGACCGTCCTGCTGGTAACAGGAATCCGGGTGCACAGGCAGGGTTTTGAAAATATCGAACCCGGTAAGCAATATGTAATCATGATGAACCATATCAGCCTTTTCGACCCGTTCATTTTCACTGCCAATTTTCCCGGGCGGTTCCTTGCTTTCCAGGAACAGAAGCACTTTAGATGGATTTTATACGGCTGGATTATGAGAAAAATGGGACACATCGCCATCCGGCGGGACATCCCGCGCAAAGCAGTGGAAGACTTGAAAAAAGGTCCCGAGGTGTTGAGAAAAAGGAAAGATTTCTCGTTGATTATCTTCCCGGAAGGGACGCGGTCCCTCACGGGTAAATTGGGCGCCTTTAAAAGGGGCGCCTTTTTAATGACCCTGGATGCCGGTGTGGATATCCTGCCCATTATTCAAATCGGCGGTTTCCGGATCAAACAAAAAAAAGGATGGCTCATCCGCCCGGGTAAACTGGAATTGATCGTGGAAAAACCGATTCCCACCCACGGGTATACCAAAGAAAACGCCGCGGAATTAATGGAAAAAACCCGGGCGCTTTTTTTAAAGTACGTGAAATAAAAATAGGCTAAAAAACAGTGGCAAAAATGCCCGACGCGGATCAAAATAACCAAAACCCCATGAGCGCTGTTATCCTGGCCGGGGGAAAAAGTCTACGCATGGAGGAAGATAAGTCGTTGTTAATGGTTTCCGGGCTCCGACTCATCGAAAAAATCGCCCGCGATATCGGGCCTTATTTCCGGGAAATCATCATCAGTTCAAACCGGGAAACCATGGACAGGCTCTCTTTTCTTCCTTACCGGGCGGTTGTGGACAAAGAACCGAACCAGGGTCCGCTGAGGGGTATCCTTACCGGGCTGCAGGCGTCGGCGCACCCGGTGAATTTTGTGATGGCCTGCGATATTCCCGAAATAAATGTGCCTTTCCTGCAAAAAATGATGACGTTTACCGGCCAATACGATATCGTGGCGCCGGTAACGGGTGAGGGGAAATACGAACCATTGTTTGCCTTTTACCACCGGCGGCTGATTCCTGCCATCGAAACTCTCCTGGAACAGGGGGTGAGAAAGGTTATAGAACTTTATCCCCCGCACCGCGTCAAATATATCCCGATGGAAGCCCGGGACTGGTATTATAACCTGAATACCATCGAAGATTACCGGGGTTATATGAAGGATAAAGGGGCTTTATTAACAATAACCGAATAGCAAGGGAAAAATGCCCCTCTTTCTTCGCGAGGGGAAAGACCATGCAAATATTGTCCGTGTCCGTCCATGTAAGTCCGCGGCTAAAAATTTAATTTTCGCGCTAGGTTATATACCTTTTAACAACGTCGCGATGAAAAGCAGGAACCACGCTGCCGCCATAAACCAGAATGCGTGGGCAGTTACAAAGGCGATGAAAACAAATTTAGAAGCAATGCTTATGACCGCCAAAAGAAACGACAAAAACCAAATAAATTTTTTTGGTGCACTAAGTTTCATTCGAACCTCCGATTTTCTCCACAATTCTAAATAAAAAAAAAAACGTTGTCAAGTTATTTCAGCGACTATTTTTCCAGTTCGATCTTTAAAGCCATGCCGATCTTTTCCAACGTGTAGGGCTTCTTGATGTAAGCACCCGCCCCCAGTTGCACCGCCTCTTTTACCCGCACCGTCTCTGAAAACCCACTGGCAATAACCGCCTTAATCCCAGGCTTTATCTTCAGAATCTCCTTGTAAGTATCAAGACCATCCATACCGCCTTCCATAATCATATCCAGTATCAATAACCGGACTTCCGCCCCATGTTCCTTCATATAATTTACAGCTTCCTCGCCGCGCGAAACACACGTGACCGAATAACCCAGTTCCGCCAGCAGCACACTTAAAATCTCCCTCTGTTCGAGCATATCGTCGATGACCAATATCCGCTCCCCATGTCCCGTGAATTCCTCGACGCCCACAGTTTTTTCCTTTTTGGAAACAGCCGCATAAGTGACGGGGAAATAAAGCTCGAAAATAGTTCCTTTTCCTTCTTCACTGGAAACATTGATATAGCCGTTGTGGTCATTCACCGCATTCCAGACGATGGCCATACCCAGGCCGGTCCCGCTGATACCCATCGATTTCGTGGTGTAAAAAGGTTCAAAAATTCGTTTGAGATCTCCCTTGGCAATACCGACACCGGCGTCGGAAACCGATACCACGACAAAATTACTGAGACCGAAATCCGCCAGATCTTTATCCCGGTACAGGTTGCAGGTCGCCAGGCAAATGGTCCCACCCCCGGGCATTGCCTCCGCCGCGTTGGAACAAAGATTCATAAGCGTTTTAGTAAGATGCACCGGCGACCCCTCGATATTTAGCAAATGATTATCCAGGTCTAAAGATATTTCAATGCCCGGGTAAGCGCCTTTAAGCCTCTCAAACACAGGGGATTTTAAATACTCGCGGATAATATCGTTCCAATTGATCACTTCATTAACCTCGACCCCGCGCCGGGCCAGTGTCAACAAATCCTGGACAATCGCCGCGGCGCGCTGGCCGGATTGCTTCACGGTTAACAGCGGTTTGCGCAGCGGGCTGTCCGGGGGCAGTTTCAGCAGCAGCAGCTCCGGGTAACTGACAATCGCGCTCAGCACATTATTAAGATCATGCGCTACCCCGCCCGCCAACCGTCCGATGGCCTCCATCTTTTCCGATAACACCAGTTTTTCCTTCAACTCTTTTTTCTCTTCAGCTTCCCGCTTCCTGGAGAGGACGCCGGCGATCTGGTCGGAGGCAAACTCCAACACCTTTTTATCTCTCTCGGTGTAGGCGTGCGGATTACTATAATGCTGCGCCACCACGGCGCCAAAGATTTCGTTTTTAAATCGCAGCGGGACCCCCAACCAGATCCTGGGCATCGTTCCAAACAGGCTAATCTCTCCCTTGTCCGCCAGGATGCGCAGCTCAGGCGTTGAAGCCAGGAGGGACGTATTGTTCCGGATAATATACTCCGTAAGCCCCTTGAAGGGCTTGAAGGTGCGGCCCATGTAATCGTCATATTTATCGACAAAATAAGGCAGGGAAATAGTATCTTCCGCCGCGTCATATAAAGCGATATAAAAATTCTCGGCGTCGATCAACCGGGCAATGGCCTGGTGAATAGAGCGGTAGATTTCACCAGATTCCATATCCGAATGAGTAATTTCAGCAATTTGATAAAGGGTGGCCTGCAGCAATTCCGCCTGTTGACGCTCTACTATTTCCTGCTTTAATTGCTTGTTAAAATCTTCCAACCGGCGGTTCCGTTTCCGTACAGCGCGGGTCCTTAACTGCATGACGGTAAAAGTCGTCAGCGAAACCAGGATTAATGCCGTCGCCCTGAACCACCAGGTAAGCCAGAAGGGTGGAATAATCGTCAGCCTGATGGAAGTTTCACTGGTTGCGCCGACCTGGTTAAAACTCTTAACCTTAAATACATACTCTCCGCCGGCAATATCGGTATAATCGGCATGGCGCTTGACGCCGCATCGGGTCCATTTCTGGTCGGCGCCCTCCAGTATATATGTATATTGATTTCGATCAGGGTTCCGGTATTCCGGCGCCACAAAATCGAAAGAGAAAAAATTGTCCCGGTAAGACAAATTGATTTCCTTCATCTCCTCGTTGAATAGATGGGGTTTCATTACCTTATTGAATTTCCTAAAGGATTTAATTACTACCGGGTTGATACGGGGGTCGACCATTATCCTGTCCGGGAAAAAACTGTTCAAGCCGTTGAGGCCGCCGAAAAACATCTCGCCGCTAACGGGGTTCTTATAATAAGCCCCGGAATTATATTCGGTGTTTTGCAGCCCGTCTTTGGAAGTGTAATTCATAAACGATAGGGCCCGGAGATTGCATCTCGATAAACCTTTGGTCGTACTGATCCATAAGTTTCCCTTGCCGTCCTCCAGTATCCCGTAAACAACATTACCGGGCAAACCATCCGCCTGGTAAAAGCGGGTCCACTGGCCGGTCCGGGCGTCGAACCGGTTCAGACCGCCGCCGTCGGCGCCCACCCACAATATAATTCCCTCCCCGGTCCCTTCCTCCGGCTTTTCCTGGATATGAATGCAAAATACCCGGTCGCTGCTGAGACTGTTGGAATTATTAGGGTCATACCGGTAATGAGTAAAAGTTTCTTTCCCGGGATCAAACCTATCCAGGCCGCCGCCAAAGGCGCCGATCCAGAGCATACCGTTCCTGTCCTCCCGGGCGACGAAAACCTTGTCGCTGCTGATACTGGAAGGATTATCCGGGTTGTGGCGATAATGATTAAACGTTTTTTTCTCCCGGTCGAAACAGTTCACCCCGCCGCCCATGGTGGCTATCCACAACCTACGTTTACCGTCTTCGTAGAGCGCTCTCACATTATCGCTGCTTAAGCTGCCCGGGACAAGGGGATCGCTGCGATAACCAGTAAACTTCCCGGTTTTCTCATCCAGCGACATAAGCCCCCCGCCGAACGAACCGGCCCATAGGAGGCCGGCGCTGTCTTTCAAAATCGCAAAGACCCGGTTATCGGTTATACTTCCGGGGGACTGGGGATCATGCGTATAATGAGTAAAGCGCCCGGACTTCCTGTCAAATTTAGTGAGCCCGCCATTGTAGGCGCCGATCCAGAGAATGCCGCCGTCGTCTTCGAAAATCGCCCGGATATCATTGTCATTTAAACTATTAGGATAACCGGCGTCACGTTCCAGGCAGGAAAATTGCAGCCGCTCCGGGTTAAATTTGTTGATGCCGCTGTGAGTTCCGATCCACAACACATCCGTGCTGTCTTTATAAAAAGATAAAATATAATCATGGTTCAGTGCGCCGGGAACTCCATCCTGTTGACGGTAATGAGTAAACGTCTCTTTCAGCGGATCGAATATATTTAGCCCCCCGCCGTAAGTACCGATCCACAATTTGCCATCGCTGTCCTCATGGATAAATGTCACAAAGTTATGACTTAATCCCGCCCGGTTGCCCGGTTGAAAAGTGAAGGGAACAAAGACCCCTTTATCCGGGTCGAACCGGCTGATGCCGCCGCCTTCAGTACCGATCCACAACACACCTTGCGAAGTTTCATAAATACATGTAACAAAATTATTATTCAAACCGGTGGGGTTGCCCGGGGCGTGGGAATAATTGCGAAAGACGCCCTTATCCCGGGAACTCCCCTCCAGTAAATACAGCCCGCCGCCTTCAGTACCGATCCACAAACGACCTTTGCTGTCTTCAAAGATGGTCTTGATAAAATCGCAGTCCAGGCTGCCGGAGGCGCCGGGAGTGTCGGGAGTGTTGGGAATATGGCGGTAATGAATAAAGCGGCCCGTTTCCCGGTCAAATTTATCGAGGCCCCCCCCCAATGTACCGACCCAGAGAGTTTTTTCCCGGTCTTCATACACCACCGAGACTTCGTCATGACCGATACTGCCGGGATCAGCCGGGTTGTGCAGGTAACGGATAAATGTCCCTGATGCCCGGTCAAATTTATTCAATCCCCTGCTGAAAGAACAGGCCCACAGGGCGCCGCTTTTATCCGTATAAACGTAACGGATAGAGTTTTCCGATAGGGACGTCGGGTCTGCGGGATTGTTTCTATAAACGTTAAACTCGTAGCCGTCATATCTATTCAAACCGTCCTCGGTGCCGAACCACATAAAGCCTTTTTTATCCTGGCTGATCGTAATGACGGAAGCCTGGGACAAGTCATTTTCCAGCGAGATACTTTCAAATAAAATCCCCGGGCTTTTGGGGCCGGGGCCAGCGGCGGCCGTTGATTGAGAAAACGAAAGCGCCGCCATATATAGAAGAACTATGATAAAGGAAATTCGCATGATGCCGCTTTTATTTTTCACGTTTTAATTTACCCGTTCATGATCATCTTTTTTCGTTTCTACTTGTTCCTGATGTAATCCATAATAATAATACATTGGCCACATAAAATCAACCCATAAACAAAAACCTTATACATCCCCGGTGATTTTTTCCTGCCGCCTGTGCATTTTAATTTGCTTTTTTCCGAAAAATTCATTATAATTGAACGTTAAAAGTTAAATGAAAAATAAAATGAGGACATTAAATGGCAGAAGAACTGTTGAAAAGCATCAAGCAATTGAGCAAGGAGCGCGGAATATCTGCGGATATTTTTTATTCTGCCATTGAGGAAGCATTACTGACTGTTGCCAATAAATATTTTCACAACGAAGCCGACATTCATGTGGAAATCGATAAAGACCGGGGAAAAATCGAAGTGTACTGCACCAAACTGGTGGTGCACGATATCGAAGACCCCATCGCGGAAATCGATTGGAAAGAAGCGCTAAAATATGATTCCAAAGCAAAAGTAGGGGACGAAATAAAAATATTTCTCCCCGGCGAAACCCTGGGTAGGGTGGCCGCCCAAACAGCCAAACAGATCATTATGCATAAAGTCTTCAAAGCGGAACAGCAGAAAATCTACCACAAATACCTGCCCCTTACCGGCTCGCTCATGTCCGGCGAAGTCAGCCGCATCGAAAAAAACAATATCATTATCACCCTCGATGTAGGCGAAGCCATCTTGCCCCCCAAGGAACTCTCGCCAAAGGACCTCTTCGGGAGGGGCGACATCGTCCGCTTTTATATCAAACGGGTTTTCCCGGAAGGAAAAGGCCCCTTGATCTTAGGCACCCGTTATATGAATGATTTTGTAATGGAACTGATTAAAATGGAAGTCCCGGAAGTGTCCGAAGGAATTGTAAAAATTTATTCGATTTCGCGGGAACCCGGGGTTAAAACAAAAGTCGCGGTCTATTCCACCGATAAAACCGTCGACCCGGTGGGCGCTATCGTCGGTATGAATGGAAACAGGGTCCTCTCCATTACCAAAGAACTCAGGGGCGAGAGGATCGATGTGATTGCCTGGAGCAATTCACCGGAGCGGTTCATTGCTTCCGCATTAACCCCGGCTGAAATTGTAAAAGTCAAAATTATCGACTCAGCGGAAAATAGGGCCGAAGTGACCGTGACAGATGAAACACTTTCTGCCGCCATTGGGAAAAAAGGTATCAATATTAAATTGGCATCTAAATTAACCAAATGGAATATTCAACTGACAAACCGAATGGAAAGCAAGTCGGAAAGTAGACAAAAAAAATTGTAAGTGTTAGGAGGCGCGAGGAATGCAGACTATTAAACTTCATGAGGCTACCAAACAATTTGGTATCTCAAATAAGCTGGCTATGTTCTTCCTGGAAAAAAAGAATGTGCCGGTTAAGTCCCATTCATCGGTTATATCCATGGAGCAACTGATTATGCTCCGGGAATTTTCCGAACACCAGGAAAGATTCCCAGAAATCCTCAATGAATTCGACTACCTGGAAGAGGAAGAAAAAAGGAAAAAGGCTCAAAAGGCAAAACCCGGGAAAAAAGAAATCGCAGCGGAACAAACAGAAGAAATACCGGGAATAATCGAACAAGCCGAACAAGTCGAACAAGTCGAAATACTTGAAAAAATTGAAAAACCGGGAGTAGTGGAAAAAGTCGAGCGGGTCCAAAAAACGGTAAAACCGGGGCCGGTGGAACGCGTGGCACACGTGGCACACGTGGAACGCGTGGAACGCGTGGAAGACGTGGAACACGTGGAAGTAAAGAAAGAACACCCACAAGTAAAACCCCAGGTTAAAGTATCGCCGGAGGACAGGGAAAAAGAAATAAGGCGGGAACCGGAACGCGAACGAGAACGAGAGAGGGAAAGAGAAAGAGAAAGGGTCAGGGAACTTGAGAAAAGAAGCAAATTAAAAATATACGAAGAAGACTTCGAAGCGGAATTAGACGATTATGGATCGACAAAAGAGATGCCAGCGGTAGTGAAACCGGTTGCCCCGCCCATGGCGCCAAAGGCGAAACAGGGGCCGCCCGGGGCCGTGGAATTCGAGCGGGATAAGAAAGTGAAGAAATTCGAAACCCAGAAAACAAAAGAAACCCCCCATCCTTATCCTTCGAGACCCCAGAAAAACTACAAAGCCACGAGGGCCCCCAGACCGGAACCGCCGAAACCGAAGGTTAAAGTCTTCAATCTCCCGGCATCGATCCAGATTTCAGATTACATCAACATCAAAGAACTGGCCGAAAAATTAAACCTCAAATTAAAAGATATTGAAGAACGGATGCGAGTATTGAAAAAAGAATATATCACCACCCAGATATTGGATGTAGAAGATGCCAGGGAAATCTGCAAGGAGTTCAACGTCGAAGTGGATATTATTCCCTTCGAGGACGCCGTATTTAAAAATGACATTGGAAAAAACAACGCCAAATTAACCACCCGGGTGCCGGTGGTGACCGTAATGGGTCATGTGGACCACGGCAAAACCACCCTGCTGGATACGTTGAGGAATACGCGGGTGGCGGAGAAGGAAGCCGGGGGCATTACCCAGAAGATCGGCGCTTACAAATTACCCTACCGCAACTCGGAAATCATTTTCCTGGATACACCCGGTCATGAAGCCTTTTCCAATATCAGGGCGCGGGGCGCCCAGGTGACGGATATCGTCATATTGGTGGTGGCGGCCAACGATGGCGTACAGCCCCAAACCATTGAAGCCATCAGTCACGCACGGGCCGCCAATGTCCCTATCCTGGTGGCCATTAACAAAATCGATTTGCCCGGCGCCAACCCCACCAGGGTCAAACAGGAATTATCCAAACACAACGTGGTAGTGGAAGATTGGGGCGGCGACGTAGTGGCCGTGGAAATATCGGCCAAACATAACCAGAACCTCGACGCCCTCCTGGAGATGTTACTCATCGTTTCGGAAATGCTGGAATTAAAAGCCTATAAAGATATCCCGGCCCGGGGTGCGATTATCGAAGCCCGGCTGGACCCTCAACTGGGGCCCATGGGCACCGTGCTGATACAGCACGGTAAAATAAAACGGGGCGACTTTTTTATCTGCGGCAATTCCGTCGGAAAAATCAAAGCCATCTTCGACGATACGGGGAAAACCATCGATGACGCCGAAGTCCCCATCCCCGTGGAAATCATGGGCTTTGAACAAGTACCCGAAGCCGGCGAACGGTTCCAGGTAGTGGATGACCTGGAGAAAGCCAGGAAAGTCATCGATATGAGAATCCATCAGGGAAAAGAAGCCAGGAAAGACGAAGCTACCGCCGAAAAGAAATTAAGCCTCCAAAACCTCTTCGAACGACTGGAAGAAAATAAAACAAAAATATTCCCCATTATTATGAAAACCGATAACTTCAGTTCCAGCGAGGTGCTGGAAACTATCCTGCAGAAACAGAGCAGTGAAAAATTAAAAATCAATATCATCTACAAAGGCATCGGCAATATTACCGAAAGCGATATTCTCCTGGCCGCCACTTCCCATTCCATCATTATCGGTTTCAATGTAAAAGCGCCGCAAAAAATATTGGGGCTTGCCAAACGGGAACAGATCGAAATTAAATTGTACAGCGTCATCTACCATTTGATCGAAGATATCGCGAAAGCCGTCAAGGGTGAAATGGAACCGGAATATATCGAGAATCATATCGGCACCGTGGAAGTACTGCAAATCTTTAAGATCACAAAGGTAGGGACCATTGCCGGGTGCCTGGTAAAAGAAGGAAAAGTCACCAGTAAATCGAAATTGAAGGTTTTCCGTAAGGATGACCTGGTGTTCGAAGGCCAATTAGAGAACCTTAAACGGGTCAAAAATGACGCCTCCGAAGTCAATGCCGGCACTGAATGCGGGATAAGAATAAAGAATTTCAATGCCATCGAGACCGGTGATATACTGGAAGCATACGAGTTGAAATTAAAAACGTGATCGTAGGAATTATGATTATGGATTTACATTCCCGGGCAACCCACAGCCTTAAAGAAAAACGGCATATCGTGACCGGCATTAAAGAAAAGTTAAAGAATAAGTTTAATATATCGATTATAGAAAGCGATTATCAAGACGTGTGGCAGGATATCCAGTTGGCCATGGTCATGGTAGCCAATTCCAGGGTAATGATTGAAAAAGCCTTCGGACAGATCGAAGACTTTGTTTTATTAAATTACCCTGTTGAAATGGCAGCGCTGCATAAGGAGTATGTGTGAATTTTAAATGTCCCATCGAATCGAACGATTTTCCAGTACGTTAAAACAGCGCCTGGCAGACATCCTGTTAAATGACGCCGGCAACCCACATTTAAAGTTTGTCGTCATTACCGACATCGTGGTCAACCCGGATTTAAAGAAGGCGCGTGTTTTCATTACTATTCCCGGCGCCGACAGCGGCGGCAGCGACGACGCTATCGACGCCGTCATCCGGCAATTGGACCACGCCAAAGGGTATATCAAGAAGATCCTGGCCCAAAAAATGTATCTACGATACGTCCCGGAACTTGTATTTGTTCCTACCCCAATTATCGACGCCTTTGACGCCGCTGACGCCGGCGATAATTTCTCACCGGGCATTCCCGGTTCAGACGATACGTTGAAATGAAAAAACAAGTAGCGGAAGCCATCGGGAAAGCCAGGCGGATTGTGATCAGTTCCCATGTTCGGCCCGACGCCGATTCCATCGGCAGCGGGTTGGCCCTATATCTGATGCTGGCGCAACTGGGAAAAGAAGCCCGGTATTACAATACCGAGCGGGCCCCTTTTCCCCTCACCCTCATGCCGGCTTACGACGTCATCCAATACCGCCAGGTCTACCCTGAGCCGTTTGACCTGCTGATCCTGATCGAAGGCGGCACCGAAGACCGCACCGGCCAACTCCACCTGGAAAACTATTTCACCGTTAACATCGACCATCACGCCACCAGCGCCTACGATTCCAACATCAATTGGGTGGCGCCGAAAGCATCCGCCGTCGGTGAATTGGTCTATGAACTGGGAACCGAATTAAAAATTAAATTCACCCGTGATATCGGTTTTAACCTTTACGCGGCCATTTCCTCCGATACCGGTTCCTTTAAATATTCCAACACCACCTGCAAATCCCTGCGTATTGCTTCCAAACTGATTACGGGCTGCCACTTTACACCCGAAGAGGTGAGTAATTTACTGTTTTACTCCAACCACCTGGAAAAAGTGCAAATGATCCAGAAAGTATTGTCCACCCTGGAATTGCGGTTGGATAAACGGGCCGCTGTTATCGATTTCAAACGGGGATTTTTAAAAACTCTTAATCTAAAGGATATCGAAACAGAGGATGTTATTTCCATTGCCCGCTCCATATTGGGGGTGGATGTGACGCTCTTTTTTAAAGAGATCGGCGACGATTATTACCGGGTCTCCATACGGTCACGGGGCAATATCAGCTCGCAAGAAGTGGCAAAAGCCTTTAAAGGCGGCGGTCATGACCACGCGGCCGGCTTTTTCTACAAGGGGCCGCTGGATAAAGCCAAAAAAGATGTCCTTGAGCTGGTTAAGAAACAGATTGAAAAAAATTAGATGATACACGGTCTTGTCCTGGTCGATAAAGCGAAAAACCTCACCTCTCATACCGTGGTGGATGAAATTCGCAAAATATTTAAAATAAAAAAAGTCGGGCATTTCGGCGCCCTGGACCCGTTGGCCGTAGGACTTTTATTAATAGGACTGGGCAATGCCGCCAAATTTTTCAATTTTTATGTGGGCAAGAGAAAACATTATTCCGGCCGGATCAAATTCGGATATGCCACCACTACATACGATACCGAGGGCGAGCCATTGGGTGAAAAGAAAGAAATCGATTTGTACGCCGTCGATATCCCCGCCCTGCTGTCCCGGTTTACCGGGGCGATGATGCAAACCCCGCCAATTTATTCCGCAAAAAAATATAAAGGTAAACCCCTTTATAAATACGCCCGGGAGAATAAAGAGTCGGAAGTGGAAGTAAAACCGGCGTCTATCGAAGTATACTCGCTAAAAGGGGAAATCATCGACAAAGAAACGTTATGGTTTGAGGCGAGTACGTCTTCGGGCACGTATGTCCGGTCCCTGGCCCACGATATGGGAGCGGTTTTAGGGGTGGGCGCCCACCTGGAAGAATTGAAACGGGAAGAAGTTGGGGAGTTCCGGTTGAAGGATGCCTTTACCCTGGCAGAAATCGCGCGCAGTGTGGCGGCCGAGGAATTAACCAGGGTCGTAATCCCTATTGAAATGCTGCTGCCGGAGTTTCCCAGGATTATAGTCAACCAGGGGGGACGGATTGCCGTATTAAACGGTCAGCCCCTGCTGGCGCGGGATATTATGAAAGTGTTCCCGGCGGGGAATGCAAAGGTTGAGAATTTCAGACTATTCGATGATGAAGGTAAGCTCCTGGCCATTGCCCGGAAAGATGAAAAGGCCATGCGCTTTAAACCCACCACCGTTTTTACCAATTAAACTTGAAAGAAAAAGAACTTTTCGCGTGTTTCTCGTTTTTCGTGTGTTTCGCGGGCAGCTTTTTTTTATAATTCCTTACCGGTGGTATTTAATCCCTTTTATAATAGTAAACGCCCTGTACAATTGTTCCAGGAAAAGAACCCGGAAAACATCATGGCCAAACGTCATATCGGAGAAAGAAAGCTTTAAATCGATGCGCGCGTCAAGGGTATTGGAAAGGCCGGCATGCCCCCCGATAAGAAAAACGACCCTGTCTGATCCGTAAGACAGCTTATCCGACAGGAAACCGGCAAATTTTAAGGAGTCCATTTTCTTCCCGTACTGGTCCAACGCTATGACAAAATCCCTGGGGTCCAGCAGTTGAATCATCATTTCCCCCTCGATTTTCTTTTGTTGCGCTTCATCCCGGGTTTTTACATCCTTCAAACTCCTAGAGGTAAAGGCCGTGAAATAATTTATTTTCTGCGTATAGGCCTTTTCCAGTTCTTTCAACTCCTTGAATTTCAACTGGCCGATAGAAATTAATTCAATTTTTTTCATAATAACTAATTTTACCACAAAAGTTCCGAAACCTGTTGGTTTGAGTTGAAATATATTTGTATTTTAAGTAAAATTAACCTTGCGAATTAGCGGCGTTGGGAACAAAAAAATGCCCATAAAAATGAAAAACAACAAAACAGGGTCTTTATTAGCATTACTGATAATTGCCAATATCTTATGCCTACCCGCGCAATCCGATTTACAGTGCAAGAACAAGCGTTTCGAACATATTTCCATCAAAGAAGGCCTCTCCCAGAGCGCGATCAATTGCATCACCCAGGACAGCAAGGGATTTATGTGGTTCGGCACCCAGGATGGGCTGAATATGTATGACGGGTACGGGTTCACCGTATACAGGAATGAACCGGGCAACCCCCGCAGCCTGTTACATAACTGGATTAATGTCATTTATGAATCCCCCAGGGCTCCCGGGATATTGTGGATCGGGACTTCAGCGGGTTTATGCACGTATGATTCTAAAACCGGGACCTTTGCGGCCTTTAAAAACGTCCCCGGCAATGCGACGGTGGAAGCGATCATCGAAGACCGGGACGGGAATCTCTGGTTTGGCGCCGCGGGTGAAGGGCTGATTAAATTTGACCGGGAAAACGGCGCCGAAACCCGGTACAGGAACAACCATGCAACCGTGTTGACGGAAGACAGGGAAGGAAATCTCTGGATCGGCAGCGATAGAGGTGGTCTCGCCAGGTTAGATAGGAAAACCGGCGCCTTTACCGAGTACCGGGAGAGCCGCGGAGGTTTAACCGATACCCATGTTCTGGCCCTGTTATGCGACCGGGACGGCGACATCTGGATCGGCGCCGACGGCGGCGGCTTGATCCGGCTGCACAGGCGCAGCGACGGCAGGGAAATCTTCACCCACTACACTTACAACCCGGCCGCCCCGGACGGATTGAACAACGCTTATATCAAAACCATTATCCAGGACAGGTCCGGTATGCTCTGGATCGGGACCAACGGCGGCGGGATTTCCTGCTTACAAAAAGGCGCAAAACAATTTATTAATTACACCAAAGACCCCAACAATCCCTACAGCTTAAGCCATAACGACATCGAAGTCATCTTTGAAGACAAGGCCGGTTCCCTGTGGATCGGCGCCCAGGGGGAAGGGATTAACAAAATAGACAGCGGATATGAGAAATTTGCCCTATACCAATATCAACCCTATAAACTCCATGGCTTAAAACATGAAAAAATCTGGAGTATTATCGAAGGGCAAGACGGCCTCTTCTGGATCGGCGCCGACGGCGGGCTCTACAATTTCGATATCCGGACGGAGAATTTCCGGCATATAAACCATAATGTGGAGTACCCCAACAGTTTGATTCACAACCTGGTGTTAAGTATTTGCGAAGACAGATCCGGGAATTTGTGGTTGGGGACCGACGGCGGGGGCCTCTATAAATATCTCCGGGCGGAAAAGCGCGCGCTCCATTACACGCATGATCCGCATAACCCGGCCAGCCTCGGACATGATCGCATTATGTCCATTATCGAAGACAGCGCCGGCGTCTTGTGGTTCGGAACCGACGGGGGAGGGATTTCCTGTCTTGCCCCTGCCGGGCGCGGGAACAAAAACAGGAAAGAGTTATTTTTTACCAGGTATACTCACAATGACGAAGACCCCACCAGCCTGTCTCACAACCAGGTATTTACCATTTACGAGGACAAAAATAAAACCGTCTGGGTCGGAACCCTGGGGGGCGGTTTGAACCGGTTTGACCCGGTAGGCAAATGTTTTCAACGTTTTGGAAATGATCCCGGCGTTGTTAATTCTTTGAGCGATAACAATGTGCTTTCCATTGTTATGGATTCAGCGGGGATACTGTGGGTCGGCGCCGTCAACGGTTTAAACAAATTCTCTGTAAAAAACGGGCAGTGGAAGCTCTACACAATGCAGGACGGCCTTCCCAATAATGTGATAAACGGCATCCTGGAAGAAGACCCTTTGCCGGGGAGCAAAGCAGGGAGCGGGAACCTCTGGATTAGCACCAACATGGGTTTATCGCGATTTAACATCGGCGCCGGGAAATTTAAAAATTATGATGCACTTGACGGTCTCCAGAGTAATGAATTTAACACCAACGCCTATACCAAAAGCAAGAAAGGTGTTATGTTTTTTGGCGGCATTAAAGGTTTCAATGTTTTTGACCCGCGACAAATAAAAGATAACCCCTATATCCCACCTGTAGTGCTGACAGATTTCTATATATTCGACAAACCCGTACCCATCAGCCCAAAGGGCGATTCGCCGTTAAAGGTAAGCATCGCTGAAACGCAGGAAATCCGGTTGTCTTACCGGCAAAATTCGTTTTCTTTCGGGTTTATCGCGTTAAATTACGTTCGTCCGGCGAAGAACCGGTATAAGTATATCCTGGAGGGATATAACGACGACTGGATTTCCCTGGAAACCAGGCAAATGGCCTCCTATACCAAAGTCCCGCCGGGCAGTTATGTGTTCAGGGTGAAAGGGTCCAATAACGACGGCGCCTGGAATGAGAAAGGCGCCTCCGTGGTTCTTATTATCGCCCCCCCCCCCTGGAGGACCTGGTGGTTCATACTGCTGACGGCGGTATTGTTGATGGGTATATTGTATCTTTTGCACAAGCGGCGGACCATGCATATCCGGGAGAAACTGGAAAAAGTCCGGTTGGAAAAAGAATTGCAATTGAAAGCCGATTTTACCGCCATGCTGGTGCATGATTTGCGCAGTCCATTAACGGCGATTATGGGGTATGCCCAGATGATGGAAGAGAGGCCCATGTTGGTGAATATGGCTAAAACCGGCAAAGTGATTTCCAGGTCCTGTAACAATATGGTGAAACTGATTAATGACATGCTGGACCTGTCGAAATTTGAAGCGGGGAAAATGGCGCTGAATAAAAGTAACGCCTCATTGTATGGAATCATAAACGACAGCATCGAGGTCATGACCCCCTTAATGAAGAAAAAAGAAATAACCCTGGTGTGGGGGCCGGCCGAGGAGGTGAAAGAGATAATTTTATTCATCGACCCGGAAAAAATCGGCCAGGTGCTTAACAATTTATTAAGCAATGCCATTAAGTTTGCCCCGGAAAATGGCAAAGGGATAATCACGCTCTCGCTTTCGCAGGTAGGGAAGACATACCTGGAAATTTCCGTGTCGAATAACGGGCCGGTCATCCCTGCGGAGGACCGGGAATTTCTTTTTGACATGTATGCCCAGTTAAAGTTAAAATCCAGGGTAAAAGGTACGGGTCTGGGGCTTACGGTTTCAAAAATAATAATCGAATCTCACGGTGGGATTATCGATTACCGGCCGGGCGTTGAAGGTGTCGGGAGTACATTCTATTTTCGTTTACCCCGCGCCCCCATGCTGGGGGTCCCGTTTTGTAGGACTGGACCAAAAGGTATAATTTCATAACATCATCAGGCTCGTCCCCTCTGCGAGGGGTTTCTATTGTAGGACCGTACCATAAGGGACCCCTACATAAGCTTTTGATATACCACAGTTCACGAGCCTGACGCTGTCCAAGGAGTTAAACCTGCCGGCACGGTTCTACAAATAGGACCCCCAGCATGGGGGTTGTTATTTTTTGGGTAATCTGGTATAAAAGGGGCGGAGGTGATTCATGGCTAAACGAATCAGTCGTCGTGAATTTATTAAACACAGCGCCGCTGTGGGCGCCGCTGGCGTAGGAGCCCTGGCAGTAGGAACCCTTTTTGCAGGTAAAATTCCAACCCCGGCAAAAACAAAAGTGGATGTTTCAGTTGTCCAGGGACAAAATTATTTCGACGCCGCGATTAAAGCTGTGGAACAACTGGGCGGCATCGAATCGTTTGTTCCTAAAAATTCGAAAGCGGCAATCCTGGCGAACCCGCAGCGGAACAACCCGGGCGCTTATACGAACCCGGAAGTGCTCCGGGCCGCGATCCGGTTGTGCAAACAGGCGGGCGCTAAGGATATCGCCTGTATTAGCTGGCTGCCGGTGGAAAAATGCTGGGAACCGACGGGTTTGAAAAAAGTGGTGGATGAAGAGGGTATTAAACTGGTTGTGATGGATTTGAAAAATGAAGAGCTGTTTAAACCTGTACCGGTTCCCAAGGGCAAGAGTTTGAAAGAGGCCCGGATTATGAATGAGTTCTTCAATTATGATGTTTTCCTGGATGTGCCTATCTGTAAAGATCATGCGGGTAATAAATTTACGGGTACGTTAAAGAACTTGATGGGCTTGAATTCGCCGGTCAGCAACCGGACGTTTCATAAACCCAATTGGACGACGGATGTTAATGATATCCGGCACCTGGATCAGTGTATCGCGGATTTGAATACGATTATCAAGCCGAATCTTTGTATCGTGGACGCAACGGAATTTATTACTACCAATGGTCCTTTTGGCCCGGGTGTTTTGCTTAAGCCCCGGAAGGTGGTCGCAGGTACGGACAGGGTGGCGCTCGATTCTTATTGTTGTACGTTGTGGGGATTGGAAGCGAAGGATATTTTCTCGATCGCGGCTTCTTACGAGCACGGACTGGGTGAAATGGATTTAAAAAAGTTGAACATACAAGAACTAAAAATCTAGCAGGGGCATAAGCGGTTAATAAATTATAAATGATAAATTATAAATGATAAATTATAAATAAATTTGCGCCTTTCAGGCAATGTTTAACGCCTACGGCGAAGGCGAAAGGATGCTATTCCGCTTCCATTTATCATTAATAATTTATCATTAATAATTTATAATTTATTTTGTTATATTTCAGCGCTTACGCCGGGCATGAGGCGGTTTTCTCGAGAAAACCCCCCTGGGAAAAAAAACATGAAACGAACAATAACTTCTATCTTAATAATGCTGGTAATGGGCGGTCTTCTCATAGGGGAGATGGAATCGTATCTTCCCAAGCCGGGTGAATTAAAGGATTGGGAACCGGTCGGCGAGCCGCAATATGTAAAAGGCGAAGACCTCTTTTTATTGATCGACGGCGGCGCTGAGATTTACCATGAATATGGGTTTAAACAGGCCATTGCACAGGGTTTTAAAAAGAAAAACGGCGGGCCCGGAAGCGGTTTTAACCTGGAAATTTATGAAATGTCGGACCCGGGAGCGGCTTACGGCATCTATACTTTTAAAATTGCCGGGAAGGGGCGGGCCCTCGATATTGGGGATGGCGGTTTGCTGGAGGATTATTACCTGAACGCCTGGAAAGGGAGTTTCCTGGCGACGGTAACGGGGTTTGACGCGGGGAAAGATACGCTGGAAGGTATCGTGGAAGCGGCAAAAGTAGTAACGGCTAAAATTAAAACCGCCGGACCTGTATCACCGCCCCCGCTGATTAATTTACTCCCCGCCGAATATAAGAATGGATTGAAACCCACCGGCATTAAATATTTAAAGGGAAACCTGGCCTTGTTTAATCAATATGAATTCGATTCCAGGAATATTTTCGGGTTGAGGCAGGGGGTAATGGGTGATTATGGGGATTCCAGGTTATTTGTGTTTAAATATAATGATGCGGCGGAGAGCCTGAAATGGTTTGAAAATGGCAAGAAAGAGCTTCGCCAAAATCCGCGTTTTAAACCTGTCGAACTCCAGGGAACAGCGGCTGGCTTGCCTTTTTCCTTTATGGATGGGAAAGGCCGGTTGTTTTATATAAAGAACGAGGGGACGTATATTTACATTGTCCAGGGCAATGAAGCGGATGCGGAGCAAGTAAAAGAGTTTCTTTTCTATTCGATTTCGAAGAGGGAATGATTGGCCAGGATATTGTCGCCTTCGTTTACGCCGATGGATTTGATGCGGCCCGAGCGGGGTGCCCTGATTTCGTTCTCCATTTTCATGGCCTCATGGATCAATACGATCTGCCCTTCGTTTACTTTATCGTTCACCCTGAAATATATCTTTTTGATACTGCCGGGGATAAAACTCTTTACCACCCCCGATTTTGAAGATGCCTGGGGTTTCTCCTTATAGTAAAATAACCGGTCTATCTTCAGCAGCGAGGCCGAAAAATATTCCCCGTTCACATAGATACCGGTGGGATACCCGTCGCTGTCTTTTTCCAGTTCCACCTGGTGGAGTTTATTGTTTAACATAAAAGAGGTGACTTCATTGTCCCGTATATCGGCCACACTCACATTATAACTGGCCTGGTTTATTTTCAGGCTGGTTTCCGAGTGAAACGTCGCACTGTTGGTTATTTCAACTTCAATGGGCTTATTCTTTACTTGGAATTTGTATTTCATGGTTCACCTCTCGCTTTATATGCGGTTAAACAGCCGCGTGAAGAACCCGGGCTGTTTCATTTTTTCCAGCCTGGCCTTGTAATTTTTTTCCCTGTTTTCCAGGTGAAAAGCAGCGGACAACAGGGCGCCGGCGGCATAGATATCTTCATCTTTTGTTGTGCGGGTGGAAAAGTCGTATTTAAGGTTCAGGAAATCGATGATGGTTTCACCCCTGGCCAGGGATTTACTCTCAAGCAGGTGTCGCAGGAAAGGAAGGTTGGTCCTTATGCCCCTTATGAGAATATTGTCCAGGAAATTCTTCATGTCGTTAATGGTATTGGTCCGCCTGCCTGAGAAAGTGCAAATTTTCCCGATCGCGGGGTCGTACAGCGGCGACATTTTTGCCCCGGAATAAAGATCGGTCTTGAACATATTTCGTACGGTGGAATAACTATAAAACTCGGTCACCCTGCCGGAGGAAGGTCTGAAATTATCAAAGGGATTTTCCGCCATCAGGGTTACCAGCATCACGCTGTATACAGGTTTTACGATTTTCACTCCCTCTACGTTGTGCAGCAGCTCGCCGGTGGTAATGGCGAATTGCTTTTTCAGGAAATTGGCAATGATATGGATTTCGGGCGCCAGGGCATTGATCTGGTAGGAGGGGTTTATTTCAGAAAAATAGGCTTGATCTTCCGCCACAATGAATTCGGTATAGCCCAGTCCTATGTAATCGATCTTTTCGATCAACTTTTGCGAATCGTGGTAAAGGGATTGTCGCAGTTCTTCCGAGATATTGACGGAGGGGGATTCCTGGAAAATCTTCTGGAACCGGCGTTGGATAGAGGATTCGATCTCAGGAAGGAAAAGGATATTGCCCCTGATATCCCGGAAAAAGGGTATCTCGATATGATGGCCGAAGGGGAAAAATTCTTCGATGAAGAGTCCCTCTTTCTGGTACCGTTCCCGTTTGAGCATTTCGTTGACCTGTTCCTGGGCGTCTTTTTTGTATTCGACTACTTTTATGCCCCTGCCGCCGGAACCTTTTAAGGGTTTCACAATGGCGGGGAAATTAAGATCATTGGGCACGGAATCGAAATCCAGCGGGCGTTTGATGGGTCCAAACCAGGGCAGGGTTCGAATTCCCAACCCTTTGGCCATTTCTTTCAATTGTATTTTATTTTTAACCAATTCCAGTATCTGGGGTTCAGGTCCGATGAACCCGATATTATTCTCTTTACAGGCCCTGGAAAATTCGGGCTCTTCCGCCAGGAATCCATAGCCGGGGTGGATGTAATCGACTTTTAATTCGATGGCTTTATCGATAATGGATTCCAGGTCCTCATAACTGTCCTCCAGGCGGGAGGAGAAAAATTTATAACTGCGGTCCGCCATTTTAGCGGGTAGAGTTTGGGCGTCCTCCGGGGAATGAAGCAGGATAGTTTCGAAACCGAGACTTTTGAAGGAATCGATAATATCCAGTGCAATGATGCCCCTGTTGGGAATCAGTATCTTTTTGCTCATTTTTTTCTCCTCATGTAATCACAGCGGGATGTTGCCGTGTTTCTTGGGTGGATTTTTCATCGACTTATGTTCCAGGGAATCCAGGGCCCGGATCAAGAGTGGGCGTGTTTCCGTGGGCATGATGATATCGTCGATATACCCCAGTGCGGCCGGCAGTTTGGGGTTGGCGAATTTGTCTTTATAATCCTGGATCAGGCGTTCTCTGAGGGTTTCCGGCTGTTCCGCCTCGGAGATATCTTTCCTGAAGATAACGTTTATTGCGCCCTGCGGGCCCATGACGGCGATTTCCGCGGTGGGCCAGGCAAAAACGACATCCGCGCCGAGATATTTCGAACTCATGACGATATGTGCCCCGCCGTAGGATTTCCTGGTGGTAACGGTTAATTTGGGGACCGTGGCTTCGGAATAGGCGTAGAGTAATTTGGCCCCGTTTTTGATGATACCCAATTCTTCCTGGTCCCTGCCGGGCAAGTATCCGGGTACGTCCACCAGGCTGATGAGGGGAATGTTAAAGGCATCGCAGAAACGGACAAAGCGGGCGCCTTTTATGGATGCGTGTACATCCAGGGTTCCTGCCAGGACCGCGGGATTGTTGGCAACGATGCCCACGGTTTTGCCCCCCATCCTGGCGAATCCGACTACGAGGTTCTGGGCGTAATTTTTATGGACTTCGAAGAATTTTCCATTATCCACGATCAGGGCGATGACTTCTTTCATCTCATAAGGTTTATTGGGATTGGTGGGGACGATATCGTTTAATTTATCTTCCATCCGGTCGTAGGGGTCGTTGGTTTCTTCAAAGGGCGGCGCTTCGAGGTTGGAGGAGGGGATATAGCTGAGTAATTCTTTGACCATATCCAGGGTATTTCGTTCGTCGCTGCCCACGAAGTGCGTAACGCCGGATACGGTGGAATGCATGTCCGAACCGCCCAGTTCATCGAAGGTGACTTCTTCTTTGTTGACGGCTTTGATGACTTCCGGTCCGGTGACGAACAAATGGGCGGTTTTGGCCACCTGGAAAACGAAATCGGTAATCCCGGGTGAATAAACGGCGCCGCCGGCGCAGGGTCCCATGATGACGGAAATTTGGGGGATCACGCCCGAAGCGATGGTGTTCCTATAGAAGATATCGCCGTAACCGGCCAGGCTGCTGATGCCTTCCTGGATTCGTGCGCCGCCGGAGTCATTGATGCCCACGAGGGGGGCGCCGGCTTTTAAGGCCAGGTCCTGTACGTTTACGATCTTTTTGGCGTGCATTTCACCGAGGGAGCCGCCTAAAACGGTGAAATCCTGGGAAAAAATATACACGGTTTTATCATGGACTTTGCCGAACCCGGTGATGACGCCGTCGCCGTAAAATTTCTTCTTTTCCAGTCCGAAGGTGCTGGAGCGGTGGAGGATATAACCCTGGAGTTCGACGAAAGTGCCGGGATCGAAAAGGTATTCGATCCGTTCCCTGGCGTTCATTCTTCCTTCCGCGGCTCTCTTTTTTAATTTGTCCAGGCCGCCGGCGGCGTCCCTTTCTTCTCTTAGTTTCAATAATTCTTTGATCATATTTTTCATAATGGATGCCTTCCTTTTTAAATGTTAAATATGAAATTATTTTAGAAATCATTTTATCCTTTTTTTGTTCAAAAAGCAAATCTTTCAACCTGGAAAAGAGAGAGTTCACTGTTTGACGCGGATTAACGCGGATTGACGCCGATTGACACAGATTGACACAGGTTTTTTTAATCTGTGTTAATCGCCGTAACGTGTAATCGCCCATACGTGGACAAGTAGTTATATGGAATGATGAATGATGAACGATGAATGATGAAAAAAAACAGGAAGCGCGGAAAAAATAGAATTCAAGAAGTTAAGAGGGTAAGAATAGAAAATGGATTCGTCATTGGTCAATGGTCAATGGTTTTTGTTTTGAATTTTGAACCTTTACGTTTCGCATTTTGAATTTGTTTCGAATTTTGGTTTTTCAACCAGTCCGAGTTCATCCGTGTTCGTCCGTGTTCGTCCGTGGGGCCATTTTCGTGCTTCGTATTTCGGATTTCTCATTGGATATGGCCTTCCGAAAGATTTTCTTGACCTTCCGAAAGATTTTTCCGACCTCCCGGAAGATTTTCCAGAGCTTCCGAAAGATTTTTTCGACCTCCCGAAAGATTTTCTTGAGCTTCCGAAAGATTTTTTCGACCTCCCGGAAGATTTTCCAGAGCTTCCGAAAGATTTTTCGGACCTCCCGGAAGATTTTTCAGAGCTTCCGGAAGATTTTCCGGACCTCCCGGAAGATTTTCCAGAGCTTCTGAAAGATTTTCCGGACCTCCCGGAAGATTTTCCAGAGCTTCCGAAAGATTTTTCCCACCTCCCGGAAGATTTTTCAGAGCTTCCGGAAGATTTTCCCGACCTCCCGGAAGATTTTCCAGAGCTTCCGAAAGATTTTTCCCACCTCCCGGAAGATTTTCCAGAGCTTCCGAAAGATTTTTCCCACCTCCCGGAAGATTTTCTTGAGCTTCCGAAAGATTTTTCCGGCCTTCGGGAAGTTTTTCCGAGGCCTCAGGAAGTTTCCCCTCTTCCTGTTTTTCTTCATCATTCATCATTCATCATTCATCATTCATCATTCTATCTTTCCTTCCCCTCTTCTATCTTTTCTTCATCATTCATCACTCATCATTCTTTTTTCCTTTCTCACCCTCTTACCTTCTCACCTTCTCACCTTCTTTTTTTCCCCCGGTTATGGTATCATGGGCTTGATCGAAGAACAGCGGTCTAAAAAAGGCGAAAAGGCGAAAAGGATGTGAACATGCTGAATGAGAAGGATTTAGAAAGCTTAAAAAGGCTGGAAGAAAAGATTGGGAAAAAATTGAAGGAATTACCTCGTGACGAAATAATGGGAACCACCAAAGGTTATTCCAGCGATGAAGCGGGGAATATGACCGGCTTGAATTTGAGGGATGCCGGGATAGAGGATATTTCCTTTTTAGGATATTTCACTCGGATGATCCGTTTAAATTTATTTGGCAATAAAATCTTCGATATATCGCCCCTCAAAGGCTTAACTAATTTAACTGAATTGAGTTTAAGCTTTAATGATCTCTCTGATATATCGCCCCTCCGGGCGTTAACCAATTTAACCATATTGTTCTTGACTGGAAATCAAATCTCCGATATCTCCCACCTTCTTCCATTAAAAAAGCTTAAACGCCTGGGTTTAGTGAATAATAAGATATCTCGATTACCTGAAGAATGGATCGTTCGGGAAATGGAGATAAAATGGGAAGATGATCGCAGCGACGGTCTTTATTTGCAAGGCAATCCCCTGGAAATACCCCCGGTGGAAATCGTTAAGAGAGGCACAGCCGCAGTCCGGAATTACTTTAAAGAGACCCAAATAAAAGAAGAAACCGTCCGTCTTCTGCAATGCAAATTATTGTTGGTGGGCAGTGGTGGTGTGGGTAAAACCACCCTGGTGAGAAAATTGCAGGATAACAATTTTACAGTGATTCCGGGCCAGGAACAGACTACCCACGGGATTCACATCGTCCCCTGGGAACTATCCTGCACCTTTGCCAACAAGGAATCCCACCCGGTCAAAATACATTTCTGGGATTTCGGCGGGCAGGATATCCTCTATACCACCCACCAATTCTTTTTAACCAAACGCTCCCTTTACCTCTTCGTCTGGGAAGCCCGGCAAGAAGGCCAGGAAACCGCCAGCTTCGAATACTGGCTCAATATCATCAAATTATTAAGCGCCGGCAGCCCGGTCATCATTGTCATGAACAAAGCCGATTCCCGCACCCAAACCATCGATGAAGCCTCTTTCAAGAATAAATTCCCCAATATCCGCGCTTTTTGCCAGGCAAGCTGCCTCACCGGCAAAGGGATCGCGGAACTAACCGAACTTATCCGCTCCAGTCTGTCGGAAATGGCCCACCTCCAAGACCCCCTGCCCAAAACCTGGGTGCAAATCCGGGATGACTTAAAAAACCAAAAAAGAGACTACATCTCTCTTGCGGAATATCTGGCCATATGCGAAAAAAGAAACTTAAACCGGGAACAGGCCGAGTTTCTCAGCGATTATCTGCATGACCTGGGAGTAATATTGCATTTCCGCGGCGAGCCGTTATTGGAAGATACAGTGATCTTGAACCCGGAATGGGCCACGGCAGCAGTATATAAAATTATAGACACCCCGGCCATTATCGATAATAAAGGCCGGTTTCAATATGATGATTTAAAGATTTACTGGGACCCCCGCGTCTTCCCCACTGAAAAACATCCGCATTTGCTGCTGCTCATGGAAAAATTCGAGCTATGTTTCCCGGTGCTGGGGTCCCCGCAAAAAATCCACATCGTCCCGGAACTCCTGCCAGCCGAGCAGCCGGTCCTGGAATTAGAAAAATACCGGGGGCCGGGCAGCCTGCGCTTCGAGTACCATTATGAATTTATGCCCCGCGGCATTCTCAGCCGTTTTATAACCCGGCTGTACTACTTGATCCGGGGGGAGCAGTTCTGGAAGAACGGGGTGGAACTGGCGCTGGATAACACCTTTGCCCTGGTGCAAAGCGAACCCTTGAATCGGAAACTGACCGTGGCGGTGACCGGCGCGGATAAAAGTGAGCTCCTGGCCATTATTCGGCATCACCTGGAGGAAATCCACCGCAAGCTCAGCATGGCGAAAAATGAAGAGATGGAGAAAAATGAACACTACCGGGAAATGATACCCTGCGGCTGCGGCACCTGCCGGGAAGACGAGAATCCCCACCTGTACCCGCGCGAGGTGTTGAAACGATATTTCGAACAAGGTATTCCCAGTATCCGCTGCGATATGAGCCTGGAGGAACTGTCAGTAGTAGGGTTGTTAAAGGGGTATGAGCTACCGCTGCAGAAAACAGATTTAAGTAAGTTGCTGCCCACGCTTATCAAAACAGCGGCCCGGCTCCAGAGCATCGCGAAGATCATCAAACCCAAAGAAGACGACCGGAATAGTTTTATCGCGCTGCTGCTATCCATCGAGGGGTATATGGTAAAAGATCAAACTCGCCGGGGCAGTTCTCCTTCGGGGAAATTAATGGGAGAATTGGATTTCCTTATCGAAACCCCGGACGGGACAGCGGTATCAGTGATCGAAGCCCTTATTTTAAAGGGTAATCACCGTAGCGTCATCGCCGAGCATTTTCAAAAACTTTTCGATTACGATGCCAATGGCCTGGAGAACAATTACATCATTGTTTATGTGGAAAGCGCAGATTTCGGGAAATTATGGCGGGACTATTTAAGCTGTCTGCTAGCGGTGGAGGTGAAGTATAAACTCCAGGGCGCACCCCTGGAACAGGAAACCCGGTATGCAGATATCAAACTGGCCCGGACCGTTCATGATCGCCACAACCGCGAAACCACCGTATATCATTTATTTATCAACATGCAGCCTTGAGTGATTAGGGGACACTCAAATTTTTATCATTTCTCGTCCGGCGTCTCAGTTTGTGGACATGTGGACAGGTTGAAAAAACCGGTGAACTTGCATATAATATTGCCATGAATAAAGGAAGAAAAGTGAAAAATTTACTCCAATCCGACGCCGGGAACGTAACAAACGCAGCGGATGAAGCGTTGAAAACCGCCGGGAATTGCAGGCATTACGCGATGTGCAAAATCGATTTCCTGGGCAGCGGGGTTTGCGCCCCGGGACTTGAAAAACATTATGCGAGTTTTTATCCTGTGGGCAGGATGGACCTTTATCAAGCCCTGGCGGAGAATAAAATCCCAATCACCGGCAAATGCGTGGAGATTGCCGATAGTTGCAACCTCTGCGGTAAGTGCGATTACCAGTGTTACTTTGTTAATGAGATGCGCCCGACAATAGTAATGAAGGCATTAAAAGAGCATGTGGGTGCGTACCTTAAAAACGGTGGTAAGATCGCCCCCGCAGTGGATGACTCAACGCTTACCGAAATGAAAAAAATCGTCGGCGATTACTGGGCCACCAACGATCCCGCAATTAGAATAACGTATCATCATGACCTCTGCCCCCATGTGGTTTTCAAAATGCCCGAATATGTCGTCATGCCCAATTCAAAAGAAGAAATTTCAGCCCTGATTAAACTTTTAAACACCGCCAAAATCCCCTACATTGTACGCGGTAATGGCGCATCCAGTCATGGATTGGTGTTCAGTGAAGGGGCCATCATCGACCTTAACCGGATGAAAACCATGGACTTCGATGAAAAGAACTGGTTTGTGAAAGTAGGGCCCGGTATTGCGGCCTTCGATCTCCAGCGTGAAGCTCAAAAACGCGGCTTCAGGGTACATACCGCGGAACCCGCGGCCCTGGTTTGCGCCAACATTATGACCTCCGGTATGCTTTCTACTTTCTCCACCACCTACGGCATCTCTGCCGATAACTATATCGACGCGGAATTTGTGGCCAGGGACGGTTCCTTTTTTTCCCTGAATGAAATGAATGCGCCCAACCTTTTCTCGTTCCGTAATACGCTTTCTGAAATTGAAAATATGGCGATTTGCGTCTCCGTTAGTATGAAACTTCACCCTGTCACCGATGACGAAAGCGGCGTCCTGGTCCCCTTCGATTCGCTGGGAAATGCGCTGGATTTTGTCAGGGACTGTGCGATCCGGCATATCGGTCTTTCCATAGGAATCCTGGGGAGCGATTTTGTGTCCAGTTTCCTTGCCCCGACAAAAAAACTCGCCTCCGAAGTAAAAGATATTTTTGCTAAAAAACTGGGTATGACGTATCTTGTACTTTTAATCGGCGATAAATATGCCCTGCGTTCCGTCAAGGATATGGGGGTTCCTGTCATCGATCAACCGCTTTTTAGAACCCTTGCCCTGGGAATCCCGGCGCTTAAATCCGGCCGGTGGCTAGACCTACTGCGGGACCTGTCAGACGATGAACCCTTCTCTTACCTCCGGCTTAGCCGGTTTGCGGAGTTTGCCGAGACAGCGCTTGCCCCGTCGCCTGATCGCCTGGCACAGGACATCGATCCGGATTTAAGACCTTTTTTTGTCGAACTTTACTCCAGGCCGGAGATGACCGATCTTGCCTGGCTGACTACCACCCGGATATCGAGCGCCCGCATCGGCCGCGAAAAACCTTTTGTTGCGCTTGTTTTTTACCTCCCCATCGATAATTCGTTAATCTCAAAAATTCAAAACCGGTTAAAAGAGACCGCCGATAGACAACGAATTAAAAGCGCCTTAGGTTTTATTACACCCTTCGACAACGGGAAACGATGCGTTGTCGAATACGATTACTACTTCGACCATAACGATCCCACCGAGGTTTCACGGGTTCGGCAAGCGACGCAAGAAGCCGGCGCCGTCTTAGATGAATTCTCCGCAAAAACCGGCGTCATCCGGCAGGTACGTTATGTTGTGAACCAGGGCTGCTGCAGGAAAGAAAATCTTTTGTACTCTTAAAATATACTTAGAAAAGGTGAGATATGTTCGTTAAAAATAAACCTACTATTGCTATCACCGGGGCAACGGGTTTTTTGGGGAGCCACCTGGCGGCTTCACTGCTGGAAAAAGGATACCGCGTCATTATTCTCGGGCGTCCGGCCAATGGGGAAACATTAAGAGAAAGGGTTCTAAAATTGTTAAGATGGTTCGGGCTGGAAAATCGCAGCGATCAGGTGGAGATGGTGGAAATAGATTTTACCGGGGACCGCTGCGGCATTCAAAAATCAAAATATACCGAACTATGCGCTGCCATCGACCAGGTTATACATTGCGCTTCGGATACGAGTTTTTCAGAACGTAAGCGCGAGCAAGTGCTGGAAACCAATACCCGTCATTTAACCGGCATCCTTGAACTTGCCTCGGATGCCCGGGTCAATTTTTTCCATTATATAAGTACGGCGTATGCGGCGGGCGTCACCGATACCGTATGCAAAGAACAACTTTCTACAACCACTCATTTTGTAAATGTGTATGAAGAAAGCAAAGCACAAGCCGAAAAAGTGATTGCCGCATATTGTGAAAAGCATTCGCTGCCGCTCAACATCATCCGGCCGCCTATCGTATATGGCGATTCACGGACCGGGCGTTCGCTCAAATTCAATGCATTATATTACCCCATACGGTCGCTCCAAAATATCCGGGATATATATCTTAACGACATTGCCCACCATGGGGGACAAAAATCGCAGGCGCATGGAATATACCTTGATGAGGAGGGATTCCTTTTTTTGCCTTTGAGAATATATTTACCCAAAAAAGGGTCCCTCAACCTCATTCCCGTGGATTATTTTGTAAATGCGACCTTGAAAATAATCGAGAAAGATTTGCCCGGCGGTATATATCATTTAACAAGTAAGACCCCGACGACGTTGGAAACGATCGCCGTTTACAATGAACGATTCATGAAGGTCAAAGGAATCGAGATTATTTACAGCGAGGCCGGTAATCATATAATGCGCAATCCTGCCGAGGAATTGTTCGGCCGTTTTATCGGGCCTTACCGTCCTTATTTGTCCGACGCCAGGGTTTTTGAAAGAACCAACAGCGATAGGGTTACAGGTGATTTGCAGCCGCCGGAATTCAGCGCTGAAATATTTAACCGCTGCATGGAATTCGCGGCCCGGGCGCAATGGGGCGAAAACCTATATGGCGATTAGGGGCCAGACAAATTCTTTCCTTGAGTTTGAATCGAACCATAGGGGGGGGGGAAAGAATTGAATGATGAACGATGAATGATGAATGATGAAGAAAAGAAAAAACAGGGGGCAGAGGTCAGGAGTCAGGGGAAAGCAGAAAAAAAATCTGTGAAAATCGCATTTACGTGCAATCGCCCATACATGGACAAAAACAATTCGTGCAAATTCGTGTAATTCGTGGGCCTGTTTTTGTTTGATTCAACCGGTCTTGTATTTTACCCCGGAATCTGCTATACCTGTATCAGGATGAATAACCAAAATGCCTGAACATGTACCGGTACTAAAAAACGAAGTGGCTGAACTGTTAAATATAACGGAAGAAGGGATTTTTTTCGACGGCACCGTGGGCCTCGGCGGCCACAGCGCCGCGATTCTAAATGCTAACTCCGCTAACTACCTCTACGGGACGGACAAAGACTCCGAAGCCCTGGAAATCGCCGGGAAAAACCTCGAGTTATTTCAAGGCCGGTTTACTCTTTTTCATTCGGACTTTCGTAATATGAAGGACCTCCTCTTGCCCATGGATATCGCGAAAATAGACGGCTTTTTGTTCGACCTGGGGGTTTCCTCTTTCCAACTGGATAACCCGGGCAAAGGATTTTCTTACGCCCAGGACGCGCCGCTGGATATGCGCATGGATAAAAATCAAACCCTCTCGGCATTCGATGTGGTGAACGATTACACCCACGAGCAATTGACGGATATCTTTAAAAGGTACGGGGAATTGGGGAACCCGGCTAAGATTGTGGACCAGGTGGTGTTTCACCGCAAAGCTAAAAAAATAGAAACCACCGGGGAGCTAAAAACCATTATCCGCCGCGTGGCCCCCCAGCAAAAAACCATGGACCCGCTGGCGCGGGTTTTCCAGGCCGTCCGCATCGAAGTGAACCGGGAGTTAGCCGGGCTGGAGGATTTTTTTGGCGACCTGTTTAACATGATGAAACCGGGGGCAAGGGTTGTTGTTATTTCGTTTCATTCGCTGGAAGACCGGATCGTGAAAACGGCGTTAAAGAGGGCCAGGGAGAATGGCATCATGAACATCCTGACGCCGAAACCGGTAACGGCCGCGGAAAACGAATTAAGAATGAACCCAAGGTCCCGTTCGGCTAAATTGCGGGCCGCGGAGAGTGAGAGCCGCGAAGAACGAGAAGGGGCGCGAAGAAAAGTAAAATGACTGAAAATAAAAACATTGCTATATTATATGTCGTCTCAACGCCCATTGGGAACCTCGACGACATTACCCACAGGGCGGTTCAAATCCTCGGCAACATCGATGCGTTGGCCTGCGAAGATACGCGACACACCCGGAAAATTCTCTCCCGGTACGAAATCCCCGCGCCCAGGGTTTTCTTTTCTTATCATGAGCATAACGAAGAAGCCGCCGGGAGAAAAATTTTAAAACTACTGGAAGAAGACAAACGGGTGGCCCTGTGCACCGACGCCGGGACGCCGGGCATCAGCGACCCGGGGTACCGCATCATTTCCGCGGCCATTGAAAAAGGCTTCCACGTAGACATCATCCCCGGCCCCAGCGCCGTCACTTCCGCCCTCCTGGCTTCGGGATTACCCACCTCCAGTTTTACCTTCAAAGGGTTTCCCCCACGAAAGCAAGGTCAGCGAACTAAATTCCTGGCCATGGAGAAAGACCTGCCGCACACGTTGGTGTTTTTCGAGTCCCCGCACCGCGTGGAACCTTTTTTAAGCGATGCATTGGAAATCCTGGGCAACCGCCAGGCCGCGGTTTGCATCGATATGACCAAAATGTTCGAAGAAATACGCAAGGGATACCTGGAAGAACTCCTGCCCATATTCACAGGCAAGAAAATAAAAGGCGAAGTGACCGTCGTAATCGCCGGCAACCATCCTAAATTTATAAAAGTGATGGAACAATCCCAACCGCCAAAAGAACAAAAAGCTCAAAAGAAACAAAAGACGCAGAAGAAACGGGTGAAAATGGAAAATGTCTGAGCATACCGAACGTTTAAAAGTCCTTGAGACCGCCCATGGCAGCCTGCAATTACCCGCGTTTTTACCCGACGCCACACGGGCCGTGGTTCGTACCATCGATTCCAGGGATATCCAAGAGAGCGGCATCAAGTGTTTAATGGTAAATGCCATTCATCTTGCCAACCACCCGGGTATTTCAGTGATCAAGACCTGCGGCGGGATTCACCGGTTTATGAAATGGGACGGCCCGATCTTTTCCGATTCCGGCGGGTTCCAGGTTTTTTCCTTGATCGACGGCGCTGCTAAATTGGGCAGCGTGACCAAACGCGGGTTTGTTTACCGCCTGGAGAAGGCGGGTAAGAAACATTCCTTAACGCCGGAAAAAAGTATCCTGAAACAATTTCAAATCGGTTCGGATATTATGTTTTGCCTCGACTACTGCACTCATCCCGGGGCCGAGGACGCCCATCAGCGGAAAAGCGTTGAGATCACAATCGATTGGGCCAAACGATGCCGGCAGGAGTTTGACCGGCAGGTGCAAAATATCAAGAGCGGGCAGAAACGGCCCTTGCTTTTTGGGGTGGTCCAGGGAGGGAATAATAAAGAGCTGCGCACAATGTGCATGGAAGGTTTGTTTGAAATCGGTTTCGACGGGTACGGCTACGGCGGCTGGCCCGTGGATAACGAGGGGAGTCTTGTGGATGCGGTGGAAATAGTGGCGGACCGGGTTCCCCGGCATTTACCTTTGCACGGACTGGGCATTGGGAAGCCGGAGAGCGTGGTTCGGGCGTTTCGAATGGGGTACAATATTTTCGACTGCGTGTTACCCACGCGGGATGCACGGCACCGGCGGTTGTATGTATATAATGATAAAATAGAGAATTTAACTCTAACCGGCGCGGATTTTTATAGTTACGTTTACATCCAGGACAACAAGTTTGTACGGGACTCGAACCCGGTGGACCCTTACTGCGATTGTTTTTGTTGTGGCAATTATTCGCGGGCGTATCTACATCACCTGTTAAAAGTGGAGGAGCCGCTGGTGAATCGTCTGGCGACGATTCATAATCTCCGGTTTTATAGTCGGTTAATGGAAATATTGCTACATTAAAAACAAAAGTTTTGTGGGGTCCAGGGGCATGTCACGCGTTTTTCAAAAGAGCCCCTGGCTGCCGGAGGCGCTAATGGATATCAAGGGCATGGTTTTCCAGGAATTGAAGGCGAGTAAAAAGTATAGATATGTTTGCGAGGATACTCTTCAGCGTATCGCCGGGTGGGCGGTGGAACGTTACGATGCGAAAAAAGCGGTAAAGGCGGCAAAGAATAAACTCCACCAGGTATACGGCGCGTATTTTGAGAAAATGAATATCGACAAAATCCGGGAACAACTGGATAAACTGGCCGGGGCCGGGACCCCGGATGAAACCGCGTTCAAAACCGCCGCCTTAACCATTATGAAACATCATACCTCTACCGCCGAACGATTGCCTTTTATGGAGCAATTTTACGCCGATTTATTCGCCCGGATCGGGAAGCCGCGAAAAATCCTGGACCTGGCTTGCGGGTTGAATCCTTTTTCCGTTCCCTGGATGGGATTGGGACCGGGTGTGGAATACATTGCCATCGATATTGATACCCGGTTGATGGCCGCCATTAATACTTACTTTAAATATTTAGGGGGCTCATATATCGCCCGATGTTGGGACATACTGGTTTCCCTGCCCCAGGAAGCGGAAGAGGCGGATGTGGTTTTTCTTTTGAAAACGTTGCCTTGCCTGGAGCAGCAGGACAAAGGAATCAGTGAAAAATTAATAAAGGCATTAAAGGCGAAATATATGGTCATCTCATTTCCGTCAAAGAGTCTTACGGGCAAATCCAGGGGGATGGCGGGCCATTATAACCGGTTTATTTTAGAGATTTTTGATAAATTGGGGTTGGGGCATTTTAAAATGGAGTATGCCAATGAGGTGTTTTATATTGTTAATTCAAATAATTCGTGTGGCTAATTTTTGCCATCGATACGGGTGATACCCAGGTCAAAAGAAATTAAAAATGATTCTTCCATATTATTGACACTGGTCCTGCAATTTTGTACAATCACAATCCATTAAATAGATAAACACATTTTGGAACGCGCATGATTCACTATGACAGGATAAAAATCATTCTTTTCCTGGCGATTGCTCTCTGGCTGGATGCCTGCATCCGCTATCACCCAAAGGAGCTGCTGCCTGAGAAAGCACTGACCGATTTCCAGCTTCGCTCCCTCGATTCCCAGGAATTGCAGGATTTTTTCAAAGCCAACGGTCAAACCCCGGCGTGGCCCATCGCCTCCTGGGACCTCCACTCGCTTACCCTGGTGGGTTTTTTCTATCACCCTGACCTGGATGTGGCCCGCTCCCAGTGGGCCGTGGCCGAAGCCGGGCGCATCACGGCGGGTGAACGCCCTAATCCCGATCTCGGTCTTACCACCGAATACAATAGCTCTGCTAAAGGCGCCGATGTCGAAGCCTGGAGCCCGGGTATCAGTTTCGATATCGCCATCGAAACCGTGGGCAAACGCGGTTACCGGATTTCCCAGGCCCGGCAAATGTCCAGGTCGGCCTACCTGAATATCCGTTCCGCGGCCTGGCAAGTACGCAGTCGCCTGCGCCAGGCCTTCCTGGAACTATATTCCGGCCAGCAGCAGCGGGCGATTCTTTCCAGGCAGCAGCAGGTTTTGGCCGAAAATGCCCGCGTCATGGAGAAACAACTGGCCGCCGGCGCCATCTCGGCTTATGAACTGGCGCAAGCCCGCATCGCCTTACAAAACAACCGGCTCGAACTCATCTCCGCTGAAAACAGTCAAGTCCAGGCCCGGATCAAACTGGCATCGACTTTAGGTTTACCCATCTCTGCCCTTGAAGGCGTGAACTTCGACTTCGCCGGCGTCAATCGCTATGATTTCAATATCCCCGATGGAGTCGCCCGTCAACGGGCGCTGCTCAATCGCAGCGACATATTGGCGGCCCTGGCCGATTATGCTGCCGGCCAGGCGGCGCTGCAACTGGAAGTCGCCCGGCAATACCCGGACATCCACCTGGGACCGGGATATATGCTGGACCAGGGCGACAAAAAGTGGACCCTGGGACTCTCCCTGTCGCTGCCCATTTTAAATATGAATCATGGCCCCATTTATGAAGCGCAGGCCCGGCGCCGGGAAACGGCGTCGCGTTTCCTGGCCCTGCAGGCCGCGGCGCTGAGCGACATCGACATGGCCGCGGCCGGACTGCGTTCCTGTCATGAACAAGCCGCCGCCGCCGATGAAATCGCAAAAGACCTGCAAAAACAAACAGGAAGGGCCCAGGCCATGTTTGAGTTGGGGGAAATTTCCAAAGCCGAACTGCTGGCCATCCGGGCCGAACTGGGCGCGGCCGAAATCTCCCGCCTCAACGCCCGGGTCAAAACCCAGGAAGCGCTGGGCGCCCTGGAAGATGCCGTGCAAGATTCACCGGAATTTAATAACTGGCTCTTTAAGATTAATGAAAAAAGAGCTCTATGAATTGCCCCCGGCGGCCAGGAACCCTTTCGAGAAAGGGTTCCTGGACTTCCTAAAGCTTTTGATAGGAGTACAGCAATGAACAAACGCAAATTCTTCATCGCCATCGGCGTCGTGATAATTGCCGGCGTCTTAATATGGCGCGTTCTGAAAACAAACGAGGCGGAAGAGGAGAATATCATACCCGAAGTCGCCGTGCATGTCGGAACCATCAACAAGGCCACACTGCGCCGCGCCGTTATCGCCTATGGCCTGGTGGAACCGCAGCCGGCGGGAGTGAAGAGCGCCCCGGGCGCTGCCCATATTGCCAGCCCTTTTGCCGGGGTTCTCGCCCAGGTCAATTGCCATGAAGGCCAAAAAGTAAAACAAGGCAGCCTACTTTTTTCACTGGACAGCCGCCTTGCCGACCTGCAAGTGGAAAAAGCCAAACAGGCATTGAGCTTCGCCAAATTCACCTACGAACGTCAAAAAAACCTGCTGGCCGCGGAGGGAACCTCGCAAAAGAATTTCGAAGAAGCCCGGCAACTCTACGAAAGCGCCATGAATGAACTGGCCAATGCCCAGACTCAAGCGAAACTGCTGCAAATCGCGGCCCCCATCGACGGCGTCATCACCCGGATGAATGTACGCCCGGGTGAAGCCGTTGAAACAACCACCGTGCTGGCCGATATCGCTAACCTGGAAAAACTGGTAGTGACCGCCGCTGTTCCCTCCCGGGAAGCATTGCAACTCCAGGTGGGACAGACCGTCGAAATCGACGGCGGCGGCGCCCGGGAAACAGGGAAACTCATTTTTGTCGGTTCCGACGTCGATCCCAGGTCGGATACCGTTGTAGTAAGGGCATCGCTTCCCGCCGACGCCGCCCAAAAACTAGGGCAATTCCTGGCGCTCCGCATCATCTGCGAAGAACACAAGGACTGCCTGGCCATCGCCGAGACCGGTCTGGTCAGGGACGAGGAAGGTAAACCGGCAATCATGATGGTAGAGGGGGAAATAGCGGTCCGGGAAAACGTCAAAGTCGGGATCAAGGACGCCGGCCTGGTGGAAATTGCCGCCGAAGGTCTGAAAGAAGGGCTGCCGGTCGTCACCGAAGGCGCCTATGGGTTGCCCGACAGGACAAAGATCATCATCATAGAAGAAAAAAAAGAAGCGCCGGAAACCACGAAAAAAGATTAAACAAAATGGAAAATACAAAAATATTGGGAAATTTCGCAAGAGATCATGCCGTACCGATCATATTTATGACCATCGTTCTCTGCCTGGGAGGCATCTATGCCGCCCTGACCCTGCCCTCATCGGTTTTTCCCCAGACCGACTTCCCGCGGGTGGTTGTACTGGTGGACAATGGCGTCATGCCCAGCGACGAAATGATGGCCGCCATCACCCGGCCCATCGAAGAAGCGATGAAAGATATTCCCGGCGTTACCACCATCCGCTCGGCCACGGGCCGCGGCTCGGCCGAGGTTAATGTTTTTTTCAACTGGAAAGTCGATATGATCAAATCGGAGTTATTCGTATTGAGCCGCCTGTCGCAAATCCGCGGCCAATTACCGACCGACGCTGAAACCGAAGTCTACCGGGTAACCTTCGCCAACTTTCCCATCATCGGCGTCAGTTTGACCAGCAAGACCCGGACTATCACCGATCTCTGGGAGACGGCCCGCTATGAGATCAAACCCCAATTCCTGCGCATCCCCAATGTGGCCAGGGTCGACCTGATCGGCGGGCGCGCCCCCGAACTCCATGTCGTCGTGGACCCGCTGCGCCTGCAGGCGGCCAATCTCACCTTGCAGCAAGTGACCGGGGCCCTCGAGCAGAACAACCTGGTGGCTTCCTCGGGCTTGCACGAAGAAAATCATATGCTTTATTTGACGGTGGTCGACGGCCGGGTGCACAACCTGGAAGAGATCGAAGATTTCATTGTCGCCATCATCGACAACCACCCCCTGCGGATCAAGGATTTCGCCCGGGTCGAACGGGGTCCCGAGCCGGTGTTCAACATCGTCACCGCCGATGGCCAGGATGCCGTACTGCTCAATATCCACAGCCAGCCCGACGGCAGCACACTGGATATCGCCAGGCGACTAAAACAGGAAATCGGGAATCTTAAAAAAATATTGCCGCCCGACATGAAATTGACCTTCTTCTATGATCAGTCGCTGATCGTGCGGGCGTCGGTTTCAAGCGTCTGGGAAGCCATCATCTTCGGATTGTTCCTCTCGGTCATCATCCTTTATTTCTTCCTGAAAGATTGGGGTACGACAATGATCGCTGTCACGGTCATCCCGGTGACGGTGCTGGCGACCCTGCTGGCCATGAAGGGTTTCGGGCTTAGCTTTAACCTGATGACCCTGGGCGGTATAGCTGCCGCCATCGGCTTGATCATCGATGACGCCATCGTCGTGGTGGAAGCCATCCATACCAAAATAATAGCCGGCTTTTCGCGCTTCGACGCCATCAGCCAGGCAATTGGCGAAATTTTCCGCCCGCTGGTGGGCTCCACGTTGACCCCCGTTGTGGTCTTTGTACCGCTGGCATTCCTGGAAGGGATTACCGGCGTTTTCTTCCGTTCCCTGGCGTTGACCATGGTGGTTTCCCTGCTAATGTCGCTGGTCCTGGCAATTACCTTTACCCCGTCGCTGGCCGCCTTCTTCATCAAGTCAAAATCCAGGGCCGCGGATGAACCCGGTCAACAGGCCGGCCCGCTGCTGCGGCGCGTTATCGTACTGTACGAAAGCGCGGTCCAAAAAGTATTACGCCGCCCATGGCTGACAATCGGCATTTGCGGGCTGGTTGTGCTTGCCGGTATCGGGCTCTATATGCAACTGAAAAGCGAGTTTTTACCGGCCATGGATGAGGGCGGTTTTGTCATCGATTACCTCAGTCCCCCGGGAACCAGCCTGGCCGAAACCAATCGCCAATTGCAGCAAGCCGAAGCAATATTGAAAACCCTCCCGGAATTGGAAAGCTATTCCCGGCGCACCGGGGCCCAGTTGGGTTTGGCCATAACCGAGCCCAATAACGGCGATTTCCTGATCAAGCTGAAACCCGGGCGCAAGCGCTCCACCGAGGAAGTCATCTCCGGGCTGCGGCAAAAATTCAATACCGCCATTCCCGACATGACCTGGGAGTTCCCCGGTATTCTCGGGGATTTAATCGGGGACCTGATGTGGGCGCCTTCGCCCATTGAAGTCCAACTTTTTTCCCCCGATTATGAATTTTTGAAAAGAAAAGCCCCTGGGATTGAAGAGGAGATCAAGAAAATCCCCGGCGTCGTCGATACCTTCAATGGCCTGGTAGCAACCGGCCCCACCATCAGCCTGCATGTACGTTACACCGAAGCGTTGCGTTTCGGTCTGACCGCCGATGACATCGCCGCGGTTGTCAACACGGCCATGTTGGGTCGCACCGCATCGACCGTACTGGAGGGCGACCGGGTCGTTGACATCCGGGTCAAGGTGGCGCCCGATCGTATCGATCGACTGGCCTCGCTGCGGGAACTTCCCATGCGCACGGCCGGAGGAGCGCTGATAAAATTATCCCAGGTGGTTGACATCGTCGAGGAACCCGGGCAATTTGAAAGGCGCCGCGATGACCTGCGCCAGGATGTCGTTATTACCGGTCGACTGGAAGGTCGAGACCTGGGCAGCGCCATAAACGACATCCGCCGGCTGTTGAAAAACGACAAAAGCCTCCCCCCCGGCAGCATCGAATATGGCGGTTTGTATCAGCAGCAGCAGGAATCGTTCTTTAATCTCATGGTGGTGTTGGTTATGGCCATCCTGTTGGTTTTCACCGTGCTGCTGCTCGAATTCGGCTCATTCGCCGAACCCCTGGCCATCATCTTTGGCGCTGTACTGGCTTTGTTCGGAACCATCCTGGCCTTATGGCTGACCGATACATCGCTCAATGTCGTTTCTTTCCTGGGCGCCATCATCGGCGTGGGCATCGTCGCCAAGAACGGCATCCTGGTGCTCGATTACGTCAAGCATTTACAGGCCGAAGGGTTAGATCTGGCCGAAGCATTGGTCCGATCCGGTAGGCGCAGACTGCGGCCCGTTTTGATGACCTCGCTGGCGGCTGCCCTCGGCATGCTGCCCCTGGCCTATGGCATCGGTTCCGGCGCCGACATGTTGAAACCCCTGTCGATCGCCGTCATCGGCGCTTTATGTATCTCTGTTTTATTGTCCCTGCTGGCCACACCGGCGGTCTATTTCCTATTACTCGGACGGGGAAAAACAAGAAGGTAAGAAGTTAAGGGGGTGAGAAGGTGAAAAAAAGAGGCCCCTTGAGACATCCCGCACGCCGTTCTGCGGGCCTGTACTTCCAAAAGCTTTTAATTATATCGCTTAACGGCCCTTATTTTCCGAAAGGTAGAATGTTTTCAGCAGTTGTTCGGCGGCGGCAGTAGGCAGGAGGGATTCATTTAAGACAGCATCTTTCACCTGCGGGAACAGGGCCCGGACCTCCGGGTTATTGTAGAAATTATCTTTCAAATAATTCTCAATCATCGAATATACCCATTCCAGCGCCTGGTTCTTCCGCCTCCCCGCAAATACTCCCGCCGCTTTGGTTTGTTTCTCAAACGTTTTAATCACTTCCCAGGTTTCCGGAACCCCTTCGCCCGTTAATGCGGAACAAGTAAAGGCATTCGTCGCCCATCCCCTGGTGGCCGGGGCCAGGTATTTCAGGGCCATGGCATATTCCTGTCGAGTCGATAATGCCCTGGATTTATTGGGGCCGTCGGCTTTATTCACCACCAATGCATCCGCCAATTCGATGACGCCTTTTTTGATTCCCTGCAGCTCGTCGCCGGCGCCGGCAATCATCACCAACAAGAAAAAATCCACCATCGAACGGACCGTAATTTCACTCTGCCCCACACCCACGGTTTCTACCAGGATCAAATCATAACCCGCGGCTTCGCAAACCAGCATTGTTTCGCGGCTCTTGCGGGTAACGCCCCCCAGCGTACCGCCCGAAGGAGAAGGCCGGATAAAACATCCCTGCTGTCGGGAGAGCTTCTCCATCCGGGTTTTATCACCCAGGATACTGCCTTTGGTAACCGTACTGCTGGGGTCCACCGCCAGGACCGCCATTTTGTGGCCCTGTTCCAATAAATAGCAACCCAGGGTTTCGATGAGGGTGCTTTTCCCTGCGCCCGGGACGCCCGTGATGCCCACGCGCAGCGATTTCCCGGAATAAGGGAGCAGCGCCTTCAGTACCTCCCTGGCTTTGTCGTAATGGCTGGGGGAATTACTTTCGATCAAGGTAATGGTTCGCGCCAGGATGGTTTTATCATTGTTCAGCACGCCGTTGACATGATCGTCTACTGTTAATTGGACCCTTTGGGCGTGGGGTTTGTGGGGAATCTTTTTAATAGTCGATTTCATGTCGATGCCGCGCTTGACTTTTATAGCAAAGGCATCGCCCGCGTCTTCCGGGGTCCAATCGGGGGTATAACTGTCATTGTCGTTCATTGGAGTATTATAATGCATGATGGCTTTTTTGTAAACCGGGCTTCTATATAATTGTCAATGGTCAATGGTCCTGGTAACCCCCCATTTTTTCCAGCGGCGCGCCTTACGTGGCCCACAGATATCTTTGTTTCCATTCTGCCCCCTGGACCTCTAAAAAACTTTTGTTTATGCTATTTTATCGGGGTGGTTCTCTGCCAAAATCCTTAAACAATTGGCAATGCGGACAAGACTGTTTCCGATAATCTCCAACTCATCGGCAAGGACTTTATTTATTGCTACCGCCGGCGTAGGTGTTGGCGTCGGCGTCGGAGTCGGCGTCGGAGTCGGTGTTGGAGTTGGCGTCGGCGATGGCGCCGGCGTTGGCGTCGGCGTTGGAGTTGGAATTGGTTCTGTCACAGGAGTAAGATTAGTAAGCTCAGCATCAATGATCGCTGCTTTTTCAATGTAACACACCGGGTCGCTAGCTTTTGTAAAAGTTCCCACGCCGATGATCCTTTCCGCTGTTTGCAGCAATCCAAAGAACCCACCTTTGGATGGGTATTGACCCAACTGCCCCCAGGTTGCCCCGTTGTCTTTGGATACCAGGGGCAACATATCCCCACCGGTGCAAACGACATAATCATCAAAACATGTTATGCCCATGATGTTTGCTTTATCGCCATAAACCGGCCCCAGGTCAAATACCTGTTCCCAGGTATTCCCGACGTCTTTGCTTCTACTGATGGCATGCGCCCCGGCAAAAAAGGTATCGGTTTGCTCGTTATATGCCAGGGCGCGCGCCCCGTTGGATTGAGTTTCCACCTTACTCCAACTAACGCCGTCGGCGCTGCGCCATATCTTTGTAGGACTTCCGGCATAACTGGATAAAACCGGATATTTATAAATCGATCCGGTTTGACGGTGCAAAATATTTTTAGCTACTACAATGAGATGCTGGATGAGATGCCCTGGTACATCGATCGTATCCCGGTAATAGGCTATGCGGTCTTTGAATTTTTTAAAAGTTACATGTATGAGAAAAGGGGCATGATCGAATTGGAAGTGAAGAAAATCATTGATAATAACCCGGATGAAAGATTGCCTTAAGCGTCCCAAAGTCCGGGGAATTATTCGAATATCCCTAATCCGCCTCTGCCTCAATTACAAACTCATACCATAAATCCGAGCATTATAAACTCCAGGCTATACCTACCTTTAAAGGAGTAACACCCGTTTTATATGGACATGTCTTTGCCAATTTTTTTGTTTGGCCTCTTTCTCCCACCCGGTTATCTATGTGAAATCGAAAATGGCAAAGTTAAGCATTCAACCGTTATTTTTTTTCATTTCCAGGGTTCAATTTTTACGCTTCCCACATATTGCAAAGGTTATACCGTCCAATGGCGCTGTTATAATTAGAGATAGGAGGACATAAACAGGCAAAATTACACTTCTTGCATGGAAACACTTTTTTGCGAACCTTCCGCCAACTCTTTCCTCTCTCCAATTCTTTGCATAACAGACTATATATAGAATCTTTCCCAAGCAGTCCGAGAGAAGGGTCGTTGATATTTGCATAGACTCTCCCATCAGGAAAAACGACCATGCGTCCAAAATTCAATGAATTCACGTAACTTCTCTCGTATATTTCTTTCGCTGCCACCGGCTCAACCTCGAAATCTTCCCTGGCGATATACAAATTCTTTTTAAAAAAATCAAGATTGCATCCATTGTAAAAGGGTATGTATAAATAGTTTTCAATTCCGTATTTCTCTATTATTAATTCTGCTGTTTCAAACTCCCTCTCTCCCAGGATAATAAACATTGCCTGGTTTCGAACTCCCGATTCATAAGCAATAGTTAAAGCCTGCTCCAATTTTTCCTCTTCTATTGGAGCATTTACTATGATCGTAAGCCTGGAATCTTTGCCGGCAATATTCTTCAAAAAGCTTTTCCCCTGTAAAACATTGATATAGTGCAAATAATAGTTCTTCTCAACTGCGAGCCGGTTAACGATAGGCATCAAACCATTAAAGTCTGGGTAAAGCAGGATATTCCCTCCCAGGATGTTTAACCGGGCCAGTGAAGAATGTTCTATTTCGGAAAACAGATTCTTTATACATCCCGGTTTTAACAGGTTATTCTCCCTTCCCGGTGAGAAACAACAAGGGAATTGCCGGTAAGCACTCTTACACATGGCGCAGCCCTGCGCGCAGGTTTCATTAAGATAAAGGGATATCTCTGTCAGATATGACATTATCTCATCGCCCACTGATCGGGCACTGTCTTTCTTCAAAAACGTTACATCCAATTGATTTTTAACCAAAGGCGGCATTTCGATGGGTTTTCCCTTTGAGTATGAACTATCGATCAAATCCCCCATATAATAGGCTCGTATTTTATCGATAAACTCCCGGACGGCCGGTTGGTCGATTTCCGCTTCTTTCAATAGGATTACACGGCAATTCCGGGGGGCTAATATCCGCTTAACCAATTTCATCACGATGGCGTTTCCTTCATATTCCAGGCAGTTTCCGGAATAAGTATTGTAAAATAATGCGGAGTCGTTATTCAAGAACAGATGAACATAGTTATCGATATAGAACCAATATTTTTTCTCCATGTTAGCTTATTAAGACCTTTTTGAGTATCTTTGGATAAATTAAAGGGTTTGTTTCTATCGAATCGATATGGGAACTAAGGCGCCGGGCATACTCCTGTCGGTTCATAAATCCTTTACAAGAGACATCACCGGCGGCCAAATCCAGGGAAAAAATACACTGCGCACATTCTTCGGCATTGTAACACCCCTCGCATTGCTTGACTACCTTATCGTACCACCGGTTATATTTTCGAGCGATTTCTTCAAAATCGATGTGAACTCCATTCTTATCAGCATTACCCAGCACATAGCGGTGATCGATTCTCTCACACGGATATATTTTTCCCCCGGCAGTGATAAATATCTTTTTGGAAAAGGGTTGGCAGGTTCCTGTAGGAAACCTGGGTTTCTCATCCAGGGAGTACAGCAGTTCATTGTAATTGTTAAAACAACAGTCGCTGTTAATATGGAGAAATGTTGATAATTGCTGGATATCCGGTAGATTGATGAACATCTCCTTTTCGATTAAAGAATAATCTTCGCTGTTATAAAGGCCGTCGTTTATATTTAAATAGGTTTTCCAAAAGGTTTCCTTTTGATCTTCGCGGACGCCGAAAGTATTTAAAGCACTGACACTGGGAATCTTACCGAATTGCCGCTTGAAATAATTGAAAACCTCCGCGACAGAGTTTTTTTTATGGATAACGGCATTAAAGTTTACTCTTCGGGCAAAATATCCGGAGTATTTTACTTTCAGCGATTTCACATTTTCCAGGATCGTACGATATGCAGGTTTTCCATCTTTGAATACCCGGTAGCCGTTGTTTGATTCCCCTCCGTCCAGGCTAATCAGCAGGTTGAAGTCATTTTCCACCAGGAAATCCATATGTTTTTCCAGCAATAACCCATTGGTGGTCATCGAGAAAGTAACCCGGTTATGAAGCAGTTCCAGTTCCTTTACAAACTGTACCAGTTCCCGGATAAATTCGAAATTCAACATAGGTTCTCCGCCATAAGCGCTTATATAGATGTTTTGATCATGGGAGCGATTCAATGCTGAATTCCAGGACCCCTGGAGGTATGTGAGTATGGTTTTTGCCGTGGAGATGTCCATCGTGATGTTTTGACGGATGTCCTTATAGTTGTAGAATTTGCCGTATCCGCAATATTCGCAGGAAAGATTGCATTTTTCAGTGGTTTCAAAAGTTACCTGCCTTACATTAGCCAGGAATTCTTTTACATTAACCGGGGTTAAACGGTTGCTCAATCTTCTTTCCTGGTCGCAAGTCTCAAAATGGCCGTTTTTCTTCAGCAGCAGGTATTTTTTTAAATAATATTCGATATCCTTATTCGTAACCGGTCCCACACCTTGCACCGTGACCGAGGAGCCGTTCAGTCCTTCAAACCACTGCTCAAGTTTTTTCCCCCTGTCGTCCAAAGATAATAAATAATATAGTATGGGGTGACATAAACCGGTTCTCTTCTTTTTCTTATCGAAAACATATCGGTTACCTCTTCTACTCTTGAACAGTAGGTGGGATTTCATGGGTTTTATTTTAAATCCACTTTTACCAGCCGAAGACTGATATCGTCGCTGTTTCGCAATTCGAAAAGGCCGATCAGGCTTTTCCCCCAAAAGGCCAATTTTTTGCTCCGGTTGTCCACGTTAAATTTAAAATTCCCTTCATCGATGGTGGTCTCGCAGATATATTTTCCATCGGGGGAGTAAACCTGGAAAATTTTTTTACAATCGCTAATGCACTCTTTCCATTTAAAAACCAGGATATTCCCTTCCGAATCTACGTATATGTCCCGGTAATACGGTAAATTGGCGTTAAACATTTCCTTAAAGGCAATCTTTTCTATTTTTTTGATCATCTCAGGGGGCGTCGGATCATTGCCGTTTTTCATTTCTGAAATAGTGAATTCTCTAAATGCCTCTATATATTGATCGCTGACGGGAAGCGGTTTCATATTTAATTCAAAA
>JAPKZK010000006.1 GCA_026393835.1 Candidatus Aminicenantota bacterium | reverse complement strand
AAATAATAGGGTTTCACAAAAAATATTTAACGGCCATGGAATTTACGGCATTTTGTATCCTGTATAGGGATATGCAGGAACGGCAATTGAATGCTAAAGAGGTAGAATTGATGATGTATTTCATATTGAAAGTGACCCATTATGCCACACCGGAGGAGATGAAGATTTTTGAAGAAGGCCAGGAACTCAGTAAAAAAATAGAAAAACATATCGCCCCGAACGATCCGCCTACAGATGATAAAAAGTGAGTCGAAGGTAAATCCAGCAGCAAAAAGGAATTCGGGGAATTACCACCTTTTACTTCGCGGTCCTTCGCGTTCTTCGCGGCTATTTTTATATCAGACGAGAATACTGCCTTTAACAGATGTATGTTTTGCTATCTTATTCCTCACCATGGCGGTAACTGCGGGGTCCTTCCACTGACAACACAAATATCAACTCCCCCGGGGTAACACCTGCAATAGCATCCACTTGAGTTATAAGTACACTCACAATTGTCGCCGAGGCACATACAAATGCAAGTTTCCTGCCCACACATGATGGAACCATAGAGTGGCGTCGCCCCGAAATCAATAACCAAATAGGCTGCCGTTACCACTAAGATGAAAAAGATAATGATACTTAAATTTCTTTTAATTTTACTTCTCATCGTTTGACCTCCTGTTTTAGATTACATTTATAGACATTGATTTCTCTACAAAACCCACTTATTGCCAGGATTTTTCCATCATATATCCGGAAGGTGCCCAGGTTATTCGGCGGTTCAAATTGGATCAGATGGATTATATCCCCATTTTTATCGTAGATCACACCACCGTATATATGGCCGACAATAATGTTACCGAGCCCATCGATATCTAGACTGAAAACATGTTCTTTAAAATGAATAGCGCCTGTTTTCCTTACATCAAACTGCGCGTCGGTGTTATATTTGTCCATTATCTTATTTTTTATTTCCCTTTCCCATAATAAGGCCCCTATTTTACTGTATTTTCTAACCAACTTTTTCAAAATGAATACCACCACCAGATTCTCTTCATTATCCATTCTGAAAATAACCTTAGAGTTGAGGAGATATGAGGTTCCCCAGGTTTCTTTACAGGGAAATTTTAGAAACTCGCGGATTTTTTTCCCTTCCATATTATAAATGGAGATATTGGGATACCCCTCAGAAGAGACACCACTTACAAATATCTCATTCCTCTGATTCACATCAAGCCAGGTGGGTAGGCTGATTGTTTTGAACTCTTTGACTATTTTCCCGTCAATAGTGAATATCTTAATCCCGTTGAACCCTATATCTGAAACAAATACCATTTTATTTATTACCCGTAATGATACACCATACTGCAGCTCTGACGGGCCCTGGCCCTTTGAGCCGATATTATTTACCAGCTTAGCGGTGTTTTTATCCACCCGGAAAACTGAACCAAGGTCGTGATCGAGAAAGTAGATGCAGTTCTCATCGACATCAACGTCAAAAATTGCTTTCATAAAGAAATCGTTCGCCTCCATTTTCTCCAGTAGATCGATGCTTTCCGATTTCTTGAGGAGAATCGTATCCTCCGGGAACAATCCAACGACCATCAATAATACAAGCACTGTAAGCACTATTTTTTTCATTGTCCACTCCTTAGCTCTTCCTGCCTGATAATAACAGGGTTTTCTTTATCATTCGTCATTCTCGAATGTAAAAGGAATTCATCTTTCGAATCGATGTAAAGCGACAGACCTATCCCCTCTTGTTCCAATAAACTCTTCAGGTCAAACCGGTTGGCAAAAATCGAGAAAATGATTAATACTTTCTCCTCATCAAGGATTTTCCTTAATTTCAGGGTATTAAGCATTGTTTTTAATTGACAACCCGA
>JAPKZK010000066.1 GCA_026393835.1 Candidatus Aminicenantota bacterium | reverse complement strand
GACTGGTGGTCAACCTTTGCCGGGTGGGATTTAACCTATACCCACAGGGTTTCTTCGAAGAGTTTCTACTCTTAAACATATATGTATCTATATGCCAGTGTTTCCCCTCTTCCAGGGCTTATCCTGGCGCAACTTCGCTTCCTTCTTTTCAGGGGATGTCCGGTTGGACTCTGTCGGTTTTAAAACGTTTTATATTCTTCTTTTTCAGACTCAAAAAATATCATTACCAGATGGTTGTCAGTTCTTTCGCCATATTTAAGTTTCCATCCGCGGTAACAAGGGGAGCCTGACAGATAATCGATGTCGCTGCAATAATTCTATCGGCCGGGTCTTTGTTTATAGTTGGTGGTAAATGAACCGATAGTTCAGCGATTTCAGGTGTTATTTCCCAAATAGTGTATTTATTGGAATTCAAAACCAGGTTGATAAACGTTTTATAATCGGTATTTATTTTAAATCTATCTTTTTTAAAAAGCATTGCGATTTCCCACAACGATATATCGCAAAAAATTATCCCCTCTCCTTTATTAGCAATATCAATAGCTTTTCTTGCTTTTGATGAAAGTTTTTCAGGACATAAGGCATCCCATATAATGATATGCGTATCAGCAACGATCATGAATTACATTCCCATTCCACATCGAGGGGCGATATTACATCACCTATGAAAGCAGTTGACCGAAGTTCTTCAAGGGCTTTTCTGGCATTTTTTATTTTATCGAAAGGAGGCACCAACCGGGCAACCTCATGACCACGGGAAATGATCGTAATACTTTCGCCATTTTTTACTTTTTTCAAAAAAGTTTTCAGATTATTTTTCAATGTACTAACACCAACTGTTTCCATGATAACCTCCTAAAAAAGTCATCCATAAAAAGTACCTTCGCTAAGCGTTGGCAATACATATTTTACAATAAATTTTAAAATATTCAATAGTGGGGGCTTATTTTCTGAAAAAAATTATACCTCTCTTGAAAAAGCAGAAGGTAAGAAGGTGAGAAGTTGAGAAGGGGAAAAGATAGAAGAGAAGAAGGTAAGAGGATAAGAAGAGAAGAAAAAGAGGCGTGGCCTTCGGCCACTTTTCTTTTTTCAACATGCGCGAAGCGCGCAACTTCGGCTTCTCTTCTGCTCTTCTTCGCTTCTTCTCTTCTTTCTTTTCAGGGGATGTCCTTTGGGACTCTGTCATTCCGACCGAGCGAAGCGAGTGGAGGGTTTCCGTCCCCCACCAGGGGGGATGTCCTTTGGGACTCTGGTACTTTGAAACTATTTCATAGCCACCATTTTCATCATTAATTATCTGAACCGGGATTTACAGGATAAAAGGATGCACAGGATGAAATTGAGAGGGATTCTTTAAACATCCATCCCGGTCATCCTATCATCCCACGCATCCTGGTTCAGATATTTTTCCTAACCTCCTTCCTGCCTAACTTCGTCTTTTAACGCTTATCTTCTTCTCTTCTTCGCTTCTTCGGTTCTTTCTTTAAAAGTACCCCTCTTTAAAAAGCAGAAGGTGAGAAGGTGAGAGGTTGAGAAAGTGAGACAATAAGCGGCGCTTCGCGCCTTCTTCAACAAAGCCTTCGGCGCGCCTCTTTCTCGCAACCTCCTAACTTCCTAACCTCCTAACTTCGTCTTCAAAGAGGGGATGTCCGGTTGGACTTATACCAAAACCAATAAACCTCTTCCCATTGTTTCCGTACCCCTTGAAAAGAGGGAAGTTAGGAAGTTGGGAAATTAGGAAGTTAAGCAGAGTGGCGGCGCTTCGCGCCTTCTCTTAAAGCGCCTACGGCGCGCCTCTTTTTCCTAACCTCCAACCTTTCTAACCTCCTAACTTCATCTTCAAAGAAGGGATGTCCTTTGGGACACAACAAAGATTAAACCTCAATCGAATTCAGGAATGTTTCCGTCCCCCTTTCAAAGAGGGAAGTTAGGAAGTTGGGATATTAGGGAGTTGGGCAAAGTAGTGGCGCTTCGCGCCTTTTTTCAACAGCGCCTCCGGCGCGCCTTATTTTCGTAACTTCCTAACCTCCTACCCTCCTAACTTCGTCTTCAAAGAGGGGATGTCCTGTTGGACAAAAGTGCCATTTTGTTTTGAGAGAGATATGTTTCCGTACCCCAGGAAAGGCAGAAGAGAAGAAGATAAGAGGATAAGAAGTAGCGGTTGGCCTTCGGCCACTTTTTTTTAACGTGCGTAACGCGCCACTTTCAACTTTCCTTGCTTTACAGATTAGTCAAAGATCCCTTTAAAACTTTATCGATTCCAAAAACCAATTACCTGGATAAAATACCTGTCTATCAACCTGATAGCAAAAGTATTTATCACACTATACACCGCCTCATTAATCCTGCACCCGCAAAAGTTTTTGATTATTTACCGGGGTTAAGTTCATATTTGGGCAGCTCAGGGTCTTTTAACGGGGGAAGTGAATTCTCTATAATGGGATTCGGTCCTGTCCCTTTTACCATTTTGTTGGCCATAAACCATTTGTAATTCTCCTTCTCCTCAACATTAGACGGATACGCTATAATACCGGAAAAAGGATGCGCCAGGCGGGTTAAAAATAAATACTCTTCCATTACCTGCCCTGTACAGCCTACCTCTTTACCGGTCATCTCAGAGAAAACCTTATACTGCTCTAACCTATCTTCAACAGTATATTCGACGGAATCACCGGTCATTGAAATTCCTCTTACATTTACTTCGGTAACATTAACCTGTACACTTCCCAGACCGATTGGCTTGCCCATGCCGATCTTATGGGCATTTTCTTTCTTAGCCCCGATAGTCAAAATCCACAACAACCGCTTTAACTCACTCTCAGTAATATCATTGAAATAGACCTTGAACTGGAAAAAGACATTCTCTTTCAACGGCCTGACTGCCACATTTCGATCAGATACGGATTCAGGATCAGCCTCTTTGTCTTTGGCAATATAAGGGTCCGGATCGGTATGATGCCAGTAAAACTTCCTGCCGCGGATTTCGGGGATATAACCGGGAATTCCGTATTTATGCGTTCTCCAATTGACTGCATAATCATAATTCCACAGGTCGGCATTACCGGGCTTTTTCTTTAAATAGAACTCGGCAGCGGAAAGTTTGGGTCCTGCCAACTCTTTCAGGATTCGGACCTCATGGTAATATGCCTCGATTTTATCGCGTTTGTCGGAAACCAAAGCATCGGTAAACCGAACCCTTGAAGCTGCGCTTTCTTTCCCGGCAATTCCGAAAAGTGCACATGCAGGGCACAAATTATTGATCTGATTGCAAGGTGCATAATCCCCGATCAGGTCGGTTAATCTATTGTAAAAAACTTCCCGCCCTATGGCGGCAGAGCAAAGATAATAATGATCATTATGCTTTGCAAAATAAATCAATGATCCATCAAAATCTTTTAATTCCCGGTCTTTTATAACTATATCCTTATACCCTGAATGTTCTTTTTCATTTTTTTTGAAATGTAAATTGACGTTTTTATTCTTATATAGACGAAGACTTTCGATATAATTCTTTACGGAAGATTCATCAATTGGAATATCGGGAGCCCCAGTTGAAACAAAAACCGATTCATGGTGTTTTCGCTTGCCAAAAGGTTCGCCTCTATGAAAATATCCCTTTTCGTAGTATGGATCAACGGCATCTTTTATTGCAGAGACAACTGTAAAAGCAGGAAACCCTTTCCTGGTTTTATATTTGTCGCCTCTTTTTATATAGACTTCCTGCCCTTCTTTTAAACTTTTTATTTTGACGGAAAAGTCTTGCTTATCCCCATATGTCCATTTGAAAGCAATTCCAAGCCTCTCACATGGCTGGATTTTCCACTGGCCTTTCTCAAATATCAGTCGTCCGGCTTTACCGTTAGTTTGAACCCGCTTGAATAAGGGTTGCTCATTATCGATGGTAGAGAGACAGGAATTGGTGACGGCTTCAAAAGCGGTACGTATCATCCCGCGTATTTCACTGCCGGGGATTATGGGTTCCCGGTACTCTTTTAACGCCTCTCCTTTGAGTTTCGATAAATCGGTATATGAAAAGAAATCGTAACTGTTGATGACTACCTGTTTATTCTCTTTTTCTTTGAATACCCGTTTTTCGAATACATCGGAATGTTTTTTTCCATCAACCTCGGATGCGCTGCCGGTATTGGGGATAAAAACAGGAGAAAGTGTTTCCATGCGGCAGGTTATCCAACCGGTGAGGTTTCCTTTTTGTTCCCGGTATTTTTTTGCTTCCCGGGTACAATTCTTTTCCAGTGAAACAAAATGATAGGGGTTGACGAATTTTTCCTTTCGAGACGGTATGTATTTAACTTGATTTTTTTTATCGTTGCTCATGATACCAACTCCTTTCCATCTTTGTTTAAGAATGTAATCAACCGGGCATCGTAAAAGCGAATGTGGCCATGCTCATCGAAATCGAGATAATTCCTGGCGCGGTACTTCAGGGGGCATTCTTTTTCTTCAACGATGAAGGGGAACGTTAACCGCATGCCGCGGTTCGGTTCGATTACGGTATGGTCATTTTTTTCATCTGTTTTTTGTCCCCACATGAAATGCTCCTCATCGTATTTATTTGTTTCTTCACCCTGGCCGTCGAGCCGCAGCCGGTACTTAAGTTGGCCGCGGCGATTCCATATATACAACTCACCGGAAGGGGAAAACATCCGCATTTCCTGGAGATAATCGGCTCTCAATTGTTCGGGACTCTCGATAGCGACTTTTCCGTCCCGTACTTCTCCTATTAATACCTCATGATGCTTATGCGCCAGGATGAAAATCTTCCCGGTCATTTTAGCGGATGTCTCTTCCAGGTACGCCGTCACGTTTGTTTTTACATCCCCGGTCTCTACCCGGGAGTTGATCGATTCCACTTTGTTTAATTGCTTGTTATTAGCCATTGGTCTCTCCATTTTTTAAATATGAACAAAGACTTTTAAAATAGGTTTTCTCGATTTCCGGTGTTAACGGAGTATCGTCTACTTTAATATCCCGGTAACCCGCTTGAAGAATTCCCCTGCCGACATTGGCGGCCCCACCGACAGGCTGGATACCGTTGGCCATATCTTTAAGGGTCAGGAGGAGTATTCCTTTCTCCCAGGGTTCCGGGTTTTTCATTGTTAAATTCAATGAAACGGTACCACCGTAAACCGGTTTTTCGGTAAACAAGGCAGAATCGACAACACCCCCGGTAAACCGGTCGACTTTGTTCCGGGTATATGACATGGCTTGCTCTTTTTCGATGATACTTTCTTCGATCGTAACCCGTGATGCGGCCGCTGTTTTCTTTTTGGGATTCACAGCGCCGAACATTCTATCCATGATCTCATCGACTTTCTTTTCATTTTTGCCGGTGATATGATTCAATTGGGAATGAATGGCTTGACGTAACGCGCCATTCCACGATGTGCCGGGAATAACAGCTCTCCCGTTTGACCTTAAATGGGTGGTATCGTCATCGGAAGGATCAACATTGTAATGCCGGATTAATATGGAATAGGGAATGGAAAATGCAGTGGAGATGGTAAATTGCTGGGGCGTGATGAACGTAAGCTTATTCGTGGTCATATCGGCTGTGGTGATATTGGGCTGAAAGTTCCATTGCTTCCAATCAAAATCGATCCAGGTTTGCACATCCGCTTTGGAATTCATATCCAATTTAAGGATGCCGGCGTCTACCAACTGTAACTGTCCCATGCCTCTCCGTGTTTTCGCCCCAACGCGCAGACTACCCGTTTCCAGGTGTTTTAATATAAACGCCGTGGAATCATAAATCTGTTCGATATCGGGACGGTTATTTCCCCGTATGGTGAGTTCCATTTTCAAATCGAACGATGCGCCGGGTTCGATGACTTCATAATCGTATTTGGCGCCGCCGCCGGATTCGTCGTCTTTATCTGTGTGCTTACCCACTGTTTTGGTTGCATAATCGATCTTCAATCCATCCCTGACCGTGACATGATGGCCGCCGTTCTCTTGAAGCAGCGAATCGGAAATCATCAGCATACTAAGGGTGGAATCTTTCTCTGTTTTCCCGAAAAGGGCCTTAATGATGGGATGCTCGTCACCGTTTACAGCTTCCAGGCGGTTTCTCATGAAATGCCGGAGAACACCGGCAAGAGATGTCCCCGGCACAAAAGGAAGCCCATTGCAATCACGGATGACATCGATATCCGTATGCTCATCTTCGCCGCTGCCGATAACCAGCGGCGATAAAACGGTCAATTTCCCCTTTATAAAAAAACGTTGGCTAATGGGATTATTCTTCATCTTTCCTCCTGCTTACCAAACGCAGCGAACTTAGAAAAAGTCTTGCATAGAACTTGTAAAGATCGAAGGCGGTTTCATTGTCATTGAAAAAATGTTCATCGACCCCGGCCTGGGTTAAAAGTTCCCGCAGTATAGGGGAATCCATTTCGGGTTTATTCTTAATATCGATAAAGAATTTTTTGACTTTTTCAATATTCACCTGTTTTTTTTCGACGCCTTCTATAAATAGATGTTTCTCGATTTTCTCCAATTGCTTTTTCCCGATGTCCCGAAGCTGGCTGAAATACTGGACATTCAAGTCTTCAAACGTTTTCACTTGATTTATAAACATTCCTATTTTTCCAATAAAAGAATTAGACGGTAATTGGCTCTTCTGGGCTTTCCGAAGGGCATCCAGCTTAAGTTGCATCTTAATATGTTCCAGGAGGATACGCTTAATGGTTTCCTGTATTTTGACCAGGTCCTCCGAAGGTGGGATGGAAGGGGCTGCAGGTTCATAAATTTCGTAAGTCAAATCCTTTCGTTTACATAGACCGATCTTTATTTTTCCGCATCCTTCCCGGGTGTCGATACCGAAACTATGACCCGATAATTTTCCTTGTTCCAGGGTTTTCCCCGAATTGTTTTTTATAACCATCACACTTCCGGCTTTCAAAGCATGTTCATGGATACGGGGCAATTTCCAGACCCCGGAGAACCCGCTTTTGGTAGTAAAGGATAAGAACTGCCTTTCTATTTCCAGCAAATCAGGCGAAATTCCCAGGAGTTCGGCGATTTCGTCGATGAATAGAGAGGGCCCAGGGGTTACGAAACCGTTTCGATTTCTCAACACCATATCGGAAACTAACGTAACGACAATACACTCCTTATCTTTCCACGGCCCCCCGGGAGTCTCCACATCCGCGATATTTTTCAATTGAACCGAGCATTTCCCATACTGGGCGGTTTTGGATTTCCCCATATAAAAAATGCCTTGCTTATTGCAAAGTTCAATAATCTTTTCCAGGAGATCAAAAGGGCCCTCTATCTCTGCACGGAAATTCTCTTCCGCCTTCAATACAGAATATTGAAAAAACGCCCCGTTACCCTCCCCGGCATGCCCGATGCTTTTATCCTCCGGCCTACTGTGATGATACTCGATACAGGTTTCCGATGGATATGAAGTTAAAACATTATTATCGTTAATCTGGACGAATTCATGATTGAGGGCTTTTGATGATATTTCATCATCGAGAACTTTATGAAAATCCCCTTCATCGGAGAGATCGAAATAGTTATCCTTATCCTTTTCTTTATGAAGGGAAAGGGGGGTAGGAGTGAAATCATAATTCGTTTTCCCCGGATAGGCATTGGAAAAAGCGACCTTCCCATCCAGGAATATATCCCGAAACACAGTATCATGATGAGGTTCATCAAGGGAATGATATTTGATATACGAATTGGCAAAAAGCCCCAATAACGCACTCCCCGGTATATAGGTATCGGAAGACTGCTTCTTACCGGTTTTCGAAGTAACCATTAACTGGCCTTCATTTTTTATAGAAAGGATTAATTTGTACTGTTTATCAGGTTGAGCAGGGATTTTGTCTTCGACCACCAGGGGGCTTTTTTGTAAAATCGCCCCGCCGGTACGGACCCCTAAAAAACTTTTGTTAAGCAAACCCAAACGAATTTCACCAAGCCCCCTCGTTCTCGATAACCCAAACCGGCGCGTGACTTTACATATCTTTTCCATATCATTTTGATAATCCTCATAGGAATTCGGCGGGAATTCCACATGGAAATAAAATTTTAATCCGCGCTTCAAAACGCGCGATGTTCTTAAGGTGTTTTCTTTCGCGGTCCCGGTATGCTGATCGATGGTGGTACGGGACCGCTGATACGTGAACCCATCCAGGATAATTTCCCTATTGAATAAGGGGGCCAGTTTATCTCTATTGGCAGCATATTCGAGAAACTCTTTATAGATAACATAGTTCTCGATATACCCATCGGAGATTTTAAAAGCAGCGCCTTCCTGTTGCCCGCCGGTTCCAAAAATATCGTCTACAGCGCAATGCAGCGCAGCGGTATCTTTTAACTCCAGTGCGGACTCGCGCAGCACACCTTTGATACGTTTCGCGGGAATATACGGGATTCCATATTCATCGCTTGCCACATCGATATCGATGATACCCGACAGGCCTTCCCCGGAACCCGGGATAGCATCCGAAAGCAATTCCATTTCCAGTATCATTGTTCACCTCCTACATTCTCTATCGAGATATAGAAATCCAGCAGTTCCAACGCGTCAAAGTATGGGGTGTGGCGGTCGTTTTCCCGGAAATATTCGTTGGAGTTTTCAAAAAGAGGCAATTCTTTTTCCCTGCTTTTCATTTCTTCCAGGAGAACATAAATATCTGCTTTTGATTTTATCGATTCGTTTCTAAGTTTTTTCAAACGGGAACGCGGCCACTCATTGGTATCCTGGAAATGATTCAATATTTTTCCCCTGAATTCTTTCCACCGGTATTTGGAGTCGTAATGGCCCCAGATACACCAGGGCCGCCACAAAAGGTTGTACTCTTTCAACTCTAAACCGGACTTAGCCCCGGGTTCTTTAAATTCGAGGGGTGCAACCGACTTCATCCCGGGAACATTGTATTGACGATTTCTTAATATAGAAAGGTCCGTGGTGACGCCGGAATAAGCGATATGAAAATCGAGCCAATTTCCCATTTCCTCTTTATGCTTGTTAGCCAGGATTTTTCCTTTTCGTTTGGCTGAAGCACAGAGCTCTTCGGCCATTTCGTAGGCCCTGTAGAAAGGAAAATGGGATTTCACTATCGCCACACCGGCGCAGGCGGAAAGGGGGATTTGTCGGATTCCTATCGGTATGGATCGCTTACCGATTTGATTTAGAAACGCTTCCGCCAGGGGGATCCCGATTCTGCCATTGGTAATGAAGGTTACATCATCCCCATTTTGAACGATAACCCGGATGGGAAGGAAATTTTTCCCATCATCTGTTTGTTTCAAATTTAATGCATTGAAGAAATTTTTGTCTTTGAGGGCATCGATCATTTTTTCGATGATCGATTGCATTGTGCTTTGATAGGCTTTGGTTGTTTCCATTGAAAACTCTTTCATTTCTTCGTAGGAGTTAATTTCTTTTAATACTTTCCCCATGTTATTGCCGTCGATATGGACAACGGCAATATGGTTTTCGCCTTCTTTTTGCCCCAGATCATCCAATTCTTTCGGGTATTTCAGATGATCAGGGAGGGGGACAATTTTTTCAAAATATTCATTGTCTTCGAAATTCCTTTTCCGGTCCGCGGGGAAGGAAATATACTCATGCTTGTTTTGTTCATATATTTTGCACACCTGTGCAGGTAGTCCATCGTTCTCGCATTCTCGGGTGATGGCAATTCCTTTTACCGGCGAAGAATGAATGGTTTTGAATTTATTCTCAGCCAGTTGCTTTACCAGTTTTTGCCTATCCTGTTTAAAATCGGACCAGTCGGTTTCTATGAAAGAAGACGCGACTATGACATTGCCCCCGGTTTCTTCCAGGATTTTGATGGATAATTGGCGGTTTACCTTTTTATATAAGTCTTCATTTTTGAAGAACACCATCGCATTTCCGCCGCCGATATAAATCACTTCCGCCTCCAGGTCTTGATCTTTTATTTTCAATCCCCGGTATTCTTTCCAATTGGCGGCGTAATTGGGGCATACGGATTCGATGGAATCCTTCAAATAAGTATCCAGGACGTTTTGGACGGCGATAGATGCGCCGATATTTTCTTTCAATTTAACGGAAGAGAATATATACTCCTGGATACCCGTTACATCGTATAGGACAACTAATTTGTTCACGACCTACCTCCTAATTTCGATTTATAATATTGGATAATTTCCGGATGAGTTCTTTTTCGTTCGAGAGTTCATCGATCCCTATCGATTCGCATTTCTGGTCGGCGTTGAATTGCTTTAAATCTTTTTCCAATTCCCGGATGTTACTTTTCCTTGAAAACTTTATCTTACCGGGTATACCCGGGGTGTTAAACATGGTGGAGACCACGACCACTTTAGCATGTTCACCACCCAACTGTTCAGCACGGAATAGGGCCTCGAACGCTTTTTGTTTAACGAGTTTTATTTTTTGCGATGTGGTGCAGGAGAACAGGAACATCTGGAATCCCCTCATAGCAATCACATCGATTTCGCATTTTCGTTTTTCGTATTCAGCTTCAACATTCATCCTTATTGTTGAAAATGTAATTTTAAGTTCTCTTTCAATTTTTTTGAGGCTTGAATACAAGTAGTGCTCCAACCACTTGCCACAGACGAATTGATCGAACTGACCCGTGGAGATTATCAGATTATATTTTTCATCGAAAATGCCTTTTAAGTAAGGGTGATTGGAAACAATTTTTTCATTGAGTTTCGGATCGGTTTTGGCTAGTTCTTTCGAAATTCCCAGGAATCGATTCCGCCTGGCGCCTTTTTTATAATCCGATGCCATGGCCAGGCTGAAAGGGATGATATCGACCATAGCGCCATTTAAGATGAAGTTTTCCTTTTTTTTCTTAATGGGCTTCATTTCATGAAGAGCAAAAATTTCATCGATATCTAAATGGACATAATCCCGCAAATCTCCTTTTCCTGGGAAGTTTTTTTCTTCCGTCATCCTGGCATTTGAATTTACGGTGAAGGTGGTTAATTTAAAATTATCCGGGTTCAAGTCGGACAGGATTAATTTTAAATTGTTTTCGTGGACAAATTCGATAGCAGCAGCAAAGGCATTGGCCGCCATCGGTTTGGTTCCACCAGTATAGCCCAGGTGGATCGAATCGATTGCGTGGCTATTTTCAAATGACTTTTTTATTTTCTCTTTAATTTTCTCCTGGATAGTTTTGGGGAAACGATGTTTATCGTATAGTTCTATCTCTTCCGTTTGTGGAAAATCTCCTTTATGTTTTTTTCTGAGCAGTTCGATAATAGATTCGCAGAAATTTTTTGTTCGCTCCGTAGACACTAAGAAAATTTTACCAGGAATAGGAAGGTCATCCCGGTCGTCTCTGCCCGAATTCAATAAATAATCGGCAATAATGAAATTAGGTAGGGGGTTGCCACCCAATAATAAAATCAGTATATCCATCTTGTTCACCAGTCTTTTTTCTGGGCAAACCCGGCCGCACAGAGAAGACACACCATGACCGTTAGAATGAGCCTTGCTTTCATCTTCACACCCATTGCGCCCTCCTATTTAATTTTTCCCAACAGATTAGAAGAAACCATATCACAATGCCGGACCATTGTCAAATTCTTTTTTAAGAGGAAAGGGGCAGGAAAAAGATAGAAGAAGTTCGGCCATAAGCGCCATTTCCTCGGCGCCATGCGATCATGCATCCCATCGATCCAATTTTTCGTCCGGCTCATGCAATTTTGCCTCCCATCGTGACAAATTTTGGTCCGGCTCATGCGATGAACCATCCCGTGGAGACAAATTTTGGTCCTCCCCATGAAATTTTTCATCCTGGGGAGACAATTTTTCATCTACCTCAAGCGATTTTTTGTCCCGTGGATGCATATATGCATCCGCCTCAAGCGATCACGCATCCTTGAGAACCGACGTCGCCTCCTGACCATGCGATGAACCATCCCCGGGAACAAAAATCGCCTCCTCTTCATGAAATTTTCCATCTCCTTGAGACAAATTTTGGTCCTCCCTATGAAATTTTTCATCCCGGGTAGGCAATTTTTCATCTACCTCAAGCGATTTTGTGTCCCATGGATGCATATATGCATCCATCTCAAGCGATCACGCCTCTTCGAGACCCTACGTCGCCTCATCTCCATGAAATATTCCATCCCCCGGAGACAAATTTTGGTCCGCCTCATGCGATCACGCTTCATCGAGACTCAACGTCGCCTCATCTCCATGCGATCACGTTCCTTCCCGGGGCAGTGTCGGGTCATAAGGAGGTAATTGTCCCGCCGGGACCTTAGCGGCTATTTTGGTTAAAGCTTTTCCTTGATGGGCGAACTGAGATACTTGCGCAACTTAATGATCAATTCGATCTCCCCCAATGGAATATTCAACCTGTCGGCTATCTCTGACGGCGTAAATCCCTGGTTCACCAGGATCAATACTTTATCGATGGTGACCTTGTCCAATTTCTTCTCTTTTATCTTCTCTTCCACATAACTCAATTTCTCCGACGCTTTTTCCGCTTCGATAATTAATTTCTTTAAGACATCCTGCTTCAACAACAGGTCCTCGGTAATATTCTTCGTGATGGTTTCCCCTTTTTCGATGAACTCGGGGAAATACCTACTGATAGTGGATAAATGGGTTACTTTGTTCTCCAGTTGCTTGATCCTGGCTTCCAGTTTTTTGACGGTATAAGCGAATAGAACCACCAGGATAACAAGAATCGCTATCTCCACCACGATATGTATGATGGTTGTTATGGACATGAGCTCAGGCCTCCATGCGCTGTTTTTTGCTGCTTAAAAGCTCTTTAACGGACGCTTTGATATTCTCGGCTTCATCCCGGATTTCAAAAGTCAACCTTTCCACATCCACTTTCCCGGGGGCATGGGTTTTAAGGACTTCCCAGGAGGGATCGCCCACGATATCGAAAACGCGCTTATCCCAGGGGAAACAGAGCCCGGCCGCTTTGGCAAACATATTGGCGATGCGTACCACGACGGCATGTACCGGGTGCTCCCCTGACGACGACGCCGCCGCCGTCGGCAATACTTTGTGGTGGTCCCGGATGGCGGCTACAACCGTGGATTTAAATTGCCACTGCCGCGCCAGGTACTCGCCGATATCGGCGTGATTCACCCCTAATACTTTTTCTTCCGCCGCATCACAGGCGACATTTTCCTGCACCTGCCGGCGGATAATCTCTTTAAACTCGCCGGTGTAATACTGGTAAATCATAAGCTTACCGAGATCATGAAGCAACCCACCGATGTAATAATCCTCGCTCACCGGCAAATTTAATTTCTTCTCCAGGGTATTGGTGAAATATGCGGTCCCCAACGAATGCTCCCAGAACGTTACGGCGCTAAATTGGGGTATATCCTTCTTATCGAAAGGAAACATCCGCACCATGGCTATCTGCAGGATGATGTTCCTTAATGTCTGCGTGCCCAGGTAAGTAACGGCATTGGCCAGGTTGGTTATCTCCTGGGGTTTGGTGTACAGGGCGCTGTTGGAGAGTTTTAATATCCTGGCCACCATGGCCTGGTCCTTCATTAACATGAGGGAAATCTCCCGGCTGGAAGAAATGGGATTATCCAGCATCCGGCTCACTTCCAGGTAAAACATGGGCAGGGTCGGCAACTGCCGCGAAGCGGGAAACAATTCATTCAAAAGGTTTTGTTTATCCCTCATTAGCCGAATACCTCCAGGTAATTTTTTATTTCTTCTTCAGCCTCTTCCTCGATTTCCGCCAACGTCTTTTCGGTTAGTTGTAAAACCGGCAGCTCAGTTAACTGGAACCCGGGTTTATCGAACGAATAATCGAGACGGTGACTGGATTTGTTGGCCAGACTCACCACCGGCGCCATTAAGTTGTCCCCCCTGTATTCCAGGATATTATGATGATATACAAGCGTCTCCATGATCCTTTCGGAAAAACGCCAGTTTTGCATCAAAAGATACCCGACTTCCACATGGGTAAAACCCAACACTTCTTGCTCGGCCTGGATAGAAGTTTTTTTATCGTTGTAAATCAGTTGAACGATTTTCTCGAACTCAGCGGTTTTGTTTTTTAATAACACGCCTTTCCCGATGTCATGAAGCAGCCCGGCAATAAAGACTTCTTCGGGATTGGTCATTTCCAGGTGCTCGGCCATGGTTTTTCCCAATACGGCGGTAGATATGGAGTGCCGCCACAATACATTCTGGATTAATTTGCCGCCCCGGGCGCTGTATAGATTCTTTGAAAGATAGGCGGTTAATATGGATTTGGTGGTATTGTAGCCCATGAGATTGATGGCATAACTGACGGTGGTAACCTCTCTCATGAGCCCGTAAAGGGCGGAATTGGCCACTTTTAATATGAATGCGGTTAATGATTGGTCCAACAGTATTTGCTCCTGGATTGTTTTCACGGTGGCCGAAGGGTCGTTGAGTAGTTTGATGGACTCTAATATCACGGTGGGAATGGGCGGGAAATCGCCTACCCGGCCGGCTGCGTTCCTTGCTTTCTCCATGACGCCCTTCATGTTAAAACCTCCATGGCGCTGCTTCGATGATAAATAATCGCGGAAGGGAAATGGAGTATTTTGAAATTACCCAGCGCGGAAGAGAGGGACTCGGAATTGCCCAGGATTAAATACCCGTTGTCCGCGATTTTTTCATGGAACGCATCGATTACCCTTTGTTTGGAATCCCGATCGAAATAGATCAAGACATACCTGCAAAAAACCACATCAAAACGGGTGAACTTGAGACCGGGCGACGCCCCCAGTTCCATGAGGTTCATTTTTTTAAAGGAGACGCCGCTTTTGTATTCGTCGCGAAACTTGAGGTTGCCGTTTTCCATTTCTATAAAATACTTTGTTAAGTAGGCGGGGGGAACGCGCCGGACAGCGGAGCGGGTATATTCGGCGCGGCCGGCTTTGGCAATCACCTGGTCGGAAATATCGATCCCGCAGATGGTAAAGGGCAAATGGGGGAACTTCTCCCGCAGGATCATGGCCAGGGTATAGGGCTCCTCGCCGGAAGAACAACCGGCGCTCAAGATCGCGATGCTTTTCCTGCCGTTGGCCGCCAGGCGCGGGATAATATGCGTTTCCAGGGCCTCCAACTGGGGCTGGTCGCGGAAAAAAAACGTCTCGTTCACGGTGATCTCATTGAATAGGTTAAGTATCTCCGCCTGGAGTAATTCTTTTTTTAATATTGTTAAATAATCGCTGAAATTTTTATAGTCCAGGGTTTCGATGCGTTTGAGCACTTTTTGTTCGATGTAATTCTTCCGGGATAAGGGGAAAAACATGCCGGATTTTTTGTAGATGAAATCCTGGAGCTCGATGAATTGGGCGTTGGTTAGTTTTCGTTCTTCCGTCATCGCTTTTCGCTCTTCGCTTTTCGCTTTTCGCTATTCGCGTTTCTCCGGCGACCTCTTTTCAAACCAGGGACCGGATACGTTCCTCCTTGCTCCGGACCTCGGTGATTTTAACGGCGTAGTTGCCGTCGCAAATCACGACTTCGCCTTTGGCCACCAGTTTGTCGTTGGCCAGGATCTCCACGGGCTCATCCACCATTTTTTCCAGTTCGATGATGCTGCCCAGTCCCAGGCGCATGATATCGATGAGTTTCATTTCGGTGGCGCCGACGCGCACGGTAATGGGCAGTTCCACATCCATTAGCAGGTCGATATTGGAACTGCCGGCGCCGACGCCGGCGCCGACGCCAAAACCGACGCGGGTGCGGTCGTGCGAGGGCGCGGGCGCGGAAACTTTCGCCGCGGGCGCGGTGCGTTTGGCGCCGCCGCCGCCGACGGGGTCCATCATGATATTACCGATCCGGTCTTCCTCCTCGTTGGCGGCGGCCGCAAAGTTCTCAGGGGCCATGATGACAAATTTCTCCACGGCAATACCGGGCAGCTCAAAAGTGATGATCCACACCTGGACGGTATTGGAGGCAATGTGTTGGAGGGGGTCCCCGGATTCGACGAAAACGATATCCCGGAACCGCATATCCATATCGAAGGCCTCTTTTAACGGCGCCTGGCAGGCGGTAAACATCTGGGTCACGGCTTCCGCGAAAGCGTCCTTATCGGCCGCGGTAATGTCGTCCCTGAATGAATCCAGGCCGATCATCATGTTGGCAATAATGGATACTAACTTTTTCCGCGACCCCAGCACCAGCGCTTCCCCGGGCGACTCGCCGTAAGCCAGGTTGACAAAGGCTTGTAAACCGCGCACTAAATGGGCCGCTTCCTTCTTGGTTTTGACCTGCACGGAATTGACGGTCAAGACGACATCTCTTCCTAATATGGTATTGTATACGGACGTCCAGTTCTCGACTACTATTTTTTTAAATTGCTCGTTGACGTTACTCATTTTTAAACTCCCTGGGAATTAAATCCACCACCTGTACTGTTTTCTTTTCACTATGCTTAACCTGGTAGGCATTGTATTTTTTAACGCCGTTTAATTCGACGGTTAAGGGGTCTGTGACCCTGGATTCCAGCTTGATCACATCCCCGGGTTTTAAACCGATGAGATCCCGGGCGGTGATCGTATTGCCGTAGATTCCGGCCGCCAACTTGATATTGGTTTTTAACAGGTTCAATTTGATCTTTTTTATTTCATCCACGCTGGTTTTGGCCTTGTCGGCGTACCAATCCTGGGAGAACCGTTTGGAAATGGGTTCCAGCACGATGGCGGGGATACAGAAATTCATAAACCCCCTGGCTTCGCCGACTTTTAACTCGAAAACGATCAGCACCACGATCTCATTGGGGGCTACTACCTGGATCAATTGGGGCGATGTTTCCGTGGCCACGATGGACAGGTGTAATTTCGCGATCTGCTTCCAGGACTCTTCCAGGTCCTTCATGACGATTTTGACGACGCCTTCGATCAGGGTTCGTTCGATGTCGGTAATACTGCGTATGCCGCCGGCAAAATCTTCGCCTTTACCCCCCAGTATTTTATCGATCATGGGAAAGAGGATTTTGGGGTTGATTTCCAATATGGCGTTGCCTTCAAGGGGGCTCATGGCAATGGCGTTAAAGTAGGTGGGGTCCGGCAGCGATAGGATAAACTCGGAATAGGTAAACTGCTCCACGGAATAGAGGTTGACATCGATCAACGCCCGGAGGTACGCGGAAAGCGAAGAGGAAAAGTTCCTGGCAAAATGGTCGTGGAGGTAATGGAGGGAACGGAGCTGCTCCTTGGAGACGCGGTCGGGCCGGCGGAAATTGTAACCGGATACTTTGCGGTCTTTCTCTTTTTCTCTTTTCCGGGCCGCGGTGGGCCTGGGGGCCGCGTCGCGGCCGTCGCGAGCGGACAGGGGCTGCAGCGTGGGTCCTTCTTCCTCTGAAAACTCGTTCAGCAGGGCGTCGACTTCTTCTTGTGATAGTACTTTGGCCATTTTTTCGCCTCCTTATTTCCCAAACATCTGCCGGGCCGGGATATTATTCTTAAGGGCTGTCTCGGCGAGCCGGGCCCGCAGCCTTAAAATGGCGCCGGTCCGCAGTTGGGAAATGCGCGAATCGGTTAAATCCATGACTTTGCCAATTTCTTTCAAATTCAAATCTTCGAGATAATACAAACTTAAAACCAATTTCTCTTTTTCCGGCAGGGCTTTCATGAGCTCCACCAGTAAGTTCTTCATTTCTTCCTTTTCCATTACCAGGTCCGGGGATTCGTGGGTCTCATCGATGTAATATTTCAACATTTTACTGTCCGTGATATTGGCTTCATCCTCGACGTCGATCCTGAACACGCCGATGCCGGCGTCGCCGGCTTCATCCCGCAGACCCTGGAATTCGGCGAGGGACATGTCCAGGCTTTCCGCCACTTCCTCTTCTTTGGCGGGCCGTCCCAGTTGGGCCTCGAGGGTCGCAAAGGCGTTTTCCACGGCCTTGATCTTTTGCCTCTGGCGTCGGGAAGCCCAGTCCAGGTTGCGCAGCTCATCCACGATGGCCCCCTTGATGCGCAGCGAAGCATAGGTGGAGAACTTGACGCCCCGGGCCGGGTCGTATTTACGGGCCGCGTCCATCAAGCCCAATACGCCGGTATGCACCAGGTCCGCCAGGTCCACGGCCCAATAGATGCGGGCATGTATCCTGGACGCGATGATCTTGACGATGTCCAGGTGATCCAGGACCTGTTTTTCAAATTCCCCGTTGGTCATTTTCTCTTATCACCTTTTCTCACGGTTAAAAATCCAGCCTGAATTTCTGGGCCGGACCGGGTTCCATTTGCTCGACCCTTTTTTTCAATTCCCCGGCCAGTTGCAGGAAATTCTTACTGCAGGCGGCGTCCGGGAATTTTTGCAGCACAGGCTCCTGGTACTTCATGGCGGTAAGCAAATTTTCATCCTTCAGGACATAGCCGAGGTAATGGACTTCCCTATTGAGGAATTTCTTAACGGCCCGGGAGAATTTGAGAAACACGTCGGTCCCTTCCTCTTCATCCCGCACCATGTTGGTAATCACGGTGAAACTTTTAAAGGCATCCAGTTCGGCCGCCACTTTGATTACGGCATAGGAGTCCACGATGGAAGTGTTATCCGGGCTGACCACCAATATGACTTCATCGGCCGCCAGCAGCAGGGAGATAACATTGTCCGAGATGCCGGCGGCAGTATCGATAATCAATAGGTCCGCCATCTTCTCCAATTTTTTCAGTTCCTTATACAATAGGATCTCCTGGTATTCGGATAATTGGGTCAGGGACTGGACGCCGGAACCGGCGGGAATGATCAGCAGCCCGTTCTTTTCTATCATGATATCTTCCAACGCGGCGGCGTCCTTCAGCAGGTCGGATATATCCAGTTGGGGCTCGATGCCCAACAGGATATCGATGTTTCCCAACCCGTAATCGGCGTCCAGGATGGCCACTTTCATGCCCATCCCGGTCAGGGCCACACCCAGGTTAACCACGACGTTGGTTTTACCCACGCCGCCCTTACCGGAGGTAATGGCGATTTTTTTTAACCGGGAAACGCTCCCGATGACGCTTTCATTTATTTTGTGCAATGTCGATGCCTGGCTCATGCGATATCTCCTTTATTGTTATATGAAAAAACCCTCCTGGCAAGTTTCCGGGGATAGGCGATTTCGATATCTTCGGGGACCTTCTGCCCGGTGGTAAAATAGGCCATGGGTATGTCGCTCTTCATTTTTAAATTGAACAGGTTTCCCAGCGCGGCGGATTCATCGATTTTGCTGAAAATGAGTTTATCCGGTTTGAAGATGCTGTATTTTTCATAAATGAGGTAGAGGTCTTCGGAGCGGGTTGGGGCGCTGAGGATGAGATATACCTCCCGTTCCGCCGGCGGCACCCCGGACAGGTGTTTTTCCATGATCAACAGCCCTTCTTTATCGTTGGGGCTGCGTCCGGTGGTATCGATAAACAGTAATTCGAAATCCTTTAATTTATCGATGGTTATTCTTAAATCGCGCCCATTATTAATGGGGTAAAAGGGTATGTCGAGTATTTCCGCATAGGTCCTGAGGTGGGCTTCGGCGCCGATGCGGTAACTGTCGATGCTCAAAAGGGCCAATTTCTTTGCTTCCATGAGTTTGAAATAGGAACTTAACTTGGCGATGGTGGTGGTTTTGCCGGAACCGGTGGAACCCACCATGACCACGATTTTGCGTTTGCCCTTTTCCGGGCGCAGCGGCGCCGGGGCGGAAATGGAGGCCGTCAGGAGGTTGAACAATTTTTTGCGCACCTGTTCGATGTCCGCGGTTTGCCCAGCGTCGGCGTCGGCCTGGTATTGGAGGGTATCGATGAACCGGACCGCCAGTTTTCGTTCCACCCCGCTGTCCACCAGGTCCAGGAAGAGTTCCAGGAATATGCCTTTAAAGTCGTTAAAACCGTCCATGCCAGCGGTGGATTTGCGCAGCAGGGTTTTGATCTCGGCCATCTGGCGGGTGAGGGGCTGGAGTTCATTCTTGAAACCCGAGAAATCCGGCTCATCATCCTTGGGGGGATTGACGTAATTGTATTTCCTGTTGAGCAGGGAAGCGGAAATATCTTCCTGCCTGGGCCGGGCGTCGTCCACGGCGGCGGTGACCTCGATCATTTCGACGTTGGCAAGATTCAACGTCCCCCGCTTGACGATTTTTTCCTGGGACAGGATGTAGGCGTCCTTGCCCAGGTCTTTCTTGATCCGGGAGATGGCTTCGTCGATGTTCTTGACCAGGTATTTTTTGATCTTCATTATTCCACCACCCCCAGGGATACGATTTTGATATTCTTAGGCGTTTCCGAGGCGGAGAGCAGCACCAGGTCCGGCAGGAAACGCTCGGTTAACTGCCGCAAATGACGCCGCACCATGGAGGAACATAAGAGGATGGGCTGGACTTTGATTCCTGATTTTTCCACGGTGGATTTGATTTTATTGATGACGATCTGCACCTCGACGGGGTCGATGATCAATTGTTCCACTTCGTTTATTTTTTGCACTTTGGCGGCCAGGAGATTCTCCAGTTCGCCGCCCAGCACCAGGACCGGGAGGTCGTTCTTGGCGGTGACGTAGGGTTTCACCAGGGACCTGGACATGGCCTGGCGCGCCAGCTCGGTCAGCAGGGAGAGGTCTTTGACCGCCGGCGCGTAATCGGCCAGGGTCTCCAGAATGGTGCGCAAATCGAAAATCGAAACACGCTCGCGCAGTAAATTCTGCAGTACCTTCTGGACGTTGCCCAGGGACATTAAATGGGGGATCAACTCTTCCACTACTTTGGGATAGGCGGCGGCCAGGTTTTCCACCAGGTGCTGGGTTTCCTGCCTGCCCAGCAACTCATGGGCATGGACTTTAATGACTTCGGTCAGGTGGGTGGTAATGACGGTGGCGGGGTCCACGATGGTATAGCCCAGGAATTGGGCGTGTTCGCGCTCCTCTTCGGTAATCCAGTAGGCCGGGAGCCCAAAGGCCGGGTCGCGGGTTTCTTTTCCTTTTAACTTTTCCTTGATGTTGCCGGGGTTGATGGCCAGGAAACTGTTGATCATGACTTCATCTTTGCTGACGGTAATGCCTTTCAATAATATGGCGTATTCCCTGGAGTCCAATTGGAGGTTATCGCGGATGCGCACCGGCGGCGTGATAACGCCCAGGTCCAGGGCCAATTGCCGGCGCATGGCTTTGATGCGCTGCAATAGGGTCCCACCCTGGTTGGCGTCCACCAGGGGGATCAGGGAATACCCGATCTCCAGGCCCAGGAGGTCCACTTTCAGCAGCGCCTCGATTTTTTCCGGGGGCGGGGCCATTTCTTTTTTCCTTTCTTCTTCCCGTTCGGCCGCGCTTTCGCTTTCTTTGCCTTTTTTCACCTGGTAAGAGAGGTACCCGAACAAGCCGCCCAGCAGGAAAAAAGGGATCCTGGGCAGGCCCGGGATCAGGGCCAGTACCACCATGCCGATGCCGGCCAGCATCAGGGGGTTGTGATCGAACAGGACCTGTTCGGTCATGTCTTCGCCCAGGGTTTTTTCAGAGGCGGACCGGGTGGCGATGATGCCGCCGGACACGGTAATCAACAGGGAGGGCAGGGCGGCCATGAGTCCGCCGCCGATGGTTAACACGGTGTAGGTCTGTGCGGCGGCGCCGAAATCCATGCCTTTTTGAAACACGCCCACCAGGATGCCGCCGACGATATTGACCAGGGTAATGATGATGGTGACGACGGCTTCTTTGGTGGTAAATTTAATGGCGCCGTCCATGGTGCCGAAGAATTCGGCTTCTTTTTCGATGCGTTTGCGGCGGGCAATGGCTTCGGCCTGGGTAATCAAACCGGCGTTGAGGTCGGCGTCGATGCTCATTTGTTTTCCGGGCATTTTATCCAGGGTAAAGCGGGCCGCTACTTCCGCGGCGCGGCCGGCGCCGGACGCCACTACGATCTTCTGGATGGCGATGATCATGATAAATACGACGATGCCGATGAGGAAACTGCCGCTCACGACGAATTGTCCGAAGGAACCGATGACCCTACCGGCGGCGAAGACGCCTTCCTCGCCCCGGGCCAGGATCAAGCGGGTGGCGGAGATATTCAACGCCAACCGGAACAGGGTGGCCAGCAAGAGTATGGAAGGATATACGGAAAAATCCACGGGGTCCTTGATGTAGGTGGACATTAACAGGATGGTCACGGACAGGATTAAATTGAGGGTAAAAAAGATGTCCAGCAGGGCCGGGGGCAGGGGCACCAGGATTAAGAACACCACGCCCAACAGCCCGATGGGGGCCGCCAGGTGTCCGTATTCTTTTATTTTTAATACCAGTGAATCTGCCGCCATTTTCATTTACCTCATTTTCCTCGTTTACGCCGCCTTTTTTCCTTTCAATTTATAAATATAAGCCAGTATTTCGGCGATGGGTTTAAATAACGCCGCCGGGATGAATTCATTGAGTTCCACGGACTCGTAAACCGCCCGGGCCACGGGCGGGTTTTCCACGATGGGGACATGGTGTTCCCGCGCGATTTCCTTGATCTTTTGGGCAAGCAAATCCGCGCCTTTGGCCACCAATTGGGGGGCTTTCATTTTTTTATTTTCATATTTCAGGGCCACGGCGTAATGGTCGGGGTTGGTGACAACCACATCGGCGTGGGGTACTTCGGCCATCATGCGGCGCATGGCCCACTGGAATTGGATCCTGCGCTGCCTGGCCCGGGTCAGCGGGTCCCCTTCCGCCTGTTTGAACTCGTCTTTGATGTCCTGTTTGGACATTCTCATTTTTTGGTTGTACCGGTAGCGCTGCCATAAATAGTCCAGTATGGCCAGCAGCAGCATTAGTAAAACGATGTAAAAGGTGAGTTTCAAGAATATTTTGGCCATGACCCCCATGATATTCTCCAGGGAGGAATCGGGGAGTTTTAGTAAGGCGGGGATTTCGGCCATTATGGCAAAATAAGCCGCCAGGCCGATGGCAATGACCTTGATAATGGACTTTAGCAATTCCATCATGGCTTCGGCGGATATTAGTATTTTTTTCAATCCTTTGGGAATTTCGGCCAGGAAAAAGACTTTTTCCCATTTGATGCGGACGTTCTCCGAAACGATCTTAAGGCCGCCGGCCTGGATAACCTCCACCATCACGGCCGCGGCGATCAACAGTAAAAACAGCGGGACCACCAGCAGGAGAAAGGTCTGGAAAAAATCTTTGCCCATGAGATACAGGGAGGATTCGGTGACGTTTATCTGGTCCAGCCGGCTGAAATATTTTTTCCAGTAAGCGGTCATGGTGTTGGCGAAGTAGGGCATAAAAACGGCAAAAAAGAGAATGGTGAACAGGAGACCGACGGCGGAGGTCATATCCCTGGAGCGGGGCACATCGCCTTTTTTTAGGGCCTCATCCTTGCGTCGCTCTGTAGGTTGTTCTGTCTTTTCTTCTCTATCGATTGCCATTTTTTGTTACCTCAACAGAGCCATAAGGCGCATGATAACCCCGGGTATGTTGGGGATATCTTTGGCCCATACTTCGGCGATAAATCCCAGGGTCAGGGCGAAACCGAACAAGCCGAAGGCTATTTTCAAGGGGAGCCCCACGAAAAAGATCTGCATTTTGGCGGCGGTTTTGCCGATCAAGCCCAGGGTGACGTCGATGCAAAGCAGCAGTATCACGGCCGGGGCAGAGAGTTTAAAGCCCACCACGAAGGCATGCTCCACCAGCCGCGACAGTTCATTTAAAAAGGGCCGGGTGACGGTCAGGCCGCCGGGGGGCAGCGCAGTGAAACTTTGTTTTAACGCATAAAGCAGGGAATGGTCGCCCCCCAGCGCAATAAAGATCATGGTTCCCACCATTACCATGAAAACGCTCAAGACATTGGTATCGGAGCCGAATGTAACGTCCACGACGTTGGCCATGGAAAAGGCCATCTGGAACCCCAGCATGCGACCGGCCAACTGGAGTGCGAACAACAGGATTACCAGCACCAGTCCCATGAGTATGCCCACCATGATTTCCGAGGCCATCATGAATATGTAGCTCAACATGTCATTGGGGATGACCCAGGAGGCGGTGGGTATGGCGGGGAACAATAGCAGCGACGCCATAAAGGCAAAACCGGCCTGGATGGGTATGGCGGAAAAATTGGGGTTATCGAAAAAGGGTACAAAAAGCATAAAGGCCTCCAGGCGTATGAATATGATCATAAAGTAGGGCGCCCGGGCCAATATTTCTTCCATGTTATTCGTACCTCCTTTTTATGTTTACCTCACCAGGTTCGGGATATTGGAGATCAGGTAGATCATTAATCCCGCCAGTTTATTCATCATCCAGGGGCCCATGTAGAGCAGGGCCAACCCGGCCACGATTACTTTTGGGGCAAACCCCAACACCGAATCCGAGATGGAAGTGGCGGCCTGGAACACGGAAATAACGACGCCCACCACCAGGGCCACGCCCAATATGGGTAAAGACACCCAGAAAGCAGTCATAATGGCCTGTTTACTGAGGGTAAGTATAACATTGACATCCATTTAGAAACCTCCCATGTTGAAACTTCGCAGCAAGGAACTCATCAACAGAGCCCAGCCGTCCGCTACGATGAACAGCACGATTTTAAAGGGCAGGGATACCATGATGGGTGGCAGGAAGATCATTCCCAACGCCACCAGTATCGACGCCACCACAATATCGATGATTAAGAACGGGATATAGAGTAAAAAGCCGATTTGAAAAGCGGTTTTCAACTCCGACAGGATAAATGCGGGGATCAGCGTGATCATGCCCACGTCTTTTTTGCTGGCCGGCCGCGGGGTATTACTGAGCTGGTAAAAGAGGGCCAGGTCTTTTTCCCGGGTCTGTCGCAGCATAAATTCCTTGATGGGTTCGGTGGAGCGGTTTAGCGCCTCCATTTCCGTGATTTTGCCTTCATTGTAGGGTTTAATGGCGGTCTCGTTGATCTTTAAGCCCACCGGGCTCATGATAAAGAGGGTTAAAAAGAGGCTGATGCCGATCATCACCTGGTTGGGGGGCACGCCCTGCAATCCCATGGCCTGGCGCAAGAAATAAAAAGAGATAATCAACCGGGTAAAGGAAGTCATCATCATCAGGATGGCGGGCGCCAACGTCAGCAGGGTCAGTAAAAGAGCGATTTTGACGGTAGCGGCCAGTTCTCCCTTCTGGTTGGCGGAATCTTTTACGGAAATGGTCACCGACGGCAATGTTTGGCCCACGAGAAATTGGGCCGCCAGGAATATAAGGATAAATAGTGCGGTCTTTTTCATCATTTTTTCGTCCGATTCAATAATTGTTTGGCCCGGTGCAGGATGGAGGGAAAATTTTCATTGTCCGCGGCCGGTTCGTTTTCGTTTTGCGTCTCCAGGTGAAGTTCCGCCAGGAGATTGATGGAATCCTGGGTGATGCCCAGGAAATAGTGTTTGCCCTGGACTTCCACGATGGAGAGGAATTTCTTATCCCCCAGGGGCATGCTGCTCACCGGGTGAATGGCGACCTTGCCCCGTCCCAGGCCGCCGAACCCGTGGGTTTTCAGGCCGGTGATTTTTTTAAAGAAGTAAGTGGCCAGGAAGATCAATCCCAATACGAAACACAACGCCATGAGGGACTTGAGAAAGGAATAGGAATCGTTTAAGGGCATCTGCTGTCCCGGCAAAATGGTTTCGGTATTTTCCGCTGCGCCCTTTACGGGCTGCTGCTGTGCTTGTTCCTGCAATGGGGCGCCTGTTCCCGCGCCCACGCTCACGCCGGCGCAGACAGTCATAAGAACGGTTATTAATATAATGGTTCGTTTCATTTTATTTTCATCATTCATCATTCATCATTCATCATTTTATTTCTTCACACTTTCCGTGGGTCGTTGATTTCGGTGATGCGGACGGCAAAGGTATCTTCCATAATGGTCACTTCGCCTTTGGCAAAGAACGTATCTTCCAGGAAGACCAACAGGCTTTCACCGGCGGACCGTTTCAATACCAACAGCGAACCCGGGGCAAGATTCAGCAGTTCGCCGATCTTAACCATTTTCTTCCCGATAACGACATTTACCCGGATGGGGATTTCCAGGAAATCATCCAGTTCCTTAACGGCTTTATTAAAGCTTTCCTCGTAATCGCGAATTTTGCGGTTCTCGGCACTGGATTGTTCCTGGTCCTGATCCGACTTTTGTTCTTCCAATTTTGTTTTTATCATGTTATTGTATTAGAAATTTAGTAAAAAGCACCTGGATCACGGGTTCCTTTTTAAATTCCGCTTTAAGGATTTCATTCACCCGTATCATGATCTCTTCTTTCAGGGTTACTTTACCCGCGGTGCTTTTTAAATCGGCGAAACTTCGAGCGGAAATAACCATAAAAATTTCGTCCCTTATCCGGGGTATCAGCAATTCGCTGCCGGTGATCTCGCTTACTATGCCCTTCTCATCGACGACAAGGTTGACGGCCACTTCGGCGTAGCGCCTGGCAAAGGGGTCGTTGAGGTTCACGGTAAAGGGGTCCAGCAGGATGATGCCGGGCTTTATGCCGGCTTCGCCCTCGCCGGTCCCGGTTATTTCTTCCTTCTGTTCCTTCGGCTGGGTCTGTCCGCCCTGTCTCGCGGCGGCGTCCTTTTTGACGACAGGCGTCATTTTTTTCTCGATTAAGGGCGGTTTTTGATTATTACCACCGCCGCCGGAGAGGATTTTGCCGGCAAAAAAACCGCCGGCGCCCATGACCACGGCAATGATAATAACGATCAAAATGAGGGGGAACCCGCTTTTTTTAGCGCGGGTAAGTCCTTCCCCTCTATCTCTAAAACTTTCATCAGCCATAGTATGCAACCTCCTTATCGTTAGATGTTAATCGTTGTTAATAATAATATTTATTTCAACCCTCCGGTTCCGCCGGCGCTCTTCCGGGCGCCGGTTATCAGCGATGGGCCGGTAAGGACCGTAACCTGAGACGGACACTTTATTTTTATCCAGGCCGTTTTGTATCAAAAACCGCGCCACGGTCAACGCACGGTCGAGAGATAACGCCATGTTGTCGATCTTCTCCGTGGTCAGCGCATCGCTGTGGCCTTCGACAGCCACATTGAAAGAAGTAGCCTGGAGGACAGGGATGAGTTTCAACAGCAGGGGTTTGGCTTTCTCATTCAAGCGGTCCTGGCCGGCCCCGAAACTTAACTGTTCGGAAACCGCCAGGGAGATTTTATTCTCGTCGTAATTCACATCCACGCCCTGGAAATCGCTCCGGGTAAAGGTGTCTTCCAGTCCGTTCAGCAGGGTTTCGGCTTCCGGGGTCAGCCAGGGTAATTTTAAGTCTTTGATCAGTGCGAACTTAAACGATCGAGTGGGGGGATGTTTCTCCCCTACCCCGACGCCCCAGCCTCTTTGCTCGATATTTTTCCAGAAGCGTTTGTATTCGCTGGTTTTAAAAGTAGAGACCGCGATGATAAAGATAAAAAAGGTCAGCAGGAGGGTGAGCATATCGGTAAAGGTGAGTTCCCATTGTTTTTCGTCGTTGTCGGGGTGGATTTGGGGTCTCGTTTTCACGCTCACAGTTCCGCCTCCTTGAAAATAATTTCCACTTTATCCTGGGGTTTTCGGCCGTTGGCAAAGGCGTCGCCGCAGCCTGAGACTTTTAGTTTTTCCGGTGTAATTTCCTTTGCCAGGAAATAATTATAGACCTCGGCGGCCCGTTTCGCGGAAAATTCCAGGGGATCGCGGAACCCTGGGGTAATTTTGGCGGCGGCATAACCTTTGATCTCCACCAGGTAGGGCAGTTCGTAAACCAGGTAAGCAATGCGGGAAAGAAATCCTTTGGCCCTTTGGCTTAATTCTTTTTTGCCTTCCCGGAAGGTAACGACTTCCGGTAAGATGACGCAGACCCCTTTTAGTCCTTCGATGACTTCCAGGTCCTTCACCTGGTTGAGCGTCAAAAATTCGTCCATTAATTTTTTATTGATGCCCCTGGATTTCATGCGGTTGACAATGTTGCGGATAGGTTCCGTGTTCTGGCCCATATCCGTTTCCAGGCCGGCACGGCCGCCCCTGCGGTTTTCTTCCGGCATTAAAAGATGCGCCTTGAAGCTCCGTTTAAAGATATCGATTTTTACTTTATCTTTTTCGGCAAACGTGGTGAGGAATATGAAGAGGGTCAGCAGTACCAATCCCAGGGAGATGAACAATGGCATCCAGGGCCATACTCCGAGGATTTTCATATCTTCACCTCCGTAATAATTTTTCATAGCAGTTCCTCATGATGCGAGCCACACCCGGAGACAATGAAAATTGTCCGTGTTTGTCCGTGTTCGTCCGTGGCTAATAATTTTATTTTCATGGCAAACCTCACGTCACATCGCTTTTCATATAAAGTCGGCGGTACTCGGTGGGCAGGAAGGAAACCATGCGTTGTTCCACCATACCGGGGACTTCGCCGGACTGGATAGAGAGGATTCCGGCCAGGATCATTTCTTTTTTCAGGATTTCCGCTTCGGAGCGTTCTTTCAGTTTGCCGGCAATGGGGAGGAACAGGATATTGGCCAGGATAGCGCCGTAAAAGGTTGTTACCAGGGCCAGGGCCATGGAAGCGGCGATCTGGTTGACGTCGTTCAGGTTGCGCAGCATCAGGATAAGGCCGATCAGGGTGCCGATCATGCCGAAGGCTGGCGAATATTGGCCCATGGCTTTAAAGATAGAAATGCCCACGCGGTGCCGGGCGGCCAGGAAATCGATCTCGTTGCGCAGGACTTCCTTAATGACTTCCGGTTTTGCGCCGTCCACGATCATGCGCAGGCCTTCGTAGAAAAACTGGTCGTCCACTTCGGCGATGACTTTATCCAGGGCCAGGACGCCGTCTTTCCTGGTGAGTCTTGAGTAGCGTACCAGTTCCGGGATGATGGAAACATAATCGGTTTCCTTGTGAAAGAAGGCGTTTTTTACTACCCGCAGGACCCTTATCAGGTCCTTCATGGGGTAATTGATTAGCGTAGCGCCAAAGGTGCCGCCCAGTACTACCAGGAGCGAGCTGAGATCGAAAAATATGGAAAATTCTCCCCGGGTCATAATGGCAATGGCCAGCAGGCCAAAGGCGCTCAAGATTCCCAAAAATGTAGCAATGTCCAAAACAAACCTCCAACAGAAAAGCTTAGCAACTTTTATACCAATGGAGATTTTCCATGTTCAGCCCGCTTTGACTTCCCTTTCCACCTAGTTTTCCATAATCGGTTTTGTCATTTATTTGACAGTAGGAGACCTGGAGATAGTTCATTTTCATCCTCAATGATGGGAGAATTACCTTACAAGGCACACATAGCTTCTTTAAGGGGTCCATTTCTATTCGCATGAAGGCCGTAGGCGCCTGTAATTGCATCATTTGCAAGTGCGAGGGCACCGTTTGCACGTGCAAGTAGTGTATCGGCATTTACAGCACTATTATTTACGCAAACACATGGCGTGCCGGAATCCGTAAGGGCTGTAAATTTATATATGTATGGGTTTCATTTGTGCTTGCAGGCCCTGGGAATGACCGCGACGGCCCCGCGTTTAACCGTGCAAGCGCCGGGAAGGAACTTGCAGTTGATACATTTTCCCGCGTAAGGGGTGCGTGTTTTTAGGCCTGCCTCTTCTACGACCCACCACTCTTAAACAAAAATCTTCAAATGGTTGAAACCTGCTTCACTTTGTTATACAATATATATGATAAACAACCCTTTCGATTTTTATTAAAAGAGGTAAACAATGGAATCGGTCGAAGCATTACAAACAATAGAGAAGCTGCTGATCACGTTAACACGAGCGGAAAAAGCCCGGTTATTGCAATGGGTCGCTCGTGACATTGGGGACACTTTCCCCGGCATTGAAAACACCCCCGGTGTATGTGGAGATGAACCCTGCATTGTTCGGACACGAATACCCGTATGGCTACTGGTGCGGGCCAGACAATTGGGCAAAAACGACGCTGATATACTAAATGCTTTTCCTACTTTGCGTGCGGAGGATTTAGCCAATACCTGGGCATATGCTCGTTCTCATAAAAAGGAAATCGACCAGCAAATCCAGGAAAACGAGGCCGCATAGCAAATGGCTCGACTTTATAGCAATGAAAATTTCCCCTTTCCCGTTGTACAACGGTTACGACAATTGGGGCATGATGTTTTGACAATCCAGGAAACTGGAAAGGCTGAGCAGGCGATGTCTGATGATGCTGTTCTTTTATATGCCATTTCGGATGAAAGAGCTTTGTTGACATTAAACAGGAAACATTTTATCCAATTGCATAAAGAAGAACCGAATCATTTTGGGATAATTGTTTGTTCATTTGATGCTGATTTTATTGAGCAGGCGAACCGAATTCATAATTCAATTCAATCTGAGGAACCACTGCCAGGAAAGCTTATCCGGGTCAATCGACTTCCTCGATTTGAATTTTCGGTTTGAAAATGCCAAAGTATCTGAAAAGGAGATAAATATGGAGCGTTACAAAAATCTTGGAGGTAGTTCTAACGTTGTAGCTTATGAAATTGGGGAGGACTATATAAAAGTTCAATTCCGTGATAGAAATAAATTTTATCTATATAACTATCAGAGTGCAGGAATTAACAATATTGAGCATATGAAAAAATTGGCAATTACTGGCAAAGGGCTTAATGGTTTTATAAGAAAGGTTGTTAAAAATAAATATGCGTCAAAACTGAGATGAACAACTCCATTTAGAGATACCGGTTTCGAATTGCATCTCACAATGTGCTAAAGCAAATGAGATAAACTTTGTACAAACCGAAAGTCACGAAAAAATCTGCATGATGATGAGGGTATTTATGGGACAGCCCGGTTTCTTCCTAAAAACCGTTTTATCGTTTTAAATTTCTGTTTGGTCGCTTCCAACTCCCATATGGTCGTTTCCATCTGCCGTTTGGTTGATGGCGTCTTTAAAATGCTCACCAGGCAGAGATATTTTGTATTTGATACCCAATTCCGCTTCTAATATAATGGTATTTCAAAGAAGACAAAAAGGCGGTTGGAATTATTTTGCCTGACGCATAAAGCATTCCCAGAATATTCGTTGTTGCATAAATTAGGGCAGACTGCTGTTATGTGGCATATAATGACCGGCGCACCGGTTGAAACCGAAGAAACTTTAAAAGAAACATTCGATACCATCCTCGGGATTGCTTCACCGTGGGACATCGTGGTGGTTATGAATGCCATCCGGGCCTATAAGGGCTCCCAGGTCACGGCTTTAATGCAAAAGGAAAATCCCGGTTGTAATAAAGATAATTTCTTGCGACCGTTGTTTTACTCCCCCAAAAATATCAGCATCGAAGCCATGCGGGTTTTCAACAAGCGAGTGGCTTTCCTGAACCCCAACGTCCTGTTCCCTGATGAAGTCCAACGGGTCCCCTTTATTTTGTTGAAAATAGCCACCGGCGTGATGAGATTATTGGCTCCCCAAAATCCATGGTGGCAATTTAACGTTTTTATCAACAGGGTACAAAAAAGACTCGCTATTACTGCATTGAAACGACTGCTGTATGAACGCAGGGTCAAGGAGATTTCAAAGACCTTAAAGACTTCGTAAGGCTGTTTCGTCTCCCAACACCTTTAATGCAGCACCTTGCGTACCGCCGCGGACAGCTCCTTATGCGATAAGGGCTTCATTAAAAATGCATCGACGCCATACATTTTATAATTCTCTTCATTAACGGCGTCGCTGAAACCGGTGCATAAAATAACCGGGAGAGCGGGCCTTATTTTTTTGAGTTCCCGGGTCAATTGAACCCCCGTCATATGGGGCATGGTCTGATCGGCAATCACCAGGTCAAATTTCCCCGGCTCCGCCTGGAAAGCCTTCAACGCCTCGATGCTGCTGGTTTTCATAATCACCTCGTATCCCAGGCCCTCCAGGAACACTTTCCCTAATTCGACAATGAACGGTTCATCGTCCACTATCAACACGGTTTCAGTCCCCCCCCGCATAGGTTCTTCAATTTGCCGGGCCGGGACGGCCACGCTCCGGCCGGCGGCAATGGGCCAGAAAACATGAAAAGTAGTCCCTTTTCCCGGGCTAGAATAAACGATAACATCGCCGCCGCTGCGCTTAACTATGCCATGAACCATGGAGAGCCCCATCCCGGTGCCTTCGCCCTCTTTTTTAGTGGTATAATACGGTTCGAAAATCCGGGCCATGACCTCCGGCGTCATACCGTGCCCGGCATCGCTGACAGTCAACTGCTGGTACTTCCCGGGGTCCAGGTTGTTCGCACCGATGCTGCCGGATTCCAGGTCCACTTCCTTTAAACTCACCTGGAGAATTCCACCGGCCTCCCTCATGGCATATCCTGCATTTGAACAGAGGTTCATCACCACCTGGTGAATCCCGGATTCATTGGCCATTACCGGGCTCGTCGACGCTTCGATATTTTGATGTATCTCTATGGTTGTGGGGAGAATGGCCCTTATGAGTTTCAATAGATCTTCCACCGCCTCGCTTAACAATATGGGCTCCTGCTTGTCCTCTCCTTTACGGCTGAAAGTAAGAATCCGTTTAATCATCTCCTTCGCCCGGTTGGCCGCGGAGAGTATGCCGTCAAGATTGTAATTGGCGTCCCCCCCTTCCGGTACGACGTCGAGGGTCAATTCGGCATACCCGATGATGGCGGCCAGGATATTATTGAAATCATGGGCAATCCCCCCGGCCAGCGTCCCGATGCCTTCCATCTTCCGGGAATGACTGAGCCGCGCTTCCAGCGCTTTGCGCTCCTCCTCTTCTTTCCTGCGTAAGGTGATATCCGACACAAAATTCAACGTTGCCGGTCTTCCTTCCCATTGTATCGGCACCTGGTTCACTTCCAACCATTTTTCCTGCCCGTCTTTGCTTATTACCCGGAAAGGATAAAATTCCGGGAACTGCTCTCCTGTAAATCTTCTTTCGTGGCGTTCCAGCACCATTTCCCTGTCGTCGGGGTGAATGATTTCTACAAAGTATTTGCTTTTTAATTCTTCCTGTGAGAAACCGATGACTTCCGCGGTCCTGGGATTGGAAAACTTGAATACCATATCCTGGGTCACAAAAATACCTTCGCCGGCATGTTCCACCACGTTGCGGTACTTTTCTTCGCTTTTTTTCAGGGCTTCCTGGGCCAGGCACCGCTCATTCACCTCGATCTGCAATTTTTTTGTCCGTTCCAGCACCTTGTTTTCAAGCTCATCGTTTAATTGCTTTAATTCCCCGGAATAGTTTTCCAGTTTGGCCACCATAACATTAAAAGAGGCGGCCAGGCGCCCCACCTCGTCGTTGGCTGTGAAAGCGACCCGTTTGGATAAATCGCCGGCGGAAATCTCCTCGATGGTACGTACTATGTGTTTTAACGGGTGGGTAATCACCACGCTGATTAAGAAAACCGCCAGGACCCCTAATATGAAAATCACTATACTAACCATAGCAATGGTCTGTTTGCTCCTGGCCACCTGGGTCCGGATATTTTCCAAAGACATGCCTAAAAATAGCTGCCCGATCTGCCCATTGTTGTGAATAATAGGGGACGATGTGCGGTACATCAATCCATCAGCGGTAACCGGTTCTTCCCGGGCCAGGAATTTGTAATCGGCCTGAACCGCTGTTTCATGATTAAAAACTGAAAAAACATCCCCTTTACTGTTAAGAATGACTAAATAGACGATATCCCGGTTCTGTTTTATGCTGTCGAGGATTTTTTTCATATCCTCCCTGTCTTCAAATATTAGGATGGAACTTACATTCAATGCCGTCATACCGGCAATACTCCGCGCTTTATCGGCGGCGATGTTCAGGGCCTGTTTTTCCAGTTTAAGCGGAAAATAGAAATATATGAAAGCAGAAATGAGCCCGACATAGATTGTGAAAACAAAAATGAATTTCTTACGCAGGGTATTCTTAAACCTGCCGGTAAAATATGTAAATGGATTTTTCACTTTTCAATCCCCTTCATCGTATGTATTAGTGTTGCCAGCTTCAGTAACTGCGAACTGAAATCGGCCCCTTCGGTTTCGGCGGCATCCCGGTTAATAATAATCGCTGGGATTCCGCCCTTCGAACCGACGCTTACCGCCACTCCTGCCTTGCAGTATCCGGAAACGCCGGTTAAACTGGTAATATGAAAAGAGCGGCAAATAATTACCAGGTCTGTGATATCCACGGCCCGTAAGGGGGTGATATACATTACAAGGACTTTCTCTTTTAATAGGGCGGTTTTCAGGCCCGCCAGGTCGTCCAATGCAAGCGGGACAGTGCGCAGGGGGATATCCGTAATTTTATTTCCCGTTAATTGAGCCAGGAATTTCTCAGCCTGGTTTTTGACGTTCAGGGACTTGCGAAATTTCTCCTGGAAAACAATCGCCAGGACAATCTCATCGCCATTTCCTACCCGTTTTTTTAGGTTCCGGTCGAAACTCAGGACTTTTAAAAAGATAGGAATATGAACATCCACGGGGGTTTCTATCTCCTGCGCGGCCGCCGGGCCGGCCAGGCAGATGATAAAGATACTAAAAAGAAGGGTCTTCATGCTTTTATTCAATGCCCTGCCAACCGGTTTTATCCTTTTAATTGCTCTCATTTATTTATTTATTTATAATGTATTCCACTTTTAAAGTAAAATTGCGGCCGTTCTGGAGCAGCGCCGGCTGGACATGTTCTAAACCGCCGGGCGTCCAATATTTCACATCCAACAGGTTCCTCACCTGCAAGGAAACTCTCAAATGCTTGAACAACTCCCTGGAAAACAGGTGAATATTAGTTAATAGATAAGATTTTGTCCAGGTATCGTAGACGGTCTTGCGACCGGATTCATAAAATGTTTCCAGGGAGGCAAAGAAATGTTTGCATAACGGGACCGAAACCCCCAATTTGAAGATAAATGAAGGGGAATTGCTAAGCCGCTGCTCCAGGAGGGCATCCTTACTGCGTTGATAGGTGCAATTCATATACCCTTTGAAGCCGTTTTTCAACCGGGCCTCCAGGCCGAATTCAATGCCGGTTCCCCTTACTTTTTCAATATTTTGGAATTGCAATAATCCATCCGCCGGGTCTTCTCTCTGTTCGATCAGTCCTTTCATTTCGAAACCGTACAGCGAAAGCGCGGCGAATATATGCTTTCCGATCCACTGTTCCAGCACCGCCTCGAAGGTATTTATTTTTTCAGGTTCCAGGGATGGATTCCCTTTGGCTTCATCTTCCGCTTCATAATGAATCTCATAGATACTGGGGGCGCGATAAGCATTTCCGTATAGAAATTTAATAGTAGTGGACCCGGAAGGGTTATATACCAGGGCGGTCCTTGGGGTCAGGGATGCGCCCCAATCGGAATGTTTATCATACCTGAGGCCGAAGGTGAAGGCCACATTGCGCAGGAGCTGGTATTCATCCTGGATATAAAGGGCGTATTCCCGGTAAGGAAAGTCCCGGTCGAAAAAGGTCCCGCTTTCATCCCAGGTGCGGTAGGCGGCGCGTAAATGATTCCTGTATTCTACCCCGGCCACCAGGTGGTTATCGGGCCGGATGTCCCAGTTAAACTGCGTCTCGATGCCGAGCCACCGCCCGATGGATTTATCTTCCCAGAGCGCTTTATAATCCGGGTAATCGGTGGGAAACGAGCTGCGGTATAAATAATCGTTAAAATAACCGCGCACCATGATCTTTTTACTGTAACCGATTTTCCCATTATACTTGAATTCGATAAAACTCCGGGCGTCAAGGGTCTTACACCGGTCATCGTTAAAGACCGTGACATAGGAAGCGGTGGGGATACCCTTCTTACGTGAACCGATACGCCCTTGCAGGGAAAAATCTTTGTATTTAAGACCGGCGAAAATTCCATAGTACCGTTCCCAATCCAGTCCCCTGGCGATGCCGTTATTGGTTTCCGGCGCATCGAATTCTTTAAAATACAGGTCCGGGCCTTTAATATCCCCGATAAATCCTGAGACCAGGACATCCAGGCCATTTTTCATTTCCTTGCCGAAGCAGATTCCGCCCTGGATTTTCCCGTAACTCCCGGGTTCCATGCTTATTTTTAAACCGTCGGCCATTTTCCCGTCTTTGGTAATAATATTGATGACGGCCAGCATGGCATTGGTGCCGTAGAGCGCCGAAGCAGGTCCCCTGACGATTTCGATGCGCTCGACGGCATCTATGTGCAGCCCCAGTTCATTCCCGATATCCGATGAGCCCCAGATATTATCGGTGGTGGAATTGCCGTTTATCAATATTAAAATCCTGATGTTATAATCGCTGGGCCGGCTGAATCCCCGTACGCCCGCATAAACATAGTTGCGGTCATTGGTGATGTAGAACCCTTTTACTTGCATTAAGGCTTCGTCGATGGTCCTATAGCCGAACCGTTCGATATCTTCCGAGGTGATAATGGTGACCGACGCCGGGGCTTCACTGATGCTCTGGGTATATTTTGCCGCGGTATCGATCCGGGTATCCAGCAGTTTTTTCAATACATCTTCTTCCTGCGCCCACATTTTCTCTAAAATGCCGGGAACAAGCAGGAAAAAAATAACCGTGAGCCAACGTATCATCCCCTTATATCCACGTATTTCTCTCATAATCTACCTCGCTTCCGGCGTACGATTTTAAACAACTTGCCGAACGCCTAGTATATTTTAAAGTAAAAAAAAAATCTTTGCAACGTGTAGAAGAAAAATTTTTTTTATCCTACTGGGGGTTTCTATTTGTAGAACTGTACCATACGATTCAGTTCTAAACACTTTCCGGCCCTTAACCTATGCGCCAATATGGTAATGAAACCGGATGAACAGGATAGACAGGAGAAAAATGAGGCCCAGCCTATCCTGCTGTCTCGGCGCTCCCAGTGTTGGTTGCCGAATCGTTTTTTGTTTGCATTTTTTCCTCCTATTTCATTGTTTTAGAGAGTATTTATATTCCATACCCTGACGACATACCCATAAAATAACCATTAACGCACCTGAACGACTTTTTCGTGCACTTGAAACAAGTTTAAAATCACATGAAACATCTTTAAAATCAGATGAAACAAAAGAAAAATCACCTGAATCAAAACTTGAATCACCTGAAACAACTCTTGAATCACCTGAATCAAAACTTGAATCACCTGAATCAACTCTTGAATCAGGTGAAAAATTTGTAAAATCATCTGAAAAATCTTTCCGCGCAGATGAAAAATCTCTAAAATCATCTGGAAAATTCCTTCGCGCACATGCACGGAACCCTCGCGCCACTGAAAAATCTTTCCGTGCACCTGAAAAATTCCTGAAATCATCTGAAAAATTTGTGCGTGCACATGCACGGGACTCTCGTGCCACTGAAAAATCTTTGAGATCATCTGAAAGTCGACAGAATAGGGGACATTCAAATAATTGTTCTAAATCCCGGCTGCTTAATTCATCCATTCGCTTCCAAGGAACTCATCGGAAAACATTTATGGATAACATTTTACCCGGGTTAGGGTTTGATAAATCTCCACCATTTCCCTTGACAGAATGAACGGCTTTTGCTAAAGTGTTTTAAATGCTTAAAAATTCACTCAAACAAATATGGTCTCTTAACTCAGCGCCCCAGGTTATTAAACTCTTCGGGAAATGCTGCAAGAATTATATTTTTGAAACTGAACTTGAAACGACGGATTACCGCTTTGACCTCTCCCTGTGTATACTCAAGTCGGAGATCGATTCGCTTTTAAACTATTGGGGGAAAAACGATTTAAAGGCAATTTTCGAGAAGAGCACGGATTGGAAAAATATTTACCGGTTCTGCTCAGAGTGGGGAGATCGGGATTCGATTTTATCAAAACATATTTCCGATATCTGGTTTGAATTCGATGACCATGAGCTTACAAACTTATTTCCAGGGCCATGCCTCTTTTTCTCCCCCATGCATTTGAATCGCTCAAACATCCGGGATAAAATTCAAAATATCTCCCGGCTGTATGATACAGCGTTAGCGACGTTGTTTGGGGACGCTTTCACCGCTGCAATAAAAGGGAATGTTCAAAGGTGTATTAAGGCGCTCCCCAAGAATGGGGCCATATTTCAAATGGGTGCAATGCTCCCGCGAAAACTGAAAAGTGTGAGGCTGTGCACGGTAATGCCGGTAAACGATTACCCCCCATACCTGGAAGAAATCGGTTGGCGTGGGTCTTTTGATTATTTGATAGCACTGCTGGAATCACTCGCACGCCTGGCCGATGGGATTTTTGTCGATATCGATATTTGGGAAGAGATTTCACCAAAATTTGGTATCGAATGCGTGTACAGGAAAACGGAAAGCCTCAATCGGGAACAGGGGACTAGCGATTTGCAACGTCTTTTAAACTATTTAACGGGATTGAATTTATGCACTAAAGATAAGGTGGAAGGTATTATGGGATGGATTAACGAGCCGTTAGAGGAGCATGAAGATGGAACCTGGTTAAAAGGGTGCTGTCCCATATCAAAGTAGTCCTGCACCCGGACAACTCAATTGAAGCAAAAGCTTATCCGGCGCTTTTGCTTGAAACGAAAAACAACCTCGAACGGAAAATGCCTTGATTATTCGTTTATCGTGCACAGGTTATACCGGCCCATGACGTATTCATAACTTGAAATAGGTGGGCATAGGGCATTATAAACACAGCTTTTACAGGGCGTCACGTTTTTCCTGGTTTTTGTCCAGGATTTGCCTTTGTGCAGTTCCCGGAAAATAAGATTATAGATATTATCCTGGCCAAGCCTCCCAATCCTGGGATTGTTGGGATTTGCGAATATCTCTTTGGTGTTCAAGATGGTGAGTTTTTTAAATTCCTGGGAATTAATGAGCTGTCGCGCCAATATGTCGTTCATCCCGGGTTTAGTTTCAACAAGGGCCTCCCTGTTGATAAATACGTTGTCCTTAAAAAAAGCTAGATTGCCGCCATTATAATAGGGGTAAAATTCAAAGTCCCGGATATTATGCGCTGCAATGATTTCTTCGGCCCCGGTCATATCTTCGATGCTTTGGATCACGAAAGCAAATTTTACCTTCAGGAGATTTTCATTTTGTAATTGTTTAAAAGCGGCGTTGAAGGCGTCCCGGTTTAAAGGAAAATGAACGGTGACGTTTAAACGGTTTTTTTCAGCGCCGGCCCGGAACTCCTTATAAAATTCGGGGTTGTCCCTGAGGTTTAGATAATGAAGGTGGTATACCCTTGTAATAGCAAGGGGATTCAGTTCCATCACCAGTGGGATTAAATGTGAATACCGGAATATATTCCCGCCAATTATATTGAGCCTTTTTAAGCTATTGCCTTTGGTTTCAGCCAGCAGCCGGCGTATATCTTCAATATCGATTGTGCCCTGGTGGCATGTTTTACGGCAGCAAGGAAATTGTTTGAAGGCGGTTTGGCACATGGGGCAGGTTTGTTCGCAGGCCCCATTGAGATATATGGTAATCACATTTAAATAGTCTTTGACTTGATCATTCACCGGGATTTTGTTTTTCTCTCCGCCCTCGGTTAAATAATCCAGGGTGCGATGCAGATTTAAAATGGGTTTGGGTTGAAACGGTTTATGGGGCCGGGATGAGGTATCGATGATATCCCCGGAATAGGTTTCCCTGAGTTTTTCAATAAAGCGGGCCAGGTTATCGTTGATTTCCTCTTTTCTTATTTTGACCACATAGAGGTGGGTATCGGAGTTCAATTTTTCAAGCAGTTTTAGGATTTCTTTTTCCGTCTCGTCGAATTCCAGCAAGGTTCCGTTGAGTGTGTTGTATAAGATGGTTTTTCCTTTTTTTATGGAAACATACACATAGGGATGCAGGAAGAGCCAATAGGATGGTTGTTGTTTGGTTGTCATTGTTCCTGGTAATTCCTCATTATTTCGGGGTAAAATTTGGGGGTTTCTTCAAGTAGCGACAGGGAATTACGCAGCGATGTCTCGGCTTCGGCGGGCGTTTTAAAAAAGTTACATGATGGACAATCATCCGGTAAGTTGAGCATGAATATACACATTGAACAGCCGGCAGCGGCGGAACAGCGATTGCATAACCGCATCATTTTCCCATAGTAGGCGATGTATTTATCCGCCACTTCCTGGAAATCGATGTGAACGCCTTTTTCATCCACGTCTCCCAGGCAATAATCCTGGAGAATTTTTTCGCAAGCGAGTATTTTACCATCCGCGGTGAGAAATATTTTTCGTCCAAAGGGATTGCAGGTGCCGGTGGTTATCTGTATGGATTTCTCTATCGGGTTAAGCAGTTGGTTATAGGATTTGAAATGGAATCCGCTGTTCTGAAAAAGGAATGGCGCTAATTGTTTGACCGGGGGGGTTTTTAATATTTTTTGCTTATCACGGATATCATTCGCCAGGTCCTGGGATGTCATGCCGGAGTACATTTTTTTGAAAATCGCGTCGAAATCGACTTTTTTATCGGGTTTAATCCCTATCGAATTTACCTGGCTGATTTGCGGAGTTTTTCCCAACCGGGAGGTGAAAAAATCAATCACTTCTTTATGGGAATTTTTATTATGAAGCACGGCGTTAAAACGCACCAGCTTTTCATAATAATCAGGGTGCTTTTCTTTGAGGGCCAGGATATTTTCGAAAACAATTTCAAAGGAAGGGGCGCCGTCCGGTTTGACTCGATGGCCATTGTGCTCTTCATTGCCATCCAGGCTTATTAATAACTGGAATTCATTGGCCGCGATAAAATCCATGTGTTTATGGAGGTCTAACCCGTTGGTGGTCATGGTAAAGAAGAATGCCCGGTACCGGGAATTTTTGCTTTTGGCGTAAGCGACAATTTCTTCAATAAAGGGCATATTTAAAAGCGGCTCGCCGCCATAAAAAGAGACGGCGATTTTCTCATGGATTCGTCGATTCAGCGGCGACTCGAATTGCTCCAACATGTAATCGAATAACTTTTTGGCAATAGCAATATCTAACTTTTTACTCTCGCGTGTCTCATTAATTGAGTACAGCTCCCCATAACCGCAGTATTTACATTGTAATCCGCAAGCGGATGTGCATTCGAAAACTATTTGATGAGTATTTGCCAATTCAAATTCAGCGGATTTCGCATCGTACCGGGCAGCGGTCATTTCATAAGTCTTTATTTCCTTGAAGTAATTATGTTTCTCCAGGAAGATAAGGTAGTCGTAATAGTATTTGATCTCTTGTTTATTGGTTTTTAGACCCGGCTCTATCTCGATGTCCCCTTCTTCCAATCGATCGAGCCAATCCTCCAGACTAATCCCTTTCGCGGAGAGTTCCAGCAAATAATGGGCTATCGGGTGAAGTAATAAAAACTGGGGAATGGTAGGGGAAATAAGGTAGTTATTGCCTTTTTCCGTTGTCACACATGTTCTGTTTTCGGCGAATCGATTCATTATCCCTGCCGACTAATTAACCGTGTATTTGGTTAACCCTCTCGGCATTACATTTTCAGCACTATGTCCCCAGAATATGTGGTCTTTCTCTGAAAAAAGGCGTAAACTGGGAATTTCAGCGTCATGGGCTATTTTGACATGATTGATAAACTGACCATCAGAATCGAAGACGTCGAATTCGGTTGCGTTGTAACGATTTTTCCCGTTATCGGAACCGGTAAAGGTAAAGACCAGGATAGTTCCCTCATAATCCGTAGTGAGCCATTTGAATACCGGCTTATATTCCGGGAACGTTGTGTTATCAATCGTAAACCGGTCTGATCCCTGTATGTAATTGCCTTCTTCATCGCTTCGCATAAAAAAATTGAAATATTGATTCCGATCAGCCTCATTGACTTTGACAGGAGAGTAAGGATGAGTAAATGTCCTGGTTATACCGGTCCCAGTATCGATGATGTCGATGGAATAGGCATCTGAACACCCAATAACAAGTTTATTGGAATTCTTCCCATTATTCCCGGCTAAAATATGCCAGGACACTTCCGGTTGAAACGGTAACGTTAGATAGACCGGATCTTTTCCCGGCGCTCTAAAAATTCGAAAATTTATAAGCTGTTTTTGATACAATACCTTAATAAGTTGAAAATTTTTTGAGTAGAGCTCGATCAACACCGACTTATACACATCGTCTCCTACGGATCCATAGGATGTTCTTTCAATCACAAGGTTACCGTTGCCAAGCGAGCCGAAATTCTCAACAAATCCTTTCTTAAAAGGCTGAAGGGTATGTTTAAACGCCCCATCCGTATTAAAAATTGAGAAACGTCTATTCCCATTTTCCCAAACTACCAGTTGGCCATCGATGACATTCATGCAATTGGGGGCATTCAACTCGGATTCACTGCTGCCTTTTTTTGCAAAAGCCTTCAAGAAGTGGCCATCCGTTGTAAAAATTTTGATGTTGCTGCATAAGGGGTCCAGGACGTACAATCGGTGATTAATCTGGCACATGGAAAACATCTGCTTAAAGGTAATATCGGCCGGGACGGATTCCCTGGTAATTTTCATTACCGGGATAAATTCAATCATCCCGGTTTTATAGATGTCTTTAAGCGCTATTTTTTTTTGGGGATTACTTGAGATTAAAAAGAATGGAATGATTAAACAACAGATACCGATTGCACCCCCCTTATGAAACTTCATTTTCTAACCCCACGCCAGGCCGAATACCACAAAGATACTTCCACAGGCACAATCTTCTATACTTTGCATGAACCCATCAGTGCTACTGGTATTTTGATAATCAGCGCAGCCATAGCAGTTCCGCCCACCCCGGACATCATGCATGTCCTTTTTTTCGATCTCTTCTTTCTTTTTGTTAAGCATAGCTAGATTAATTTTTTGAGCCATTTTGAAACCTCCTGATTTTTTGATATCATGAAGTTATATTGTATAGTGGACAATGGAATCTGTCAAGAAATAAAATTCTTTATTACACGTTGCCCGGGGTAATTTTAATTAACCGTGTATTTGGTAAATCCTATCGGCATTATCTTTTCAGCACTTCTCCCCCAAAATATGAAACCTTTCTCTGAAAAGAGTTGTATAAGAGAAATTTCAGCGTCATTGGCTATTTTGACATGATTGATAAACTGTCCATCGGAATCAAAGGCGTCGAATTCGGACGCAAAAAAAGAGAATTTCCCATTATCGGAATCGGTATAAGTAAAGATCAGGATGTTTCCCTCACAATCCGCAATAACCCGTTTGAATACCGGTTTATATTCCGGGAAAGCCGTGTTATCACGCATAAATTGGTCGGCCCCCTGAACGGTAACATTGCCATCTTTATCGTATTGATTGAAAGATTCGAAATATTTAATCCGATCTGCCTCGTTTACTCTGACCGGAGAGTAAGGAGTGGTAAATGTCCGAGATTTACCGGTCTCGGTATCGATGATGTCGATGGAATAGGCATCGGAACATCCAATGACAAGTTTATTGGAATTCTTCCCATCATTCCCAGGCAAAATATCCCAGGAAACTTTCGGTTGAAAGGGTAACGGTAGATAGACCGGATCTTTTCCCGGCGTTTTAAAAATTCGAGATTGTATAAGCAGTTTTTGATACAGTACCTTTATGAGTTGAAAATTTTTCGAGTAAAGTTCGATCGATACCGCGTTATACACATCGTCTCCGATGTGGCTGTATCCCGTTCTTTCAATCACCAGGTTACCGTTGCCAGGAGAGTCGAAATTATCAACAAATCCTTTCTTAAAAGGCTGGAGCGTATGTTTAAATTCTCCATCCGTATTAAAGATTGAGAAACGGCGAGTTCCGATTTCCCAGACCACCAGTTGGCCATCGATGACATTCATTCGGTTTGGGACATTTAATTCAGACTCGCTTCTGCCTTCTTTCCCGAAGGTTTTCAAGAACCGGCCATCTGCTGTAAACACTTTGATGTTACTGCAATCGGTGTCCAATAGGTACAAGCGGTCGTGAATTCGGCAACTGGAATATATACCCTTAAAGGGAATATCGGCCGGGAGGGAATCTTTGGAAATTTTCAGCACCGGGACAAATTCGATCTTCCCGGTTTTATATATGTCTTTGAGCGCGATCGCTTTTTGGTGGCCGCCGGCGAATACAAAGCATTGAATGAGAAAACAACAGATACCGATTGTACACCAGTTTTGAAACTTCATTCTTAATACCTACACTTTTTGATATAGTAAATCCAATAGTACACAGGATATCGGTATCTGTCAAGAAAAAAATTCATTTAATATCCGTCACCCGGAGTTCCCACGATTCGCCGTCGATATTCTCAATCGCCTGGTACAGCTTGTCGTTTTCTACCGCAAAAGGATAGAAATCCAGCGGATTCTTTTCTATCATTTCAACCGGCAACGTTTTCAGTAATTTCCCTTTCATATCGAAAATAAAGACCTGGGATTTCCCTTCCTTCTTATTAAACGGGAATACATAAACCTTTTCATTGGCAACCCGGTAATCCCGAACCAGTGGGAAATAATCGGAGAATTTCATATCCTTTTTGAACATTTCGAAGCCCATACTGGTCCGTGGATCGGTTTTATAATATTCAACCATCTCGTCCTTGACCTTTTGGGTAACATCGAGTTTCCCGTAATCGTATTTGACGGCTGATTCCTCTTTTCCCGTGGGGTTTATAATATGGATAACCCCATCCCGACCGTTTACAAATACTTTTCCATATTTGACGTAAAAGACCGGCTCTTTTTGATCGAGCGGATCGAATGCAGCCCCCATCCGAAAAGGAATCTCTTCTTTAAAAAAAGTAATTCCCCTTTGAAAGCTCTCATCATACAGGCTGAGAAAATAGAAAAGTGAATTGTTTTCTTGTCTGTTTTCGCTCCCGATGAACCCATTTTCCAGGGGGAGAAAATCGGCATTTCGGGAAGTCAGTCTCTGTTCTTTCCGGAATATCCCATCTTTGCTAAAATAGGAAACCCGGGATATGCTCTTTATAAATAGATATTCAGGTTGAATGCTCAGTTTTAATCTAAACCAGGTATTGATCATAAATTCCTGTGCGCCTTCACCCTGTTTACCAAACGTTTTAATCATTTTGAAATCGGCTAGCGACACAATATGAATCGAAGCGCCATCGACAATATACAGTTGGTTGGCGTCGGCATCGATGGATTCCGGATTAATAACATCGGCGGGGATCGGTACGGTTTTTAACGCCGCAAACGAAAGACCGGCCATGATTGGAACCAGTAAGACTAGAAAGAAAAATAATTTCAAATTCATTTATCACCTCGTTTTTGGATTATATGATAGATGATGGTCTAAAGCAAGATAAAAATATTGAAGTGGTTAGAGATTGAGTAAATAGATAAGGAAGAAAAACATTTGACTTTTTGACGTTTCAACGTTATAATCCTTCCATGAATATCAACATAATTGGGAAATATAATCGGCGCCGGCGGCTATGGACGAAATAATTTATCCCGAAAACCTTAAAACAAACTTGCTGGACCTTATCCATAACAATACCGCCCGTATGGAAGATTCCTTCGGCATCAGCCTGGCCCTCAGGGGAAACAAAATCATGTTCGACGGCCATACCCAGAATCAAAAAAAGTTCAAACAGTACATGAACCATATCCTGAAACTCTCCGCTGAAAAGGGTGAACTAAACGCCACCGACCTGGAAATGTCCTTAAGTATGGTGGACGCAGATAAAATGGAAGCGATCCCACAAGAACTGGAAAAAAAAATCAAAATCATTATCAACGGCAAAGAGGTCTCCCCCAAAACTTTTAACCAAAAAGCCTACCTGCGGGCAATCCTGGATAACGACGTGGTGTTCGGCATCGGCCCGGCCGGCACGGGGAAAACATTCCTGGCCATCACCATGGCCCTCCACCACCTGTTGTCTAAAAAAGTGGACCGGATCGTCTTAACTCGACCGGTGGTGGAAGCCGGGGAAAAACTGGGGTTCCTGCCGGGGGATATCCAGCAAAAAGTAAACCCGTATTTCCGGCCCATCTACGACGCCCTCTATCACCTCATCGGTTTCGAAAGAACCGCCGAATTGATCGAAAAAGAAATCATCGAAATCGCACCCCTGGCCTACATGAGGGGCAGAACCATCGATAATGCGTTTATCCTGCTGGACGAAGGGCAAAATACGCTGAACTCCCAGATGAAAATGTTCCTGACCCGCTTCGGCCAGAACTCAAAAGTGGTTATCACCGCCGATATCTCCCAGATCGATCTACCGGAACCTAAAAAATCAGGCATCTTCAGGGCCCTCAAAATATTGAAAAATATCCGCGGGATCAAAATCATAACCCTTACGAAACACGATGTGGTCCGCCATGTATTGGTCCAAAAAATTATCGATGCTTACGAGGCGTCCGAGGGAGAAAAAAAATGACCTTTAAATTGAGTTTCTTAAAGGGGTCCCAGGCGGCGCAGGCCCGGGAAAAGAAAAAAATTTCTTTTTCCCGTCTCCTTTTCTACTTCCTGGGCGTATTGGTACTCTCCTACCTGGTTTATATTCCCCAACAAAAAACAGTGGTAGACCCGGGACTCAAAGTGGGGGACATTGCCAAAGAAGATATCATCGTAACCAAAGATATTACGGTGGAAGATAAAGAGGCGTCGGAAGAGAACCGGAAACGGGCGATCGAAAACATCGCGCCCGTCTATGAATACGATGGGGAAACGCTGGCTAAATCACAGGAATTGATCAACCGCTGGTTTATCTTGATCCGCACCGCCAGGAAAGATTATATCAAGAGTAAAAATGCATTAACCGACATAAAAAATAGAATCGCCGCTGAATTCGGCCTGGATTTTTCCGATAAAGAACTCAAAAACATCCTGCAAGCGGATTATTTCATCCGGGCCGACCTGGATCAATTGCTGGGTTTTATCAAGTCCCTCTACGATAAGAAAATCCTGCCGACGCTGACCGGCGCCAGGCGCAGCAAGGACGGCGCCATAAAACTGACCGCCAACGGCATTGAACCCACAATATTAAAACTGGATGAGGTTTACGACCTGAAAAAAGTAGAAACATCCCTGGTCCAATTCCTGGGAGAACAACATGTTCCCCCCAACGCCGCGGAATTTATCGCTCAGATTTTAAAAGATTTTATCGATCCCAATATTTCCTTTTCCAATAACCTGACCGGGGAAGCTGAGAAACTGGCGGCGGCCGCGGTCAACCCTGTAGTGATTAAATTAAAAACGGATAAGGTTATTTTACGAAAAGGCGATGAAGTGAAACCGGGGGACCTGAAGCTGCTGAAATTAATCGCTTACGCCGAACAAAAACGCGAACATATGCTGTCGAATTTCTATCTTATCCTGGTGTTTTTAACCTTGCTGGCGCTTTTCGGCGGCAAATTCTTTAAAACCTGGCAGTCCGGGGGATTAAACTCGAAGAAAACCTTCCTGGTAATGGGCGTCACTTTGATTTTTAGCGCCATCGTATACAGGATTTCGGTATTTCTTTTTCCCATTATCGTGAGGAACCTGGGGGTGGAAGTCAATTACGATATGGAAAGTATTTTCTTTGCTATTCCTTTCGGTTTCGGGGCGCTGGCCATGGCTTTTATATTCAACCTGCACAGCGCAGTGATTTTTTCCTTCGTGAATATGATCATCGGGGGCATCGTTTGCCAGTGGGATTATAAAATCGCTTTATATATCCTGGTGGGGAACCTGGGGATTAGTTTCGGCATCGAATATTACCAGCGGTTAAAGCGTTCGCCGGTTATCAAGGCGGCGATTTTAAGGCTGCTGCCGCTCAATGTGCTGATGATCCTGGTATTTAATTTGACAAAACCGGATATCACGCTGCAGCGGCTGTCGGCTGACTTGTTGATGGGCTTTTTTGCCGCGATGTTCGCCGCACTCCTGGCTGCATTTATTATCCCCCTGTGGGAAACGCTATTCAAACTGGTGACAGATTTAAAATTAATCGAATTGACCAACTTGAATCTCCCGATTTTCAGGGAAATGCTGGAAAAGGCCCCGGGGACTTACCATCATTCCCAGATGGTTGCTTCGCTGGCGGAAACGGCGGCCCTGGACCTGGACCTCTCCCCCCAATTGGCGACGGCAATGGCCCTGTACCATGACCTGGGAAAAATCGACAACCCGCATTTCTTTACGGAAAACCATACGGTCTATAAAAACCCCCATGATAATCTTTCCCCGCGCGAAAGTTCCAAAAACATTATCGCCCACATCCCGGACGGCCTGGAACGGGCAGTAAAATTAAAACTCCCGGATGCGGTAAGCTCGTCCATCCTCCAGCACCACGGAACAAAAGTAGTTCGCTTTTTCTACGATAAAGCCCGCGAAATGTCTTCGGTGGAAAGCGACGGTTTTGACGACAAAGGGTTCCGCTACGAGGGGGAAAAACCGAAAAATATCGAAAATGCCATTATCATGCTGGCCGACCAGGTGGAAGCCGCTTCCAAAAGCCTGGCTTCCCCTTCGGACGAGGAAATTAAGAATGTAATCCGCATGATTATTAATGTCAATATGGACGAGAATCAATTCGACGAATGTGAAGGACTTACATTTAAAGCCCTGAATATTATCGCCAACAGTTTCCATCGGAAATTATCTTCTATATATCACATGAGGGTCTCTTACCCGGGTTTCGATTTTAAAGATACGGATAAGGAAGAAAAAGAAAAACGTTCCACGTCCACTGATTACACGGAATGACGATTAACACAGATTAAAAGGATATGAGAAATGATAGCCATTAATGATGATGAGTTTAACGTAGAGCAGGGGTTTTACCTGGATAAATTGGAGCGGGTGGTTAAGGAGTTGAACATCCGGGGAGATGGCGATATCGTCATCAAGTTGGGGGGGAAAGAAGAAGCGCAAGAATTGAATTCCCGGTATCTGCAGCGGGATTATCCCACGGATGTGTTGAGCTTTCCCTTTAATGAAGAGGTCCCGGATGAAGGGTTTTACCTGGGGGATATTTTCGTATGTTATCCCATTGCCGGGGAGCAGGCAAAGGAAAACGGTATAAAGTTGGAAGAGGAGCTCCTGATGTTAATGGTTCATGGCATTCTTCACCTGGGGGGTTACGATCACGAGACGGATTCAGGAGAAATGGAAAAACTGCAAGCGCAGTTGCTGGAGAAGCTCGGTAAGTTATGAAGAATGTGTTGGCTGTAAGAATTGGGGACAATACGGTCATCGATTACAAAGGCGACCCAACCGTTAAAAAAGACTGCGGGATTTTCCATATCGTGGACAGCGCCGCGGCGGCGTTTAAAAACGCTGCAATTCCTGCAAATACAAAAATCGCATAAAATCGAAATAGGAGGTTTAAATATGGAACATTTTAATTATTCATCGATTGAGAATACCTATAGGGAAGAATTTATCCAATTAATAAAAACCGAAGGCAAAGACGCCGGTCAATGGGTGGTAACGGAAAAAATCCACGGCGGCCAACTGGCTCTTTATTTTGACGGAAACGAACTCAAAGCCTCTACCCGGACGGCATTTTTAACCCCGGGTATGGATTTCTTTAATTATGAAAAGGTAATGGCAGCCAACGCGGATAAAGTCAAAGAAATCTACCGTATCCTGGCAGAGGAAAGGGCTGATATTTCATTGGTAATCGTTTACGGCGAATTGTTCGGCGGCGATTACCCCCACCCGGACGTCCCCAAAGTAAAAAATGCCAAACGCCTCCAAAAAGGCGTTTTCTATCACCCGGATAACCTTTTCTATGCCTTCGATATCCGCGTGGACGGCAGGTTCCTGTCGGTGGACGAAGCCAGCCGCCTGTTCGAGGCTGGGGGCATGTTTTATGCAAAACCCCTGCTGAGAGGAACCTTCGAGGAGTGCCTCAAGCACCCCAATAAATTCCCATCGAAGATTTCCCAATGGCTGGGCTTACCACCCCTGCAAGACAATATCGCGGAAGGAATCGTCATTAAACCGGTGAACCCGGAATTCCTACAAATCGGTGAACGGGTCATCCTGAAATCTAAGAATGAAAAATTCGAAGAACGGAAATCGATAAAAAAGAGACCTAAAAAACAAGGCGCCGAAATCACCGGCAGCGGTGAACAACTCCTGGAGGAGCTATTGTCCCTGGCAACCGAGAACCGTTTACAGAATGTCTTGTCAAAACAAGGCGAGCTGCCTTACCCCGTACCCGAGGATTATTTTGGCCGGGTAATGAAGGCGCTTAGCGAAGATATATGGGAAGAATTTAATAAAGATTCCCAGGAAGAGTACGAAACCCTGGAAAAAGGCGAACAGAAGAGGGTTGCCAAAATGCTGAACCAGCAGACGGCCAAATTGGTTCGCAAGGTCCTATTTACCGCCCCGTAAATTTTGCCATACCATTAAATATGTCCACCAAGGAGAATCCAATGAGAATCGATACGAATACCTGTAAAAAATCGAAAATTGCAGCCGCCGCATTTAGGCTGCTGCTGGCGGCAGTTTTTCTAACCGCGCCAGCATGGGCCGACGGGGAGAAAGTTCCTCACAGGGTACCGAAAGTAACCGGCGGCGTTAAGATTCACGTCGATGGCCGTTTAGACGAATCATCCTGGCAAAAAGCCCTGGTACTTGAACTTAATTACGAGGTCACACCCGGGGAAAACATCAAACCCCCGGTACGAACCGAAGTCCTATTAACTTACAACGATAACTATCTTTACGCCGCTTTCCGCGCCTTCGACCCCGAACCCGGGGCCATCCGGGCCGTGTACACCGATCGCGATAATTTCCCCGACCATGATTTCGTGGGACTGGTGCTGGACACCTTTAACGATGAACGCCGCTCCTATGACTTTTATTGCAATCCCCTCGGCATCCAGACCGACGGCAGCGAAACCCCACAGGGTTGGGTCGAGTGGGATGCCATCTGGAATTCCGCCGGACGAATCACCGGCGACGGGTATATCGTGGAGATGGCCATACCTTTTAGTTCCCTACAGTTCCAGCGCAAAAAAGGGGACCAGGTATGGGGCATCGATGCCATACGCATTTACCCCCGAAACTTGAAGCACACCATCAGCCTTTTTCCCAAAGATAGAAATAACAACTGTTACATGTGTCAATTTGAAAAACTCATCGGTTTTGACGGCGCCAAACCCGGGAAAAATCTCGAGTTCGACCCCACCCTTTCCGCCCTGTTGACGCAGAAACGGGGCCCTTTCTCCACCGGTGAATTCGTCAGCAAAAATAAAGTTGAACCCGGGTTAACCGCCCGCTGGGGTTTCACCCCCAATTTGACCCTGAGCGCCGCCATTAACCCGGATTTTTCCCAGGTAGAGGCCGATGTGGCCCAATTAGATATCAACACCCAATTTGCCCTTTATTATCCCGAGAAGCGGCCGTTTTTCATGGAAGGGGCGGATATATTCGATATGCCGCTCACAGCCGTATATACCCGGTCCCTGGCGGAACCCGACTGGGGCGTCAAGTTGACTGGCAAGGAAGGCGGCCACTCCATCGGTTTCTACTCCGTCCAGGATCATATCACCAACCTGCTTTTCCCCGGGACGCAACTATCCGGCTCCACGTCCCTGGATATGAAAACCATGGGTACAGTATTACGGTACCGCCTGGATGTGGGGAAAGCCTCCACTGTAGGCCTTTTGGTAACGGACCGGGAGGGGGAAAACCGGGAAGGTGAAAATTATTTTAACCGTCTTGCCGGGTTTGATGCGTTCTGGCGTTTCAACAACAAGAAATATATAAAATTTCAATTCCTGGCTTCCCGGACCCGTTATCCCGGTGCGACGGCCGACAATTATGGGCAGCCGGGGGGGGCGTTTAGCGGCTCGGCCCTGGACTTTTTGTTCAGGCATGAGAGCCGGGATTTCGGATATTTTGCTTCATACCGGCAAGTAAGTCCCGGTTTCCGGGCCGACCGGGGATTCATACCGCAGGTGGGTTACCGTAAAGCGGTCGCGACAATGATATTTGCTTCCTGGAAGAACCCGGGCCACTGGTATACTTTTATCAATGCGTCCCCCTCTTTCGAATATGAAGTTGACTACAACGATAATCTTATTTATAAAAACTTTAAAGTCACTTCCTATTATAATGGGCCCAGCCAGACCTCGATTGCAATGCTAGCCGGTTTTGGGAAACAATCTTTTATGGGGCGACTATTCCCCACCAATAAAGGGGAATTCTATATCAGTATAAGGCCGTCCGGTTCTCTCCAGTTTATTTTTGATACTATTTACGGCGATCAAATCGATTTCGACAACATTCGGCCGGCGACCATGTTATTTTTCGCGCCGGGGCTCACGTACAAAGTGGGACGCCACCTTAGTTTAGGCCTGGACCATATCTTCGAGCGGCTCAACGTAGACCTGGGGCGTCTATATACGGCCAATGTCAGCAACTTACGCCTGGTATACCAGTTCAACGCCCGGGCTTTCCTGCGCACCATCCTGCAGTACGTCGATTACAATTACAACGTGGCCAATTACCTTACACCCATCGATTCCAGGTTCAAGCGCCTGTTTACCCAGGTTCTTTTTTCTTATAAGATCAATCCCCAAACCGTTCTTTTCCTGGGTTACTCGAATAATTATTACGGCCACCACACCATGCGCCTGACCGGCGCCAACCACACCTTTTTCATGAAAATCGGGTATGCGCTGGTTATGTGACAGTTAAAAAATTTTTATTGTGTTTTAACAATCAATAGGGTAGAATACAGTATGCCCAAATTTGATGTGATATTTGTTTTACCCTATCTGTTTTCCGATCATCCTTCCTTTCCCGAAGGAATCTTAAAAAGGGCTCTCGAGGCCCATGGGTTCTCCGTGGGAATCATCGAGACGCCTTCCTGGCAAGAGCCCGCAGCATTTTCCGTTTTAGGCGCCCCCCGTCTTTTCTTCGCCATTATTCCCGGGCCGGTGGATTCGGTGGTATTGAATTATACCTCTACCCGCAAACGCAGACAGGAAGACCTCTATCAAAAAAACGGCGGCGCTTTTTTCTCGGGCTGCCCCCCCTCAATTAAATTTAAAATACGCCCCGACCGTACGGTAGTGGTTTTTGCCAACCGCATCCGGCAAATGTTTAAAGATATCCCCTTGGTTATCGGCGGCGTCGAAGCCACGCTGCGCCGGTTTGCCCATTACGATTTCCAGGAAGACAAAATCAAGCGGTCGATACTCTTTGATTCCAGGGCGGATTTACTGGCGACCGGCATGGGTGAAAAACAAATCGTGGCCATTGCCCAAAAAGCCAACGCCGGTATACCGCTAAAAGAGCTGGATATCCCGGGGACCGCACGGATTGCCCGGGATATTGGCCGGTTCGGCGCGTATGAGGTTCTGCCCACCATGGCGGAGATATTAAAGGAACCGGCTAAACTGGTGGAAGCGGCCCTTAAGATCGAATCGGCGCGGGTATGGGGCAACGGCGCCCTCCAACCCCAGGACGGGCGTTTTGTGGTCGAACACCCGCCCCAGGACTATACCACGCAAGACCTTGACGGGATTTACGGGCGCCCCTATTCCCGGTCCCACCCCAACAGCAAAACATTATCTCCGGCGCTGTTGATGAATCTCTTTTCCGTAACTTCGCACCGGGGCTGCGGCGGCGGGTGTGCCTTTTGCTCCATTTCCCTGCATGAAGGAAAACGGATTATCTCACGATCGCCGGGGTCCATATTAAACGAAATCGAAAGATTCAATCAACATCCGCGCTGGAATGGAATCGTTTCCGATATCGGCGGGGCAACGGCCGAATTGTACGGCAGCGATTGTACCAATACGCAGTGTAAACGGGCGTCGTGTTTATCCGAGGAAACCTGCAAAACGGTTCGTTCGACGGATAAATATCTCCAGTTGTTGAGGCAATGCCGGCAAGTGAAAGGCGTCCGGAAAATTTTGCTGGGGTCCGGGACGCGGTATGACCTGCTGCTGCAAAACCCGGAACTGTTGGAAGAAATCCTGGTTTTTCATCCGGGCAAGTTCTTAAGGGTAGCGCCGGAGCATACGGAGAAAGAGGTGCTGGATTTGATGAGGAAACCGGCCTTCGAAGTGTTCGAGGAATTTGTTGAGTTGTTTAACCGTATCGATGGTCAGCTTAAACGGAAAGTGGAACTGGCGCCCTATTTGATCGTGGGGCATCCGGGGGAGACCATGAAGGATGTATTGCGGATGGCGGAGCGTTTAAAAAAGATAAAAGTAAAAACCACGGATGTGCAGGTATTTACGCCGACGCCCGGTACGCTTTCCACGGCCATGTATTATGCGGGGGTTTCGCCGGAGTTTAAGGAAATCCCGGTAGAAAGAAACATAAAAGAGTTGCAGAAACGCAAACAGGTTCTTACCGGGAAAACCCTTTTTGCCTGACGCCTTTTTTCCCCGGCGAAAATTTAATAAAGCGGATTTTTGCGAGCGACCGTATGATTCCATTAAATGTTAAGATAAATCGAAAACCGATGCCAATCCTGGCGTTGTGCCTGGCGCTCCTATGCGTCGCGGCGCAGTCCTGCACCCCCCGGGACCCCCGGGAAAGCGGCGCCGTTCCCAATATCGATATGGTACGCATCCCCGGCGGGGAATTCAGGATGGGTTCTGAAACAGGCGCGCCGGACGAACGTCCTGTGCACCGCGTCCGGGTGGATAGTTTTTACCTGGGCCAGACCGAAGTGACCGTGGGCCAATGGCGCATGTTTGCCCGGGAGAGCGGCTATGTCACCCAGGCGGAGCAGCGCCGCGGCGGGATGGTGCGCGGCGATAAAGGCAGGGAAGTCAAGCGGGACGCCAATTGGAAAAACCCTTACCAGGTTCAAACAGACGAGCACCCGGTTGTACTGGTAAGCTGGAAAGACGCGCAAGCATTCTGCCGCTGGCTGTCGCAAAAGACCGGTTTGAATTACCGCCTGCCCACTGAGGCCGAGTGGGAATACGCCTGCCGCGCCGGCGGCAAAGACGAACTTTACGGCGACCTGGACTCGATTGCCTGGTACGAATACAACTCGGGTGGACAAACCCACCCGGTGGGAGACAAGCGCAAACGCCCTAATTCCTTCGGCCTGTACGATATGCTGGGAAACGTCTGGGAATGGTGCCAGGACCGGTACGATAAGAATTATTACCGGGTCAGCCCGGGAAGCGGCCCCACCGGTCCGGGTACAGGACTGCACCGGGTTAGCCGCGGCGGTAGTTGGTGTAGTAAACCTCCCCGCGTACGCGCCGCCTTCCGCCGACACGATCCTTATTATTACCGCTTCTATCGTCTCGGATTTCGCCTGGCCCGATCCGACCGGTCATAAAAAAATGGAGTTTGAAATGAGAAAGATGATTATATGCCTGGGATTGACGGTCATGTCCTTAGTGTTATTTGTTTCTTCCGTTCAACCTGATCAAAAGCCATGCGCCGGGGTAACGCCCAGCATCGTGGCCGCCCATTATGCGCCCTGGTACAATGGGACCTGGGTGTGGTATAAAGGGGGTACTTCCTTTCACACTGCTTATACACCATTACTGGGTCATTACGACAATCGAAAACCGGCTACTCTAACCCAGCACATCCAGTGGGCAAAAAGCTATGGCATAAACACCTTCATGATCGAATGGTGCGGCATTGCCAATAGTACTTACCCGGCTTCCCATAATGAGACTGTATTAACTTTTTTAGCGAATCCTAATTTTAAAAAAATCAATTTCTACTTTGTCTATTCTATTATCTCCGCCTTAAGAAAAGCGAGCGACGCCACATTTGATCCCATTGATTTTGACAATCAACAAAACGTTAACAAAATGGTCAACGATTTCAAATACGCGGCGGAACACTACTTTAACCAGTCCAATCAATTGAAAATAAATGGGAAACCGGTGGTTTATATCTGGGCAATCGGTCTTGCCAGGGGAGACTTTGAGGGTGCCTTAGAAACGCTGCGGAGCACTATTAAAAATCAATATGGCATGGAGTTGTACATCATCGCCGACGCCGTCGGCTGGAATTCGGAACCCGATGTGAACATAACGCCCCTTTTCGATGCGGTTATGCCCTACGCCATAGTAAAAGTGGAAGGACAGCCCCCTACCAATTACGCATTGGCAGATTCCATCGACGAGATCATCCCGCAGTATGCGCACTGGTATTTTGTCTCTAGGGACCTGGGGATCGATTTTATCCCCGGGGTTATGCCGGGTTTTAATCCGACCGGCGCACCGTGGAACTACAACGATGACCTTGAACTCACCAACCCCATCATTGCCCGGAGCCCGGCAAGTTTCAAGGATTTTGTCAAGAAGGCAAAAGCATATGTTGATCCGGGGATAAAAATGTTTTATATTACTTCCTGGAGCGAATGGAATGAAGGGACCAATATCGAACCGTCCGTAGAATTTGAATTCGATTACTTGCAAGCGTTGAAAGAAGGACTCTCGGAAAGTTCATCCATCACACCCCCGGCAAATACGATTACTTTCTCTTTCAAAAAGATATTCGATCCGGGGGGCTCGGGCGACGACCGGTTGCTGGCTGTTTGTTTCGACTCCGTGGAGTTCCTGGATGCGGAGCAGCGGGTCTTGCAAACGATCGATATCGGCGGTGCGGAAGCCAGGAAGTACATGGGGTTGGGCTGGTTTGGCAATGAAGGCCCCTGGAACACCGATGCTGAAACGTTTGCCTGGGGTGGGATGAAGTGGAAGTATGCCACGCTTAATCTTGATCTGCCTGCGGGTACTGCTTATATGAGAGTTCGCATGTTGTCCGTTGAAGACCAGGAGACCACCGTATCGCTTGATTCTGTCAAAAGAGCGGTCATAACCGGTACTCCCTGGGTATGGCAAACCCACCTGGTGGTGATAAATCCCGCGAACCTACCGGCGCAAATCGCGTTAAATCGCAGTAATATGGTTTTTGGCGCGTCGGAGGCAGGGGAAGTGACCAATTCCCAGGACATCCTGGTAAGCAACCGCGGGGGAAAAACGTTGAACTGGTCAATCGGCAAAGATCAGGCCTGGTTGAGTTGTTCTCCTACTTCGGGAACAAATACCGGTTCCGTTTCCGTAACCGCCAATCCGGGCGGATTATTTCCAGGGGTATATACGGCCAATATTACGGTAACCGATGCCAATGCCGCCAATTCGCCCCAAACGATTGCCGTTACATTTAAAATATATGAGGCAGGGGCCACATCGGGGCCATTCGGTGAGTATGCTACTCCCACGGGCGGTTCCACCGTCAGCAGCAGCGTTCCTTTTACCGGGTGGGTGTTGGACGATATCGGCGTAGAAAGCGTGAAACTTTACCGGCAAGACGGCGCGAAATTAGTCTATATCGGCGATGCAATTTTTGTAGAAGGTGCGCGCCCCGATATCGAACAATCCTATCCGGGGTATCCCATGAATTATCAAGCCGGTTGGGGTTATATGATGCTGACGCACTTCCTGCCCGGCGGCAATGGGGTATTCACCATTCATGCGATTGCCACCGACATGGAAGGTCAGCAAACGACATTAGGTACAAAGACAATTACCGTTGACAACGCCCATGCGGTGAAACCTTTTGGCGCCATCGACACCCCGGCGCAAGGCGGGACTACCGGCGGCAGTAAATATAGGAACCATGGCTGGGTGTTAACTCCCATGCCCAATTCTATCCCGGTAAATGGTTCAACCATCAGCGTTTATATCGATGGCGATTACCTGGGGCATCCCACTTATAATGTAAATAGAACGGATATCGCGGGATTATTCCCGGGTTACGCCAACAGTAGCGGCGCCGGCGCTTATTTCGATATCGACACTAGCGCGTATGAGAACGGGGTTCATTCTATATATTGGATTGCCACGGATAATGCGGGCAATGCCGATGGCATCGGCAGCAGGTTCTTTTCCATACGGAACACAGGGACCGGGGATCAGGGTTCAGGGGCCAGGGGAATAGAATTGGGAGCGGAACATATAACGGCCGATGATCCCGCGCCGGTTGAAGTTAAAAAAGGATTTAATGTTGATATAGAGCCAAACGAGATTTACCCGGATGAAAAAGGAATTACCTATATTGAAATCCGGGAATTGGAGAGGGTGGAAATCCATTTTCCCGGTGCGTCCGCTATTAAACCGTTGGGGTTGCGGGTGGTTCCCGGTCGATTTAGACCGCTGCCCATCGGTTCTGCTCTTAATGTGAAAAGTGGTACTTTCAGTTGGTTGCCTGGGCCGGGATTTTATGGCGATTATTGGTTGGTTTTTTTATTGAGAACACAGGATGGAAAATTATGTAAGAAAGAGATTCATATAAGAGTTCTGCCAAAGTATGGAATGGTTGGCGCTTCAGTTTTCTAATATTATCTTCCAGGTTGACAGATATTTTTATTTCATGTATATTAGTCGAGGAGGAAATAATGGAACATATAAAAATTGTAGTAGAAAAACATGAAGATGGGTTCGTGGCATACCCGGTCGGCCTGAAAGGAATCATCGTGGGGGAAGGAGATACCTTTGAAGAAGCATTCAACGATGCAAAATCCGCGGCAAAATTTCATATAGAAACTTTTGGCGATGATGATTTTATTTAACAATGCCTAATCACAAGAAAATAAAAGGTTCAACGCCCAGGACGATCATCAATCAGGTTGGGATAACAAGAGATGCATTTCTCAAGGTATTTGATTTTTAGAAGCATTACGGTAGACCTATTAATGAAAAAGAAAGTAAATATTGCCCTGGATGATGTGCTTGAATCCTTAGAGCTTGGGTCCCTTGAGATAACGCAGTATTTGAATACGGAAACCGGGGGTATCGCCATGATCGGAGAATATTCGGATTCCTTCGATGAAAATGGGGAACCCCTCGATCCCGACGACCTTGATAAATTCGAGGATGAAAAATATATTGCTTTGCCGATAGTGGATTCCAATGAAGGCTACCGGGATATGGAAGCGTTTATTGAAACGGTTAAAGATTCCAGTCTGAGAAATAGACTGGAAAATGCATTGAGTCAAAAGCGGCCGTTTCGAAGATTTAAAGATTTGCTGATAGGATTAGACGAAGCGGAAAGATGGTATGAATTCCAGGCGGCCAGGAACCGCCGGCGGGCCCTGGAATGGCTGGAAGAAAACAACCTCGAAGCTGTTGGAAAGACTTAAGGAAGAAATCGGGCTGTCCCCAAAATGCCCCTGTTCCTTCAAATCATCGTTGGAACAGGCAGTGCCTGTTCCCTACAAATGACGCGCTGGAACTGGCTGATTTTCACCGGTAGGAAATGGAAAGGTGGTGTTTGGAGGCGAGATATGACTTATCTTTCATCAACAATTATTCATTTTCCGGGCTTTCTTAATGGGGCAGACACGGGGGTCTGCCCCTACATGGGTATGATTCGTTCCCTGCCCCATTTTCCCCCAATTAATTAGACCCTCCCGAAAAGGGGACGGAGGCCGCTGTTAAGGTAGAAAAACTTGTGGTCCCTTTTTTTCTTCAAAAGCATCTCAAAGACAAATAATTCACGATTTTTTGGATTTGAATTTGTAGATAATTATGTTACAATATCTTTTTATATATAAAAAGGAGGTGTAATTCATGAAAAAGTCAATCTCTATTATCCTGTTGCTAACCACGTCAGTACTTTTTGCAGACGTCATTGTATGGGATGTATCAAAAAAAATTTTTCCACGTTAAATATCAATGAGCTTGACATCAAATACTGCAAGATTGTTATAGAAGGCGGTTTTATGTCTGTGGATAAGGCACCGTACATAGATTTCGGGAAAGGTAAAGGAGCAATTGTTGTTAGGAATAGTAAAGGGAATTATGTGAAAGAGGAGTTTAAAAGTGACATAGATGCCTTGAACTATATGGTCAAAAATGGATGGGTATGGAGGGCTAGCTATTCAAATAACATAAGCACTTCTTTTTCAATTCATCATCTATTGGAAAAGGTTTCCAAATAAGAATTTAAGACAGGTTAAGAACGATTAAAAGAAAAAAACAGGAAAATGGTTTCTTTAATTTCTGTATTCTTGGCCAAAATCTGAACTTTGATCGGTTGTAATAACGGCTAGGCTAATCATCGGGAGCAGGCTGGCGCGAGCACGTCAGCGCGAAGCGTCCTTGTTGAGCCGATTGCTAGCCGCTGAAGTTATAGCGGTGCGAATCTGTCTGCAAGCAGGACCGACCGCTGCATCTACATTTGGGTTTTGTGAGTCATAAATGGCTATAGTCATGCCTTTAAGGTCAGTTGGTAACTGAATGTCCACACCCCTGGGTTGAACAGCGAAGGCGCAGTACCGAGTTAGCCTCCCGATGAAAAGTCCAAGCTCGAATATGACATTGTCACGTGGTATTCGGTGTTCTTGCCCTCTCAATACTACCTTGTCATCAGGAGTGAAAACAAAAATTCCATAATCGTAAGTATCCACTGCGTTTTCTAACGCTTCAATAGTCGCAGTTCCTAAGCCAAATACGGTGTTTTGATTCCAAACTTCGACTGAATAATCGTATTGAAGTTCACTTTGTATCGCTCTTGCGATATCTAATCCCTCTGATGAGGAGCCAATAAAAACTCTATAACGCCGTTGATCGTCTCCACCCGGAATTCGCTCTAGCAATTCTGCGCTTCTTGTAAGTATATTAGTAATGGCGGCGAACTGAGTTGATGACAAATTTTTTCCGTTCTGTTGAAACCATATTCGGCATTCGTCGCACAACCTTCCAGTTTTTATCCCATCCAGAATACCTATTTTTTGTTCCTTAAAATCATAAATGCATTGACGTGTTTCCTGGTGGTATTCTTTTCCTGACACAATTAGCGCTAGTATATTAGTCGCAAGCTCATACAAGAAATACGCTGACATCTTTCCCTTTGGAATTATAATTTCTTCCACAGAGTAAGATGTAACTATTCCGACACCATCTTCAGATCTTCGACTGGCAAACAGGTTTGACCATTTGTCACTGTGTAATGCGGAATCTATGATGCAGATGATAAATGGATGAAAACCGCGCCACTCGGCTTTTTTTTGTGCAAGGTTGTTAAAAAAAGTTCCTGCATGGGTATCGCTGAGGATGTATAACTTCAAAGCATTTGAACAGTTACTATCCAGGAGAGTAAACACAATATCTCCTTGAACTCTGTTGGCTTCTTCTATCGCTAACGGAAGGTCCGCCGTTTTTTTTTCTCTAAGATCAATTATTTCTACGGGTAACTTTGCCATGCATTACTCCTGGTCGATCGAGTTCCAATTCCGCACAAGCTTCCGCTCTTAGTGGATATCAATTCTCTCTGACCCCACTTTGACCATGCCGACACAAATTTTCTCTTTCTAATCATCGCCGGTTCCACCAAAAGAATATATTTACCACACATTTAGAACGAAAGTCAATCCCCTTTGAATACTTTTTTAAAATGAATGCGGTTATGGGAACGGCAGGCAATATTAATTACAAGCGGTAAGACTCATTGTCCAATGGAAAAACAGAAAGGCAATTATTTGATTGTCCTCTAATCGTCCCTGAGTTACCCTGGGATTAGATCGGGTAGCCCAGAGGTTAGATCGATTAGCCCAGGGGTTAGATCTGGTAGCCCAAGGGTTAGATCGACAAGCCCAGAGGTTAGATCAATTGGCCCAGGGGTTAGATCAATCACCACAGGGGTTAGATCGGGTAGCCCAAGGGTTAGATTGATCAGCCCAGGGGTTAGATCGGGTAGCCCAGAGGCTAGATCGGATAGCCCAAGGGTTAGATCGACTAGCCCAATGGTTAGACCGGGTAGCCCAAGGATTAGATCGACTAGCCCAGAGGTTAGATCGGGTAGCCCAAGGGTTAGATCAACCAGCCCAGAGGTTAGATCAGGTAGCCCATGGGTGAAAGCGACCAGCGCAAGGCTTCGCACAAGTTCCGCAACCCTGCTTATAAGTTCCGCAAGCCTGCTTACAAGTTCCTCAACCTTGCTTACAAGTTCCTCAACCTTGCTAATAAGTTCCGCAACGTTGCTTACAAGTTCCGAAACGTTGCTTACAAGTTTAGCAACCATGCTCATAAGTTCCGCAAGCCTGCTTACAAGTTCCGCAACGCTGCTTATAAGTTCCGCAACCTTGCTAACAAGTTCCGCAAGCCTGCTTACAAGTTCCGCAACGCTGCTAACAAGTTCCGCAAGCCTGCTTACAAGTTCCGCAAGCGTTTTCACCCCATTCAACCCCCACCGCGTGAATAATCAAGCCTCTTCAAAAAAGCTGGAAGAAACCGGGCTGTCGCTAATAAATCAATACATCATACCGAAAAGCCACAGCGGTATCACATGCCTGGAACCGATTTCGATCCCGTCTTTCACGATATATTCCTCTTTTGACAGGTCTACCTGTCCCGCTCTTTTCGATTTCCCACCCTTAAGCTATTTTGTCAAGTGCACTTTACCGTTTTTGGCATTATTTGCAAAGTGTACTTTACAATTTTTGAGGTTTTTTGCAAAGTGGAGTTTACAAATGGTGGTATCAATATTAAAAAAGCCGCCAGGGCGCCAGCGGAAAAAAAATAGAAGCGAAGAAGTTAAGAAGCACTAAGGGTTTTTACTTAATAGGACCTGGGTATATCCACCTATTTTTACAAAGGGAGTTGATTTTTACGCCTTTTAATACCAATATACTCTTATCGGGCCAAATGCCGGGCGTAGGGTAATTTCCCTGTCCGGCTTATGAAGGCCGCCGGGACTTTTAAAAGAACCGGGAGTTAATGGAGGAAAGGGTGGAAAGGATGAATTCAACAATGTTTGTATCTAAACGTTTATTTCTAATCTCCATACTGGCGGTGTTTGTTATGTCAAGCGCAAGCGCCGTAAACACGGTATGGGGAGCAAATTTAAAAGTGCACATCATCGATGTGAGCCAGGGGGATTGCGAATTAATCATATCCCCCACCGGCAAAACTGTTTTGATCGATGCGGGAAATAATGGAAAAGGAAGTTCCGTAGTGCTGCCATATTTAAACAACCTTGGTATTACCGACCTTGATTACATTGTGGCCAGTCATTACGACGCCGATCATATCGGCGGGTTGGACGAGGTAGTGGCAGGGTTGGGCGGCAGTTCTCATATACTCTCCGCCGCTTACGACAGGGGCGGTTCCTACAGCAGTCCAACCTACACGGATTATACAAATGCGGTGGGAGATAAACGAACGACCATCACTCCCGGGCAGGTGATCGATCTTGGCGGCGGCGCTGTACTAACCTGTATCGTTGTCAATGGAAAAACCAAAAACGGGACTGTTTATTCGGGTAAAAACGAAAATGAATTAAGCGCAGCAGTAAAACTTGATTACCAGGATTTCCAGGCTTATTTCGGCGGAGACAGCGGACAAGCCATCGAGGGAAGCATCGACGCATTGGTAGGTAATATCGATGTTTACAAAGTCAGTCATCACGGCAGCGATACTTCTTCCAGCCAATCTTTCCTGGATATTATCCAACCGGGAGTGTCTACCATACCGGTGGGCAGCAACAGCTATGGTCATCCCTGCGATATTGTCCATACCCGCCTGGTAAATATCGGCAGCTATATTTATCAAACCCAAACGGGTAACCAGGCCCCGCCGGCCTGTTATGGCGAGGTGGCCAACGGCAGTTTCGAAATTGTCACCGATGGCTGCGCATATACGGTCAGCGGTTCCAGTCTTTCAACAGCCACTTATGCCACGGACGGCAGCTTTAATTGCGGTGGACAAGGAATGAATGTGGTCATCAGCGAAGTGCTTTACGATTCCCGGGTCTACTCCGAAACGACGGGAGAATGGTTGGAACTTTATAATCAGACGTCATCCGAAGTGAATATCGGCAGGTGGACTATCGCGGATAATTCCAAAATTTATACCATACCCACCGGTACGACGATCGACGCCCATGGGTACCTCGTGATAGCCGCCGGCAGCGCGGAATTTATCCGGGAATATGGCTGCGCCCCGCACCTGGCCGACCTGGACTTGCGATTAAATAACGACGGCGATTACCTGACATTGAAAAACAGAGGTGGAACCGTGATGGACCAGGTGGCCTGGGGAAGCGGCGGCGGCTATGTCGGCGGGTGGGGCAGTACATCCCAACCAAATGCGGATGAAGCCAAAAGCATTGTCAGGTTAAACCCGGATCAAGATACCGATACATACGCCGATTGGCTGAGCAATCAAAATCCGGCCCCAAATTCCGATGGCGCTCCCATAATCGCATTGAACCCCACAACGATAAATTTTGAATTTTTACCGGGAAACTATACGGATTCCCAAACCTTTTCAATAAATAAATCCGGGTGCGGCACACTAAATTGGTCAATTAGCGATAACGCCGCCTGGCTTTGCTGCAGTAGCACTTCCGGGATTGATTCGGGCGAGGTCACGGTTTCCGTGAACACATCTGGGTTGACGCCAGGTACTTATACGGGAACAGTTGCCGTTACTGCCGCCAATGCCTCGAATTCCCCGCAAAATGTGACCGTTACATTAACAATCCTGGAAAATCCCGGGGCGCCGAAGATTTCATTAAACCGTACGGCGCTTAATTATGGGGCTTATGAAGGAGTTGTAACCGGCGCCCAAAATATATTAATAAGTAATACCGGGACCGGGACCCTGGACTGGTCCTCCAGCGTCAATGCCAATTGGCTCAGTTGCAGTCCGACTTCAGGGACTGATGCGGGCGTGGTTACAGTTTCTATAAATGCCGATAGAAGCGGGTTAGCGATGGGGACTCACAGCGGCCTTGTTTCGATTAGTGATCCCAATGCCGACAATTCGCCGCAGACGGTGACCGTTACTTTAACGATTCATGATATGAATACATCGCCCTTCGGAACTTTTGAAACTCCTACACAAAATTCTACCGTATGCAGCAGTATACCGGTCACCGGATGGGTATTGGATGATATCGATGTAGTCAGTGTGAAGTTATACAATGGTTCCGAATATATCGGGGATGCGGTATTCGTGGAAAGCGCCCGGCCGGATGTGGAACTGGCCTATCCCGGTTATCCCAAAAACTACCAGGCCGGTTGGGGTTATATGATGCTCACCAACTTCTTACCCAACAACGGAAACGGAACGTTTACCCTTTATGCAAAAGCCACCGATGCGGAAGGGAACGAGGTGACATTGGGTTCAAAAACGATTTATGTCGATAACGCCCATGCGGTAAAACCGTTTGGCGCCATCGATACTCCTTCGCAAGGCGGCGCGGCTTCCGGCGACTGTTTTATCAATCACGGGTGGGCATTAACTCCGCGGCCCAACAGTATACCCATAAACGGCTCTACTATCGGCGTCTATGTAGATGGAGTCCACCTGGGGAGCCCCACTTACAACAGCTACCGTTCCGATATTGCGACTTTAATGCCCGGCTACACCAACAGTAATGGCGCCGGCGGTTATTTTAGCCTGGACGCCACTGCTTTTGAAAACGGCATTCACACCATTCATTGGATAGCCACGGACAGCGCAGGAAATTGGGGCGGCATCGGCAGCCGGTACTTTACTGTCCAGAACACGGGGAACATTTCAAGGCTTCGTGAGAGGGGACAAAAAGGCCTTTCCGCATATTTACCCACTTATCCTTTTTGGTTTGATGATCTAAGAGAAGATAATCCCGGCGAATCGGTCGAAGTAATCATGGGCTATTCCAACGATGGACAGCGCCAAAAAATATATCCTGGTGAAAATGGCATAACTCTTGTTGTAATTAAAGAACTGGAGCGGGTGGAGATTCATTTCCCGGGGGGAGCAAAGGGGGCAGCGCCGTTGTTTGAATGCGGCAATTCTTCATTCCCTATCGGTAGTACATGGATGGGATACCGACTCATTAGCGATCGATTGAGCCCGCTGCCAACCGGTACGACCCTGGATACCGAAAGGGGCGTCTTCTACTGGCAGCCGGGGGTAGGATTCATCGGGACATACGAATTTGTATTTCTACAAAAGTCTACTCACTGGATTAAGAAAAGGATAACCATACGAATTGAACCGAAATTTTAATTTTTTATATATTTCGATTTCTATAAAGCACTGCTACGGAAAGAAAAGACGGTTCATCCATGAAACCAGTACATCAACCTGGGCAACGTGTGCATCAAGATATCTCATAGTAATGGCAGTTCCTAATGGTTTACCGGGGTCTTCCTGCCAGGCAAGCCATGTATGAATGATTGCTTTTGGATCGGCCAGTTGATTGAAGCGCCGCTCGCCTTCCGGGATAGCGGCAATACTGGAGGTGACGTGATCGAATAGGTGTGACCCGGCCGGTACTAAAAATTTCAGGAAGTCCTCCAAAATGCCCCCGGTCTGGTTGTCGGGCATAATCCAGACGCCGACCCTCGGCAAGAATGCATCTTCCGGGGGATCGATAATTGTACCGCCAGGCGATGGATTATCCGGAACTGCCTGGTAACCGGTCTTAAGAAGTTGATCGCGCAGCGATCGCCACCGGGCCGCAATATCCATATCCGCATCGATGACGATTCCCGCGATGATTCCATCTCCACCCGCCTTCAAACGAACCTGAAGACTCTCCAAAAGATTTGTGCAGCCTTCGAGCGATTTGATCTCATCGAAGTGAGGACCGCCGCGATTGCTTGAGAGATGCTTCATGACATGTTCATCATCCTTGCCCTCTACCCATAAAACCTTTTTGGTCGCCATATTACCGCACCTCGATCCGGTCGCGGGCGGCGATTGCCAGTTCATCCTCGGCGAAGATCGTTGGAATAATTGCTTCACCCTTGCGGGACAGGCGAACCAGTACCCCTTCTCCCGGAGTCTCGGCGGCCGCTTCCTGGAAAGTTTCGACCGCATCCCAACTGTGCGAGGTCGCAAACACCTGGATATCCAGGCGCCGGGAGAGATCGAACACTGCCCGCCATACATCCAATTGCACAGTGTGATGCATCCCATTCTCAAACTCATCGATCAGAAGGAGTCCGTTTTTCGCATTGACAAGAGATAGGACAATTCCGAACAGGCGATTCAGACCATCCCCAAAGGTCCGAAGCGGAACCGGTCGCGGTAAGTTGCCGGCGCGCACTATCGCGGTCCGCTGTTGTCTCGGTCCCTCAGGGCCCACCATGGAGACTGCGGAGATTTCCGGGTCAATGATCCGAAGCGCCTCGACAACGTCTTTCTCAAGGTCCGAAAGCGCGATTTTGTCCCACAGGACGCCAAGGGTGGCAGTGTGTTCTCCGCCGTAAGGACTCACGAAGACGCATGGCAGACTGGATTCATCGCCAAGGTCCGGTCGGAAGATCCGCCCCCGATACCCATAGCGACGAAAGTTATCCAAAGTTAGAATACGTTTCACCCCACCTGTTTCAACAACCAATGCCGGGATCCCATCGCTTTCACCGAACAGGTTCCTCTGCCCCGGTACAAGTCGCCACGGCTGTCCTTCCTGCCCCCGTTCCTCGGAAACCCATGCCACCTCTAATGTCAATCGCATCGATGGTTGACGACCTTTGGCTGAAATAACGATCGCCTGCGATTTGTCTGATGGTTGTGGGAACCCGTGAAAAAGGCTTGATATCTGTAACAATCCCTCGGCGTCAATATGGCGAGTCGGTTCTTCCGACTCCCCAAAGTCTTCCTCGCGGTATCGCAGGATGTTGTTTATTACGGCCGGTGAGGCGTCTGAAGCCAGGATGCGCAACGCCTCCAGTACCGACGATTTGCCGGTGTTGTTTCTCCCCGTGATTAGATTGATCCGACCAAGACCATCGATTTGGAGTTGCCGGAGCACTCGAAAACGCTCGATAGTCAGGGTGTCGATCTTCGGTTTCATATTTTTGCTCCTTTCGCGATGAGAATCGCGCCACAAAATCTGTGCCTGTACTTTGTCATATCGCCATAGCATAAGTATACCGTTTTAACCATATTGGAATTATAGAGGAAATTCAGATGAATTTCAATCGAACACATCTTTTTTTGCTGAAATTTCATAAAATCCTGGGGAAGGTAATTCGCCTGCCCCTTTTAATTCCAGCTTATCCGAGTTAAGCAATTCAAATCTAAGGGGTTTGGGGACAGGCAAATTTATGCATCATTCCCAACTCCGGGACAGGTGCAAGGGAAAAATGTCAGGTTATGGATTGAAATGGCCTTCGAAACAGGCCAATTTAATCTCCTCCGGGATAGCGGCGGTTGGTGAAAAAAAATTTTCTTGTATTGAAAATTATGGAAAAAAGTTGTACTATAGCGCATGAGAGGTCAAAATAAAGACCATTAAATATATTGTATACAAGGAAGACAAATATTTTGTCTCCCAATGCCTTAACGTTGAAGTATCAAGCTTCGGTGAAAGCATAGACGAAGCCGTCTTCAATCTAAAAGAAGCCCTGGAATTGTATTATGAAGATGATCCCCCGGAAGAAAGCTATGTTCACATCGATGACGAGGAAAGGGACATTCAAATAATTCAATTCACCAATATATTATAGTAGGGGAAAACCTGTAAAAAAGAAAAATCCGATTGTGTTGACAAATGGGGGGATTTTGGCTATTATTATTTCTTGAGAAAAAAAATACAGATCAGGATATCCGTGGCGGCGATGCTCTTATGCTTTTTTATTCTTACCCCCGTTTTACGCGGAGAAACAGGATTTACCCAGCAAGACCGGGATACTTTAATCGAATTGAAAACCACCGTCAGGGAAATGGACAAACGAATGTCGGACCTGCGTGAAGATATGAATAAGCGGTTCGAGCAGTTGGACAAGCGGTTTGAGCAGATGATGAATTTCGTGTGGATACTGGCCGCGCTTTTCGGGGGAATGCTTGCGGTTACCATCAGTTTTGCCCTATGGGATAGGCGAACCATGATACGGCCTTTTGAAACAAAGGTCGCCGGGTTGGATGTAAGAATTAGTAAGACCGAAGAAAAATACGGCAACCTTATCGAAGTTATTAAAGAATATGCGGCCAGGGATAAAAAATTTGCCGCCGCGGTCGAGCGATTCAATATATTATAAATATTAAACCTTTTTCCCAGGTGCGAAATAAGGGACAGGCCAATTTTCAACCTTTCCGCTCTTAATCTATGAAAAGAAAAGACGGTTCAACCAGGAAACCAGTACATCAACCTGGGCAACATTCGAATCAAGGGGGGAAGATAATTCGCCTGTCCCTTTCAGTTTCTTTTCCCAGACCCCCCGGTGCGTACCGGTTCGAAAAAAATGATTTCCGGCTCAAGAATCCCAGGAAAAGTCTGAACCACAGATGACGCAGATGGCGCAGATTACACTGATTAATATTTGAAAATGCTTAAATAACAGCATCAGCGTTATCAGCGTAATCAGTGTAATCAGCGGTTCAGACACGTTATTGTCAGAAACCGGAAGAATCTTCCTTAATCCAGGAAAAATATTGATACAAATTGGAAAAATCTTCCTTTATCCGGGAAAGATATTGCGAGAAACCGGAAAAATTTTCATAGATTCAGGAAAGGGATTGCTAGATACCGGAAAAATTTTCTCTGAAACAGGAAAAATATTGCTAGATTCAGTACTATTTTTGATATATCCTGGAAAAATCTTCCTATATTTAATCTCTATTTTCTTATTTTTTACCGTTTCTTTCTTTCCTATAACCGTATCAATGATTTTTTTAATCGTATCGATGATTTTTTTAGTTGTTTTGATGATTCTTCTGATCGTATTGCTGTTTTATTTAATCGTATTTTTCCTGTTTCTAACCATATTTTTCCTTTCCATAACCAAATCTTTCTTTTTTTCTTAAAGAATCATTCTCACTTTGAGGAGAAATCCGGATAACAGATGCCACAGATGGCTATTTTTATATCAATCTTACCATCTAAAGTAAAAAAGATTGTCCCGAACCTGGTACACATCTTTATCACTGATGAGAACATGTTTGGAATATTCCCTGCGGTTCCGGACCCCCTGGGCATTGAAATGGATATAATGAATTTTCCGCTGCTTTAAACTCTCTTTAAAATCAGGATTAAATTCGAGCCGATCGTTTTTCTTGTCGATGACGATTAAGCGGAACCCTTTTAACGACCTCAAATGATATATTCGTCTTTCCATCCGGTTATCGAAATAAGGAAATATCCATGAATCGGTATGCGCCATGTACCCGATGGGTTCTGACGGTTTGATATACATATCTATAAACAACCAATCATCTCCTTTAATAAAAAAAGTTGAATATTTAATGGCTGTTCTCTCTACGGGATTATCCATGGTAAGAATGGCTTGCCACCTTTTGGTCTCGCTGTTGCCCTCGAAAAGCACCGCGGCCATATTAAAAAGTATCATGACCAGGATCAAACCATCGATACATTTTAAATAAATCCTGGGCATGTCCCATTTGGATATCAGAAACGCCCACAGCATAATCCCAAAAACCGGGAAAAACATAAACAAGCGATAATTAACCTTGCTGAAATAATAGAAAAAATAAGTCAGCAACAAGGTAACTGAATATAGGAACAAAAACCCCACGATGCTGTCCCGGTACTTTTTCCGGAAAATAAGGATCAGCATGACCGCGTACGCAATCAAACCGAAACCGAAAAATTGCACGCCGAAACCGGATTGTTCCAGGGAATCGGCTGAATAAGCATTATTCCTCCCGATGTCCTTAATTCTAAATGGAAAAAGCAGGACGTTCCGGGAAAAGTCGCTTTTTACCGCTTTAAGTATAGGGTGTTGGGCATAAAAGGTTTTATCCGATAAGAGCGCCGAAGGGGAGTCGTTCCTGAACACAAATGTTTTTATCAAACCGGCGTTTTTTACAACGCCCACGAGCGCAATAATCGAGACCAGGATGACCGCGCCGATAATGACTTTTTTATTCTTAAAGAAATCGCTATGCCGGAGTTTGTTGAATGCCAGCCATAACAAAAGTATCACCATGCACAATAAAACGGCCATAACGGCCAGTTTCACCGCGGAAATTCTTTCGACGGTCTTTAAATAGGAGATGAAAATGGAAAGGTCTTTAAAATACCAATAGCCCCCCAGTATAAATGCCGCCAGCGCCCCTAGGAGAACCTGGAGGCCGTTCTTTTTAAAAAAATCCAGGATGGGGGATAATTTAAAACCTTTGGTCAAGAGGAGGGCCAGGAAGAAAATAATAAGGATATGGGCGCCGCTTATTTTTAAACCCAATACCAATCCGAATGAAAGTCCCAGGAATAATAGCTGGGAATAATTTTTTTCGAAGAAAACATTCACAAAATAAAGCGCGGAGAGGATCGATGCGGCGGTCAAAACCAGGTGGTCCTGGCATGTCCTCGACTCGATTAAAATCAACGGTATAAAATAGATCAGTATAGCGTATCTCAGGGCGATATTTTTTTTGATCTCCATTTTCAGCATCAATGCATAGGAAGTCAGGGTAAGCATTATCCCGGAGATAAATTGGGGTAATTCCACCCAGGTCAGGTCCTGGGCAAATTTTACAATCCAGAAATGGAGTAACTTGGAACCCATGGGGTTCCGGTTAAGTCGCACCACCGGCGTATCGATGGAGGCGGGGATCATGTTTTGCTGGAACCATTCCACCACCGGGTGGAGATGGTAGGCAAAAACGTCCCACACATGCGGCGGCAGGAAATAAATTTTGATGAGCAGCAGGATAGCCTGGACCGAAAACAGCAAAATCAAGAAATACAAAAAGTAATCCCTGGATTGATTTAAATAAGAAAAAGATGCCCGGCATTGGCTGTAAAAGTCCGGGAAGGCTTCTTTGGTTTGTTTCTTAAACACCGCCAGTATCAGCAGGGAAATGACGCTGTTCAAAATAATAATGCCGGGGAAACCCAGGTTTCTTAAGACCACCCCCAGGAAAAGAATTGTGAAGGTGACCTGGGCGGTATAGACAAGGATAGTGGCCGTCAATTTTTCAGAGAAAGGGGATTTCCCTGAAAAGCGAAGGGCCGTCACATATGAAGACGTTAAAACCAGGAAGTTCAGCAGGATAAAGACAATGTTCATCAAAATTCTCCTATTTAAAACGAACCGGGGGCGCTTTAAAAGATTCTTTAGAGGATTGTTTTACCACAACGGCGGGTTATTTTCAATATGACCATTCAGAATTTTGGCTATTTTATGTAGGGGCGTCCCCCCGTGGGCGCCCTAAAATTATTCAAAATGAAAGTTGCTGTTTCCCACCCGCAGTAGTTGCATTGACGCCCTATTTCCTGTAAAATAACCCCTTAACTTGAACCTATCCGAAAAATCATGGATGTTTTGCTATCGAATTTTGTAAGGAACAGGCATTGCCTGTTCCAACGAGGTATTTGAGGAACAGGAGGATTCATGAAATTGAAATTTTTTTTGCCGCTGTTGTCAGCCGTTTTATTATTCATCGTTGCACCCCTTTATGGGCCGCTTTATGCGCAAGAGGAGCAAAAAGAAACCCCGGTAACCTTAACCGATGAACAAAAAATCCTGGGGGCCATGCATACCATTTCCAGTCATACGCTGTTGGATTACGTTAAAGAGCTTTGCCTGGAAAAATACAACGGCCGTTTGACCGGGACTGCAGGGTACAATGCCGCGGCCCAATGGGTTGTTTCCCTGCTGCAAAAATGGGGCGTCCAACCCGCCGGCGATAACGGCTCTTATTTCCAGGATTTCCCCAATCCCTATACGCTGGTGCTGGAGGAAGGCGCTGTGACGCTTCATATCCCTGTTGATAAAAATACCTTTATCGAGAAACATTATCTCTATGAAAAAGATTTCCTGCCCGGCTCCACTTCGGGCAGCGGCGAGGTCAAAGGGGAAGTGGTTTATGTAGGTTACGGCATTACCGCGCCGGAGTTGGGCTTTGATGAGTATAAAGGAGTGGATGTAAAAGGGAAAATCGTCCTGGTGGAGCGGGAAGTCCCGGCATCCCCGGAAAAGGACCCGGAACTATTTAAAAAATGGCGGCCTTATTCGTTTCATCCCTACAAAGTGAAAAACGCCATGGACCACGGCGCCGTAGGGATGCTTTACAATTACCAGGTCTCCAATCCGAACTGTACTTATTTTGAAGACTTCATCCTTTCATACGTGGGCAAAACCATCGTGGATGATATTTTCCTGGGAACCGGCAAAGAGTGGAATCAAGTGGTGGAAAAAATCAAACAAAAAAGGAAGCCGCATTCGTTTAACACCAAAAAAATCGTTTCCATGCGCAATGTCACGCAGTATCATCCCGAAGGTATGGGGCGGAATGTTCTCGGTTACATCGAAGGCAGCGACCCGGAAATGAAAAAAGAAGCGGTTATATTGAGTGCGCACCTGGACCACCTGGGCCTTAATCATTTATTAATGCCGGGCGCCAATGACAATGCCTCGGGTGCGGCGGTTCTCCTGGGGGTGGCCGAAGCCATTCATAATTCCGAAGTAAAGCCCAAAAGGAGTATTATCTTTAGTTTTTTTGGGGCAGAGGAGCAGGGGGTTAAAGGTTCCGAGTATTATCTCCGGCATCCGTTTATGCCCAATGAAAAAATCATGGGATTTCTTAACCTTGACGGCGTAGGAAGGGGCAAGAAGATAACGGTCCTGGCCGGGAAGAATTACCCTGCCTTGTACCGGTATATAGAAGAGGCTAACCGGGAGTATATTCACCGGGAAGTTACGGCGGTGGAATTTCACAACCGGGCCAGGCCGCGGTTGGATGCGGCGCATTTCATGTGGGCCGGGGTTCCCACGCTTTCGTTTAGCGCCGGGGGAGCGGAACCGCTGCCTTATGAGACTTACCATAATACACTGGATAACCTGGAGATTATTACCCCCGAGATCATGGAAGACCTGGCGCAATTATTATTCATCGCGGTCATGGAAATGGTGAAATAAACCTTTTAGATTAGAATACCGCCGGCCAACAGCGAATGCCAATCGGCTTTCCCGGCGCAAAGCGGCATAGGTTTATTGCTCGATGTTGCCGAAATCTTCGGAGGAAAGAGAATTGAACCATTTTTCAAAACGTTCTTCGTTATGAACAAAATCGGCGAAGAAGTCCGAAAGAACGGAGGTACTGTAAACATACTCCGAGATATATATATTCGCCCGGGATTTTAAAGCAATGGTCACCGCATCCGACGGCCGGCAGTCGATTTTTTTTATATCGTTGTGCTGCCTGACATATAGTTCCGCATAATAGGTATTTTCCACCACATCCGTGATCACCGCCTTTTCCACTGTCCAATCCAGTTTATAAAGAATACTTCGAATAAGGTCATGGGTCATGGGCCGGGGGGGGTTGATGTTTTCCAGTTCCATCGTAATGGCATTGGCTTCAAATTCACCGATCCAGATGGGGATAATTTTATTCTCCGCCATGGGTTTCAAAATTATCACCGGGGTTTTTGATATGGGATCCAAAATCAGGCCGACAAGTTTAACTTCAATCATATTATCCATTATGGTTTCATATATAATATTAAATCATTCTTTTGTCAATTATTTTTTAGATTTTATATTCTACTTAGTCCCTGGGGGAACGGGAACAGGCAGCGCCTATTCGGAACTCCCCCCGGCGCCGATCTTCGGCAGCGATATTTCACCGATGGGGAGATTGATGCCGAAAAAGAAATAGTTGGCATCGATGTCCATATTACGTCCAAGACCTAACTGCACAAAATCATTAAAGCCGGACAATACCAACCCTAATCCTACTTCATAATTGGAATCCTGGTTAAAATCAAGGGCGGCGACATTGAGGCCGATCCCGACCCTGAAAAATCGATTATAAGCCACGCTTTTGCGGCTCCCGAATTTGAACAGGACGCTGTAAGACGCGACCGCCTGGAAGGTTTTTTTATCGCTGAGGGTAATGCCTTTTTCAGCCCTCTCAGCCTTTTTCAGCAGCGGCGCGGCAAAGATCAAGGCCGGTTTTAATTTGATATATACCATTTTAAATAGTATAAAATATTTTTGATCGACGGTAACCGTTTGAACTTTTTCTTCCCCTTCTTTCGGTTTGGTTTCCAGCACTGCCTTAAAATAGAGTTCATTGCCTTCGTCCCGCTTTCCCAGGTACCTCAGGTCCACATTTCCTTCATTGGGAATTTTATCGATGGAAAACCGTTCCACTTTATCGCTTAATTCCAATGCGGCCCCCCACTGGGGGCTCATTATGGCTGCATTTTTAATAACCTCATCCTTAAAAAACGTGACGATACTATCGATTTTGCTCCTGGCGTCCGCAATGGTGGCCATTATGTTTTTTAGACAGTCATTTTTAATCTGTTCGAGACCATTTTTAATGCCCTCTTGAACATCTTTTCCTAAAGTGGCCAATGCGCCTTTTAAACCGTTTTCGATTTCCAGTTTCGCGTTTTTGATATCATCCGGGAGAGATGAGATATCATTTTTTATGGCAGTGGACAGCGATTGAACAAATTGAAGGTTCTGCTCCAATTTACCCGGTAAAATATCCAGTTCTTTAATGACTTTTTTCATTTGTCGGAGAAGGTCCAGCAAGTCTTTAACCTTTTGGATGACAGTATCGGTGGCTTTAAATTGTTCTTTAAAGTCGATAGTCGCCCGCGAGATGATCTGGCTTTTAATACCGGTCAGGGATTTCAAGGTGCAATCCAGGGCATTATTGATTTCAGCTTCAAGGCCGGCAACGTATTGGTTCAATTGTTCTTTAATATTGAATACCGCCGAAAGGCCTTTTTCATTTATATTTTTTGCCGCTTCCGGGAGTTTCTTCAGTTTCTCCCACTCTTCCGGGGTTGGGGGTACGAAAAATGGAAATTCATAGAATTCACCTTTTTGAATAGTATCGAATCCTTCGATGTGTATGGGTTCCGGGGCGGCGCCCCTGTTAATCCAGCCGCCCAGGCGGAAATTCAAACCTGCAAATACTTGATTGTATTCACCGGAGATGCGGTCGATTTCCTCGCGAATAACGGAAAAAATAAACCGGTAATCATCTTCCGGCTGATCGGAGTTCTCCATTTTTTCATTTACTTTCTTGCTGAGCGCGGGATCCGCCAGGATGAAGCGCTGTAACCCGCTCATTTTCTTTGAAAAAGTTTGCAGGTTCTTTTTCCGGGTTTGCTCGTCAAGCCCTTTCCCTTCCCCGATAAAACCCAATATATCGGCTTCCATATTTAAAATATTTGAGATTACCTCAATTTCCTCCGGCATTTTGGCTGAGATGCCGATATCCAATTGGTCCGCCGCGTGTTTCTTAACGGCATCCTTATCTATTTTTATTCTCAACCGGCTATTGATATCCAGGATAGCAATTTTATTTTCCGAATCTTTTATGGTGCGGACTTTTGATTCATTCCTGCCGATTTCTTCAAAGGAAAGAACCCCGGGACCGATGGGACCGGTATTTTTTTCACCTTCTTTTTTTGCGGCAGCGTCCATACCGGCGCCGGAGGCAAAAATGATACAGGCCAGCGTACCGATGAGCCCAATTCTTACGGTTGCTTTGTTCATCTTAATCGACCTCCGCTTCGCCGGCGTAAACAAATGCCATGTCGATGCGCAGGATATTGATTTTTTCATCGTTTTTTATGACATCCATGACCGTATTGGCCAGGGAAATGGAGAAGAGAGCGATGGCGTTTAAATCGACCGCGGCGTCCATTTTTTCTTTGGCGTCCTCGGATTCCAGCGGGAGTTTCCTGATTTCATCCTCCAGTACACTCGCGTCGCGAATCCAGATCACTTTGCGGCCAAAGCCCTGGACAACCACTTGCGCTCTTTTGTCCGCCCAGTTTACGATTTGCTCTTTTTGCGGTCCATCCCCCAATACGACTACCACCAGCACATCCTCGTCATAAACCGCGCTTCTAAAAAGCCTTTGCGCCAGCGACCTGTCGTCCGCGGGAATAATGATGGTTCTATCTAAATTCATTTTTTCCTCCGTTGTACATTTTTTGGCTATTATATTATCGAACCATTATATTATCCGGGGAAAAAAATTTCAATTGGGGCAGGCCCCGCGGAAAAAGGTTTGCATATTCCCCTGGTTTATAATACGGGGGGTTACGAACGAACTTCCATTTGACTATTAGCTAAAAAAAATATACAATTAATCCTATGAAAATGAAAAACACAAAAAATAAGATTCTAAGCACCACCGTCTTATGCGTCAGACACAAAAACTCCGTGGCCATCGGGGCGGATGGCCAGGTTACCCTGGGCAATACGGCGTTGAAACACGGCGCCCGGAAACTCCGCCGCCTCTACAATAATAAAGTCCTGGCCGGTTTCGCCGGTTCCACATCGGATGCATTTTCCCTGTTCCAGCGATTCGAAGGAAAACTGGAAGAGTACAACGGCAATATCTCCAGGGCCGCCATCGAACTCTCCAAAGAATGGCGCACCGATAAAATCCTCAGACGCCTGGAAGCCATGCTGATCGTGGCCAACGAAGAAAAACTATTTATCCTATCCGGCTCCGGCGATGTGATCGAACCGGATGAAGATATACTGGCCATCGGTTCGGGCGGCCCTTTCGCCCAGGCCGCCGCCATGGCCCTTAAACGCTACTCCGACCTGGACGCCAAATCCATCGTCGAAAAAGCCCTGGAAATAGCCGCGGATATTTGTATCTATACCAATAAACACTTTTCAATCGAGGTACTTTAATGAAAAAGGAAAAAGATCAAACTAAAAAAGAAGAAATCAGCTTAACCCCCAAAGAAATCGTAAAAGAACTGGACAACTATATCATCGGACAGCAAAAAGCCAAAAAATCGGTGGCCATCGCCCTGCGCAACAGGTACCGCCGCCAACAACTGCCTAAAGAAGTGGCGGATGATATTATCCCTAAAAATATCTTAATGATCGGCCCCACCGGCGTCGGCAAAACGGAAATCGCCAGACGACTGGCCAAACTGGCCGGCTCCCCTTTTATTAAGGTCGAAGCGTCCAAATTTACCGAAGTAGGCTATGTGGGCAGAGACGTGGAATCCATTGTCCGCGACCTGGTCCGCATCGCCATCGACCTGGTCAAAGCAGAAAAAATGGACGGCAATTTGGAAAAAGCCCAAAGAAACGCCGAAGAACGAATACTGGAACTCCTGCTGCCGGTCCCTAAAAAAGCCAAAAGCTCGGCCTCGGACCCGGAAGCCGCCGAAGAAGACCGTTTCGCCGAAACCAAAGAAAAACTGAGAAAAAAACTCAGGGAAGGCAAACTAAATGATAAATTCATCGAACTGGAAGTTAAATCCGCCCAAATGGCCCCTTTTGAAATTTTCTCCTCCTCCGGCGTCGAAGAAATCGGCATCAGCATCAGCGAAATGATGCCCAATATGTTCGGCGGCAAACCGAAAAAAAGAAAAATGGCCGTGGATGAAGCCATGGAATACCTGGTCAAAGAAGAACAAACCCGCCTCCTGGATATGGACCAGGTATCGGGAACCGCCATCCAAAGAACCGAACAAATGGGCATCGTGTTCCTGGATGAAGTCGACAAGATTGCCGGCAGGGAAACCGGCGGCAGCGGCCCCATGGTCTCAAGGGAAGGCGTACAAAGAGACCTCCTGCCCATTATCGAAGGCACCACGGTCAATACTAAGTACGGCATGGTTAAAACCGACCATATTTTATTTATCGGCGCCGGCGCTTTCCATGTCTCCAAACCGTCGGACCTGATACCGGAACTGCAAGGACGCTTCCCCATCCGGGTGGAATTGGATTCCCTGAGTAAGGATGATTTCGTAAGAATCCTGACGGAACCCAAAAATGCCCTGGTAAAACAATACCGGGCACTGCTGGGCACCGAAGGACTGGATTTGACCTATACGGAAGATGCCATCGAAGAAGTGGCGTGTTTCTCCGTCCAATTGAATTCGTCTTCTGAAAATATCGGCGCCCGAAGGCTGTATACCATCATGGAAAAAGTCATCGAAGATATCTCTTTCGAAGCCACCGACATGAAAACAAAAAAAATTACCATCGATAAAAACTTTGTCCGCGGAAAAGTGGCCGATATCGCTCAAGATACGGACCTGAGCAAATATATTTTATAATATGAGGATATAAATGGATAAAAAATTTATCCCGGTATTAATAACCGTTATGCTGGTTCTCTCAGTGAACTGCGGGAAAAAAGGACCGCTGAAACTGGAACCTGAAATACTCCCCCTGGTCTGCGAAAATCTCGCGCTTTCGCAGGTGGGAGCGAATATCAGGCTGCAGTGGGATTTCCCAAAAAAATTATCGGATGATAAAACAAACCTGGAAATAGAAAAAATTACCCGGGTCGAAATTTATTATTCGGGAAAAGATATCCCGGTCGGAAAGTTTTTAAAAAAATCCACCCTGCTGCGCAAACTGGAAAAAGCGGAAATAGCTTCGCTGTCAGTCCTATCCGCCCAATCGCCGTTGACATTTTCTGTCGAAATCCCTTTTAAAATACAGGATTTGAATGCGAAGTCTCATTTCTTCGGTTTACGCTATCTCTACGGGAAGAAAAAATCTCCCCTCAGCGGCCTGGCGGCCATGGTCGCTCAAACCCCGGTAAAACCCATCGATGACCTGCAAATAACCAGGGAAAATAAACTGATCAAACTCAAATGGAGCAAACCCCAGTCCGATGTATCCGGCATGCCCATCGCCAACATCGCGGGTTATAAAATTTCCAGGCGCATAAAGCCCCCCGCCCCCAGTTCGGATGACGCCGCTAAGACGGCAGGGGAGTTGTTCCGGAAAATCAATTATAACCCGGTCTTGAACGAATATTTCGCGGACGGCGACACCGGCAGGGACGGCGAATACCAATATTATGTTTCCACCATGACCGCCAACGATATCGAAAGCGGCCCTTCCCCGATTGCTTCGGTTGCCGTCAGCGATATTTACCCGCCGGAGATTCCCGCCAACCTGGTAAGCTTCAAAGGGGGGGACCACCTGTTTTTAACCTGGAAAGCGCCGGGAGACAGCGACCTCTCCCATTACCGCATCTACAGGAAATCCACGGAAGAGGGCGAATTCACCTTGCTTGCCGATCAAGTAACGGGCAACCAATACAAAGACAAAGACGTAAAAAAAGGAACCCTTTATTTCTACGTGGTCACGGCCGTCGATAATAAGGGAAACGAAAGCCAATACTCCACTGCGGCAAAAGAAGAATTTTAAGAACTAAAATAAATGAAAGCGACAGTAGCAGTTATCCGCTGTGAAAATTACGAGATCGAAAATGTACGCAGCGCCGTAACAAGGGGAATCGGATTGTTGGGAGGGATTTCCGCATTTGCGCAAGCGCATGAAAAAATCCTGTTAAAACCCAACCTGTTGGCCGGGGATCGCCCGGATAAATTAGTGACCCCCTACCCCACCGTTTTCCAGGCAGTGGCCGAGATATTTAAGGCCGCGGGCGCCGATATGTATTACGGCGATTCATCGGGCATGGGGAGCCTGGAACGGGTGGCCCGGCAGGCGGGTATTAAAGAAGTGGCCGATAGTCTCGGCATCCGCCCGGCGGATTTTCGCACCATCGTTCCCGTCTCCTTCCCCGGGGCGCTGCTGGCAAAGCAGTTGCGGTTGGCGGCCGGGGCGCTGGGGGCCGACGGCATTATCAGCATCGCTAAAATGAAAACCCATGGGTTTACGCGTATCACCGGCGCGGTGAAAAATCAATTCGGTTGTTTACCGGGCCTGCAAAAAGCCGAGTTTCACGTTAAAATGCCGGATGTTTACGACTTTTCCCGGGTATTGGTGGATATCAACAATTATTTGAAACCGCGTCTCCGCCTCTTTATCATGGACGGCATCGCGGCCATGGAAGGCAACGGCCCCAGGGGCGGTGAACCGTCGGCCATGAAGGTGTTATTGTTTTCCATTGATCCCGTGGCCCTGGATGCCGTGTTTTGCCGGTTGATCGACCTGGACCCCGAATTTGTACCCACCATGAAGTTCGGGGAAGAGTCGGGGTTGGGCGTCTATAAACCCGATGAAATCCAAATCATCGGCGATGATATCGAACCGTTGATTAACAAAAATTTCCGGGTAGTGCGTCGACCGCCGGAGCGATTCGCTTCCGCCCGTTCTTTTCCCACCTTCTTAAAAAACCGTATCTCCCCGCGGCCGGTGATTAATTATGAACGTTGTGTCAACTGCGGCAACTGTGTGCAGATGTGCCCGGTCGCGCCCAAAGCAGTCGGCCGTCCGGCGGGAAACAAAGATCAAAAACCGGTATACGATTATAAACGGTGTATCCGTTGTTACTGCTGCCAGGAAATCTGTCCGGAAAAGGCCATCGCCATTAAAATCCCTTTGCTGGGAAGATTAATTCACTGATCCAGTACTCTTCGGACCACCCTGGCGATTTCCGCCTTATTATAAGGTTTCAGGATGAAGGCGTCTAAATCCAGGCCGCTGAAATCTTCCCGGTAGATATCCTGGGTATACCCGGTACAGAGAATAATGGGGACGCCTGGTTTCTTGCGGGAAAGTTCCCGGATCAATTGTTTCCCGTCCATATCCCGCATGGTAAGGTCGGTAATAACCAGGTCGAAGGAGGCCGGATCATGGCAAAAGGCTTGCAGGGCTTCGAGGCCGGCGGTGCAGGGCGTCACCACATAGCCCAATTTTTCCAACATCTTGCGGCCCATATTGACCAGGGCCGCTTCGTCATCCACCAGGAGAATACGTTCGTTTCCATGGGGGACCGCAGCCGTGGTTTTTTCTTTTGGCGCCGCGGTATTTTCGAGAAGAGGGAGAAACACATGAAAGTAAGAACCTTTTCCCGGTTGGCTTTCCACGGTGATTTCGCCGTCGAGGTTTTTGACGATGCCCTGGACGATAGAAAGCCCCAGGCCCGTGCCTTCGCCGTCTATTTTAGTAGTGAAAAAAGGGTCGAAGATATGTTGTATTACCTCCGGGGTCATACCGTGGCCGGTATCGCTCACCGTTAATCTCAAATAAGGGGAAGGCGCCGGATTTTCTTCGGAGATGGCGGCCAGGTCGCGATTCAAGTCCGACAGCGTCACTTCCAGTACGCCGCCTTTCTCTTTCATAGCGTGGCCGGCATTGGTGCAGAGGTTCATTAATACCTGGTGCAATTGGGTCGGATCGGCGTAGATTTCATACACCGTATCGCTGATATCCTGGTGAATTTCAATAGTGGGGGGTAAGGAAGCGCGGATCAGTTTAAGAACCTCTTTTACCATGGGGTTTACCTTTACCGGGCGTTTTTCTTTATCGCCGCTCCTGCTGAAAGAGAGGATTTGCTGGGCCAGGTCTTTGGCCCGATACGAGGCTTCCAGTACTTCACCCAGGTGGCGTTTTACTTTAGGCAGGTTGGTATGATCATCCAGGGCCAGTTCAGCGAAACCGATAATAATCGTAAGGATATTTTTAAAATCATGGGCAATGCCGCTGGCCAGGATGCCGAGGGTTTCCATTTTCCGGCCCTGGGCCAATTGTTCTTCCAATGGCTCGTTTGTCTTGAGTATCTCTTCCATATTGGGTAACTCCTGAAATTTAAGATACCATTTTAACATAAAATTATATTTCAGTACAACTCCTCTTTTTTTGGTTCCGGCTCGTCCGGGCTATGTGTAGGTCGCCGAATTCCCTTCCGGGTAAGCGGCAGAAAGGAGCAGTCCGTCACTGATGCGGTCGATTCCCCAGGGGTAAAGTGAACCTGCGCCCCTCCTACATCCTGGGAAGCTACTTTCCATACCCCGCAAAACTTTCTGCAACCCCCCGAACGATTGCCGGACCACCCCGAAAGGTCGCCGGAAGCCCCCGAGAGAATTCCGGAGGCCCATGAAAATTTTCCGGAACACCGCGAATGAATCGTGGCAGGTCGCAACGTGACTTTAAGAGATCCCGAATGATATCCCGATGGTCCCGAATAATGAATTTATCCGTCCGAAAGAATCCTGGAAACCCCAGGCAATTTTTTTGGTTCTTTCTCACTTTGAGTGGGTAAATCCAATTTTGTATAGTCTGATTTTTACCCATTGAATCCTTATGCCGCTCCTTCCGGCATATATATTCATCCTGCCTGCCTACATTTCATCGCTTATCGAGCTTATATCGATCCTTTGAGGGGCGCGATCAACTCTTTTTGCACTTATTCTCCCTTTCGGAGCGCCGACTTCACCCCTTTAAAGGTCCTGTATCAAGCCTTTTTGCTATTGTATCACCCCTTCTTACTATTATCTCACACCTTCAAGCCCCTGCGTCGCCTCTCAAAAAAGTTACCAAAAAAATATTTAGGGATGATATCGATCCTAAAAGGGCTGCTACCGATCCTTTGGGAATCGAATTAACCTCTGTAAGGATTGAGATCGGTCCTTTTAGATGTAAATTTACATTCCTTAGGGGGATGATATAATACCTTCGACGGCTGATATAGTAGAAAAAAGGGGTGGCCCGGGCGCTTAAAGGATTCAATTAATAGTTCTAAGGGTTGGAATAGGGGCTCGAGGCATTGATCTATCAGCAAAAAATGTGTTACCCATTCAAAATGAGAAAGAACCTAATACTTTATCACCAGTTTCAGTGTAATTAATGGTTAAAGCTTTTTGTTCCTTTGGATCGGTTACGGTCCGGAGATTGTGAGCCAGTTGAATATCGGCGCCGGAACTATATGTGTACCGCGTGATTCGGCCCCCAAAATCAGCTTCTAAAAGGTCCCCGGTTAGGGAATCATAATTAAATTTCAACTGCCTACCGCTGAAATCGGTAATCTGTTTTAACCGCCCCGATGTGACTTTGAAACGACCGTTGGGTTCCCCGGTTTCATCCGGTTCCATTTCAAAGGGGTAATACTCGAATTCGATCAACCGGCCCATGGTGTCCATCACCGCTGTCAATTGCCCACCCATATCATAGAAAAATTCCATCTTGTTGCGGTTGCGGTCCTGGATTTTAACCAAACTGCCGTAAGCGTGGAAAAACTCCACCACAGCATCACTGAACTTATGGGTAAAGGACCCGTCCGCGCATTTCTTTAACTCGGTAAACCATCCGGCCGGGGCTTTGTAAGCTTTGATAATGTTGTTTTGTTTGATTGCTTCATAACGCTCCCGCCTGCCGGTGCCATCGTAATATAAAATATCGCCGCCCAACATCTCCACCAAATGCTTGTTGTAATTGTGGTCCCAACCCAAAGGATCGCTGATGGCCTTGGTTTTGATTTGAACCAGGTCCGCGACGGCATTGACGACGGAAAGACTGCTTATATCAAACGCCTTTATAAATCCCTTGTGGATGGAGCCGCCCACGGCCCCCCGCAAAACTTTCCCAACACCCCGGAAAACTTTCCAGACCTCCCCGAAAAGATTCTGGAACCCCCAGAATGATTTCTGCAACCGCCCGACAGGTTGCGGCAACTCCCCGACAACTTTCCGGAACCCCCAGAACGATTGCCGGAACCCCCCGACAACTTTCCGGGACCCCCCGACGGGTTGCGGCGACCCCCCGAACGATTGCCGGAACCCCCCGACGGGTTGCGGCGACCCCCCGACAACTTTCCGGAACCCCCCGAAAGGTTGCCGGACCACCGCGAAAGATTCCTGGAACACCGAGAATGATTTTTTTAAGACCCCGAAAAGATTCTACGTGACCCCGAACGATTGCCGGACCACCGCGAATGATTACGGCAAGCCCCCGAAAGAATTCCGGAAGGCCATGAAACGTTTCCGGAATACCGCGAATGAATCGTGGAAGATCGCAACGGAACTTTAAGATATCCCGAATGATATCCCGATGGACCCGAATAATGAATTTATCCGTCCGAAAGTATCCTGGAATCCCCCGGCAATTTTTTTGTTGACCCGGACAATAATTTTGTTATTAAAAAAGGCGCCTTCCCAGAACTCAGACATTGGACTTTGGTCTTCCACTGGTATCCTGGCAGCGGAATGAAAAAAATCGCCCTCTCTTTTAACTTTTAACCTTTAACCGCATGGTTTTTTGTTTATGGACTTCTTTATCCAAAGGGCCGAAGGTTCGCGACTTCACTCATCGAGCAGGAGGGTGTTTACCAGGTAATCGAGAGATTAACCCTCCTTTTCAATGGTCGGGCGGGTGGGGAGTTCTAATTTCTTAGAAATTCTCAATGCGGTTTGCTATTTCATTCACAAGCTCTTCTTTCCCAATCAATGATATCCCTTCTTCATCGGATATAGATGAGAATATTAATTTTTCTTTTCCAATCTTAAATTTAAGTGAATAAAACGATATTAAACCAACAGTCCCTAACTCCTCTTTAAGTACTTTTGCATTGTAACTATTCAAAATGGATTTTATCTCATCAAAAGTTTCATTACTGAAATCTTTTTTTAAAACCCTTTTGATTTTCTTTTTGAAAGTCCACATTTTTAAATCCCCAATAGTTTATTTGTTCTAGGATCTGTTTTTACAGCCGTCCTTATTATGTCCTCCCAAGACTTCCCATGCTTTCTCATCCAATCAATAGTAGGACCATAGATGTTTCCATATCCCTTTGGTTTTACCCATTCATCTAACCACTTTACTTTTGGAAACCATTTTGGAGCAAAATTTCTATAATATATTTTTAAACGACTCAAGAGAGGAGTCAGCTTCTTAAACTTAATCCCCATTTCGCGCCTCATTTTGTGTAACATCCTTGCTACTTTTTCCAATTCTTCAGGAGATAGATTACTTGATAATGCATCATTTGCAATTTCAGTCATCTTTTTTATTTCATCGACATATTGAGTCCTAATTTTAGAAAGAAATTGGAATTTGGATGCGGCTTTTTCACTAACCTTGGCTACATCATCCCCGATATCAAGCAGTTTTGCGGTATCACCTGCGGTATCAAATAATTTTCTTGCTTGATATATTTTATTTGCTTTCACCAGGAATGGTGTTGCTATAAGGGCTTTCTGCCACCATTTCATCTCTTCCCCTGAAACAAGATCGTATCCAAAGGGAAGAGAAACGATGTCCTTAAAAACTCCTGCTGGAGAAAATTCGAACATATAATATGCTGCTGTTCCCATTACCTGTGCCCCTGGTTCAACATGTGTAGAGACACAGAGTGCAAGCTTATATCCAATTTCACTGTCTATATAACCATATTTTTCAAGTTTTCTCAGGGCAGTATCCGGGGAATCACCTGACTGCATAAATTGGATATAGGCGCTCTTTACGACTTCAGGCTCTACACCGGGTTTAACACCCTCTCCAAATGGGTCAACAAAATTAGCCGGGTTCATATTGAAGCCCTGGTAAAGGTTCATAGAATCCTCATACCCCATGGGGTCCGGCTGTAGGAATCGCCCTAATTCCGGATGGTAATATCGGGCACGGTAATAATAAAGTTCCACTTCCGGTTCGTAATCCCGGCCATGCATCAGGGAGTTGTTGCCAACAATACTGTGATTGCTTTCGGTCAATATGGAGTAAGAAAACAGTAATTTACTCTCAACATTCAACTCAAAGTCCAGGGAAAAAAGCTCGATTACTTTGCCCGCATAGTCTTCGACATCACTTACTTTCACGCTGTATTGCTTTGTATCGGATAATGGCTCATCCGGTGTAAATTTGACCTGGTTATCGCCAATAATACCGATAGTTCCGTTTATCGCTGTTCCCTGGTAAGTCAATTCGATATGATCGCTTAAAGATGCCGGCTTGACATCTTCATTAAACTCGATCAATAGCTCATTTCCTTCATGCGTCATACTTTCAACCCGAGGCGCCCCCTGATCGTGGATAACCTCAACCGCTCCGCCATGGTACACAAAATCCTGTGAGAGAAGTGGAGTTGATTGATCAGCAAAACTTGTGCCTGAACTATCTTCTTTGGAATTTACTTTTATGTTGAGCGGTTCATTTTGGGGAAGCGGCCCGGAATCGGGAGCCAGGAGATACTGCCGACCGGATTGACTGCTTTCTATATCTACCGGTATCTTCTGCTGATTCCCTATTATCACTACATGGATATCGATGCTGTTTATATCCACAGCCCTATCGAAATACAGTTTGATTTTACCATCCCTTATGGTTATACTGTCCACTTTCGGGGAGTTCTCGGTATTGTAAAACTTCACCTTGCCATAGGGATTGTATTTATACTTTTCGATCAATAACCCGGCGGCATTGGTCAGACCGATCACATTTCCAATGCTGTCGTGAAGCAGGTAATAACTCTTGTATGCCACCGTTCCATCCGGTTTCACCTCCCGCTTCTCCATCTCGATCCGCTCATCGATGCCGTTTCCATAGGTATACCGGTATTTCAACGTGCCTTGCTCATCCCTCTCCTCGAGGACCCGGTAGCCATCATGAACATAACGAATAACGGTTTTACTTTCAGGGGTTTTGATTATCCTGGCTGTCCGCCGGTTCAGTGCATCATATTTGTATTCGAGATTCACTCCTGTACCGGTGCTCACTTTCACCAGTTGGTTCTTCCAATTGTAAACATAACCGGCTTTATCGAAACCCGTCATATTGCCGTTGTTATCGTAGGTTAAGGTCTTTCCATCATAGTTTACCAGTTGCTGCCGCTCATTGGTTACGGCGTTTTTACTTTCTGAGACGCCATTAATGGTCTCTATGACGGTTTCAGGGTTTTCCAATTCATCCAACTTATATTCATATTGAGCATTATCGCTCTTATTATCTACCTTTCGCAAGCGATAGGTGGAGTCGTAGGTGTAAGCTTCTTTTTTACCGTAATCAAGATCAAATTCTTTCAAATCCACTTTGTTCCAGTTCATGGCTTTATCGATGTATACTTGTTGGATTTGATTATTTTTGTAAGTCATGGATAAGGGACGACGGCCTTCATCAAAAGCGGTATCCACGGTTATGACGTTATGAATATTTTTCTGACGAATTTTCCCTTTGCCCTCGTAGGTGTATCCGGCGATCAAGGTATTACTGCCGTCTTTTATGGTTGAAATCCGGTCCAGGGCATCCGGGGCGATTACGACAACTTTACCGGAAGGGTAGGTGATCGTGGTGTTATTCCCGTTGTCATCATGCCGGTAATTCACGGTATATGTGGCGACAATCGATCCGCCGCCGCCGCCCTCGCCGCCATCCTTTAGCTCCTGGATTTCTGTTTGTAAACGACCGGCCCGGTCATAGACAAACCGAACGTCTGCTTCGCTGTTGGAGGCCAGCGTCAGCCGGTTCAAACCGTCATATTCAAAATGCTCATTAAAAGGACCCTCAACGCCCGGAGCGGCCGCGGTTGTTATGTCTGTCAAACGTCCCGCGTCATCATAGGTATTGGTAATTACGGTCCCGTTCAAGTCCTGGTAGGTTAAGACCTGGTCGCGGTTATTGTAAGTGATATGTTCATTGGTTGTTCCTGGATAGAATATATCCGTTAACCGGTCTTTGCTATCATATTCATAACGGGTAATGTTGTTCTCAGAATCCGTTATAGTTGAAAGGTTGCCGTTGGGATCGTATGTATACGTGGTTCCGGCTTCTTTTATCACGCCTTGATAAGCGATATGCCGCTTTTCAGAGCTTAACCGGTTGAATCCATCGTATCCAAACGACGTCAATCCTTTTTCCGGGTCAAGGATGTATTCCGGCAGTTGCCTGTCCCGACTGTAAATTTGTTTATAATCGCGTCCGATGGAATCTCCAGTCACATCCGGAGCCCCAAGCACTGTATGGCTAAAGGCGAGGGTCAGGGTTTTCCCCACGGCTTCATTCTCTATCTTAGCGGATAGCCAACCCCTATTGTCATAGGCGTAATCATCCCGATTGCCCAGCGGGTCGGCCATTTGTTTGGTTAATCCTGATCCCGTCAGCGTCATATCCCATTGGTGTTGGTTGGGTGTTACCATGGAGACCTTACGGTCCGGTATATTGTAAATATATTTTGAGAGGATTTCCCCGTTATCTTTCAGCACGCGCTTTTGGGTAAGACGGTCCAACGGATCAAAGTCGAAACCCTGGTTGAAGGTTTTTCCATCGATGCCCATCTCGGCGAATGCGGTTACATTGGAACCGGCGTCATATCCATAACTCACTTTATTCCCCAGTGGGTCTATTACCTCTTTTAAGCGATCATGACCATCATAATTAAAGCTGTATATTTTGCTTTCGCCGTCTATCATCCGGTTCACATTTCCGTTACCGTTGTAATTATAACAGATTGTGGTCAGATTGCCAATAGTTTTGTTTGCAAGAAGATTCCGGTTATTGTAGGCAAAGGTATCTTTATTGCCTTTAGGATAAACCACCTCTTTGACATTTCCCATATTATCATAGACATACGTCATGGTATGCGTCGTTTCGCCGCCCTGGCTGACGATAGAAGTGGGTAAGTTTAACAAGTTGTAGGTATAGGTGGAGGTAATTCCTCCTTCTGTACCGGTCTTTACATTACCATTTTCATCATAAGTAAAAGTGGTTGTATAATTGATTGCTTCACCGCCGTTTGAGGCCGAGGTGGCGCCCGCGGTAATACCGGTTACCGCATCAAAATCATTGTATTCATATTGTGTCTCGACTCCTTCCCCATCTGTGCTGCTTGTTACATTGCCCAGATGGTTGTAGACATAACCCTGGGAAATGTTATCCCCGCCTACATCTACTACGATCTCTTTTAAATAACCGCCTGTTTTTGTGTCAAGGTCTCTACCGCCCTGAGACGCTTCACCGTCTCCTGACGGCGCTGTCTCCGGGTAGTAATCATACCTCGTTATTTGCCCCAGGGGGCCGGTTTCCTGGGTCAACTGACCGTAATCATTATAGGTATAACTAGCCGAAATATTACCGGGAGATGTGACCTTTTCCACATTTCCGTTCAATGAACCTAAGCTAAATTCTGTTTTATTCCCTTTTGGGTTGGTAATCGAAGTCACCCGGTTGGTAAAGTTACTGTAAGTGTATGAGGTTTGCAGTACTTCCCCTCCCCACTGCGTGGGGTTCCGATTGTAGGACCATCACGGACGATTTCATTTAGAAACTTTTCCGGCCCCGATGCTCCTGGAGGTTCAGTACGTGCAGGCATTAGGTTTGCAAGTGCGAGGGCACCGTTTGCACGTGCCTTGGCACCGTTTGCAAGTGCGAGGGCACCATTTGCAAGTGCGAGGGCACCGTTTGCACGTGCGAGGGCACCGTTTGCAAGTGCGAGGGCACTGTTTGCACGTGCGAGGGCACCATTTGCATGTGCGAGGGCACCGTTCGCAAGTGCGAGGGCACCGTTCGCAAGTGCGAGGGCACCGTTTGCATGTGCGAGGGCACCGTTCGCAAGTGCGAGGGCACCGTTTGCACGTGCAAGGGGACCGTTAGCGTTTGCAACCCTACTGTTAGCGCATGCAAGGGCACCGTTTGCACGACCGTGGGCAGCTCCGGCGGGTTAAGTCGGTATACTTTTAAGGGATATTGTTGTATTGATTGTTGCCGGACCTCTGTTTGTATGTCCACCTGGATAAAATCCGTGTGCGGATGCATGAATTGTTGGAACATCTGTATGATAATCCTGCTCCGGCCCCTTATTTTTATTGGATATCGGCTCATCTTTACCGGATATCTTTGCCCTTGTAACGGAATTTGCTTATACTTAAAGTAACCGGCATTTGTTTTTTTCATTTCCAATCTCGCGGAAGGCAGAACAGATGTATTATTTCCCTTATTTTTTATAGTTGGGAACAAGCCTCTTCCAGTATTTACTCGGCAATTAAAAAAAACTTCGGCTCAATTTTGCCCCGATTTGTCAATGGATCGATTATTTGCTTGTGGCCGTAGAAGGATATTTATCACTGATCATTTTTCCATCCTTAAAGATAGTTTCCCTGTCTATTTTTCCATTTTTATCCCAGGTTATGTGCTTCCCATGTGGTTCTCCATATTTATATTCTTCTGATGCCGACATCTGACCATTTTCACGCCACCAGGTGCATTGGCCATGGTAATTGCCTTCAAAATAGTCATATTCACTTCGTTTCTGACCATTCTCATACCAACGTGTCGTTTTTCCATGCTCAACGCGATTCTTTATTTCTGTTTCTTTTTCTTTATTCCCATTTTCATACCAGGTACTCTCTTTCCAGTCACTGTAAATCCTGGTGTATTCCCTTTTATTTTTTATTTTTCCATTTTCATACCATTCTTCAATCAAATATGGATCGCCATTCTTAAATGTCATAAGCGCTTTCTTATTCCCATTTTTATAATAAGAAATAATAGTCCCGGTTTCCCTTCTCAGCTTGAATTCAAATTCGGATATCTTATTCCCTTTTAGGTCAAATATCTCTTCATCGTCTCCTTTTTCACATCCAATGATGAATACAAAACAGATAACCAGGATCAATAATTTACTTTTCATCTTTACTCTCTTCTTTGGTCCCTAATATATAATCAACCCAGGTTTTCACATTTTTAAATTTTCTAACCTTAAAGGGAGGATCCGTGGGTTTTTTCATTTCAAAGTAATTAGTCTCGTCAATAATCTTGTTGGCATCCACTCTTGTTAACTTATCGTGTGAGCTGGCGAGTGGATTTTGAACTATTGTCATCTTTTTTATTTCAGAATAATCTTTTCCTGCCATTCGATCTATTGCTGCTTGAGCTAACGCCCTGGTTTCATATGGCTTCCTATCTCCGACGTCTTCCATGTGCTCTAAGAATCTGAGAATCCTAATATAGAGATCCATATATTGTACAACATGTGCCTTTTCATGTTCCAATTTATATTCGTGTGTAAGCCAAATTAATAAAATCATCTTAAAACTGGCCCTGATGGTCCATTTACCATCGGATGTCTGTACCGGTTCAATATTTATAAAGTCTGAAAGCGCGGCATACGCACCTGCTTCTTCATAATTAGGTAGTGTATAGGGGGCAGGCTCATCAGGTCGCCCGCTGGCAGGACCATAAACACCAAGGTTTTTCCACTCATGTATCACTGTACCGAAAGGATCAATAAAATTCACCGGATTCATATTGAATCCCTGGTATAGATTCATCGAATCCTGGTATCCCATTGGATCGTTTTGAAGAAATCGCCCCATAATGGGGTCATAATAACGGGCGCGGTAGTAGTACAGATTGGTCTCTTTATCATACTCCCGGCCCTGGAACAGGATGGTATTTCCGATTAAAGACTCAGGGATTACATTTCCGGTGGGGTCCAAAAAGGTCGGCATCCCATATGTATCATAGGTCACTCGCTCTATTAAATTTCCATCCTTGTCTGTTATCGAGGTTACGGAGCCATTGGCGTCGGTATGAAAATAATAAGAAGTTACGGTTGCCCCTTCATATTTATCCATCCGTATGATTTCATCGATCCCGTCCCCATAAATGTACTGCTTAAGAACGTTATCATTCCCATCCCTTTCTTCGATAAGCTGATCGCCATCGTAAAAGTATTGGCTGGTTTTTCCCTGGGAACCAGTGCTTACTATCTTTTTTACCCTGTGCCCCAAAGGATCGTATTTAAAATCAGTCGTGGTATTGACTCCTACTGCTCTGACCAATTGGTTCCGGTAATCATAGGTAAAATGCTGCGTCCCTTTCTGCGTGATGTTCCCATTCAAGTCATACGAAAGTCCCCATTGATCGAACCGTTCGTATTGATTGAGCTTCGAGTAAGTGCTGCCTTCGGGTATACTGGTATTAATCGTATTTGTCAGGCCATCCTGCGACTCCACGATGCTTATGATATTGTATACCTTATCCAAATTGATGGCTTTTTGCTTTTCAAACAAAGTGGTCGCCGGATTATGTGGCTCAGGACTGTTGAACTTTACGCCGGTTAAACGGTAGACTCCATCATAACTGAATGCATCGCCCTTATTACCGTCGTGTACTCTTTGTTCAAACATTTTCATACCAACCCTATTATAACCGTAAACATATTTATTAATCAAGTCTGAATTTTTATTTTTTGACTCAAGGCCGGTTAACCTGCGTCCATTATCGTAGAGGTAAGAGATCAAATCACCATTCCCATACTGCTTGCTTAAAAGCCGGAAACTCCTGCCGATATGGTTCATCTCAGCTATGCCGGAAGCTCCTTCTCTTATCTTTTTTATCCTGCTTAATGCATCGAACTCCCGTTCGATCAAACGGCTATTGGGGTATTTGACTGACAGGGGATTATTAACCTTATCATAGGTATACTCGATCAATTTCCCCATTTGTTTTCCCCAGGTTTTCCTGCTGGCCGGGTCATACCCATATTCTATCGCGGCATCGTCATCCACCGCACTGCTCAATCGCGACAAACCGTCGTATGCAAAGGTCTCTAACGTGGTCCCGTCAACTCCTTCCGCCGGGGTTATATCGTTTTTTATTAACCGCTGCAAGCCATCGTAATAATGTTTGACAACGTTTCCATTTCGCTGTTTTTCCGTTACTACCCTATAATAAACAGGATCGCCATTCTGGGTTGGCCCTGCTTCTTTATCGTAAGAATATTCAGTGACACTTGAATCCGGGTAGACGATTTTTTTGATCCTGTTCTGATCATCATATTCATACGATGTTTTGTTTCCCTTGTCGTCGGTGATCGATTTTAATTGACCGGCAGGACTATATTGCCCTGAACTGTCTTTTGGATTATATGTATTGGGTGGATAATACTCAAAGGCTGTCACAATTTTTTGACCGTTGCCCAGTTGCTTTACTTATTCTTCAAAAATGGATTATTATCAATCAACAACAAAAACAACATTATTCAAAAGTATATGATCCATGGCAGCAGAAAAAAGAAAATTACTATCCCTATATCATAAAACTTCAAAGATTTCACATCTCTAATTCCTTTATAGAAAAGCCTTAGACCATACAGTGCAAGAAAAAATAGGAAGGCTTTTATAAGCAAAGGTTGAGGTGAAGACGCAATATAAGTCAAATCAAGAAGAATTCCACCTCTGATAAACATCTCGCCGAACAAGATCGCCATAATAAAATAGAAAATAGTAGCCAAATGTACTCGAAATCCTTTGTGATTCAAAATCAATAAAGTTATTATGGAAATGTAGAAGTAGAGTGAGAAAAGTTTACTCCATACTTTAATCTCACCATTTCTTTTCATCATCATCGGTTGAGGAATTTCATCAGCTCCTGTATCTTCTATTTGAAGAGACTTAAAATCACTTATATCTTCATGATAAAAATCTTTAATAGGAATATCCTTAAAGACCGTCGAACTATCAGCGTGCACTATCCTTACTTTGCCCGAATTGTAAACATTAATTTTCGTTAATCCCTTTTGTATATTTACAGATAGCCATGGAGTATAAAATTTTATATTCTCGTTTAAATGATTCCAAATGAGATAATTTTTTGATGAGAACATATCGAAGAAATGATACACATACACTTTATCTGACAGATCCTTTTTTGATTCATATACGTTGCCTTTTAAGGATCGCCAAAAAACAAATCCTTCATCAATAATTATGCTTTTAACGGCATTTTCTCCATTTCGAACAGAACAGTGGCTCTCCGAATGAATTATTTGATTTGTTAAAAACCGAATCACGCAAATCATAACTATCAAGATGAATACAAATAATATTTTCCGATATTTCATTATTCTCTCCAAATATACTCACTCCTATATGGTTTACCACTCTCTTTATTACGCAAAGCATCAATAATCCATTGAATATGATCAAACCAAAATAGATATGGACTTATAAGTGCATCCCTCTGGAAAATTGAGCGTTCAATTGCACTTTGAATGTTGGTTTTGAAAAATTCCATAATTTTTTTCTCGTTTTCCATTAATTCAGCAATCTGATCTTTCTCATCTAAAAATATCTTAGTTTCTGACTCATATTTTTTCAATTCATTAACTATTTCTGCTAGAGCAAAAATTATATCTTCTGCATGCCGCCATTCATGAGCTTTGGTGTAACCTGATTTAAAGAAATAAAAAATGTTGAGGTCAAAATGGATATGGATATCAGGCTTCCAATAATTTTTTCCAGATTTCTTATCTTCAACATATTTCCAATATATTTTAAAAAAACTTACATCATGAATTGCAACACCTGGCCTTCCTTTAATATTATTGGGTATCTCCGATGTAGATTTGACTGGATTATCTATCAAATTAAGTCTAAGATACAATTTCCCCATCGGATCCACAAAATTCACGCCATTCATATTGAATGCCTGATACAGATTCATGGAATCCTGATATCCAATTGGATCTGTTTGTAGGAATCGTCCCATAATGGGATCGTAATACCGTGCGCGGTAATAATAAAGGTTGGTCTCGTTATCGTATTCCCTTCCCTGGAATAGGATGTTATTTCCAATTGAGGATTTGGATAGAACAGTTCCATCAGGAGATTTAAAGGTAGGCATTCCATAGATGTCATAATCAACACTTTCAACAACATTTCCATCGGCATCAGTCACGGCTGTTGTGGAACCTATTGCATCGGTATGAAAATAGTAGGGAGCTGAGGTTGTACCAGTGTACTTATCCATACGGATGATTTCATCGACTCCATTTCCATAAACAAACTGCCTGAGCACGTTATCATTCCCATCCCTTTCTTCAATGACCTGGTTGCCACTGTAATAGTAATTCGTGGTATCGGTCTGGGAACCGCTGGTTATAATCTGTTTTATCCTGCGCCCCAGGGAGTCATAGTTCCAATTAATCGTCTTGTCCAGGTCGGTTACGCTCACAACCTGATTCCTATAATCATAGGTAATATGCTGTGTACCTCTCTGGGTGGTGTTGCCGTTCAAGTCATAAGACAACCCCCATTGATCAAACCGTTCATATTGATTCAGTTTTGCATAATTGGAACCTTCCGGTATAGTTGTTGTTATGGTTTTTGTTTGATTATCCTGGTTTTCCTCGATGCGCAGGATGTTGCTCAAGTCATCTAAATCCAGGGCCTTTTTCCTCTCAAACAGAGTGGTCCCGGGATTCTGAGGCTCGGGGCTGTTGAACTTTACACCTGTTAAACGGTATACTTCGTCATAGTTGAATGCATCGCCATTGTTACCGTTATGTCCTCTTTGCTCAAACATTTTCATTCCAACCTTATTATACCCATAAACATACTTATTAATCAAGTCTGAATTTTTATTTTTGGTTTCTTTTGTGGTCAAGCGTCGACCCTGGTCGTACAAGTAATTGATTGTATTCCCGTTTCCAAACTGCTGGCTCAGCATCCGATACGACCTCCCGATATAGGAAAAGTCAGCGATTGATTCCTGGCCCTGCCTGATCTTTGAAATCCTGTCCAGGATATCGAAATCCTTCTCAACGATTCGTTGATTGGGATATTGCATGGTCATTTTCCGCAGGTTGTTCACTACACTATACGTATAGTTGACGACCTTGCCGTTTTGCTTCTCCTGGGTGAGGCGGTTCAATGGATCATACGTCATTTCAACCGTTGAAAAATCATTGACTGCTTTTGTCATCCTTGAAAGTGCATCATAGTCATAATCCTCAAATGTTGAGCCGCCTACCCTTTCGACTGCCGAAATACCACGGTTTACCAGGCGATTCAACTCATCATAATTGTTGGTTACTACGGTGCCGTTTCTCTGCTTTTCAATGGTAACGCGGTACTTCTTACCGTCCACCAGTTTCTCAGTGTAAGTATACTCGCTATAGGACGCATCCGGGTACGTGATCTTTTTGACACGTTTCTGATTGTCATATTCATAAGCTGTTATATTCCCTTTATCATCCTTAATGGTCTTTAACAGGTCGTTGGGATAATAGGTGTATTCGGTAACAATGGCGGTTCCGTTTTTGAAATGCTGTTTGGTCCAGGTTTTTCTGCCTGCATCATCATATTTATGTGATACGGTATTGCCTTCGGCGTCTTTGGTCCCAATGAGATTTCCTTTTTCATCATAAGTAAAAGTGGTATAGGCAGGCTCGCCCGCGCCGACGGTCTCTTTAATCTCTTCTACTTTGTTAAAGGCATTATAGGTATACTCCGTGGTATGCGTTTTTAAAGTTCCATCATCGCTTTTTTCCGTCTCTATCTTTTTGGTCATATTGCCCCGGCCATCGAGATAGAAATACTCTGTCTTATTACCTGCCGGGTCTTCTTCATAATAGACCTGGCCGAAATCATTTTTCTTTGCGATCCAGGCGCGGTTTAATGAGTCGGTTATGGTTACGGTTTTGCCATTGCCCGAATAGGTGTAATTATACACTTCATCGGTTCCTCCGGGCGCCTTTACTATATTTTGCTGCATTCGCCCCAATGGATCGTTTACCCGGAGGGTTTCCCTTAAAAGGGTCTCCGATGCATCCAAATGTTGAATAACCAGCTTATTGCCAAAATCCAGGTGGGCTATCACGGTTTTGTTATTTAAGGGATCGATTACGGTTTTTAAGCGGTCATATCCATCGTATTCGTTGGCGGTAGTATGGCCATATTCATCTGAAGTGGTTTTTATATTTCCGTTGCCGTCATAAGTAAAAGAGGTTATCCCAGGGGCTGAACCGATACGAACACTTTCCAACATCTCCCGGTTGTTATAGGTAAACTGAGTGGAATCCATGCCGTTTGAAATACTCTCCAGGTTATCGTTATTATCATAGGTGTAGGTGGTGGTCATTCCCCTCGATGTGTCTGATTCGGTGTGGAGCATGTTCCGCGTGGTGTAGGTGTAATTGTACGTTCCATAATTGGTATTCCTTGAGGTCATATTCCCATTATTATCATAACCATAGGTGGCACTATACATTGAAGGCGAAAGAGAAAAATTGGCAGTAACATTTTCGGTTTCCAGTTCATCAAAGACATTGGACTGGTAAGTTCCATCAATTTTATTGAGTTTTAAATCGAAAACTGAAAACCGTCGACATTAAAAAGGATTCTTTTTGCATGTCACTTTTTTGGCGTCACACTTGGGTTTTTTGATTAACTCTAAAACACTTTTTAATGAATTTTCCGCTTCATCATAATCAAGATGGTAGAATATATCGGCATTAATATCTGATTTTGATTTAAAAATGATTTCAACTTTATATCTCATATTTAGTGGATTCCCACTGATAATCAACGGGTCATGTACCCATTTTTCTATAGCTATTCTCACTTGCTCATTTAAAATCAAATTATTCCCTTTTATAACTTTTGTATCAATAACTTTTCCATATATATCATGTTCAACTGATATTTCCATACTATAACCACTTTTATCTAAAATGACATCATTTGGACATTTTGGAATGACAGATTTTACAATATTAGGCAATCTTAGGTTTCCAAAAACAACCTCATTTTTAACGCAATCAATTTGATTTTTTTTATTTTGATAGCAAAATAATTTCATAAATTGAGCTTTTCTTGGAACACCATTATCGATAAATTTCTGAAATTTCATTTTTTTTACAGCATCTAAAACAGGCTTTCTAATAAATTCACAACTGCATTTTAATATAGCCGAATTTTCAACATATCCAGATTCACTAACCTGGATATAAACAATTACAAATCCATCAATTTCCTTTTTTTTTATTTTAGACAAGTCAGGTTCACAATCATCAATAACTGGTAAATCTAGTACAGTTTTTATACTAAGAGGTATTCTAACATAAGGAATACCAGCAAAACCTGAATCTAGAGTATGGGAATGCTTAATAAAAATAATCAAGAAAACAAAGTATAAAAGATGTTTTATCTTAACAGATAGGCTAGTTCTAATCATTTTTGTTTACTCCTTAAATCAAATACAGCTTGTGCAAACTTAAAAAAATCAAAAATGTAGTAAGTTCCATAATACCCTACTACATCATTTTGCCCGATTTTTTTTCCTGTATATGCATTGTATGTGTTTGCCATAGTTTGAAGCCATCCTCCATAGCTTTTTAATGGATTCTCATCTTTTCCATATCCAAAGCCATAAAACTGGTCATTATCAGTTTTTATTACCCACTCTGCTTCAACACCATATCCTCTTAATAAAGAGTGGGAATCATCTATTTTATTATAAAAATGTATACGAGTTCCAATCGATAATTTTTCTAATTTTTCTTTTGAGCCTCCCACTTGTGTTTCATATTGTAAAGGGTAAAGAGCATCCCATTCTTCTGGATTAAGTGCTTCAATCAAAGCCCGTGCAAACATAATTGTAGAAGCATAATAGCAACCACTTTCAAATCCCTTATTCATTTCTTTTCTATCAAATAACCCCATAATATCGCTTTCCGACATTTGCCCAGGATTTGCAATTTTGCGTGGATGAGAGCTAAAAGTTAAGCCAATATACTCTTTAGCTTTTTTAGCAAATAAAGCAGTATTCTTTCCGACCCTTACGGCTAATATATCTATTAACGGCGCTACATTTATTTCTTGATTAGCCGAAAAATTTGGAATAACTTTTCTCACATCAATTTCAGTAACCCCTGGCAATAATTTAGATAATTCCTTTGCATCATCCCCAGTTTCAACGTTTAGAAGCGCATTACCTTGTGCCCATTCTTTCTGTCTTATGAACGCCCCCATCGGATCCATAAAATTGACCGGATTCATTCCGAAGGCCTGGTACAGGTTCATGGAATCTTCATATCCCATCGGGTCTGTTTGCAGGAAGCGGCCCATTATCGGGTCATAATACCGTGCCCGGTAATAATAGAGGTTGGTCTCTTTATCATACTCCCGACCCTGGAACAGGTAATTATTACCGATAGTGGATTGATTGTTGGCCAGGGGCTGGTTGTTGGCATCCAAAAACGTCGGCATACCGTACACGTCATATGTCACTCGTTCAATAACTTCACCTTGATCATCGGTGATGGCGGTAATGGACCCGCTGCCGTTGGTATGCGGGTAGTATGCCTTAAAGGTATCGCCGTCCTTGACGTAGATAGCGATCAATTCATCGATGCCATTGCCCCAGACATATTGCCTGAGAATGTTATCATTCCCATCCCTTTCTTCAATGACCTGGTCCCCGTCATACAAATATTTGACGGTACCGCTGCCTAAAATTTTCTCTACCCTTCGATTGAAAGGGTCATAGTTGTACTTAACCGCAACGCCCAAACCCTGCACCGATACGATCCGGTTACGGTAATCATAGGTAAAATGCTGCGTCCCCTTCTGCGTGATGTTCCCGTTCAAGTCATACGAAAGACCCCAATCATCAAACCGGGTGTACTGGTTAAGCTGGGCATTGACGCCTTCAATGGTAGTTACTATTTCACTGGTTCCACTTTCTGTTTGCAGGACTATTTTTAAGATATTATCAACCTTATCCAATTGAGAAGCCCAGCGCTTTTCAAATAAAGCCGTGGCTGGATTGGCGGGCTCCGGACTGTTGAACTTCACACCGGTCAACCGGTAGACCTCGTCGTAAGCAAACGCATCGCCCTTGTTACCGTCATGTCCTCTTTGTTCAAACATTTTCATACCAACCCTATTATAACCGTAAACATATTTATTAATCAAGCCCTGGTTCCGATTTTTTGTTTCTTTTGTGTTCAAGCGACGGCCCTGGTCGTAAACAAAATCGATTGCATCGCCGTTACCGCATTGCTTTCTTAGCATGCGGTACGCTTTCCCGATGTACGAAAAATCCGCAATGCTTTCCTGGCCTATGCTTAGTTTTGAGATCCTGTCCAGAATATCGAAATCTCTTTCAAAGATACGCCCCTGGGAATACTGAACCGCCATTTTACGGCGATTATCGACTACGCTGTGTGTATATTGAATCAAATTCCCCATCTGGTTTTCCTGGGTAACCCGGTTCAACGAATCGTACTTTCTAGCGACGGCAAAATCATCCCCTACAGCCCTGGTTACCCGTGAGAGCGCATCGTATTCATAAGTTTCAGCGGTAACGCCGTCTAATCCTTGCGAGGGAGAAATATTCCTGCTCTTTAACCGATTTAATTCATCAAATAGACTCGTTACCACCGTGCCGTTCCTCTGCTTCTCGACAACAGACCGGTACACTTTGTTATCAACACCGGCTGTGGTATAGGTGTATCGACTGAATGAATTATCCGGGTATATGATTTTTGTTAACCGCTTCTGGTCATCGTATTCATAGGTTGTCGTATTGCCTTTACTGTCTTTGATTGTCTTCAATAAATTATTGGCATAATAGGTAAAGTCCATGGTGACAGCGGTTCCGTCTTTAAAATGTTTTTTGGTCCGGATTTTTCTACCGAGGCCGTCATATTTATGGGAAATTGTGTTCCCTTCACCGTCGATGGAGCCGTCCAGGTTCCCCTGAAAGTCATAAGTGAGTGTGGTGACTGCTTCCGCGGGAGTGCCCACGTTTTCTTTGATCTCTTCGATTTTGTTAAAGGCATTGTACCTGTATTCGGTGGTGTGAATCTCATCCGTACCGTCGGGCCGCTTCTCTGTCTCTATCTTTTTGGTCATATTGCCGCGACCATCCAGGTAGAAATACCCTGTTTTATTACCTGCCGGGTTTGTTTCTTCATATACCTGGCCAAAATCATTCTTTTTTACCGTCCATAACCGGTTTAATGAATCCGTAATCGTGACAGTTTTTCCCCCGTCCGCATAGGTATAATTGTAAATTTCGTCTGCGCCCCCGGGTACTTTGACCGTATACTGCGTCATTCGACCCAACGGGTCGTTTACCCGGGCGGTTTCTCTTAATACTTCTCCCGACGAAGCGATGTTTTTAATCGTCAGCAAGTTGCCGAATTCCGCCCTGGATATTATCGATGCATTTCCCAGGGGATCGGTTATTGTTTTTACCCTGTCATAGCCATCATGTTGGTAACTGGTGACATGTCCATACGGATCGGTCGATGTTGCCATATTTCCATTCCCGTCATATGTAAACGAATATGCCCCGGCGTTTGCCCCCTGCCCGATGAAAAAGGTTGACATCATATCTCTATCATTATAATTAAAGGACATATAATCGCTGCCGCTGCTTATGCTTGTTAAATTGTCGTTGCCGTCATAGGTGTAGGTGGTAGTACCCCTGGCTGATTCGGTTTCCGTAAGCAGGTTATCACGGGAATCATAAGTATAATTGGAACTATTTTGCACGGCGCCGTCACCTGTACCGAAAATGGTGTCTTGCGATTGGAGATTCCCATCCTTAAAATAGGAATAAGAGGCGCTGTAATTGAGCGGCGACAGCGATCCCTCCGCCGATGCGGTTTCCGATGTGACTTCGGAAAATTGGTTCACTGTATAGGTACTGGTGATTCCCCTGGAATTGGAATAATTCAACAGGTTTCCTACGTCATCATACTGATTAAAATTTTCAGTCTCAAAAGGAGATGATATCCGGTTCAAATAGCCATTTCCGTTTTGATATTGATAAGTAATGGTTAAGCCAGAGGAATCGGTTTCTGACTTTAACCTACCGTTCTCGGTGTATGAATAGGAATAAGATATACCGGGAATATTGGTGGTTACCCCCTGGAAATTGCCGTTTTCATCCGCGTTGGTGTTGGTTACGGTTAAGCCATTGGGATTCGTGACGGATGTGACCTGGTTACAATAGGTTTCATAGGTAAAAGTAGTGGTTCGCGTCGATTCCAACGGGTCGCTCGTTCCCCTGGGACCGGGATTTTCTACTATGGATAAGAGATTGGCTTTGGACCGGGTTTGGGAATTGGAATTGTCATAATTGTAGGTCACGGAATTTCCTTCCGGATAAGCGCCGGAAAGGAGCAGTCCGTCATTATTATATTGAAAACCGGTGTTATAACCGCCTTCCGTGATTTGCACCGGATGGCCATTGGCAATGGTATACGTTTTGGTATTCCCCCTGCCGTCCATAACGGAAGCGGTTGTATCACCGGCGGTAAATTGAGTTGTTGAACCCCCGGCATTTATACTTAATACTTTATCACCAGTTTCAGTGTAATTAATGGTTAAGGCGGTTTGTTCCTTTGGATCGGTTACGGTCATGAGATTATGGGCCAGTTGAATATCAGCGCCGGAACTATAGGTGTACCTCGTGATACGGCCCCCAAAATCCGCTTCTAAAAGGTCCCCGGTAAGGGAATCATAATTGAATTTCAACTGCCTACCGCTGAAATCGGTAATTTGCTTTAATCGGCCCGATGTGACTTTGAAACGACTGTTAGGTTCGCCGGTTTCATCCGCTTCCATTTCAAAGGGGTAATACTCGAATTCGATTAACCGGCCCATGGTGTCCATCACCGCCGTCAATTGCCCACCCATATCATAGAAAAATTCCATCTTGTTGCGGTTGCGGTCCTGGATTTTAACCAAACTGCCGTAAGCGTCGAAAAACTCCACCACTCCATCGCTGAACTTATGGGTAAAGGACCCGTCCGCACATTTCTTTAACTCGGTAAACCACCCGGCCGGCGCTTTGTAAGCCTTGATCATATTGTTTTGTTTGATTGCTTCATAACGCTCCCGCCTGCCGGTGCCATCGTAATACAAAATATCCCCGCCCAACATCTCTACGAGGCGTTTATTGTAATTGTGGTCCCAACCCCACCCCAGTACGCCGGAGTAAATACCTTGAGACCGGTAAGCCCGATTGAATGCGAAATCAAAACCACGACCGGGGATTTGCATATCCACATTGCCCTGGAAGAATTCGCCGGAATGGAGAAATACATTGGCATATACCGGGGGATTATTCACCGGGCTGTTGGATTTTTCCGCCTGTTGCTTATCCAGGTTTGCCAACCGGTCCACGTACTCGGCCCGTATGGAAGGTTTCTTATCCCCGCTGCGGACGCAATCGTTCCGCGTCAAAAAGAGGCGGCTGCCTATTGTACCCTCTGTGCCCTCTGTGCCCTCTGTGGCTATACTCAACATGTTCTCATAAACTTTTTCGGATAAATGCGCCCATATGATGTCGCCGGACAACACCTTCACGTCGCCGGCGCCTGAATCCGCGCTTGACGGGTTTAACATTACCTTGATGGGCCGGGATAAAAACATTCTATATTTATCTTCATTGGCCTGGTTGGACTGCCGGTAAAGTCTTACTTTCTTTATATAGGTTTTTATATCCTTATCCCACGGGACAATGGGGTTCTCGTATTTGTTAAGGCTCCACAACGACGCTTCGACAAAATTTTGCCCGTTTTCCACATCCCCCGGCAAACCGATGCCCCCGGGCAGCAAGGCCATGATGTATATTTCCCCGGGGTAGGGCTGCCCGGTCAACGGGTCATTGGTATTGTCTCGTTCTCTTAACTCCACGGGAGCAATCTTACTCACCTCCCGGTAGGTATCATTATATTTGTACACCAGTTTAATTTCCGGGTTGGCCAGCTTGATGGCGTCCACGCCTTTGTCCATCTGCCCGATATAAGCGGTATGCAGCTCTTTATCGATGGCCAAACCGAAACGGGAAACGCCGGTGGTATGGATATGGCCCAGCACCCGTTCCTTTTCGCTGCCGCCGCCGCTAATCTCCAGCGTATCCCCTGGGAAACTGACATCCACCAGCGCCAACCCCAGGTTGTGATCCGACACATAAAGCACCTGCTTCTCCTCATCCAGCACCAACTCACCCATTAACCAGGCGTCTTGCAGGGGGATTACTTTCTTTATAAAAAGATCTCCGCCGGTATGTTTTGTAAAATCGATCATACAGATTTTACTCTCGATGGGGATGGTGAAAAATAACAGGTCCCTGGATTCGTCTCTGGCAGTGACATTTCGTTTCAGGGGGGTTTCTTTGAGGTCTTTTTCGCTGTCGTTTTCTTCGTCCTGGCCTTGCCGGCCGTCGGAGTCGATATCCACCCAGAAATCTTGCGCTACTTCCAGTCCCATGAGTAACCTGCGGCTGGGAACCTGGTAACGCCCCCATTCCATTGGTTTATCCGGGTCGGTGACATCCAGGATTTTGACGCCGTAATAATTGATCAAGAGGGCGGCGTAAAAGCGGGTGACGCCGGCGCTGTCGGTTTTCTTAAAGGCGCGCACATCCGTGACATATTCATCTTGATTCCAGTAGCCGATAATGCTTTCCCGGGTGCTGTATTCTTTCATGCGCTGGATATCCACTATCATGAACCCGCCGCCCTGCACGGCGATAAAGGCGTAATTATCCACGATAGAGACTTCCCTGGGGTGGCCGTTCAATAACCCGCTGTCAAGGTCGCCGCCCAGGGGATCGCTGATGGCCTGGGTCTTGATTTGAACCAGGTCCGGAACGGTGTTGCCGACGTTGGGAGCAAAAAGACTTGAGATATCGAACACTTTGATAAATCCTTTGTGGATGGAGCCGCCGCCCACGGCCGCCAGGTATTTGACGCCCCCGGGACCGGTGTACAAACCCAAACCCCTGACGACATCGTTCAAATCTTTGGTAAGTATATACTTGATGGCCGCGGGATTGGAAACGTCGTACACTTTGATGCCCTGGTAGCCGGCCGCGACAAAAAGCCTGCCGCCTACCAGCAGGGTATCGTACACCTCTTCCATTTGTTCCAGCGAATAGAAACGGCGCGAGCCCTTGCTCCTGAACTCGCAGGTCATTTCCAGGGAGTTGCCGGAACGGTCCAGGACCCCGGCAAATTTCATTTTATATTGGGTACTCTCTTTTAACTGGCCCGCGATTTTTACCGTGACTTCCGCGCCCGAAGCCAGCAGTTTCGTGTATACGGTGCGCTTGACTTCGCTTCCGCCTTCGCCCACTTCATAAATTTCAATGGGTACTTCCCCATTAGTATAGGCCGAATCCAGGGGCTCGGAAAAGGTTACCAGGAATTCGGGGTCCAGGGGGATATCGCCTTTTTCCACGGTAATCATCAACCGGTCGCCTTTTTTTGCCGTCACGGCGCCGCTGAAACTGCCGTTGGCTTGAACAATGATACCGGTTGTTAATTCCACGTATTTTTTTTCGCCCTTCTCTTCGTTCTCGCCCTCTTGTAATTGGTAAACCCGTACTTTGCCCAGGGGGGCGAGAGCGCCGGCGTTTATCGCCGCGGCGGTTCCTTCGCGGCCTTCGATCAGGATGCTATTTACCATGCCGTTGTCGAATTGGGGCGTAATGGTAATGCCGCTTATACCACGTGATTCCATTATCCGGCCCGTGACATCGAAACCCATTACGGACAGCCCGGTGACGCCGGTAACGGTGGGACACTCTTTATCATTGGAAGCGACGCCGAAATTGTATACCTGGCCCTGCATGGTAGGGCCGGTTAAATCTTGTTTAAAAATGGTCTCACCGGTGGTTAGGTCGCGGGCCGTCAGGGTGACATTGCGGTTGATGGGAATTGGCATAATAAATTGCGGGCCGCTGGTGATAAACACCAGGTCCATACACATCACCGCCGCGTTGGCGGACCCCATCATCCCGGTAATATATGACAATTGGTAGATACTATTGATCATCATAGTGTAAATACCTTCGGCGGTACATCCGGGCCAGGGGGGTGAATTGGTTTCGATGCGGGTATTGTTGTCTTTGAGTGCGGCGGTATCGACTACCATTAATTTTTTCTGACCGAAAATCTCTACTTCCTGGGCGATAAACAATTGGGAATCCTGGGTAATGGGGCTATTGGGGTCCGGCGGCGTTGGCGGTGCAGCAATGGATAGTTTAAAGGGTTTATTGGGCATGACCCCGCCGAAATCCACCCGCAGTGCGGCGAGGCGCTGGAATCCTTCGGCCATGGGCGCCAGTATTTGCGGATCGGTTTCTTTATAAAGACCCACCATGACGGGTTCGCTGAAGGTGCCTTCTTCTACTTTGATACCCAGGCCATCGATGGGGGTAATATATTCCAGGGCGCGGCTGTCCATGACTACTATTCGGCCATTGTCGGCGGTAAAAGGTTTGAACGGTAATATGGTTTTATTGCTGTTCCCATCCTGAATTGTTACCTGTAACCGGTCGCCGATTTCGGCGTTGATCATTATGGAAAAGTCGCCCTTTGAGAGACATTGCTGGCTTTTATTTTCACCGGTGCGTTCATTGAAAACAAAAACAGTGGAACCCACTTCCACGGAACCGGGTAAGCCGGTAACTTTTGCAGCGCCATTTACGGGCATTTCAATGCTTATATTGTTGAAATTTGCTTGCGGGGGAATGATGTCCACGGTCCTGAAGCCGGAGGTAAACACCTGGCCCATGGGAACGCCGTATACATCCTGGAGGCCGGTGGCCACGGTGATATTAATAATGCTGTCCGAAGGGAAATCGGCATTGGGAATAAATTCGCCCTGTTTGGCGTCACTGCTTAATTTGAGCACGCCGTTGACCCGCTGCGTGCCACTGGTGCCACTGGTGACAAATACCGACTGGGCGTTAAAGGTGGCGGCCCGGAGGGGTTTGGAAAAGATAAAGGTTATTTTGCTGTTTAAGGGTACGCCAATGGCATTGTCCATCGGGGTAATTCCCACGATTTGCGGACCGGTAGCCTGGATAGTGATATTTAACGTAATCACCTCTGCCGCGCTTTGAATGGTCCCGTTACCGGAGCCTTCGTCCCGGGTGAAGAGGTTAAGGGCCGACACCGCCGACGCGCCGGTAAACCCGGTCTGCACATAACCGCCATTTGTCGAGGTCAGGGATTTGATCCCGTGGCGGTCCACGGAGACTACAGCGCCGGAAAGTGGCTGTGTCTCTTTGGTAACGACGCCGGTAATAAACCCCGCCGGTGAGATTGTCTTTAAAAAGAGATAAACGCCGCCTTCGGTAATCCCGGCAAAGGGTAGACCGGTATTGGCGTCGTTAAAACCGGTGATACGGCTATTTTCTATTGTTGCTTGACTTTTAAGTACCCAGGTTAATTGGTAATCCAATTTTTCCAGTTTCACCATGAGGAGTTGGGCATTTTGAGGGATGGAATTTAATTCATCCACTGTTAAGGGGAGGGATAGTGTGGCGGTTTTTCCCAGTGCGGCGCCGCCCAGGGATAGTTCCAGTGCGCCGACGGCTTCGAATCCCGCCGGCGCGGGTAAACTAAGGGTCACGGCGTCTATTTTGCCTATGGAAACCACGATGGGATTGGAGATTGAGCCGGGCTGGATTACCACTTCCGCGCCGCCGCCGCCGTTGACGGTTCCACCGTTGGTCCCCACGACGATGCCCATGGCGCCTGCGTTATAACGGATCATATCTGCTTTAATGGTCCCGATTTTTATTTCCGCGGCGGAGATGCTGCTGTTGGGGGAGAGGTTAAATTCGACAAATGCAGTGGAAGCGCCGTAATTGTAGGCGGTTAAATCAGCGCTGTAGGGTGTAAAGGACGTTTTGGATCCGGTATTGAGGTTATAGTTTTCATTGATTTTCGCCTGCACCGGGACGCCTGAGGAGATGCCGGTATTGGGAGTGGTTGCGGCCGGCGTAATGACAAGTATTGCCGTGGACGTGTCGCCGGGGTAGATGGCAGTGGGATTGAAAGTTAAGGTGGCGGTAATTTCATTGGGTACAGCGCCTTGCGATACTCCGGCGATAGGTTCATCGATCACCGGCTGAGCAGGCGCAATTGGTGCGGTGTCCATGATTAAAAATGCATATTGGCCTTGTTTGTCGATGGTTCCACCGATTTCTTCCGGGGAAACGGAAACGGTGGATTCGGCTTTCCATTGAAAGGTTGTCTCATCAAAAAAGGCCAAAATAATCAAAAGTTTTACGGGGTCCAGGGGCGGTTTTTCAAAAGAGCCCCTGGAAACTCTCAACTGACAGGGTTTCAACAACTCCCCTTCGGATAACCGCAAGTCATAGGCAAACAACGGCGACCAACCGGAAGGTAAACGACCCAGCAAACCCTGGGGACTCACCGGGGTAATGTAGACTTTTTTCTCGGAATCTACTGTACCATCGGGGTAGACCAACACAGCCCCACCATTGGTAATAGAACCACCCGTGGACGTCAATGTTTTTTCTTCCACACTTAACGGCGTAAGCCGCGAATCAAACACCTGGGAACTGAACCCGGGAACCGACAAAGCCGCGCGCATCGACCGGGTATAACCCTCTTTGCCAATCTGTAACATGCACTGCCCGGAAGGAATGACCAGTACGTATTTTCCTTCACTGGTGGTAATGGCAGCAGGCGCCGGTTCCGGCGGCGCAGCGCCGTCCACCGAAACCAGTTTCACCACGGCCCCGGCCAAAGGCAAACCCGTGCTGTCATCATAGACTTCACCCTGGACAATCACGTCGCCGCCGCCGCCCTGAGCCGCCGCATTAAACACCCGGGTAAAAGGGATGCTCAATGGGATACCTTCGCTGTCTTTCACACTGCTCTTTACTTCCAACATAATGGTTTGCGTGGAAAGGTCCGCCGTGGGCGTAAAGATTGCCGTGGTGTTATCGGCGGATACGCTGATGGTTCCATTCTCAACGCCGCGTGCAGAGGATACGGAAAATGCCGGGGCGGTTAAGGTCGCCCCATTAATGGGCCTGGAAAAAGACACCCTGACTTCGTTGTTTTCAAACCGGGCGTCCGTCACCACGAATTCGGTTTTCTCCTGGGCAATGGCAATGCAGGTAGGAATACCGACATTGCCGGAAGCGTCGGCCGCGGTAACACACAATTGATTGAGCTGGTTAGCGTTTAATAAAACGTCCATTGAAAAATTGCCCTGGCCGTCGGCCCGGGTCTCAACGCGGCTGAATCCACCTGAAACAGAAACCAGGCTGTCCTTTTCTACGGTTCCCTTAACGGTGATTTTGCCTAATCCCGTCTTTTCCGGCAAAGGATCTACCATGGGCGCATCCGGCGGCGTTATATCCCGCGTGAAAAAACTGCCGGTATAAGGATTGGCTAAACTATTCCCGGCCAGGTCCTTGACACCCCCGGTAATGTGAATAACAATCTCCGAACCGTCCGGTAATGGTTCAGAAGGTTTTAAAAGATAATCAAGGGGGCTCTTTTGAAAAACCGCCCCCTTAACCCCCACAAAACTTTTGGTAAGATAAAAGGTTTGGTCATTCAATGTTGAGAGACTGATGGGTTCGGAAAAAGTTACCTGCACCTCGGTTGACAAAGGGGCGCCTATGGCCTGGTTGGCCGGTAATACAGACACTATCCCCGGCTTTACCGTGTCCAATGCCACCGAAACATTCGAAACAGTTCTATTTCCCGCCCCATCCAACACTTCCACTACAATCGTATTCAACCCCTCCTTCAATACAACATTATCCACATCAAAAAGATTTCCATTTAAAACAGCCGCCTGATCATTCACTTTAACAGTAGATATATGAACGTCATCCACCCTCCCCGAAACCGCTATCGACGGCGTATTAACAATGGCATTGCTCAACGGTGCATAAATATTAAGATTGGGTAACACCGTGTCTACCGTAACTTGCAAACTCTTACCGGCAATATTCCCGGCCGTATCCAGGGCACTAATCTCAATGGTATTAACGCCTTCCACCAACGGAACCGCCAGGCTGAATTCATTGCTTAATAACGGGCATTGCCGGTAATTGACCCGCACTTCTTTCAAATGCTCATCCATGACCGTTCCCCTTACCACCACCGAACGCTGGGAAAGCACTGCGCCCGACACAGGATATAAAATGGCCAATTGCGGAATGACGCTATCCCTTACAACAGTTAACGAACAGGGCGTTTGATTGATATTGCCGGCGCGGTCCTGCACGGAAAATTCCATGGTGTTCACCCCTTCCTGCAAAGCCATATCCCGAAAATAAAAATTATTGCCTATAATCTCTCCCTCAAAACTATTGCCCGTATTGCCGGTATTCTGCGCGGTAACCTTTAATGGGTAGGCGTCGATAATTTTACCGGAGACGGTTATTTTATCTTTATTGGTAACGATATTATTTTGCGGGGCCGCGATCTCCACCACCGGCGCCGACGTGTCCAGGGTTACCTTTACTCCCGCGGTCCCCTTGTTTTGATATTCATCGGCGGCTTCGACGGTAATCGTGTTTTCCCCTTCCGCCAGGGCTAACGTATAGGAAAAGTTCGGGCCCTCCGGTTGAGCGTCGCGGCCATTGACTTTAACGTACCCAATGGCGCTTTGATCGCTGACCGTCACGGATACCACCACTTCCGGCGTATTTATATAAACATTGTCGCCGGGCGAAGCAATTGTAATTTCGGGCGGTTCGGAATCGGGGATGTAACGAACGGTAATACTCATACTGCCGGTATTACCGGCTTTATCCTCGGCCGTAACCAGGAGCGTGTTCTCCCCCAGGTTCAGGGGAACATTATTAAAGGTAAACCCACCGCCGCTAACAGTCCCTTCGACGGCATTATTCAATAAGACCTTTAAAAGGTTGTCCTCGGCGACGACGCCGCTAATCGTGATGGGGATTTCGCGGACCCTGGCGTTATTTTGCGGGGCGGTGATTTCCACCACCGGGGCAATTCCGTCCACTATGACTTCGGCGGCGGCGGTTTGCGTCCCGCCGTAACCCACGGCCGTGAGGAGATACGTTACGGTCTGACCGGGACTGACCGCGAAGTTGCCATTGGCGGCCACATTGCCGATCCCCGGCCCAATGGTCACGGTATGGGCGGCATAAGTGGTCCAGGTTAAAGCGGAGGAAACCCCGGGCCGGATAATCATAGGAGATGCGCTAAAGGTTACTGTCGGCATGGGAAAGATCACGGTGACAGTGGCTTGCTTCACCGTGGTTCCGCCCAGGTTGGAGGCAGTAAGCGTGTAAGTGGTGGTAGGAACCTCCGGCGATACCTGCCGCGTACCTGTGGCGCCGACGCTGCCGATGCCGTTATCGATGGTAACCGTATCCGCATTGCTAACCGCCCAGTTCAATGTGGAAGACCCCTTGTACTGGACAGTGGCCGGCGTGGCCGTAAAGGTTGCTCCCGGTTCAGGGATGAACTTATAAATGTCGATGATGACATAACTGCTCGGCTTGCTGTTTAGTATGACGGAAATCTCATTGACTGCGTTTAATGATACGGCCCGTTCAATAACCCCCACCTTCTGGTTGAAATCCGAAGGGCCCATTACCTGGACGCCATTGATCTTAATCTGGGCACTGGACACCCGGTTATTGCCCTGGGCGTCGCCGTTGACAAGTCGCAATGTAAAGCCCGAACCCATATACCCGGGCGGGCAGGTAAACGGTTCCGTCTCCGTAACCGGTTTCCCGGTATTACGGGTATATTGCCTGGGACCGAAAAAAGTAACATCCCCGGCAAAGATCACACTACTGCCGATAGCTATAAACAAAACCAGCGCCATTATTTTATTGATTACTTTGTTCATCTTGTACTCCTTTGTTAAGTGGAATGATGAGTTATGAATGATGAATGATGAAAAATATCTTTCAAGAGGATTAAAATCAATTCTTTTAAAGTTCTTCTTCATCATTCATCATTCATATTTTTTTATCATCACTGGTGGTTCTCCGCTTTAAATGTCGAACCGGTTTCCACGGTCTGTGTGCCGGACACCTGGACCCGGTCCGTGGTAAACAATTTTCCGTTTCCTTTTACCGTGAGGTTAAAGAGGAAATGTTCGCCGATATAGGGGCCGCCGGTGGTCCCTTGCAGCGTCATATCGCCGTCTGCCGGGTTTGTAAAGATATCCGTACCGGTATTGGAGAGAATGGTAAAGACCGTATTCCCTAAAGGCTGGGGATTGAGTTTCAAACCCACCAGGGAACCGGGTTTATACGCAGCCGCAGAAACCACCAGGCGGTTGGGTTCTAAGAGGGTATTGAAACCTTGGCCCACCGCAGGCAGAGTTGTCGAGTTGGTGCCGGTGAGAGTGCCGTTATTGTTTACTATCAGATCGCCGAACGCGGCTGAGGATGATTTCAGATAAATGGTACCGGCGCCGGCGTTGTAATTGGCATTGCTGCCGTTGATGTATTTCCCGCCATAAGTTGTAATTTTGGCCAGGTCGAATTCGGATGCGGTTTCATAATAGAGGGCAATGCGTCCACCGCCGCCGCCGGCATAATTGTTGCTGTTGCCGCCATTGGCGGTTATGGTTCCGCTGCCTTTTAATGTGGTCACATGGAGTTGGATGGAGCCGCCGGACCCGCCGCCGCCATAAGTGACACCGACCCCATTGGCATAAATCCCACCCTCCAGGAGCAATTCCCCAGCCCCTATATCGATCACACCGCCGCCGCTGCCCCCGGGGTAGGAACTACTATAAGCCCCGCCGCCGGAACCGGGATCAGAAGGCAAATACAACGATCCATACACTTCATTCACTGCATAAGTCGAATATTTTCCTCCACAACCGCCGTAACTGCCGCCGGAATCCAGGTTACTCCCGCCGCTGGTGGTATTCCCCAGGGTGCGGCCATAATTACTGTTATTATCTCCTAAATATCCTCCCAGGTAACCCCTGGCGCTAACTGTAATAAAACTGGTGCTGTCGACGGTAATCGTATCGGTGACCCGGAGATACAAGAAATAACTCTTCGTACTGGTGTTAATCGGGTGGCATAACCGGGTATTCCCCGACACACTCAAATTACCCAACCGTGCGCCGCCATTGATCTCGGCAATATAGGTGTTTTGAATCCTCAAGTGACCGTCAAATACACCCATGCCGCCGTAGGTGTCTCCCACAGCAGTCGCGGTGGTCAGGTCGCCCTCTGCCGGATCAGTGATTATGGTTGTGGCAGTATTATCGATAATGGTAAAAGTTTTTTCTTTCTTATTGATATTGGGTATTACCTTCATCCCTTTCAAACTGCCGGGCATATAAGAGGCGCTGGAATCGGTTAAAACATTGGCAGAAAGACCAGTAATAGAAGACGGCCCCACCGCTGGGAAAACCAGGGGATTGCCGGATTGGGTGCCATTGTTATTGATGACCAATTGGGCTTCCTGGTTGGCCTGGTTTAAGTAGATGGTCCCGGCGCTGCCATTGTAATTACTATTGTTTCCATTGGTATATTTTCCACCGTAGGCAGTGACATTGGCAAGGTTGAATTCAGAAGCGTTTTCATAATAAATAGCGATACGTCCCCCTCCTCCGCCGGCGTAATTGCTGCAGTTGCCGCCGTTGGCGGTTATGGTCCCGCTGCCTTTTAATGTGGTTACATGGAGTTGAATAGAGCCTCCGGAGCCGCCGCCGCCATAAATGACGCCGCCGCCATTGGAGTAAATTCCACCCTCAAGGAGCAATTCGCCGACCTCGATATCAATCACGCCGCCACCGCAGCCCCCGGGATTAGTACTACTATAAGCTCCGCCGCCGGATCCCGGATCAGAAGGTAAATACAATGAGCCATAAACATGATTGACTGCATAGCTGCTGTACTTTCCGCCATAGCCGCCGTAACTGCCGCCGGAATCCAGGTTGCTTCCGCCCCCGGTGGTATTGCCCAGGGTGCGTCCGTAATTACTGTTATTATCCCCTTGATAACCTCCTAAATAACCACGACCATTGGCAGAGATACTGCTGTTATCTTTAATGACCATTTCTCCCGCTTTGATTTGCAAGCTGTAAACCGTTGAGGTTGTGGCCGGGGAATGATTAATCACACTTCCGTTTTGAAGTGTTAGGCGGTCCACTTCCAGACTTCCGTTAATAGTGAGAGAGGCATTAATAAGCGTCATATCCGGGATAGAAAAACTTCCATTCATGCTAGCTTGACTGCTGTCCAATATATAACTGCCGGGAAATTTAAAACCATAATGGTCCTTCACGGCCGCTGCTGTAGTCATATCGCCATCCGCCGGATCAGTGAAAATCTCGGTTTTGGTATTGGCAATAATGGTGAAATGATCGGCGCGCTGTAAGTTGGGAATTAACAGCATTCCCACCAGGCTGCCGGGGGTAAAGTCGGCATTGGCATCGGTCAATTTATGGGCTTCCAGGGCAGTGATTTCACCTGCTTTCCCTCCCGGTAGGGGAGTTCCGTTGGTGGAATCGGTATCATTGTTATCAATAATGATTTCCCCTGTTTGTCCCTTTTTCTCCTGGTAAATGGTCCCTGCTCCGGCGTTATAATTTGCATTGGTGCCGTTGGTGTATTTCCCGCCATAAGCGGTAATTTTGGCCAGGTCGAATTCGGATGCGTTTTCATAATAGAGGGCAATGCGTCCGCCGCCGCCGCCGGCGTAATTGCTGCTGTTGCCGCCGTTGGCGGCTATGGCCCCGCTGCCTTTTAACGTGGTCACATGGAGTTGAATGGAACCACCGGAACCACCGCCGCCATAAACGACGCTCCCACCAATGGCATATATCCCACCGTCGTTGACCACTTCACCGGCTTCGATCATGATCACACCACCGCCGCTGCCCCCGGGATTGGAACTACCATAAGCGCCGCCGCCGGAACCGGGATCAGAAGGCAAATACAACGATCCATACACTTCATTCACTGCATAAGTCGCGTATTTTCCTCCACAGCCGCCGTGACTACCGCCGGAATCCAGGTTACTTCCGCCGCTGATGGTATTCCCCAGGGTGCGTCCGTAATTACTGTTATTATCTCCTGAATATCCTCCCAGGTAACCCCTGGCGCTGACTGTAATACAACTGGTGCTGTCGAGGGTAATCGTTCCGGCGACTTTAAGAAACAAGAAATAACTCTTATTGCTGGTGCCTACCGGGTGACATAACCGTGTATTTCCCGACACACTCAAATTACCCAACCGGGCGCCGCCATCGATCTCGGCAATATAGGTGTTTTGAATCTTCAAATGGCCGTCAAAAATCCCCATGCCGCCGTAGGTATCTCCCGCAGCAGCCGCAGTGGTCAGGTCGCCCTCTGCCGGATCAGTGATTATGGTTGTGGCAGTATTATTGATAATGGTAAACGTTTTTTCTTTCTTATTGATATTGGGTATTACCTTCATCCCTTTCAAACTGCCGGGCATATAAGAGGCGTTGGAATCGGTTAAAACATTGGCTGAAAGGCCAGTAATAACAGCGGGACCTACAGCCGGGAAAACCAGGGGATTGCCGGATTGGGCGCCATTGTTATCGATAATCAATTGGGCTTCCTGGCCGGTTTGTTCCAGGTAGACACTACCCGCGCTGCCATTTTTGATATAATCATTTCCATTGGTGTATTTTCCACCGTAAGCCGTGATATTGGCGAGGTTGAATTCAGCGGTGTTTTCATAATAAATAGCGATACGTCCCCCGCCGCCGGCAGCGTAATTGCTGCTATTGCCGCCGTTGGCGGTTATGGTTCCGCTGCCTTTTAAAGTGGTCATATGAAGTTGGATGGAACCGCCGGAACCGCCGCCGCCATAAATGACGCCGCCCCCGTTGGCATAAATCCCACCGTCGTTGATCACTTCACCGGCTTCGATCATGATCACACCGCCGCCGCTGCCGCCGGGATTTGAACTACCATAAGCCCCGCCGCCGGAACCGAGATCAAGGGGAGAGTAAAGCGATCCATACACGTGATTGACCGCATAACTGCCGTACTTTCCGCCATAGCCGCCGTAACTGCCGCCGGAATCCAGGTTGCTTCCGCCGCTGGTGGTATTCCCCAGGGTGCGACCATAATTATTGGTATTATCTCCCTGATAACCTCCCAAATAACCTCGAGCGTTAACGGAGATTTTTGCATCCAGCCCAATTGCCAGTTTCCCGGTAATGGTAAGTTGCATGATATTAATCTTTGAACTGGTGGCTGCCGAGTGCATCAACACCCCGCTTTCTTTAACCAATACATTTAAGAAAGTATGGGCGCCGTTAATGGTAACGGTTCCACTATTGATGATTACAGTTTGATTATCATACGTTGTATTCGCGGCTTCAATGACAGTCCCGGCAGGTATGACAGTCCCCGCCGTGACGTTCACCGTTGCCTGGGCATTGCCCGATTTATTATCCACATCCGTGGCAACGGCTTTGATGGCAATGGAACTTCCCGCAGCCGCATCCGCGGGTATCGTATAGGTGGTTTCGTACGGACTTTGGGTTATGGTGTTGATTAATTGATTATCTACATATATCTCTACTTTCACCACCTCTTGATCATCCGTGGCCTCAACTTTTATCTTGAGGTTTTCCCCGGCAAACACCAAAGAGCCGTTGGCCGGGTTCACAATTTTTACTTTTGGGGCGGTGATATCTACCAATTGCTCAAGGACAATATTTACCACGCTTTCCGAAATTTTCCCCATGAGGTCTTCCGCTTCAGCCTCTACCATGACGGTTTTATCATTATCCAGCGGCGGCACGGTATAGACAGCGGTATAGGGCGCCTGGGTACGTGTGGCCAGTAACTGCCCGTCCAGGTAAAGCCTCACTTCTTTAAGCCCCACATCATCGGACGCCTGGGCCGCAATATTGACGACCTCATTGTGTTTAAAGCGCGCCCCTTCCATGGGCGCCGTAACCGAGACCGCCGGGTTTTGTTGATCCTGGGGAACATGAAGGGTAATATTCGGTGCACTGACCACATTCCCCCGGCTGTCTTCTACTTCAGCATGAACCTGGATTTCAGTACCCGGTAGGATATTGGCAGGGATAGAAATTGTATAATTTTTCGCAAAACTAACCTGTGATAGGGTCTGGGTATTGGTATAATTAAGAACGCCGCCCACGGCTGTCAATGTCGCACGGGTCAAACGGATATCGTCCGACGCCGACACCGAACAAGAAATAGTACCACCCGGATAAACCGTGGTATTGGTGGGTCCGGTTAACGTCGCTTGCGGCGGGGTATCGGCCAACAATGTAAAGGTTAAATTGGCCCTGTTACCCTGGTTCCCGGCGACATCCACGGCCAGCGCTTCCAGCAAAAAGGTCCCGCCGTTGGTCTGGCTGATCGAGGGGGCGGTAAATTGGTAGGAATATGGAGAGGTCTTGTCCATATATTTTAATTCGCCGTTAATAAAGAAATAGACAGTAGAAACATCGGTGGCGCCGCTAATATTGGCAGAGACCTGGACAGTACTGCCTTCGATGACGCTGAGGCCCTGGGCCGGGGGAACCAACTGCACGGTAGGCGCAATGGTATCGATGGTGGAAAATACCGAATTAAACGACGCGGCCTGGACATTCCCGGAAAAATCCCGGGCCCCCTGCACTGTCACGGAATAAGCGGAATTGGCTTCCAGTACGGCGGGCGTCAATATAGCGCACAGCTTATTCTCATTAAACGTAATAACCCCATTAATGGGTATGCCCGCTTTTTTCACCACCAGGTTGGAAGCGCTGAAATTCCCCGGGTCAATGGGTTCATTAAACGTAACGGAAATGGCCGCCGTTGTCGGAACGCCGGTAGCATTGTTGGCCGGAGCTATGGAAACCACGGTGGGCGGTTGGATATCGCAGGTGGTAAAAGAGGCCGATGCGGCAGTTTCCAGGGCATTTCCCGCCGCATCTTCCACGGCTCCGTCCACGGTCAGGGTATAGAGGACAAAACTGGACAACGGGGCCGAAGGTGTAAAGACCGCTGATTGTAAATCCCCGGAAAGCGCCGCGCTGCCGGCCACACTCCCTTGCGCGGAAGAGAGCTTGATGGTAGAAGTGCTGATAGTAGAGGCGCGCATGGCCTCTGAAAACTGCACGTTGACAGTAGTGGTAAGGGGAACCGGACCGCTGCCGTCAGCCGGAGTAAACCCGCTGACCGCCGGTTTAATATTATCCAGGACCATATCGTTAAGGTTCACGGTATCGCCGTGATTGTTGACGCGGCCGGCTGCCCTGGCTTTGCCGCTGAGGTTATAGCCCAGCACCTCCAACGTAAAATCTCCCAATTTCACGGCATTGAACTGGAATTCACCCCCGGAACCGGTGTTATAATATTGTGTATAATTGCTTCCTTTCAGTTTTAAATAGGCGTTCAGCGCCGGGGTGACGCCGTCGCTGTTCAATATCCTCCCATCAATGCTGCCGGCAGGTTCGAGGGTTAAATCCACGGTTGCTTCCTGGCCGTCGCCGGTTAATTCACCGCTGGCTGTGCCGGACAACCGCGTCACCGGGTCTTTGGCCTCAAGACTAAAATCTCCCATGCGCAGGGCGTCGAACCGGTACGCCCCGGAACCGCCGGAAGCGGTAGAAAAAATTTCAACGCCGGAATGCACGGTCACGGTAATGCCGGGTGCGGGGTTCCCGCCTCCGTCCAGCACGCGACCGGCCACGCTGCCGAGCCCTTTGAATGAAACATTGACTCCTGTTTCCTGCCCGTGGAAATCGAGCTTACCGCTTGCAGTACCGTAATCCCGCCCCGGCTGCTGAAACGCGGATACGGAAAAGCTGCCCAGGGGTACGCCATCCACCCGGTAATTCCCGGAAGCATCGGCGTAAGCAGAGACTGTTTTCCCGCCCGATTTCACTTCGATGCGGGCATTGGCCGACGGGGTGAGCCCGTCTGCTTTAAATACCGCCCCTTTTACACTGCCGGTCCCCTGGGTATAGACATTGCAATAAACGGCCTGGCCGTCATACTCTACTTTGCCTGAAGCATTCCCTATTAAACCGGCGGCAGGGTCTGTGGCCTCCAGGGCAAAAGAACCTTGTGCTACCTGCGGGAATTTGTAATTGCCGTCGGCATCGGTATTGGAAACCAATTCAAAGGGATATAACCCGCTGCTTTTTATTTTAATGGGGGCATTGGCAACGGGATTGACCCGTGAGCCGTCAAAAACAGTCCCGGTCACTGTACCGCGGCCTTCCAGGGAGATATCTTTTTCCAACACCTGCCCTTCGTTGACCAGTGTACCCCAGGCTTTCCCTTTCCTACCGGAAGCCGGGTGATACGCCTCCAGTACAAACGAACCCGAAGGAACCCTCTCAAACTCGTACCCGCCGGTTTCACCGGTATAGTAATAACCGATGGGCAGATCGCCAAACCTGGAGTGGTTCAGTACCACCTGCACATTGGCCATCACTGTGGTCCCGTCCGGGCTTAAGATTTTCCCGGCAACTGTACCCGAGGGATCGATATAGACATTCACTTCCACCTGGGCATTGTGGCCGGGTACTTTGCCCTGCGCCCGTCCACCTAAACGGGTAACCGGATCAAAGGCGGTAACGGAAAAAGACCCTTCCGATACATTGTAGATGGTAAAATGGCCGTTGCCGTCGGCAGTAGCTTCGAAGGTTTCATCGGGGAAGCCGATATTTTTTAGCATCACGGCGGCATTGGCAATGAACTCTTCGGATTTGTTTTTGACAGTACCGTTTACCTGGCCGCGGCCCAACAGCCGTACCGTCACGTCAACGGTATCGCCGTCTTCGCCGATATTCCCGGCCAGGTTGCCTTTAAAACCGGTAACCGTATCCTCTGCCTTAACTTCGAAATACCCCGGCGGTACCAGGGTAAACTCGAATTCACCATTGGCGCCGGCATTCAGCGCCTGCGCAGGCAGCAACCCGGCTTTTAATTCCACCCGGGCGCCGGGAACCCCGGTTACGCCGTCATAGGATACCACTTTCCCGGTTACTTTCCCGGTGGGTCTCATTACCAGTTTTACCTTTACTTCCTGGCCCTGGGCAGTTATCTTGCCCCGGTACGAAGCGCCGCGGGGATAAAAGGGGTTCTGGGCGACAACCGAAAAATCTCCCATAAAAACATCAGCGATCTCCAGGCGCCCGCTTTCGCCCGTGGTATATTGATCTTCCTGGCCGCAAAAACCGATCATATCGCCTTGTTCCATTTGAAACGCCAGGCGGTTAAATTGAACATCGGCCATGATCCCGGTCTGGCCGTCGGGGGCGAAAACATCGATGATGACTTTTCCTTTGCCCCGCAGTTTCACATTGCATTGGGCCATGTGGCCGGGAAATTGCACGGCGGTATTGGCGATGCCGGCCAAACCGTCCCGCTCCAGGAATACCATATAGCTGCCGGTTGAGAGATTGGATACCTGGAATTGGCCATTACTATTGGTTTGGGCTGTGCCCCGGACGATATAATTCCCGTCGCAAACATATACCGGGGTGTAGGAAACGGGTGTGACGCCGTCCACATTATACACGGTACCGGCGATACTGCCTTTACGATTGTCCGGGAATACCAGGGCGGTATTGACCTGCTGCCCTTCGGCGATGATCTTGACGGCGGCGGAAGTCGTCACATTCAATGTTCGACTGGCTGCCATGACGCTGTAAGACCCTACCGGGACTCCCGGGAAATCGAAAGTCCCATCGGCGCCGGTGTTCATATAAAAAGAGGTGTTTACCAGGTACACCAGGATGCCGGCCTGTAAGCTGCCGTCATAATTTTTCACGACGCCGGAAACCCGGCCGGTTCCACGAAATATGATGGCGGCGTTAAATACCTGGTTCTCTACCAATTGACCGGCGACGTGGCCGCCCACGCTCCCGGTCAGGGGATTATAGGCGTCGATGCTAAACCCGCCCACGGGTACGGGGGAAAATTGAAAGAATCCGTTTTCATCCGACTGGGTGCTGTTTTGATAATAATTGGCCCCATAAAAGTTTAGATAGGCTTCGGCCGCGGGGGTGACGCCGTCGCTTTTGAGCACACGCCCGGAAACGCTTGCGGTTTTTGCCGCCGTCACGGTTATATCGACTTCCTGGATTTGGCCGGGAGAAGAAATCGAAGTCACGGCGGCGCCGCGCATGCCGCCGGAGGCGGCGTAAAGATTGATGTTGCCGAGGGGGAGGTCGGCGATAAAAAATTCCCCCGCGTCATTGGCGACGGCCTGATAATATTCTCCGCCAGGGGAGTTTTCCGCCCTGGCGCTTACTACGGCTTTACTCACCGGCGTACCGTCGGTTTTAAACACGCGCCCCTTGACGCCGCCCCTGCCACGCATGACGATATCGATTCTCAGCCGCTGGCCATGGGTCATGATGCGGGCGCCGACGCTTTCGCTTTTGCCGGTAGTGGGATCCATTACTTCGATTTTAAAAGGTGTGGCCAGGATGCGGACAAAATCGAATTGGTAATTGCCGGATAAGTCGGTGCGACTAAAGGAGCGGGTGGCTTCACCGTTATTCACCTCGGTTAACTGCATATTGGCGCCGGTTACCGGCTGGCCGTCCGCGGTTAATACCTGGCCGTAGACAACGCCGCCCGGGGTTTTGATGGTGGCTTTTATGGGTACTTCCACCGGAGAAGGCGTCAGCGGTCCTCCGGCGGCGTCCTTTAAATTCTCCACCCTTACCCGGCTCTCGACAAAGGGCGATATGGGATTATCGCTCCCGATTAACACCACCCGGCCCGAAGGCTGTCGATACGCGGCGTAGATTTTTTTACCCTCGATAAAATAATTGGTTTTATCTTTGGCGGTTTCCGTGTCCACGGGCCGGTTGAAGAACAGGGCCGTAACGTGGCCGGCGTCATCGACGCCGCAATCCTGGGCGGCGCCGATCAGTTGCAGCGCCGGCGCTTGAATCGAAGCGGCATTGCCGTTGGTTTGCGTCTCGGCCTGGCCGTCGTTGTTGAGGTCCGTGGCCAACGTAAAATCCGGGCCGGGAGCATTTATATTTACGGTAATCGTGGATACGGAACCGGGGGCGCTTGAAACGCCGGGGAAAACCACTTGCCGGAATCCCCCACCCAAGCCACCTACGCCACCCGTTGTGGGAACGATCAATGACAGATCAAAACTTCCTTCCGCCTGCCCCAGGATTTGAACGGTATAAATAGGGTTTTTGGCGTCAAGGGAGCCGATCAGGGCAAAATCCACGGGGTTGCCGGCGCCGTCGTTCATTAAATAAAACTCGCCGTAAGGAACCTTGCGGATTAATTGTGGGTCTTCGTCGGAGAGTTTGTTTTGATAATAATCGGTAATTCTTAAATAAGCGTTCCTCCCGCCGCCACCGCCGTTGTCTCCGTTAAAAGACAGCAGCGCGGAGAAAAAGGGCGGCTTATAGGCACAGTTCTCGGTAAAGGTTTGTTGAAATTGGACGGCGCTGCCGGTTTTTAGTTCCCCGTTAAATATTTTGGCCTGTTCCCGGGCCAGGGTTATGCCTTTGGACGTCAGACGCCGCAGGATATCGAAGTTGATTTCTTGCATCCGGCTGCCCAACCAATCCAGGGTTAATACTTCCAGGGTATTAATAAGGCTTTCGCCGTATTCCAGGCGCTGGCCGGCCTCGGCAAATTCCACGGCCCGTTCTTTTACGGTGTCCTGGCTAATATAGGGCAGCCCCTGGGGCAGTCCGCCGGCCGGGGTGGTGGCGATGCCGTGGGCTTCGCCCAAAAGCATCAACGATGCATTGATCAAATCATTGGGCAGCGAATAGGCGCACTGGGGAAGGACCAATGTATCGGGTGAAAGGGGGATGCCCTTTTCCCCGACGCCGGCGGTCAGCACGAATTTTCCGGACACGCCGTTGTCGGCGGCAAAGGCCGAAGCCCTAACTTGACCCGTCTCTTTGGCGATCATGTGGAACTTTGCCGTCCCGGATTCGGCCGGCGCAATGGTCTCGAAGGAGACTGTTTCGTCGCTCAGCAGCCCCGTACCGATGAGACGACCGGCCGGCATGGTCAGTGAGACCAGGTTGGCGGCCACCGGCGATGTATTGGTCATGGTGACGTAAATATCATACTCCTCCCCCTCCCGGATCACGGACGGGTGGGAAAAGGTAACGGAAAACTTTGGGTTGCGAACGATTACCGCGCCTGAGGCTTTCCCGGAAAGCCTGGTATCGCCCGAAGGCAGGCCGGTTAATGTTCCCGCGAAATCGATGCCGACGATATGGGTTCCTTCTTTGAGTCCTTCGGCCAGGAATTCGGCCATGCCGCTGAAAGTAGCCAGGATAATATCCAGGTCGTCGGCGGTGCCGATCTTGCCGTCGGGCCCGGGACAGCGCACGGGTATGGCGGCGCCCAATATATGGGGTGGATTGGTTTGCGCTTCCCGCAATCCGTCGGGAAAGGTGATTTTGGCGGTCAAATCCTTTAATGCCAGATTACTACCATCGGGCGCATGGTTGGATACGATGAACATCACGCTGAAAAATTGGTTTAGAAAAGCGATATCGTTATTAAATATGACCACGCCGGAGATGGTTTTTTCAGCGCTTCCCTGTTCCGAACCGGAAGAATCGCTTTGAAGTTCCGGTAACTGGAAGAGGATGGGAACCGGCTCTCTTCCCGGGACGGAGTGACCTAACCCCGATCCGCCGCCAACTCCGCTGGGGATAGAAACGTTGCCGCCGGAGTAAACCATGGGAAATTCCAGGGTGACGGTCTGGCTGTTCACCAGGAAACCCACGGAAAAATTATATACGGAAAAGTTATCCTGGGAAATGACAATGCCTTTTTCACGGATTTCCTCCAGGGTCAGGGGTCGTGTTTCCACGCGGGTTACGACGATATCCATGACATCGATAACGGCCTGCGCCGGTTCGGCGGCGGCAAGAATAACGCCGTTCCGTTCCAATCGCACGTCCTCCAATGTGTAGGCGCCTTTAACGGGAAAGCCGGGGATGGCAAAGGGGTGGTTGGGCAGGGTGGCGAGAGTAATGGGGCCATTGATGCCGGGTCCCCGGAGGGTTCCTTTGACCAGCATCCCCTGCAGCATCCCGGCATTGTCCGCGGAGTCCACGGAAAAAACGGTATTTACGGCGGTTTCGGTGTTAACCGGTACGCTTTGCCGGGCGGGGTCGATTTTGAGACTGGCCCCTTTTACCGTGATTTCTCCTACGGCGATGCTTTCGCTTTCCTGCGCCGCCGGGCGGGAAAAACAAAAACCGGTGAAAACCCATAATAATAGAACGCTGATTATTATTTCTTTAGTACGTTTCGATATACACATTGGCTGGCTCCTCATTTCAAACTTCACGATTCATACCTCATATTTCATGCTTTATTTCACAACACGAACGGTCGCCCCTGAAAATGCGGCCCCGGTCTTCTTCAAATTGGAATCCAGGACTTCGAAGACCGCCGGGGATTCCAGGGAAATACTTCCCGCGCTTAATGCCCGGAAACGGATAACGGCCAACTCTTTTTGACCTTCCCCGGGCGCGGCGTCCATGGTAATATTCATAATGATCTTGCCTGTCTGATTGTCAAAGGTTTTAAATAAATTAATGCGCGTATCCTTCTCTTTTAACCAGGCCCCTTCACTGATTTCTTTGACCTGTACAATTTTCGGATCGACCGCCAATTGGATTTTTATAATTTTAATTGCCTCTTTTCCTTCTATGCTTAAAAGCGCGGAGAACTCATTGCCAACGGTGACGGGGGCCGGCGGTCCCTGCAAGGAGACGGTAGAGGCTGCCTGGGGCTCCGCTGCCGCCGTCGGCGTTATCGGCGCTGAAGTTGTTGTCGTTGTTTTCGGTGTTGCTAGTGTGGTGGGTGGCGTGGGTGTCGTGGGTGTCGTGTGTGTAGTAGGTGTCGCTAGCGTTGTCGCCGGTTTCGGCGTTTCTGTCCCGGTTTCCTCTTCTTTCACACGCAAGAAGGGCGGCGCGGATTTCAATTCGGGCCGCTGCGCCGTACCGGACCACACCCTTTCCAGGTCCTCTTCCAGCACTTCGGGGAACCGAATGATCCGCGGCGTCAATGTTAAGATGATATCGGTCTGCTCGACTTCTTTTTTATTGCCGGAAAAAATCTCTTTCAAAATAGGCAGCTCCGAAAGCACGGGGAACCCCTGCAGGGACCTCCGTTCGGTATCCCGCAGCAACCCGGCCAGGATGCCGGTCTCATTGTCCCGCAGCTTGATCATGGTGGTCACGGAGCGGTTGCCGATGGTGGGCGGCAGCCGCTCGGTGCCGGGGTTGGTAATAAAAGTCAATTCAAACTCCAGTTTCAACGTCACCAGGCCGTCATGATGGATCCGCGGGGTCAGGTCGATATTGATGCCGATGTCCTGCATCTGGTAAGAGGTAATGGGCTGTTGGGCCGGGCCGGCGGTGTTGTAAGGGACAAACGTGGTGGTGGGAATGGGCACTTTATCCCCCAGCCGGACTTTAACCCGCTCCCGGTCCACTACCCGCAATTGCGGCTGCGCTTTTATCCGCGAATGGCGGTCGGTTCTTAATAACTTATAATTTACCGATGGAAGGGTCAGCAGGTAATCCGATGCGTCGGTGTGGGGCAGCATATTGAGCCGGATGGTAGAGACAGCCGACGCGGCGGACGCGGTATCGCTTCCTGTTTCCGGTAAATAGGTTTCCGTCGCCTGGTACTGGCTCAATTCGATGCCGTAATCCCTGGCGCGGGTGCGGTTCACTTCGATAATCTCGATATCCATAAACAGTTCGCCTTTGGGTTTATCATGGGTGCGGATTATTTTTTCCGCCAGTTTCACTTCGGACGGCGTCCCGGCGACGGTCAGGCTATTGAGGTCCTTATCCACGGCCATGCTCTTCATACCGGTCAGGTTTTGTACGATTTTTTGGATAGTATCGGGATCGCCGTTGCTGAGAAAAAATGTCTTCATGACCTGTTCTTCATGCTCTTTGCGCTTGGCCGGGGTATCGGGTATGACCATGACGGTGTGGTCATCGATTACTTTATAAAACAGTTTCGCCTGGAGCATGATCTTATGGAGCGCCTCCATGAAATAGACATCTTCCAGGTTAAGGGCGATCTTCTGGCTTTTAAAGGCTTCATCGAAAATGAAATGAACGCCGCTGGATTTTTCCAGGGCGCTGAATACCTGGGCCAGATCGGTGCGCACAAATTTTAACGTATAGGGCTTTTTCTTGAATTTTACATCCGGCGCGGTAGGTTCCCGGCCGGCGACTTTTTCTTTTAATGCTTCAATTTCCGTCTTTTCCCGCTGTTCTTTTTCCAGTGCTTTCAGTTGTTTCAGCAGGCGGCGTTTTTGTTCCCTGGCCTCATTGTTTTCCGGGTTGTAATCCATGGCTTTAGCGAATGCCACCAATGCCGGGTTCAGTAGGCCGTCGTTTACAAACTGTTTTCCCTGGTTTAAATGGTAATTGGAAGCGGAAATCAGGGCTTTGGAAAGGGAGATGCGGTATTCGACGTTGCCCGGGTCCTTGCCCACGACCTTAAGAAAATATTGGACGGCGCGGTCCCAGTCTTTGTTGCGGAAGGCCCGGTCCCCCAGCCTGAATTGCTTGTGCACGGCGCAGCCGGGGTCCGGTATAATAAGTAGAATAAGCCCGATGAGGATGATACACCGTTTGGCGGGCGATATTTTCCCCCCCCCTGGAGTCATTGTCATTCGATCACCGTAATGATCTTCCCGGCGCTGTCGACGGCGCCCCGGTTATCCGTGACCGTCAGCACAACGGTATATGTCCCGGCGGATGCATATTGATGCGTCACGGTTTTACCGCCGCCGGTAACGTCGTCGCCAAAATTCCACTGCCAACTAACGATGGCGCCGTCTGTATCCGTGGAACCGGAACCATCGAAGAAAACCGTATCCCCCACTTTGGGAACGGCCGGGGAAAACTCCAGCGTTGCGGTGGGTTCGCGGTTATCTTTGACGGTTATTTCCTGGGAAGTATAGCCTTCATTGCCGTCGTTATCGGTTACGGTCAGGGTCGCGACATAGTCCCCGGCTTCTTGATACCGGTGGGCGGGATTCTCCCCCACTCCCCTGCCGCCGTCGCCAAAATTCCACTGCCATGACGTAATGACGCCGTCCGGGTCGGAGGACTGCGTCGAGTTGAAATAGACGGTATCGCCGCTAATGGGGTTTTGGGGCGAGTATGAAAACCGGGCCGTGGGGGCCTGGCCCCTGGTAACGGTGATTTGTTTGTCCGTGGTCCCGGTATTGCCGCTGTTGTCGGTAACCACCAGTAAAACGGTATATTGGCCGGCGCCGGCGTAACGGTGGCTAATGGTCCGGCCGGAAGCAACGTCGCCGTCCCCCAGGTTCCAGGAATAGGATTGGATGGTTCCGTCGGGGTCTGAGGATGCGGAAGCGTTAAAATAGATATCTTGATTAACCACGGGATTGGCCGGGGAATATTCGAAAGAAGCGGTGGGGTTACTGCCCCCCTGGACAGTCACGGTCTGACTGTCAACCCCGCGATTCCCGCTGTTGTCCCGGACCGCCAGAACGACGGCATAAGCGCCGGCCTTGTTATAACGGTGCTCGCTTTTTTGACCGGTCCCGGCGCCGCCGTCGCCAAAATCCCATTCATATGATACGATATTGCCGTCGGGATCCGAGGAAGCGGAGGCGTTGAAATATACCGTCTCCTCAACCCCGGGACCGGTGGGGGAATAGACAAAGGAGGCAATGGGGGGCTGGTTGGTTTCCACGGTAACCGTGATACTGGCGGCGACGTCGCCGCAGGCGGCGGTCACCTGTGCGGCAGTATGGGTATTCAGCAGGTCTTCGACCTTACCGCCGGCGTCGGTGGTGAGGGGGTTGCCTTTGCTGTTCAATTCCCCGGCGTCGGTGGAGAGGATGACGGTTATGTTGGGAAGGGTATTAAGGGCCTCGTCATAGGCGGTTACCCGGATGGTGGAAAAACCGCCGCCCGGGGGCAGGACAGTGGGATCGGCGCTTAAAACCAATGATTCCAATGCCGCGGCGCCGATGGTAATGGTTACCGGGTCCGGGGTGACCTCGGCTTTGCCGGAGGTGACGGTAATGGTGGCTGTTCCGGAGCGGTTGTCATTTGACTGGAATAGGGCTTCGGCCAACCCGTTTAGGGTTTCTTTCATCGGTTCGATGGCGCCGATGTTGGCGGCGAAAAAGATTTTGGCGCCGTCGGGTAATGGGGTTCCGCTGGCTTTGTAACCCAGGACCCGGACCATGGCCTGGCCGCCCAGGGGTATAGATGGTGGGTTTACGGTTACTATTAACGTCGCTTTGTCCGGGGCCGTTAATAATGCTTCTTTGCAAGTAGGCAGGGAAAAGGCCATTATTAACAGTACAAAACTCAAAAAAGTTATTCGGATTTTATTAATTTTTATCCTCCCTGGGAGAAAACCGTCTCTTTCTTTTTATGGTTTATCTTCGTTTGTTTCCTCTTCTCTGAAATGCCCTTTAGAGATCACACGAGTTCATTTTCTTAATTTTAAAATATAACTTATCATTGGTTTAAAAATTTGTAAACCGGGAAAATTCCGAACTAACGCGATATCTTCCCGGTCCTTTTGATTAATACCGGGTTATAAGCTTGAAAAAAATAGTAAGTTTAGAGTTAGAGGGCGGCTGTTAATTGCCCGGAACAGTTCATTTTTCCCCGCGGCGCGGGGGGCCTATTTGTAGAACCGTAACGGAAGATTCCACTGTGAACACTTTCCGGCTCCTTTAGCTGTCGGTGGGATGGTTAGTACTGGAAGTACTGGCGGTTCAGGAAGTACGGGTAGGTGAGGTGTATCGGGACCGTTGGCGGAAGGTATCTCATGGATATTCACATTACCGACGTTACCGGTGCTGGTCCAGGTAATGGTATTCCATGAGGCGCAGCCGGGGATGAGGACACCAGCATCGAGCCTTCCACCAATAATATTGCCGTTGGTGTTCGTTATGGTCGGGGTTCCATCAGGCCATCGATCTATTACACGAGATGCCTTACTAAGGAACTTCGGCATGCCGTAAAAGATGTAGTGGGTTTTCAATTACAATTCCTGTTGTAATAGCCGGTATGTAATTTTAAATATTACGGGCCGCAATAAAGCGGCCCGTTCGTTGGTCAAAGGTCCGAAGGACCTGGACAAAACCCCTCGCAGAGGGGTCCTATTGAATGTTTACCGTATAGTCTTCGACTTCACCATAGTTAAATGATCCGCAGTTTGACGGGTTGCTTCCGCTCCTCATGGAAACCCTCATGCGCGCCGTTCCTTTTAAAGTTGCTGACGGTACTGTAAAACTCCCGGTTTTGGTTGTTTTTCCCGAACCGCTATAAACGTTTTCACCGCTATCTGCGAAATCGCCATCCCGGTTGTAATCGATCCATATTTTCCAGTATTCGGTGTATGTCGTACCGGAAGGTGTTAAGGATATGCTAGCACTGGAACCCACGGTTAAATTAGCATTTAATGCTGTGAAATTGGAGTAGGTGGAACTGCCGGAGGAATTGTCCAACGATCCGACCTGGACACTGGAGATATATCCGCGGGTCTGGCTGGAGCCGGAGGAAGTGCAGTAAGTGACGTTTGAAATGGTAAAGACGGCGTTGCATTGATCGACGGCAGGTCCGGATGTGTCGCTGACTTTGACCAGGCACGAAGTTGAAGCGGAGGCGGGGATGGTCCAATTATAGGAACCGCTGTTGGTAGTAGAAGCGGTAATGGTATTCCATGAACTGCCGTTATTGGTGGAATATTGGATCATGACATTGGGGATATTCCCGGTGTTGGTCCAGGTAATGGGGTAAATGGTATTTGCCAGTAGTTTTTCCGCACCGTTGGGCAATGTGACGGTAATGGTTCGATATGCCACAATGGCAAACACCGCGTTGCTTTGATCGGAAGCGGGACCGCTAACATCGCTGATTTTTACCAGGCAGGTGGTGAACGGTGTATTGGGAACGGTCCAATTGTAGGAACCGCTGTTGGCGGTAGAAGCGGCAATGGTATTCCATGAGCTTCCACTGTTGGTGGAATATTCGATCTTCACATTGGGGATATTGCCGGTGGTGGTCCAGGTGATTGAATAAGAGGTGTTTCCTTCGATGGATTCGCCGCCGTTGGGTGCGGTTACTGTAACGGTTCGCTCTGTAACAATGGTAAAAACAGCATTGCTTTGATCGGAAGCAGGACCGTCGATATCGCTGACTTTAACTAAACAATTGGTGGAAGCGGTATTGGCGACAGTCCAATTATAAGAACCGGTGTTGGCGGTAGAAGCGGCAATGGTATCCCAGGAACTTCCGTTGTTGGTGGAATATTCGATCTTCACATTGGATATATTGCCGGTGGTGGCCCAGGTGATTGAATAAGAGGTGTTTCCTTCGATGGATTCGCCGCAGTTGGGTGTAGTCAAGGTCAGTGTTGGTGGTGGAGTAATAGTGAATACCGCATCGCTGACATCGGAAATCGTCCCGGTTGAATCCGTCACCCTGAGCCGGCATTGGGATGAAGAATCCTGCGGAATTGTCCAGGTGAAAGTACCTGAATTTCCCGTTGAAGAGGTTATCTCTATCCAGGTATCCATGTTATCCGGGGTATATTCAATTTTTACATTTCCTATGATACCGCGGCTGGTCCAGGTGATCGATTGCTCAGTACCGTCTTCCCAATTTTCCCCGCCATTGGGGGCCGTAACCCGGATGAAGGAAATATAATTCGATACATCAAAGATAGACAGCCCACATTCGCCATTGGCGACATACGCATAATTGTTGGAGATATCGATACCAAAAGTGCAAAGCAGCGATGCATTATAGGCAACTTCCACCGGGGAAGCCGGGTTACTGATATCGAGAACCCGTACTTCATTAGTACCGCCAGCGACAAACGCATACGAGCCTTTCACATTGATCCTATAACTGTACCCCCCGTGCGAACCTACTACAGTGGGACTTGCCGGGTTCTGTACATTAACAATCCTTAAACCAAGGCCATATTCTGCCAGGTATGCATATGAACCGGATACATAAAGACTCCTGATGTTTGAAGCAGGCAAACTCCCGACGTAAAACGGCGCAGTAGGATTGGATATATTGGCAATATATAAACCATTTTGAAAATCGGCGATATAAGCATAATTTCCTGAAACCATCACATCAGAAGCAGATCCTGGTGTATCCAGGGAACCCACTTGTGTGGGAGCGGCAGGATTGGTCACATCGATGACTTTCAACCCCAGGCCTGCATTGGCTACATAAACATAATTACCCCTTACATCGAGCCCATTTACGCCTGCACCGGCGCTCCAGGTTCCCACCAACGTAGGAGAGGCAGGATTGGAAACATTAATAATACGCAAATATCCATCGGTTTCCCCAACAAAGGCATAATTACCCGACGCCCGGACGCTATAGGCATACCCGGGGGTACCCAGGAAACCGACGCGGCAGGGGGCTGTAGGGTTTAATATATCGATAATTTGCAATCCGTCTTTATCGTTGGCGATATAGGCATAGTTCCCCGACACATCCACTGCCATGGCACGGTGCGGCGTGTCAATATTCGCTGCTTCCACCGGGGCGGCCACATTGGAGACATCTAGTATGCGTACTCCGTAATCGGCTGCCGCCACGTAAGCATAATTCGCGGATACGGAAATATCATAGATGAATTGCGACTTATTCCAAAACTCGCCTACCTTATAAGGTGAAGCCGGGTTGGAAATATTGAAAATATAAAAATATCCACTACTGCCTCCTTTGTAAAGATAATTGCCGGATACGAAAATTTCCGTGCCGTACAGGTTATAAATGGTGCCGACAATTACCGGGGCTTCCGGTACACTTATATTGATAACTTTCACACCTGCCATGTAATCCGCTGCATATGCATATATCCCGGATACCACCACTTTTTCGGTATCTCCTGAAAAATCCAGGTGAGTGACCTCATAAGGCGCTGAGGGAGTTGAAACATTTATAATTCTCAACCCTTCACTATAATCCGCTACATAGCCCGAGTTTCCTAGTTATAAACTGCAACAACCTCTAAAATCATTCAATTAAATGCTTTCGGGACTTTCTATACTATGCCCTAAAAAAAAATGTTCAAAATACATTTATATCGCTATTGACTTACACTCCACTATCCCC
>JAPKZK010000112.1 GCA_026393835.1 Candidatus Aminicenantota bacterium | reverse complement strand
GTATTTAAGCTCGATAAGATAGGCATACTTCAACCCGGGGTATTGCGCCAGGAACGGTTCCAACACCAGGTCGGCATAGCCCTTTTTCAACTCTTTTTCCGAATAAACCAGGTAAAGCGCGGATAATCCCAGGTAGACATTCAAAAACGCCTGGATGGCTTTTTCTCCCGTGATTAAATCCCTGATACCCAGCGACTTTTCCATCCGGTCAACCAGGTATGCGATTAACGGTTTCCATTTCCCGTTAAAGGCCATCTCTTTCATGGCTGCTTCATACCGACTTAAATCGATGGTTAATATGCCGGCCTCTTCATAGGTCTCTTTGATATAATCGTAGTATAACCGTTTGACGGCTTCATTGGGGATTTTAAGAATGGCTTTATTTTCTTCATCGCTGCCGGTGATAGTTAAGAGGCCAAAATAATATAAAAGGGAGATAAAATTCTCCGGACTGGTCAATTTAGCGATAGGGAAACGTTCGACGATCGTTGAATGAAGGGTATCATTTTCCAGGATTTGCCGGAGTTTGGAAAAATTGCCGTTGGTTTGGGTAGTTTGAGTGGTTTGGGTAGTGCTTTTTTTATCGCTAAGAATTAAATAACGCAGTTTCATATAATCCATCCGGGCGTTATTGTCGATGAGAGTACCGGGAATCCGGGAGTCGATCATATATTCCTCAAGGAAGTACAATACATGAACAGTGTTAAATACCTCGCGGGTCGAATGAAGCGAAAACCGGTAATGGTTATACCACCGGCCCATCATCTCCAGCAATTCAGGTGTGGAATGACGGATTTTCCCGGTTTGCCGGTAGTATTCGATCATGGTTTCCACTTCGTCTTTAGTAAACCCCATGATTTCGTTTATATCGGAATGGAGCGAGATGTTGCCGGCGATATTAAACCCGGAGGTGACGTCGTCCAGGGTTATGGGAGAAACCCCGGTCATGAATAGCCGCGAAATGGGGGTATCGCTCCCGGTGGTTCCTGCTTTGATTACATTAAAAAACGAACGTAGAAAACCTTCCCCCTGGGTGATTGAACGGTATTCGGCTTCCCCGGAGTCGGATAGGATCGTATTGGCAAAATTGTCGTATTCATCAATGATGACGTATAGTTGTTTTTGTTTTCCGGTGCAATATCTTAAGAGCAAATTCAAAAGCATTGCCGGGGATTCCGATTGTTCCAGTTTGTTTTTTACTTCGTTGGAATCGATGCCAAGTAAACCGGAATATTTATCGACGAAAACACAGGAACTATCCCTTACATTACAAAAGAATGCCCTTTCGATAGAGTCTTTTTTTGCTTCTACCGCGGAAAAATTAAATTTTAATACCAGGTATTTGTTTTTTTCTTTGGTTGGATTTTGCTGGATATCGGCGCCATTGAAAAGGAGATCGAATTGGTCTTTTCGATGGATGTCGTAGTAATATTCAAGCATGGAGAGGAAGAGTGATTTCCCGAACCGGCGGGGCCGGATGAAAAAGAGGAATTTTCCTTTTTTTTCGATATCCCTGATGAACCGTGTTTTGTCAACATAATATAAATTGCTTTCGGAAAAATCTTTGAAATCGGCGACGCCATATGGAATAGCTTTTAATTCATGTTCTTCAATCATGGCTTCATCTTAAACCAAAAACCCCGGGTTGTCAACCGTTTTTTTACCGGTAATTCCCCACTATTTCAATTTCGAATTTATTGTCATGGGTTTTGAAACCGCCAGAGAATTGGGGGCGGAAAAACAATCTGTGCGAATCCGTGTAATCTGTGGACCACTGTTAAGAGTGATAGGGGATGATAGGGGCCACACACGTTTTTCCCTTATGTTTTCCTCTTCTTCTTGACGATTTTTACGATAATATAACTTACAACAAAAACAACCCCAGGAATGATAAATAAAAACGGATCCCTGATCGAACCGCTAAAAACCTTCTCCTTGTAACCCAACACCACCAGATACATCACCAACATATTGAAAACAGAATCGCTCTCCTTAAAAATGACCTTCCTTATATCAAAAAGATTGGGGCTTTTCTCATAATTCTTGATAGCCGGGACCACCCGCCTCACCCGGCCGCAGTAGTCCTCATACTCTTTCCCATATTGCTTTCTTAAAAAATCCTCTTCACACAGGATAATAAAATAATACTGCAAGATCAAAAATACGGCAAATACCATCTCCGCCCAAATATTTGCAAACACCGCCACCAAACCGGTAAAAATTAAGAAATTACCCATATATAAAGGGTTCCTTACCAACGAATAAATACCGGCGGTGTTGAGCGCCTCGGCTCTCAAATATCTCTCCCTGCCGGACGTTCCGGTATGCGCATAACCGACGGCAATCACCCGGATGAATTCACCCGCCGCCGATACCAGGAAACCCACCAGGTTTATCACCATGTTTTTCCCTTCCAAATTCACCGGTCTAAAAATAATGAAAAACAGTACAATGAGGGGCAGCGGCGTAAACGACCGGTACTTAAACAAAATATTTCCCAATTCCAATTTCCAATCTTTCATTTTATTTTTTAGCCGCGAAGAACGCGAAGGACCGCGAAGAAAAAAAATTTTTAGGCTTCATTGGTCCTGGCATAACGCCTCCATTCTAAATTTCCTTTACTGCCAAAGTTTATTAACAAACCGACTTCTAATCCTGTTGCTTTTAAATAATTGATTACTTGAGCTTCTTCGATTTTGGTTAACAGGGGAATATACTTGAATTCGACAATAATTTTCCCATATCCGATATAATCGGCGATGAACTCTTTATCCAGTCTTTTTCGCTTATAATAAATAGGTAATCTCACTTGCGTTTCTTGAGGAATGGCTCTCTCATTTGATTCGATAACCATTGCTTCCTCATATACCGCCTCTAAAAAACCTGGACCAAGTTCTTTATGCACTTCAATGGCCGCCCCAATTATTCTAAACACTTCCTCTCTATATAACAAATCCATTTTTATTTTCCTTTTTCTTCGCGTCCCTTCGCGTTCTTCGCGGCTACCCCTATTAATTCTTCAAGATAATCATAATCCTCCACCTTCACCGGCGTGAGACAAACCCGCTCTACCTGCGGCGGGATTAAATCCAAATACGCCCGGACCTCTTCAACGGGAATACGCTCGGCAGTTTTCCAATCACGGATTTGCAGTTTAACCACCAATTTTTCCTTGCAGAGATTATATGCCTTTTCAACGGTTTCTTTGAAAAAAGCCCGGTTCCGTTCTTCGTCCCAATTCATCTCGTCTTTGATCTGCCGCTGGTAAGACATTAAATAAATATTATCCACTCCAGTGTCCAGTATCTCCTTAAGATTATGACCGTACCAGGCCTCGGCCTTATCCGGGAAAGCCGGGGTTTCGTAATAAATATTGATACCCACCTTTAGTGCGGAATTGACCATTTTGCAATTCTCCACCAGTGATTTAAGCACCCCATTCAACCGGTCCATTTTCACGCGCTTCCAGGCCTGGTTATAAGGTGTGCCTTCAGCCATCATCAACTTTTCCACCGCGGGCACTTTGCCCGCGGCGGCAAACTGCGCTTTCCCCCAACTGGAAAACCCCTCGTTATAGCGCAGGGTAAAATCATCCTGGATAAGAATGCAATCGATATGACGGGATGCCAATTCCTTGTAAACGGCAATAAGTTTTCGGACCGCATCCGGGTTGAATATATCCAGCTTTGGGATCGCCTGCCGGCTGTCGTTCTCATATCGGTAATCGAACAACGAAGTATCGGTAAGCCACTGGAATTTCCTTCCCATCATCCAGGCGCAGAGGTTAAGTTTCTTGAAATCGAATTCCGCGATCAATTGTTCGAGGGCAGGTTGAAGGGTATTGAACTGGGTGTTGTTAAAATAAAGCCCGCCTTCTTTCTCCACGGCTTCAAAAACCCGGTAAACCACCTTTGTGACCCCCATACGGTTCAAGCGGTTATAATCCAGTTGCCCGTGCAGTTTTATCGTGTGGAATTGAATCTCATAACTCCTCGCGGCCTGTGCAGCGGGGGTACTCCCCGTACTTGCATATATACTGAAAAAAGAGATGAAAAAGCTACAACCGATAATTCCAATCGTGAGAGCTGTATTTTTTCTCAATCTCCGCAATTGCTTGTATATCCCTACCATCAAGTTCAAACTCCTCCAACGGTTCTCCGATAAACGCTTGAAAACTCTCGATTAACGCCCGGCAGAGGTCATCCCTGGATTTATCCGACGCCTCGCAGAGGGTGGTCATGGTTCCTTTGAGAATGTCGGCCTTTGAATGGGCGCCGCCGGCATAGAGCCCGTAATCCATGGATATAGGAATGGACCCATGCTGTAGTAATGCCTTATTGTTCCTTTTCTGGGCAGACCCCACGATCTTCTTCCCATTGATCTCAAGCTCATTGGGCGTGGGAAAAGAAAAACAGGGATTATTGGTTTTGGAAAGCAGCGGGGAACTGCCCGGGGATAAGTACGCTTCCACGCCGATAAGGTGAAACGCATCTACCAGTACCCGCGATATCAACATATAAGATTTATAAAGATCATGATCCTTATAAAAAATGTCTTCCGACGAAATCACCGCATAAGTGATTTCGTCGTTATGAAGGACCGTCTTCCCGCCGGTAATGCGCCGCACAAAGGAACAATTGTTTTGAGCAATAAAATCCACGTCAACCGCCCTGGATATCTTCTGGGAAACGCCGAAAGAAAAAGTAGGCCGTTCCCAGGAATAGAGCCGGAAAAAACCCATTTTCTTTTCATGGCAGAGATGAAAAAGATATTCATCCCTGGCCATGTTTTGGTAAGCGGAAAGAGGAATCTTATCGAATAAAAGAAACCAGTTTGCCAAAACCTACCACCGAATCATCATTCAACATTACATTACGCTTCCTGCCCCTCTTCCCTGGGCGTCATATCGATGTTGCCTTTAAAAATGGCCCCTTCGGCCAGCACAACGCGCTGGGAAATGATATTGCCGTTCAACGTTCCATCGGGGACGATTTCCACTTTATAACTGCCATTGACGTTCCCGTTGACGGCGCCTTTAATAACCACTTCCCTGGCTTCGATTTCAGCGTTAACCAGTCCGTTTTTGCCGATAATCACCTTGTTTTTGACGTTGACCTTTCCCTCGATTTTGCCTTCTACCAGAACTTCTTCATCGGAAAGGACTTCGCCTTTAATGAATAATGTTTTCCCAATAAACGAGGTGGTTCTTTCGTTCGCACTTACCGTGCTTATGGGGCTTACAGGTTCAAATGTACTTACATTATCGTTTTTTTTAAATACGGCCATGCTTTTCTTCCTTACTAATAAAATAAAAGCGGGCAACGGGGCTCGAACCCGCAACACCCAGCTTGGGAAGCTGATACTCTACCATTGAGTTATGCCCGCTTATCTTATGTCGGTTTTACTTTTTCGCCTTGGTTTTTTCTTTTACCTTTTTATCTTTGGCATGAAAGATATAATCGGTAAATTCCAGGATAGCCATTTCAGCGCCGTCGCCTTTCCTGAAATCAGTTTTAATGATGCGGGTGTAACCGCCGCTCCTGTCCATAAACCGTGGGGCCACTTCATCGAAGAGGGTCTGCACGGTTTTCCGTCGATACAGGTAGGCCAGCGCTCTCCGTTTATCTGCCAGGGCGCCCGCTTTGCCCCAGGTGACCATTCTCTCGACAATAGGCTGGACCGCTTTGGCCTTGGCCAGGGTTGTCTCGATGCGGTTCCTTTCGATCACGCTGGCGGCAAGATTTCTTAGCAATGCCTTTCTATGATCAGGGCTCCTTCGTAATTTAAAACCAGCTTTCAAATGCCTCATTGGTTACTCCTTTAATGCTTCTGATTCAATATCATCATCTTCTTCGTCTACTTCTTCGTCTTCGTTTTCATCATCATCCTCATCCGCTTCCTCTTCCGGTTCACGTTCCCGTCTTTCCCTTTTAGGTTCCCTGGCTTTGGAAATGCCGACAACATCGTTGTCTTCATCTTCTTCTTCCTCTTCCTCTTCCTCTTCTTTTTCTTTTGTCAGTTTTCGCGCCAGGTCGGATTTGATGCCATCGGGGACTTTTTGTCCCAGGACCATCTCGTAGTCGTTCAATTTTTGAATAATTTCTTCCAGTGATTTTTTCCCGAAATTCTTGGAATTTAACAGTTCATGTTCGGTTTTTTCAATCAGTTCGAAGATATAATCGACGCCCAGCTTTTTCAAGCACTTAAGGGCCCGGACAGATAATCCCATGGATTCGACGCTTCGCTCCAGTATATCAAATTTATTCTCGATCCCGGTTCCGATTTCCTGCTCATCGATGGAAATAACTTTTTCCCTGTCCTGGTAATTGAGACAAATGGCCAGGTGGTCCCTTAAAATCTTTCCTGCCCTGGAAACGGTTTCCTGTGGGGAGATGCTGCCGTTGGTCCAGACCTCCAGGATGAGTTTCTCATAATCGGTCTGCTTACCTACCCTGGCAGGCAAGATGGTGTATTTGACTTTTTCAATGGGACTGAAATTGGCGTCTACCGCGATAAAATCAACAGGTAACGCGTCGTCGAAAGTCTGTTCGGCCAATTTGAAACCGGTGCTTCTTTTGATCAATATTTCCGCTTTAAATTTGGCCCCCTCTTCCAGGTAGGCGATATGAATATGTTTATCCAGGACTTCAACATCGCTGTCGGTGATAATATCGCCGGACACTATTTCGCCGGGGGTCTCTTTTTCGATCCTTATCATCCTGGGTTCATCGACATTCAACTTAAAGGGAATATTTCTCAGGTTGAGAATGATATTTAAAACATCTTCATATACGCCCGGGATGGTGGAGAACTCATGCAGCACTCCCTCGATTCGTACGGCGCTGATGGCGGTTCCTTCGATCAAGGATAATAAGACGCGACGCAACGCAATCCCGATAGTGGTGCCGTAACCTCGCTCAAAGGGTTCTGCCGAAAAACATCCGTAAGTGGGAGTTAACTCCTCTATTTCCAATTTACGAGGTCTTTGATAATTTAATTCCATTATCTCCTCCTTTATTCCTTATTTAGAATATAACTCGACGATTAAATGCTCCTCGACCGGTATCGATACGTCTTCTCTATTGGGAAGGCTGTTGACTTTGCCGACGTGTTTCTCAGGGTCTACGATAAGCCATTCGGGGATTTCTACCAGACCTTTGACCTCCTCCAACATAATTTTGATGCTCTCGCTGCTTACCGATTGCTCTTTAAAGGCAACTTCGTCCTGGGCTTTGAGTAAATAAGAGGGGATGGAAACTTTGCGCCCGTTTACAGTAATATGCCCATGCCGGATCAACTGCCGGGCATGAGCGCGGGAAGATGCAAAATTCATCCGGTATACGACGTTATCCAATCTTAATTCCAACATCTGTAAGAGGTTGGTCCCGGTGATACCTTTCTTCTGGCCGGCTTTATAAAAGAAGATCCTGAATTGTTTCTCGCCGACCCCGTAAAAACGCTTTACTTTCTGTTTCTCCCGTAACTGGATTTTATAATTGGACTTTTTAAATGTGATGCGTTTTCCCTTAGCCCCGGGAGGATAACTCCTGCGGTCGATACCGCATCTATCGGATAAGCACCGTTTTCCTTTTAAAAATAGTTTTGTTCCTTCAGTTCTGCACAATCTGCATAATGGACCTGTATATTTTCCCACTGTCTGCCTCCTAATACTAAACTCTTCTCTTTTTTTTGGGTCTGCAACCGTTGTGAGGAATGGGGGTCACGTCTTTGATGGATTTCACCTTAAACCGTGTACCGCCGACGGAACGAATGGCACTTTCCCTTCCGGCGCCGGGTCCTTTAACACGAATATCAAGCGTCTGGAGACCATAATTTTCTACATCTTTCAAAACTTTTTCCGCCGCCAATTGCGCGGCAAAAGGGGTGGATTTCCGCGATCCTTTAAATCCTACCACTCCTCCGGAACACCAAGCCAACACATTCCCACTTTTATCGGCGATTGTGATGACCGTGTTGTTGAAGGTAGAATGTATGTACATGGTGCCATGGGGTACGATCTTTTTCTCTTTTTTGCGGGCTTGCTTCTTTTCCCTTTTCTTTGCCATTAAATTCCTCCGTTACTTCTTTTTAAGTTAATCGTGTTACTCATGTTACTTTTTCTTCTTAATCATGGAACCGCGGGGACCTTTTCGTGTGCGGGCGTTGGTTTTGGTTCGCTGTCCTCTAACGGGAAGTCCAAGTTTATGTCGCCGGCCCCTGAAACAATTGATATCCATCAAACGCTTGATATCCTGGCTGATCTGCTTTTTCAGATCGCCTTCGACCACCTCATCCGCTTCGATGTGTTTCCTGATGCGGGTGATTTCATCGGGATTAAGGTCTTTTACTTTTTTGTTACTATCCACTTTAACTTTTTCCAGGATACTGCGGGATTTGGGTCTGCCGATTCCGTATATATAGGTCAAGCCGACCTCTACCCGTTTATTACTGGGTACTTCAACTCCTGCTATTCGTGCCAATTTAACCTCCTTGTTATCCCTGTCGCTGCTTATGCTTGGGGTCCTTGCAGATGACCCTCACGACACCCTTTCTTTTTATAACTTTGCACTTATTACAAATCTTTTTGACTGAAGCTCGTACTTTCACGTCTTCCTCCTAAACATTATAACCTTATTCACTATTGCCGTCATGTGTTCACACTATCACTTAAACCTGTAAATAATCCGCCCACGGTTAATATCATAGGGGGATATTTCCAGTAATATTTTATCGCCGGGGAGAATACGTATATTATTTTGTCTCATTCGTCCCGACGGGTGAGCATAAATCCGGTGATGATTTTGTTCCAATTCTACCAGGAACGAAGCATTGGGCAGCGTTTCGATGACAGTTCCCCTGGCTTCGACGACATTCTTATCTTTTGGCATTATATCCTCATCATCGTACTTATCCACTCATAAACGGGTTAAAATTTCGGGCCCGTCTGCCGTAATTAAGACGGTATGCTCATAATGAGCAGACAAACTACCATCTTCAGTAACGACGGTCCACTGGTCGCCCAGCGTGCGTACTTTGTAAGTGCCGCCGTTAATCATGGGTTCAATGGCCAGGGTCATGCTCTCTTTCAATTTTTGCCCCTTATGGCCATCGATATAATTCAGCACCTGGGGGTCTTCATGGAGGCTCCTACCGATGCCGTGCCCGGTAAGGTCCCTCACGATGCCGTACCCCCTGGGGGTGACATAGTGATCGATAGCGCTGGAGATGTCGCTGACCCTATTCCCTTTCCGGGCCTGGGCGATGCCGACATAAAGCGCTTCCTCACAACATTTCATTAAGGACCGGGCCGCGGGGGAAATTTCGCCCACGGCATAAGTATAGGCGCCGTCGCCATGATAACCTTTATAAACGGACCCAACATCGATGCCGATGATATCGCCATCCACCAGGATTCTATCTTTGGCGGGGATGCCGTGAACCACTTCTTCGTTGATGGCCACACACAATGAACCAGGGAACCCATTGCGCCCGTTGCGGGCCCCGTACCCTTTAAAGGCCGGTTTGGCATTCATCGACGCCAGACGCTGCTCAGTCCATTGATCCAACTCAAGGGTATTAACCCCGGGTTTAATCTTATCGGCGATTTCAGTCAGGATAACGGCGATGATCCGGTTGGCTTCTCTCATGAGTTTGAGTTCGCTGTTGGTTTTCAACATAATCAATTTATTGCCCCCGCAATGGCCGCCGAAACTTCTTCGACTGTCCCGGATGCATCGACTTCGTGGAGTTTTCCCAGGCGTTTATAATAATCGATAACGGGCTGGGTCTGCTCCCTATACACGTTAATCCGCCTGCGCACGGTTTCTTCGTTGTCATCGGCCCTCTGCCGGACAGGTCCGCCGCACAAATCGCACTGCCCTGTCTTCAGCGGGGGATTGCCGACGCTGTTGTATATGGCGCCGCATTGACTGCAGGTGAGCCGTGACGTTAATCGCCCCACCACCACGTCGTCATTGACGATTTTTAAAAATATCGCCGTTTCACTATCTACGGCCAACCTTGTTAATTCTTCGGCCTGCGCCAGGTTCCTGGGAAATCCATCCAATATATAACCGTTTACCAGGTCGCCCTGGGCTAAACGGTTCTTTAATATTTTAAGGACGGTTTCATCAGGCGCCAGTTGTCCCATTTCGATGAGGGGTTTGATTTCCCGGCCGATAGGGGTTTGGGCAGCTACCTCTGCCCGGACCAGGTCGCCGGTGGAAATTTTTTCCCAACCGTATTGCTGTTCCAGAGCGTCTGCCTGCGTTCCCTTGCCGCTCCCGGGGGCGCCGAATAGGATGATCCGTTTCATCTTATTATCTTCGACCTCTGATCCTTCCTTTCCCTCTTTTGGAGAAAGTTTCATAATTTCTCATGGTTAACTGGGCTTCGATCTGCTGCACAGTATCCATTGCCACGCCTACCACGATCAAGATGGAGGTTCCACCGAAGTAGAATTTCACGTTGAGTCCTTCATAAAACCAGCGGGGTAAATTGGTGGCCAGCCATTCTCCGATAAAGGGGATGGCGTCGACCTTGAACCCGGCCATCAGGAAGTTGGGGATCAAGGCCACCAGGACAAGGTAAATAGCGCCGATAAAAGTAAGTTTAGACAACACGTTATCGATGTAGTCGGCGGTGTTTTTCCCTGCACGAATACCGGGTATAAATCCCCCGTACTTTTTTAAATTATCGGATACGTCCTGGGGATTAAATATGATGGATACGTAGAAATAAGTAAAGAATATGATGGCAACGACGTACAACAGGTCATAAAGGGGCATCCCGAATCCTAACTGCTCGACGATGAAATCGGCGACTGAATTGCCTTGAAACAAACGGGCAATAGTTCCCGGGAACACAATCACCGAGGAAGCGAATATGATGGGGATAACGCCGCCGGTATTGACCTTGAGGGGCAAGAATGTACTCTGCCCTCCCAACATCTTGCGCCCCTGGACTCGTTTGGCATAAGTGACGGGGATGCGCCGCTGCCCCATTTCTACATATACGATAAAGGCAATCACCACCACCACCAGTACCAGCAATATCGCGAGTTTTAAAGGGTTCATTTCCCCGGTCTTGAGGCCGCCTATGGTTCCACCTATGGCAGGCAGGAGGCCCACGACGATGCCGGCAAAAATGATGAGGGAGATGCCGTTGCCGATGCCCCGCTCACTGATCTGCTCACCCAACCACATGATAAAAATGGTTCCTGTGGTCATGGTCAAAACGGTTAACAACCGAAAGCCCCAGCCGGGATTGATGACCACCGGGAGCCCGCCGGGGTTCAAACCTTCCAGCAGGATAGCGATGCCGAAGGATTGGATAACGGCAATAAAGACTGTGCCGTAGCGAGTGTACTGGGTGATTTTTTTCTTTCCCAGTTCTCCTTCCTTGGCTATTCTCTCCAGGTAAGGCCATACCACCTGCAGCAGTTGCAATATAATGGAAGCGCTGATATAGGGCATGATACCGATAGCAAAAATGGTCATTTTCCTCATATTCTGGCCGGAGAACATGTCGATGAATCCGAAGAGCGTATCTTTGGCCTGTTGAAAGAACTGTTCCAGCGCTTCGATATTGATACCGGGGGTATAGATTTGCGAACCGATCCGGTAAACCGCCAGCAGCAAGAAGGTAAAAATGACTCGCTTCCGCAGCTCGGGAATAACAAAAATGTTTCTAATAAATGTAATCAATGGCCTTCTCCTCCAATTATTATTGCTTCTCCTCCACTGTTTTTGATTTTTTCCAATGCTGCTGCTGAGAATTTGTGGGCATGGATTTTGACTTTCCGAGTCAGATTACCGTTGCCGAGAATTTTCACTTCCGCGTCCACTTTCTGCGCCAGTCTCTTTTCGAAATAATCTTGCAGGGTTATCTCTTCCAATCCGCTGCGTTCAATGGATTCAAGATTAATAATATTGTATTCTTTTTTAAATATATTGGTAAATCCGCGTTTGGGTACGCGCCGCGTTATGGGCATCTGTCCGCCTTCGAAGCCACGTTTCCGGGAGTAACCGCTCCTGGATTTTTGGCCTTTGGAGCCGCGCCCGGCGGTTTTGCCTGAGCCGGAACCGGGTCCCCGGCCGACTCTTTTCCTGTTTTTTACCGCACCTTGCGCGGGTTTCAAATTCGCCAGTGTTATCATTTTCCAACCTCCAAACTAGTTCTCAACATCAGTAACCTGGAGCAAAAAATATACTTTTTTGACCATTCCCAGGATCTCGGGGCGTTTTTCCCGTACGACTTCGGAATCTATTCTTCTTAGGCCCAGGCCTTTTACGATGGCCCGCTGTTTTTGGGTTCGTCCGGCCAGGCTCTTTTTCAGCTTTATCTTTATCTGCGGATATGCAGCGCTGTTTCCCTTTACTGCCATAACTCCTCCTCAGAGATATCTCTTTTTTTACGGATTTCGTCCGGGGTACTCAAACTTACCAGTCCCTTCATTGTGGCATGGGCCACGGTGAAGGTATTTTTACTTTTGAGACTTTTGGTGAGGATATTCCTGATCCCGGCCAATTCCATGATGACGCGCACGGAACCCCCGGCGATCACGCCGGTCCCGGGGGAAGCGGGCCTCAATACAACCCGGGCAGCCCCAAATTTGCCGACGGTGTAAAAAGGGATGGTGTCGTTCAATATGGGAACCGATACCAGGTTCCTTTTGGCATTGGCAACGGCTTTCTTGATGGCCAGCGGGACTTCCCTGGCTTTACCTTTGCCCAACCCGACGTTGCCTTTTTTATCGCCGACTACGACTGCCGCGGAGAACCGAAGGTTCTTGCCACCTTTGACAACCTTGGTGACCCGTCTGATAGAAATGACTTCCTCTTCAAATACTTCGATATTTTCTAGTTCCTTCACAATCATTCTCCTTTAACCTAAAATATAATCCCGTTTTCTCTCGCAGAATCTGCAAAGACTTTAACTCGCCCGGTAAAAGGATACATGTGCCGGTCGAAAACCACCTGCTGGATATTTAGGTTTTTCAGACGTTCCGCGATGGTTTTTCCCATGGCTTTGGCAGCTTCTTTATCTTTGGTGCTTTTTAATTGGGCTTTGACTTCTTTCTCCAGTGTGGAGGCGCTGGCCAACACGTTACCGGTGGTATCATCAAACACCTGCGTATAGAGATATTTATTGCTCCTGACGACGATCATCCGGGGTTTCCCCGGAACGCCGTTAACGATTTTCCGGATGGATTTTCTCATTCTTTTCTTTTTTGTCTTCTTTATAACATATTTTGGTGTAATCATACATTACTCCTTACTCGTTATTTCTTAGCTTATTATACTCCTGCTGCCTTTCTTACTTTTTGTCTCAGGAACTGACCTACGATACGAATACCTTTCAATTTGTAAGGTTCCACCGGACGGATGGCCTTGATTTTGGCGCATACCTGGCCTAACAGTTGTTTATCATGGCTGTGCAAGGTAAATTCACCGGGGTTTTTCTGGGTGACGGTGACGCCTTTGGGCAACTTATAATCCACCGGGTGGGAGTACCCCACCTGGAGGTTGATTAAATCGCCGTTAATCCCGGACCGCCATCCCTTTCCGACCACCTGCAGCGTCTTGGAAAACCCCTGGGTGACGCCGATGACGGAATTGTTGATCAGGCTCCAGACCAGGCCCTGGAAAGGCTTCATCGAATCTTCTTTCTTATCCACGGTAATTTTGTTATTTTCTATTTTGACTTCGATGCCTTCTTTAATCCGGACGGTCAGTTCGCCTTTGGGGCCTTTGATGGTCATCAGGTCCCCGGTTCTACCGATATTGACTGCGTTACTGAATTCGATGGGTTTCGATGCTTTTCGTGACATGCTGCCTCCTCTGCTGCTACCAGACATAAAGTAACACTTCGCCGCCGACGCTGTGCTTTTCGCATTCTTTACCGCTTAACAGCCCCTTGTTGGTGGAGAGAACGGCCAGTCCCAATCCGCCCAACACTTTGGGGATACTGTCGGCGCCGACATAGATACGCCGCCCCGGTTTCGAGATTCTCTCGACACCTGCGATAACATTATCCTTGTGGTTTTTGCCCCTGTATTTGAGCTCGATATCGATGATGGGAGGGAAAGCCGTTTTGTCCACTTTAAAATCGACAATATATCCTTCTCGTTTGAATATTTTCGCGATTTCCAATTTGATTTTGGACAACGGGACGGCAACATCTTCTTTTTCAGCCATTATGGCATTTTTTATTCTTGTCAACATATCTGCAATTGGATCTGTGTGACTCATCTGTTCACTCCTTGTTTACCAGGATGCCTTGATGATGCCCGGTATTTCTCCTTTTAATGCCAGTTCTCTAAAACAGAGCCTGCACAATTCGAATTTCCTGTAAACTCCCCGTGGTCTTCCGCATATGCGGCACCGAATTCGAGATCTCACGCGGAACTTTCTCGGCTTTCTTGTTTTTGCTATGGTTGATGTTTTTGCCACTGCCTTCCTCCTCTTATCTAAAGGGCATGCCCAGGTGTTTTAACAATGCCCGGCCCATTTCATCGGTCCTGGCGGAAGTAACAAAGGTAATCGACATTCCTTTGGTCCGGTCCACCTTATTGTAATCGATTTCCGGGAAAACCAGTTGGTCTTTAATGGCAACGGTGTAATTGCCTCTGCCGTCAAAGGACTTGGGTGAGAGACCGCGGAAATCTTTGATACGGGGAATGACGACGGAAACGAAACGGTCCATAAATTCGTACATCCGGGCGCCCCTCAAGGTAACGGTGGCGCCGACGGGCATACCGGCCCTGAGCCTGAAGGCGGCGATGGACTTACTGGCTCGCCGCAACGCCGGTTTCTGGCCGGAAATAGTCGCCAACTCTTCCATGACTTTATCCAGTATTTTTATATTCTGGGTGGCTTCGCCAACACCTGAATTAATAACGATCTTCTCCATCCTGGGAACCATCATAATGTTTTTCAGGTTCAACTCTTTTTTGAGCTCTTCACGAACGGTGTTTTTATATGTTTCATATAATCGACTCATGGTTTACTCCTGATCGATAACGACGCCGCATTTCGTACATATTCGCTGCTTCTGTTGGGTATTTTCCTTGACCTTATATCCGACCCGTACGCCCTGTTCACACTCTTTGCAGTAGAACATGACACTGGCCAGGGGTATGGTCCCTTCCCGCTCGACAATTCCACCCTGGATGTTCTTCTGGGGGTTGGCGCGCACATACTCTTTAATGAGATGTATTTTTTCCACTACGAGCCGCTTCTCTTCGGCCAGGATTTTCATGACTTTGCCGGTTTTCCCCCGGTCCCCTTTTTTGCCGCGTACGACGATTACGATATCGTTCTTTTTCAACTTCATCTTCATCATTTAAATCACCTCCGGGGCCAGGGAGATTATTTTCATAAATTTGTTTTCCCTCAATTCACGGGCGACAGGTCCAAAAACGCGGGTCCCCACCGGTTCTCCCTGGTTATCGATGATGACTGCCGCATTATCGGAAAACCGGATATAGGAACCGTCTTTTCTCCTGATTTCTTTCTTGGTTCTCACCACCACTGCTTTAACGACGGTCCCCTTTTTTATCTTGGAATTAGGTTCGGCTGCTTTGACGCTGCCGGAGAACACATCGCCGACCTTTGCGATCTTACCGATCGCACCGCCGGCCGCGCGAATAAACATGAGTTCTTTGGCGCCTGAATTATCAGCTACCTTTAAGCGAGTTTGCATCTGTATCATTGGCTCACCTCTTCTTCTTTCTTCGGGGCAGTGGACACGATGTCTACCAGCAACCACCGCTTCTTTTTACTGATGGGTCTTACCAACCTGATTTTTACTATATCACCGGGTTTGCATTTATTGTTCTCATCATGAATAAGATATTTCTTCTTTTTCCTGACGATCTTCTTATATGCCGGGTGCTGGAAAATACGTTCCACATAAACGGAAACAGTCTTATCGGCCTTGGTGGAAACCACTTCTCCTGTCAGTATGGTCCCGACCTTCTTTCTTGCTGTTTCTTTGGTTTCTTTCTCTTTCACTTCATGCTTTTCCATCGTTAGACCTCTTTTCTTTTCTCAGCTAATATTGTTATTAAGCGTGCAATATCTCTGCGGGTATCCCGGATTTTGTAGGGATTTTCCGACTGCCCCAGCGTCTTCTGGATTTTCTGCTTAAAAAGTTTGTCCTGCAACTCGGTGAGTTTGCTCTGTATCTCGTCAATCGTCATTGACCTGATTTCTTTTGACTTCATCCTACTTACTCCTATTGCTTATCACGTGTCATGTGCGCATGCACTACGGTTCGCATTTTTCTTAATGCCTGGTGACAAACCTGGTTCTAATGCCGAACTTTCTCTGGGCCAACTGCATGGCTTCTTTGGCAACGACTTCAGAGACGCCTTCCAGTTCATATATAATGCGTCCTCGTCTCACGACATCCACCCAGAATTCGGGGTCGCCTTTTCCTTTTCCCATACGTACTTCGATGGGTTTGGCGCTGACGGGCTTACGGGGAAAAACGCGGATCCACAATTTACCCGCTCTTTTAAGCCGCCGGTTGATGGCGATACGACCGGCTTCGATTTGCCGGGCGGTAATCCAGGCATTTTCCAGGACCTGCAGTCCATAATCGCCAAATTCCAGGGTATTACCTTTGGTAGCGACGCCGCGTCGTTTTCCGCGAAATTCTTTCCTGTGTTTGACTTTCTTGGGCATTAACATGGCTCATTCTCCTTCTCGGGCAATTTCCGGTTCCTGCTTCTTAAACCGTGCCTTCTCTTTGTCATTAATGTATACCCACACTTTGATGCCGATCTTCCCATAATCGGTATTGGCTTCGGTGACGCCGTAGTCGATATCGGCTCTCAGGGTCTGGAGCGGGAGTTTGCCCACCAGGTACCACTCGGCCCTGGCAATTTCTGCGCCGCCCAACCGGCCAGCCACACGGATTTTGATGCCGATGGCCCCGGCTCTTACGGAAGAGTCTACTGCTTTACGCATGGCCCTGCGGAAGGATATGCGCCGCTCGATCTGGTAAGCAATGCCCTCGGCAATTAATTGGGCAACCACTTCGGGATACTTTATCTCGATGACATCCACTAGTATTTTTTCCGCCGGCATCCGCGTATGATCTTTGATTAATTTCTTGATTTGCTGGACGCCGGAACCGCCTTTCCCAATAATAATGCCGGGCCGGGCGGTATTGATCTGCACCCGGAGTGTATCTGAAATGCGCTTGATTTCAATACTGGCGATACCGGCGTGTTTATATTTCTCTTTGACTAATTTCCTGATCTGGATATCGGTGTGTAACAACTCCACGTAATTTTTCCCTTTGGCATACCATAAAGAAAGCCAGCCTTTATTAAAACCTAACCTAAATCCGTAAGGATGTGTTTTTTGACCCATTATTTCTCCTCTCTTTCGCCTAAGTGAATGGTTATATGACAATATCGTTTTAATATTGAAACGCCTCTACCCCGGGGCGCTGGTCTGAATCGTTTCAAATAAGGCGCTTTATCCACTTGAGCGCCGAAAACATACAATTTATCAACATCGATGTTGGGATATTTTACCTGGGCATTGGCGATAGCTGAATCCAGGACTTTGGTTATCAATCCGGCTGCTTTGTGTCGCTTTGAAAATTTCAGGATGGTCAACGCTTCACCTGCGTCTTTTCCCCTGATCAAATCGACCACCAACCGGCTCTTCCTCGGCGACATCCTCAGGTACTTTCCTTTTGCAACTGCTATACTTCCCATTCGCGTCCTCCTATCCTATTTACTTCCTTTTGATGTATGGCCTTTATAATTTCGTGTCAATGCAAACTCACCCAATTTACATCCCACCATGTTTTCAGAAATAAATACCGGGATAAACTTTTTGCCATTGTGAATTGCCAGAGTCAAACCCACCATTTCCGGTAGGACAGTGGACCGACGGGACCAGGTTTTTATCACTTCCCGCTTCTGGGCATTCTTGGCCTCCAAAACTCTTTTCAAAAGTTTCTCGGCGACATATACGCCTTTTTTTATTGAACGTCCCATTTACGACTTTCTCCTTTTAACGATAAATTTTTTGGTTCGTTTGTTTCTCCTGGTTTTGTATCCCTTGGTGGGCTGACCCCAGGGGGTGACCGGATGTCGTCCGCATTTGGTCTTGCCTTCACCGCCGCCGTGGGGATGATCCACGGGGTTCATAACGGTGCCCCTGACGTGGGGACGTCGGCCCGACCACCGGGTACGTCCGGCTTTGCCTATTTTTATATTGCTGTGCTCCACGTTGCCTAACTGACCGATGGTGGCGCGGCACTCCAATATGATCTTTCTCAATTCACCGGAGGGCATTTTGATCAACGCATACCTGCCTTCCTTTGCCATGAGTGTGGCGGCGGCTCCGGCGGTACGGGCGATCTGCCCCCCCCTACCGGGATTGTATTCGATGTTGTGAACAATAGTGCCTACGGGAATGTTTTTCAATGGTAAGGCATTCCCCGGGAGAATTTCCGCTTCCTTGTCGGTGGATATGACGCTGTCGCCGACCTTGATGCCCAGCGGCGCCAGTATATATCTTCGTTCGCCATCTTCATACTTCACGAGGGCAATGCGCGGGGTCCGGTTGGGATCATACTCGATGGTTTCGACAACGCCAGTTACATCGAATTTATTCCTTTTAAAATCGATGATCCGGTACTTGCGTTTATGTCCGCCGCCCCTGAAGCGGATGGTGATTTCTCCCATGTTGTTCCTGCCGCTCTTGCGATTCAAGGCAACCACCAGTTTACGATAGGGTTTGTCTGTGGTCAACTCCTCGAATGTATAGCCAGTTCTTCCTCTTTGACCGGGTGTTGTTGGATTATAGCTTTTGATTCCCATTATACTACCTCGAAATATTCGACCATTTTCGCATCTTTTTTTATCTTAACATAGGCTTTCTTCCAGGAGGGTCTGCGTCCTGTGTACCTACCGTACCGTTTCAGCTTTCCTTTAAAATTCACGACCCTGACGGAGTCCACTTCTGTTTTAAAGAGATCTTCGACTGCCTTTTTAACGCTTATCTTATTGGCATTCTTATGCACCTTAAAACACAAACACCGCTTCTTATCCTTCAGCTCGGTAGACTTTTCCGTTACCAGCGGGGCGATGATAATATCCGAATGTTTTAATTTCATTTCAATACCTCCACCAACTGTTTCACTGCATCTACGGAAAACATGATGTAATTGTACTTTAGCGAATCATACACGTTAATCTCAGAAAAGTCAATGGCTTTGACATAAGGAATATTGCGGGTAGACAGTATCAATTGGGCATTCTCCTTGGTATCCACGATCAATAATTTATCAAACTGGAAATTCTTCAGCAGGGACAACGTCTCTTTGGTTTTATTGGACTCCAGGGCGATTTTATCCACCACCAGTATCCTGTCGTTTCTCATTTTATCGGACAGGACTGATTTTAACGCATTTCTCCTGGCCTTCCTGGGCATCTTGTAGGAATAATCCCTGGGCTGGGGCCCGAATGTGGTGCCGCCGGTTCTCCACAAGGGGCTCCTGAGGGATCCCATCCTGGCCCTGCCGGTACCCTTCTGTCTCCAGAGCTTCCTGCCGCTGCCGGCTACTTTGCCCCTGGTTTTGGTGCAGGCGGTTCCCCTTCGCTGGTTGGCCCTGTAATTTTTTACAGCCTCATATATTAAATGCTCTTTCAAGGGATAGTCAAAGATTTCTTCAGGAAGGTCCAGTTGACTGACTTCATGGCTTTGCATATTCTTAACCTTTATTGTAAGCATTTCACTCATCTCCTTTTAAAGGAATCCTTTTTAATAAACACATAATTCCCATTGAATCCCGGGACTGCGCCCTTTACCAGCAGTATGTTATTTTCCACATCCACTTTTACTACATTGATTCCCTTGACGGTTTTTTTCGTACAGCCCATGTGGCCGGGCATTTTCTTTCTCTTGATGACTTTGCCGGGATAGGCGCAATTACCGACGGAACCGGGGCGACGATGAAACATGGAACCATGGGTGGCCCTGCCGCCGCCAAAATGCCACCGTTTGATAACTCCCTGGAATCCTTTACCCTTAGTGATCCCGGTGATATTGACCCACTCTTTCTCGGCAAAAATATCTACTTTAACGGAATCGCCTACCTGAAAATTGTCTTCGTCGATAAAAAATTCTTTCAATACCCGGGTGGCGGGGATCTGGGCCTTATCGAAACGGCCTTTCTGCGGCTTATTAATGTTCTTTACTTTCTTTTCATCCACGTATCCCAGTTGCACCTTCATGTGATTATTGTTTTCTTTTACCTTTTTCTGGACTACCAGGCAAGGTCCGGCTTTTATCACTGTAACGGGAACGACCTGTCCGTCATCGGTAAATACTTGCGTCATTCCCAATTTTTTTCCTATTATTCCTTGAATCATTTCATTCACCTTATCTTCCGTCATATCATTGTCGTTATCGCTGATTACGGTTTAATTGGATTTAACCTCAACTTCCACCCCGGCCGGCAGGTCCATTTTCTTTAATTCGGCAATGGTATCGTCATTGTGCTCACGGATTTCAATGAGTCGGCAGTGGGTGCGTCGTTCAAAATGTTCGCGGGATTTCTTGTCCACATGGGGCGACCGGAGGACGCAAAATCGTTCGATCCGGGTGGGAATGGGAATGGGCCCAGCCACGTGCGCCCCGGTTCGTTTGGCTTTCACGACTATTTCCGCGGAGGATTTGTCAAGTATCCTGCTGTCAAACGATTTTAATTTTATCCTTATTTTTGTCGTCATTTTGCTCCTTAAATTAATCGGTCATTATTCTATTCTATTATCCCGGTTACCGAGCCTGCACCGATGGTCCGGCCGCCTTCACGAATAGCAAACTTCAATCCTTGTTCCATGGCGATGGGAGTGATCAATTCGATGATAAATTGGGCGTTGTCGCCGGGCATGACCATTTCCACTCCTTCCGGCAATACGACGCGA
>JAPKZK010000037.1 GCA_026393835.1 Candidatus Aminicenantota bacterium | reverse complement strand
CCATATATAAATTTTAACACATGATGAAGGGAGAGTCCAGCACTTTCTGAAACTTTTTTCGGATATTTTATTTAAATTGGCGATAACTTGAAAAACAGGGAATTCAAAAATTGCTATGTAGCCTTAACTTAGTGACATTCGTGCCAGTACTGAAAGATTTACCGGGGAATATGAAAAATTAATAGTCGCTATAGATCCGGATATAGAAAATTTTATCGACGGCGATGAAAGTTTTTATAGAATCTATGATGAAAACCAACTGAAAACACAAAAAAAAATAGATTGGGAAAAGGCACCCAATTCGTGTACAGTAAAGCTGATGGTGGAAAAAGAGCTTATCGGCTTAATCGGGATGGATAATTATAATTCCGGCAAGCCAATTACAGTGGAAGGTATCGATTATTTAAAAAATCTTTTACGATACGCAGGGCTGGCAATAAAATCCATGAGAGAAACCCACAATTATGAATCCATTAAAAAGATCGGTTCTGAAATAAACAGGAATTTATCTAAAAAGGATTTGTCCCAAACCATTGTGAAAAACATCTGCCGGTATTTTAATACGGAGATGTGCACGATTTTCGTCTATAATACCGTAAACGACTCCCTGGAAAAAGGTGCAACTTGCGTGAGAAAAGTCGATGAAAACGATCAAATACAGTTCCGGACCGATATTGATAATTTCCCTGAAACATATCGAAGTGGGACATTTCTTGCCGGCAGAGTTTATAGCGAATGTAATACGTTGTGTGACAATGATATCCCTGCGAATGCTCGAAAAAATCAAGAAGTAATTAAAAGATATGAGGAAGTTCTGGATTCAAAAAGAATTCAAAATGCCATTTTTTCGACGCTGGTTATAAACAATAAGCCGATTGGCCTTTTGCGCTGCGGCAATAAATTGGATTACGAAGGAAAAATACTGGAAACCGGTTTTAGAAAAGATGAAACCGATTCATTCAAATTTATTGGCAATTTAGTTGCCGACGTTCTGAATAATCAACAGTTTTTGGAAAAAATGAACTTGATCTCCGAAATGTCAAGATATTTACATGAAGAGGAAGCTTCTAATATCGATTGCACGCTCTTTTTAGTTTTAACCTGCATAACAATTAGGCGGGGATTGGGTTATAACCGTGCGGTTCTTTTTTTAAAAGATGAGAATAATGATGACAGACTAATTGTTAAACGGGCGGTCGGCCCCTTTGATGTTGAATCTGCCGGTAAAATCTGGGAAGACCCTGTCTGGCAGGAGTTAACAAAAGTAGGTCTTAAAGAAATCTTAAACAAATTTAAAAAGGCTTTTCATGCTAATGAGGATGTGTCTTTTTTTAAAAGTCCCGGCATCGATAAAAAAGAGTATTATTTGAGTGAAACATTTAATGCCATGTGTAGGGAAATAAGTTATTCGCTTAAAAAAGACAAAAATATCATCACTGAAACATTCAATGATCGAAAAAACACCGTTCCAATCAAACAGGATGAATTTTTAAGTAAAATTGGCATTACCAGCCAGTGCTCAAATTGTTATTTCTGCGTACCCTTAATTTGCAGCGACCGGAATATTGGAGTTATTTACGTGGATAACAGGTACGACGGTAAATCCATCGATCCATCAAATATTGAGCTTTTACGAAATTTCTCAAACCAGATCTCTATCGCTGTAGAAATGGCCAGGGAATATCAACTGGCGAAAAAAATTAATGAAATTATCGCTGAAATTACGAAAAACGTAAATTTAGAACAGATATTCGGTACCATTCAACAGGAAATAAAAAAGTTGTATAAAATCAGCGATGTTTGTGTAATGTTCGAAAGTGACAAGGACTACACATACTCATCATTAAGAAGATGCGATCTAAGAAAAGATAAAGTCGAAAATGAAATAGATTCGGAAAATTATTGTATCCACTGTAATAGGGAGATACTTGAGAAAATAAAAACAAGAGAGCCGCGAATTCTAAATTTAAAAACCAGGGAAGAGATAATGGATTTTCATCCGGATTATAGGGGTAAGGCAAAGTCACGGATTATTTCTCCAATCATTTTCAAGGCCAAAGTCATTGGGATATTGGATATTTACAGCAATGAGGAAAAACAATTTACGGAATTTGAAGAACAATTGTTTATCAACCTGTCGTCGCAAATTGCCATATTGGTAAATAAAATAAAACAGGCGGAAAAGGAAAAAGACCAGTACATTACTGATCTCACCCATGATGTTAAAACAAAGATTCAAATAGCCATGGCACTCAGCGGCAATATAGAGATGGACATTACAAAACCGGGTGAAATAAAGGAAACGAGTATTAGAATCCAGGATACCCTCAAACTTCTGGACAATGAAATTTCGGAATTAGGGTCCAGTGTAATGATCGATAATGATGGGTTCTACAGCTTCCAAAAAGAAGGGATTTATCCATGTATTTTTGACGCCTGGCAATTGGTAAAAGAAAATCCCATTGAAGTAAATTGGGAAGAGATAAAAAAACTCCCGGATATTTCTCTTGATCGAAAACTGGTAACCCACCTTTTTACAAATTTGTTTATAAATGCCGGGCACTATTCGACCGATTTGAGAGAATTCCCCATAGAGGTTAAAACACGTGTTTGTGAAGATCAAATCATATTTGAAGTCATTAACTATGGGATCCAGATCCACGATACAAAAAAAATATTTGATAAGTGGTATCGCGAAGAGGAAGCAAAAAAAATGTACATCACAGGTTCGGGAATTGGTTTAAATTTTGTAAAACGGATAGTCGAAAAACATGGAGGACAAATTAAGGTTGAGAGTTCTGTATTTAAAGAAAGAATCTTTAAAAATGTGTTTACATTAAACTTTTTAATTGAACAAGGAGAAGAACATGGATAAAAAAGTCTTGGTTATCGACGATGAATTCAGGAAAATTAGAGATTTATTTCAAGTAATTCAAGCAAAAGGTCATTCTTTGGAAGGAATTGACAATATCGATGACGCGCTGGAAAAATTAAAAAAGACACAATATGATTTAATAATATTGGATATTATTTTTCCAGTTTCAAAGGATCGGCATTTTGATGAGACAGATACGGATATGGGAAGAAGAACGGGAATTGAAATGCTTAGAGAAATCAAAAGTAAATACGGTCCAGTTCCGGTTATCATTCTTTCTGCAAGGCGACCGGATATTTTTGAAGATTTAAGCAAAGGTTTGGGGGCAGAAAAATATCTTCCCAAACCGATTTCGCCCAGGGATTTATGGGACAATATAAAGGAATACCTGGAGGACTAAAATGAAAGACAAAATTTTTCTTACAGCAGCTATAATAATTATTTTTGTACATGCTTTTACGCCCTTTACTGTTCTTTCTCAAGATAATCAAAAGCGGGATGTAAATACTCAACCATCGGCTGCACCGGTTGTCGATCAAAATCATAAAGCAAAAGGGAATCCTGATCCAACAGAACCGGATAAGAAAACTGATTTTGATAAAGAAGAAGTATATCGATATGTCGAAAGAATTTACCAAAAACATGCGGACAGCGTTAACAATTTTTTATCAATAGCTCAATACATCTTATTCGGAATAGGGATAGTACTTACTGCAATTGGTTGGCTAAATTATCGTTCATCTTATAAAGATAGAGAATTCATTGAAAATCTCATAAATAGAAGGATAAACGATTATAAAGAAATATTTTCCGAAAGAATCAAAACAGTTGAATCCATACTAGAAGAATTACATAAGAAAACATCGGAATTTAAAAAGAAAATAGAGGATTCTTACAGAGAGATGGACAATTTACGAAAAGATGCATTATTGGTCAGGGATTTTCAAACCTATTATAACAAATTATTTTCACGAAACATAGAAGAAATCATCGATGGCATGACAAAAATTACAGATAGTTATTATTACAGCCCTTTGGCTCATAGGAAAATAAAGGAATTATCAGCTTCCGAAAATGATTCCGTTAAATTTGCGGCATTAAGGGCTCTCGCTGTTTTTGGTGATAAAAATGCCTTAAAAAGCCTGACAGAATTGGCCAAAACGAATGAAGAGGCTAAGACAACCCTGGAACATCTTAAGAAGGAATATCCCGACCTTTAGAAAAAATCTCCGGGGGAAGTCGGATTGATTTAATTAGTCATCCGCTGGCCTATTTTTTAATCAATTATAATCTCCCAGCCAACTGCGGCTATTTCGCCGCAGGCGTAGACAATAGGCCCGAAGGGCTCCGCTTCCATTTTTAATTTTACTTTTCAACGCCCGAAGGGTACCAATGCCCATTAAAAACAGGGAACTATAAGTATGGATGTCAAGCTCCATGTCCCGTGTCGTTTCCGAGTTCCGTATTTTTGAATTCAGGGAGTGTCCGCCCGATACTCGATTAGTAAGCGAAAAAGGGATAATTGTTAATTGTCAATTGTTAATGGTTAATGAAAGATTAGGCCCACAAAGCACCATCTTTACATGTCTCCCAAGCGAAATTATGTTAATGCCTGGCAGCCGGGAATGCCTATATATCTCACTTGTGGCAGAACTTTACACAGCCGCCGTGCTATCTTGCACAGGTGCTTGCTATCATGCACGGCCCTTGTGTTATCTTGAACAAGCCCCATGCGATCATTCACAAGCCCCGTACTATCTTGTACAGTCGTCGTGCGATCAATCACAAGCCCCGTGTTATCTTACACGACCTCCGTGCGATCATGCACGGGCCCTGTGTTATATTGCACAACCGCTGTGCGATCATGCACAAGCTCTGTGTTATCTTACACTACTTCCGTGCTATCATGCACGGGTGCTGTGCAATCATACGCAATCCCTGTGTTATCTTTCATGACCGCTGTGTGATCATGCACGAGCCCTGTGTTACCTTACACAACCTCCGTGCGATCATGCACGGGCTTTGTGTTATCTTACACGGCCTCCGTGCGATCATACATAAGTGCGGTGCGATCTGACACAAGTCTCGTGTAATCTTGCACAACGCCTGTGGCATTTGCCAAAAGATCTTTGTCATTTGCCTAAGATGTTGGGGAATTTTCCAAAGATGCTCCGGCATTTGCCACAACCTCTTTGGCATTTGCCCCAGGAAGTTTGTCAATTGCCTCAGGGTCTTTGTCATTTGCCTCAAGTGTTTTGTCATTTGCCAAAGATGTTCGGACATTTGTCACAACCTCTTTGGCAATTGCCCCAGGAAGTTTGTCAATTGCCTCAGGGTCTTTGTCATTTGCCCCAGGAACTGTGGCATTTGCCTCACACTCTTTGGTAATTGCCGCAACTGCTGTAAAGATAGCCACAAAGGCGTGGCAGAAAAGGGATAATTGTTAACGGTGAATATGGTTCCGACCGGACATTCATTCCTTACCGCCGGACATTGACAGATTACCAACGGATATTGATTCCTTCCCATCGGACATTGACAGATTACCGACGGATATTGTTTCCTTCCCGCCGGACATCGATGGATTACCAACGGACATTGGTTCCTTACCATTGGACATTGATAGATTACCAACGGACATTGGTTCCTTACCGTCGGACATTGATGGATTACCAACGGACATTCATTCCTTACCATTGGACATTGACGGATTACCGTTGGACATTCATTCCTTCCCGTCGGACATTGACAGATTACCAACGGACATTGGTTCCTTACCATTGGAAAAGAAGCGGCTGCGACGCTACCTGCCATGGATTCTTTTGAAGAAATAATCGAACCGCTTTTATTTACCCGGCCCTGTTGAAAAAGATGATTAAATCCGGGGGATAAAATCAAAAAACAAATGGTAAAGTTGAATCTGGGTATTCTTGCTGCGATCGTGCCTGGATTGAAAACTGTATTCCCAGTCCAAACAACTTTTTTTTAAAAGATTCTCAGAACCGGGAGTGAAATGAAACGCATTAACCTTTGCTTTCAAAACTTCTACGATCGGTTTGATTTCCCCATTGATTACGAACCCGATCATCCCGGCATGGCTGTCGTTTTTGGCATATTTTAACTCTACAAAACGTTTAAGCCCCCCCTCCAAATACCTGTTATCGGCATATTTCAATCGTTTGCATTCGATTATGAATTCAAAGCCGGAAATCGAAAAAGAGATGTCTGCCCTGGACCTTTCCTCCTCAGAGACATTTTGCCATCTCTCCCAATTAAGTAATAGAATTTGCTGCTGAATTAAGTTCTTTGTCAGCGGATTTTCCCGTTCCAAATCGAAAACAAACCGGTCCCTTATTTTTTCCTCTAATATGGAATCTTTTCCTATTCTATGGTAAGAATCAATGAAAGCCTTCAGGTAAAGATTCTCAAATAAATCCTCTTGGGATTTAAATCCCAATTTATCAAGCGCAAAGGACATAAATTGTTTTCCGTCAACCATGGTTATGATGCACCGGCAAGTTTTTGAACAGCAGCCCGATTTCTTCATTGGCGTCCTTTACCGCTTGCCTTGCCGTCCAATCTTTGAAGTAGTTGCTTTTAATGATGTAAAATTTCTTTTCATCGTATATTTTCACTTTGTCTTCATTTATCATCCGGGAGGTGAAACTCTGCTGCAATTGGCTTTTCTTGACGATATGCAAAATAGGAATATCTTCACGGGCAATTGCCGGTATGAAATCCTCTTTTTTGACCATTTGAAAACAAACCGACGCACCTATATGGTGCGATTGAAAATAAGAGGCATTGAGGTCATAACCCGGGTCCAGGACCAATTTAAAATTTTGACGGAACCTGTTTACGTAATTTTGGAGATCTTTTTCTTTGACGTGGTCTTTTTTCCGTTCGACGTTGATTTGATAAAACTCCCGGATGATTTCCTTTTCAAATTCCAAAAGACCATACAACTCAAAAACCAGTTCGTCGATTTTCCTTTCCAATTCTGATGAATCCTTGTCGTTTTTTTTGAGATCCATCACCCGGTTCGCCATCTCTATTAATTCCGGGAAACGGTTATCAGACTCCGGGAAAGGAAAAGATTTCAGATCGTAAGTTCTTAATGCCTCCCGTTTTATACCGCCGTACCACTGGGCAGAAATTTTAAATAAATAATACCCTGCGAAAGAGGAATTCAATATGGCCAGATAAGGTAGGTAGTTTGTGATTTCTTCGGATTTGAAGCAGAGAATATCATTCCTGAATACCATTTCTTCATCTGTAAATATACATCGAAGTTTTAACCGGTCTCGGGGAATAGGCCGATATGCAATCAATATTCTATCGCCATTAAAAAGGTTTTCATCGCCGTATCTGCGAAGCGTCCGGTTCCAATTAAACATATTCAATGACCTTTTAATATGATATCGCTCAATATTTTGTGATTGGATTAAAATTCGGTTCCATGCTTGCGTTTCAGTTGATCCCATATTTTGTTTTGGTTCAAACCCTCTACTGCAAGTAATCTTTAACGATCGATTTTGCCGGGAAATCTTTTTTATTAATTTGTAGTCATCCATACTGCCTTTGGCAAGAACTCTCCAGGTCAGATCATCTTCAAGGAAGTCGGTTTGCATTACTCGATTGATATCTTTTTGGCTAAAGTGGATCAGTTGAAATTTTTCGGAAAAACCGGTTAGTTGGGGTGCAATATAGTTAATAGTACCGGTTTTATCCTGGGATTTCCCAAAAACCACTATGGCACATGGTTCGGTTGACCCGATTTCAATCTCCTGGTGGTCAACCTTTCCAATGGATCGTTTTTTAAAAAGTATTTTGTCCAATTTGGACAATTCGAAAAAATAGGACAGGCGGTATTTTTCCAATAATTCTTTTCTAAAAGCCGCTGCATGTTTGTTCAAGAAAATAGAGTTTTTTACCACCATCGCGAATATGGTTTCATTATCTCCCCATTGCCCGGCCCTCAATAAAAAAGCCTGGCTGCGTTCGTAATCCGATACACTTGCATATGCCGGGTTGGTGCCTTTCCGGTCTTTGGAACCGATGGCTTTTCTCTCTTCGATATTTCCCGGTTCTTCATCTTCGGGTACGGAACCCCAGGGAGGGTTGGCGATCACACAATCGAAAATTTTCCCGCCAAATAGGTTATCATCTACTAACGCATTTCCATTTAAAAGGGTTTTCCCGATTAATGACGGCAATATGGGGTGGGCGCGTTGGATTTGATCACGAATATATTGGGGACTTTCGTTTTCCAACAGCACCAGGTAAAGACTGAATGCCGCTATTTGCAGGGAATTTTCATCGCGATCGATTCCCCACAGTTGGGTTTCCATGATCTCTTGCTTCTCTTTAAAACCGGGTTTATAGGGTAAAGCCCCGATTATCATCTTAAAACTTTCTACCAGGAACGCGCCGGAACCACAGGCCGGGTCCAATACGGCGGCGCGAGGATTCCGGTTTAGTTTCTCCCTGAGAGTATGAGAAAGCATAAAATCGACGATAAAAGGTGGCGTATAATAGATTCCTTTCCCCCGCTTCGCTTCGCTTTCGAGAAAAGTTTCGTATACGTTACTGATTAATTGCACCGGGATTTTATTGAAACGGTAAGGGAATAATTTAAGTTGTTTGCTCCGGTAATCGCAGCTAAAGAAGCGGGATAACTTCTTCATATAGCCCGGCGTTATCGCAGTTTCATCGATCTTCCCCGGTTTAAAAAGATCCCCGTTTATCTTGCGGATTTCCTTAAATGCGTTTAACAACACCTCGGGTACACTACTGCGGAGAATGTCCAATAAATAGTTTTGGGGATATATGCCCCTGTCCTCCAGGTACTTTATAAAAAGACATTTGAGGATTAATAAATAAGCGATTTTGTCGTTCCCTTCCTGTTCAAGATCATTTCTCAGCGCGATGAGATTGAGTAACAAATCTTTATCGACCTCATGGCCGGTTTTTTGGTTTTGGATAATAAAATCGAAAAAATAAGTGGAATCGACGGAATCTTTCAATATTTCTTTCAGTTTGTCCTTATCGAAACCCTGGGAATTAACCCCGTAGTCGAAAGATTTAATTGTGATGGCTTTGCTTAAGGGGTCCGTTTCATCGGGTTTTTCCCTGGAGTTAATAATGCGGCATTTATTATCGGAAACAGCGACAAAGGCATTCACGCTGTTTTGATTCCAGAAGTCGGAGTGGGATTCAAAAATAGATTCCTCCGTGGGTGTGTACACATAGTGCAAATCCAGGCGTTGGGGGGGAAAATCGACTATCTCCGGGTCATTGACATCAATGCGATAGGTAAAGACATTTTCATCCAGACCGGTATCAAGCATTTCCCTGGGATATCCCAGCACGTTTAAGAAATCCGCAAACCGGTTGACTGTCATTTTTTGTTTCTCCGGTAAAGAAAATATCACGATCAGGAAAAAAAGTCAAGGAAAAAGTCTCCTCCCTTGGGGAGTCCATCACGAATGGATTCATGGTTTCGTCCAGGGTTTCGATGTCGTTTACTTCACCGAATACGATTAAAACATCATTCGCACTTATTCTCACATTCGCAGGAGGTCCTATTGATAATCATTTCGATTTCCATTATAATACAGCCCTGAATCAAATCGATTGAACTTTTAATTTAAAGGAGGACTCTATGTCTGACGCACTTGGAATGATCGAAACCAGGGGGTTCGTGGCAATGGTGGAAGCATCCGATGCCATGCTAAAAGCCGCTAAAGTCGAACTGGTGGGCTATGAAAAAATCGGCGGGGGCTATACTACCGCTATCGTAAGAGGCGACGTCGCCGCTGTGAAAGCCGCTACCGAAGCAGGCGCCAGGGCCGCTGAAAAAGTTGGTGAACTGATTTCTGTCCACGTTATACCCAGACCCCATGAAAATATCGATAACTCCCTTCCCCTCGGTCGCAACCCTAAAAAACCGGCTAAATAACTTCCCCGGTTAATAATTTACAATTTACAATTAACCATTGACAATTAATAATTATCGATGGATGAGAACGGGAGCTAACAATGCAACTGGGAAAAATAGTCGGAACCGTTGTTTCTACCCAGAAAGACGAAAAACTGACCGGGTTGAAATTTCATGTGGTTAAAAATGTGGATTTCGACGGCAAAACCACTTCAGGTTTTGTAGTGGCGGTTGATTCCGTGGGCGCCGGCGTGGGCGAAGTGGTTCTCACCGCCGCCGGCAGCTCGGCCCGACAAACGGATATCACAAAGGATAAACCTGTGGATACGGTCATTATGGCCATCGTCGATGTGATCGAAATCGACGGCGAAAAACGGTACGTTAAATGAAAAAATGTCCACAGATTACACGGATTACACTGATAATGGAGATTCGTAATGGAAGTTTCGGATAATCAGATCGAGGCCATCGTCGATCGGGTGGTGGAGCAATTATCCACCGGGAATTTAGAACAAGCCCAACCGAAAATACCAACCCGGGAAAAGGTGAGCATCTCCTTGCCGCAATTCGAAGGTAACCTCGGCTCTTTCCCATGCATCGATTCCGCCGCAACCGCCGCGGAAAAAGCTTTCCTGGAATATAAATCCGTTCCCGTTGAACAGCGCAAAAAAATAATCGCCGCCATCCGCGAGATATGTCTGGCCCACTTGAAAGAACTGGCCCGGATCGCCGTGGATGAAACCGGGCTGGGACGTTACGAAGACAAGCTGGGAAAAAACCGCCTTGTTATCTTGAAAACTCCCGGCGTCGAAGACCTGGAACCGGAAGCTTTTAGCGGCGACGACGGTTTAACCATCCAGGAACACGCGCCATACGGCGTCATCGGCAGCATTACCCCCTGCACCAACCCTTCGGAAACCATCATCTGCAACGGTATCGGTATGATCGCCGGGGGCAACGCGGTGGTGTTCAACCCCCACCCATCGGCAAAAAAAATCTCCGCTTTTACCATCGACCTTATGAATAGAGCCGTTATATCCGAAGGCGGCCCACCTAACCTTTTTACTACCGTCTTTAATCCCACCATCGAATCCGCCGGGGAGTTAATGAAACACCCGAAGATTCGTTTATTGGTGGTGACCGGCGGCCCGGCAGTGGTAGCCGCGGCCATGAAATCGGGGAAACGTGTCATCGCCGCGGGTCCGGGGAACCCTCCGGTAGTGGTGGATGATACGGCCGACCTGGATAAAGCCGGCAAAGATATCGTTGCCAGCGCAAGCTGCGATAATAATATTATCTGTGTGGTGGAAAAAGAAATCATAGTTACTAAAAATGCGGCCGAGGGCCTTAAGAAATCGTTGTTGAACCACGGGGCCGTCGAAATCGGCGCTTACCAGGCTCGGCGCCTGGAAAAAGTCCTGCTGGATCATAACGGCTGCCCCAATAAAAAATGGGTGGGGCAGGATATTCAGAAAATACTGGCGGAGATCGGCATGGAGGTCGATCCGCACAAGCGTCTGGGTATCGTGGAAACCGGTCCGGATCATCCGTTTGCAAAGGAGGAGTTATTGATGCCGGTGGTTCCGTTTATCCGGGTTAAGGATATCGATGAGGCCATTGAGTTGGCTTATCGATTGGAAGGAGGTTGTTTTCATACTGCCGTGATTCATTCGAAAAACATCGATCATATGCACCGGATGGCGGTAAAGATGAACACTTCTATTTTTGTTAAGAATGGTATGGCGTTAGCCGGGTTAGGGATGGGGGGCGAGGGGCCGACTTCGTTTACTATTGCTTCGCCAACCGGCGAGGGGTTGACTACGGCGCGTCATTTTACCAGGACCAGGAGATGTGTACTCAGTGGATATTTCAGGATTGTTTAGAACCAGGGGGCTCTTTTGAAAAACCGCCCCCTGGACCCCCACAAAACTTTTATCTAAACAAAAGTTTTGGGAAGTCCAGAAACCTCACCCTCCGTGAGGGTTTTTTTCAAAAAGGTTTCTGGTCGCCGAAGGCAAAGAACAACAATGATTGACAAAACATCGGGTGAAATTATTAAAGCCGTTCACGCAGCAGGAGTCATCGGCGCCGGAGGCGGCGGTTTCCCCACCCATATAAAACTAAATTGCCGGGTCGATACCGTCATCGCCAATGGCAGCGAATGCGAACCCCTCCTGACCTCGGATAAAACCCTATTAAAAGAAAACCCCGGCCTGGTTATCCGGGGCCTCCAATACGCCATGATCGCAACCGGCGCCAAAACCGGGTACATCGCAATAAAAGCACATTACAAAGACGTTGCCGCTGCCCTGACCAAAGAACTCCCCACGGACGGGAACATCAAACTCCATTTCCTGGAAAACTATTATCCCGCCGGCGACGAGTTCTTAACCGTCTACGACGTTACCCGCCGCATCATCCCCGAAGGCGGACTCCCACTCCAGGTAGGCGTGCTGGTGGGTAACGTGCTCAGCCTGGCCCAGGTGGCCCACGCCGTGGACGGCAAACCGGTCACCGAACGGCCCGTTACCATTGCCGGTTCAGTGAAACAACCCCAGGTCATTACCGTTCCCATCGGAACCCCGTACAACGATTTAATTCAAATGGCCGGGGGAACCCTTCAGCCCACGGATGTAATCATCGACGGCGGCCCCATGATGGGCTGCATCGTCGAGAACCGGAACCAGGGCATAGCCAAAACCACCTCCGGCGTTATCGCATTGCCCGAAGACCATTTCATTATAAACATGCAGCGTACGACTATTTCCCGCATGGTCAAAAAATCCAAAGCCGCCTGTTGTCAATGTTTCCGCTGTTCGGACCTCTGCCCGCGCAATTTGCTGGGCCATGCATTGTATCCCCATATGACCATGCGCACCATCGATTATAACCAGTCGGAGCCCACCGAACATGTCACGTCTGCATTCCTGTGCAGCCAGTGCGGGGTGTGCGAACTCATCGCCTGCGATTTCATGCTGCTTTCCCCGCGCAAAGTATACGCCCAATATAAAAAACTATTAACCGCCAGGGGCGTTAAAAACCCCCACCATCGTTCCGATATCAATATCGTCCCGGAGTTGGAGTACCGGAAAGTTTCCCTGCCCACGGTAATTAAGAAACTGGGCCTTTCCCAGTATGTGAAGAACACCCCTTTTACCGGGTATCGAAGCGTTGGGCGGGTCAGGGTTCCGCTTAACCGGCACACCGGCGTCCCCGCGGAGCCCACAGTAGCGCCGGGCCGGAAAGTAAAAATGGGCGATGTGATAGCCGCGTCTCCTTCGGACAAAACCGGGGCGGTTTACCATGCCCCCATTGCCGGGACAGTAACCGAAGTCGCCGGGGCATGGATCGAAATATGCAATTAATAATGATGCAAATGAAAAAGGATAACATAAAATGAAAGAGCCGGCCTTAGGAATGATCGAATACAAGTCGGTAGCCAGGGGCATCTACTCTTGCGACGCCATGGTTAAAAAAGCGCCGGTGCGGATCATCGAAACGCATCCCGTGTGCCCCGGCAAATACATTACTATAATCTGCGGCGAAGTAGCCGATGTGGAAGAAGCCATGAAAGCCGGGCTTGAAAGCGGGAAAGACATGGTCATTGCCGATCTTTTTTTACCGCGGGTTCATGAGGACATTATCCCGGCGCTTTCCGCCGCCGTCAAAATCGATACGTTCGGCGCCATCGGTATCATCGAAACGTTTTCTGTCGCCGTTTGTGTGTTAGCGGCCGACATAGCGGCTAAAACAACCTCCGTCCAATTGGTAGAGCTCCGGTTGGCCAATGGTTTGGGCGGGAAGGGGTATTTTGTGATGACCGGGGACCTGGCCGATGTGGAAGCTTCGTTGGAAGCGGCCAAACAGTACGCTGCTAAGGAGGGTATGTTGGCGGCCTGTGAGTTGATCCCGTCTCCGCACCCGGAATTGATCGAAAAAGGAGTCTACTGGTGAAAAAAAACTTAGCCACGGACGAACACGGACGAACACGGACAAAAATAAGGGTTAAAACATGAGATTAGCAAAAGTAATCGGAACAGTCGTTGCCACGCGGAAGGTAGACAGCATTAAAAACTTAAAAATCCTAATGATCCAGCCGGTGAATGAGAAGCTGCAGAACAGCGGCGAGGCCGTGGCGGCCATCGATACGGTCCAGGCCGGGTACGGCGATTTAGTTTACTATACCCTGGCCAGGGAATCCACATTGGCCCTTCCCGAACCCTTTGCGCCGGTGGATGCCGCCATTACCGGGATCGTAGACCAGGTCAATGTCGAAGATAAAGGCATAACAGATGAAAAAGATATTTTCGATAAATATTGAAAAACGGCCCGCGATACTGGCGAAACACGCGAATCGCGAAAGGAAATAAACTATGAAATTGGTCAGGGTTATTGGAAACGTTGTTGCAACGCAGAAGCACCCCAGTTTTAAAGGCCATAAGTTTTTACTGGTGCAGCCCATCGATGAGACCGGCAAAGACATTGGCGCATCGTTTATATCTTGCGATACCGTCAATGCCGGCCCCGGCGATGTGGTGTTGGTGGAGCAAGAGGGCAACACCGCCCGGCAATTGTTAGGAACCAAAGATGACCCGTTTCATTCCGTCATTGTCGGGGTGGTGGACAAAGTCACCATAAAGGAGGATTAAATGTCGAATGGAATCGATGACCGCAATATCGATCAACTGGTAGAGTTGATAACCCGGAGGGTAACCGAAAAGCTGCGGGAGCGGGGTGTTTTTGACCCCATGGCCGCCGCGGTAAGGGGGGGCGAGGGCTGCATCTCCTCGGACCGCGATTGCATCGATTGCGGGCACTGCGCTACCCGGAAACCGGAAGCCGTCCGGAATATATTAAGCACCGGCGCCGACCGCATCGGCGCCAAAGCCGGGATCAACGGTTCCAAAATAGATAAAACCCTGGCGGCGATGATCGATCACACCCTGTTGAAACCCGACGCCACGAAGGAGCAGTTGATAAAAGTATGCGAAGAGGCCAGGCAATACAGTTTTGCCACGGTTTGCGTCAATTCCGCCAATATTCCCCTGGTGGCGCGGCAGTTAAAAGGAAGCCCGGTGAAGCCCATTGCCGTCGTCGGGTTCCCTTTGGGCGCGGCCTCCAGCCAGTCCAAAGCTTTCGAAGCCAGGGAAGCGGTCCGCGCCGGGGCGCAGGAAATCGATATGGTCATCAATATCGGCGCGTTAAAATCGAAAGATTACCACCTGGTTTATGACGATATCAAATCAGTAGTTGAAGCGTCCCGGCCGCATAAAGTAAAAGTGATTATCGAAACGTCCCAGTTGAATGATGAAGAGAAAATCACCGCCTGTATATTGGCTAAAACAGCCGGGGCCGCTTTTGTTAAAACGTCTACCGGTTTCGGCGGCGGCGGCGCTACCGTGGAAGATATCGCATTAATGAGGCGCGTCGTCGGCAGCGATATGGAAGTCAAAGCTTCCGGCGGCATCCGCACCCATGAGGACGCGGAAAAAATGATCAAAGCCGGGGCCAACCGCATCGGCGCTTCCGCCAGTGTGGCCATCGTCACCGGGGCAGCCGCTAAAAAAGGAAGTTATTAACGATATGTCTTCGACGACCAGGAACCCTTTCGAGAAAGGGTTCCTGGACCTCCCAAAGCTTTTCATTATTAAAAGTTTTTGGGGGTAAAAGAAAGGAGGTAGTAAATGACCAGTAAAGGATTTGAATTACGAACATTAACATTTATCGATAGCTTACAGCCGCAATTGGCCCAGTATATCGCCAAGGACAACCGCGTTTATGATCCTTCCGAATACGACGCCGCATTATTAATCGAGATCGCGCCCGCCATGGAAATCCATACCATGATCGATGTGGCACTTAAAGCCACCAACGTCCGTTTAGCTTCGGTCGTGACCGAACGGGTTTTCGGGTTGATGATGGTGCATCACTCCGACCAGGGCGAAGTCAAGGAAGCCGGGAAAGCCGTCTTAAAAGAAGCCCAATTAAACGAAAATGACCGGGCCGCGGTAGAGATTTTAACCCAGAAAATTATTCGCGGCGTCGAACAGGACCATGCCATTATGTTTACCGGGATGGCCAGGGGGAACATGGTATTGGCCGGGGACTCGGTATTCATCCTGGAAGCCACGCCGGCCGCCTATCTGATGATCGCCGGCAACGAAGCCCTTAAAGCCGCCGAAGTCAAATTGATCGACATCAGACCTTTCGGCGCCACCGGGCGATTGATCTTAAGCGGCTCCGAATCGGAGATCGATTCTTCCGCCGAAGCGGCCATTCGAATTTTGAAACAGCTCAATGACATGAAAGCGTCAGGCCCAGGGCAACAACTGGGTTAAGAGAAACGGAATAAAAAGCTATGGGAAACTCGCGGGAATATTTAATAAAAAATATTGTAGAGATCAGCCATAAGCTGCATGCCATGGGATGGGTCGCCAATCATGACGGCAATGTGACCGTTAAGTTCGAGGGCGCGTTGTTGGCCACTCCCACGGCCGTCAGTAAGGCGGACATCGTCCCCGAAATGATCCTGACCCTGGATATGGAAGGTAAGAAAGTACACGGCATCGGCAAGTCCTTTTCCGAGATCAATCTGCACCTGGCCGCATACAAGACCAGGGAGGATATCGCTGCCGTGGTCCATGCCCATCCGCCGTTTGCCATGGCCCGCGGGTTAATCAACGGCGGCGATAGCTGCGGCGATTTTGAAATCGTTGCGCCTGAAGCCATCGTTTCCATCGGGGATGTGATCCCGGCGGCCCGGTATGCCTTCCCCGGTTCGGTCGAACATGAACAAATAATCTCCGAAGCGTTGTCCCGGTGCGATGTGTTTATGATGGCCGGGAACGGCGTGTTGTCCGTGGGCCGGGATGTCAATGAGGCCTATTTGCGCATGGAGTTGTTGGAGCATTTATTGAAAATCGATTATTATGCAAAGTCCATGGGGCAGGTAATGGCCATCCCTGATGAGGATAGGCGGAAATTACTGGAAAAAAGGGCCGCCGCCGGACTGGGACCGAAAGGCGTTCATTCATCGTCACCGTCACCCTCACCCTCGTCTTTGCCATCGCCAAAATCCCCCGGCAGCCCCGGCCATCAGAAAGAGCTTTTGAAAGAGTTAATTGCGGAAGAACTTAAGAAGGTCCTTAAAGAGCAAAAGTGAGAAAGCGAATACCCATCATTGCCGGCAACTGGAAGATGCATCTAACGGCGGCAGAAGCCGTCCAATTGGTGGATGGTATCCATTACGGGCTGCCGTTTCCCGGGGATGTGGACGTAATCGTGGCGCCGCCTTTTTTAAGTTTACCGGGAATGGCCAATCATTTGCGGGAATCTTACATCGGGATAGCCGCACAAAATTTGCATTTCGAGGACCAGGGGGCGTTTACCGGGGAATGTTCAGGAAAGCAAGTCAAAGATGCCGGGGCAGATTACGTCATTGTCGGTCATTCCGAGCGCCGGCAGTACTTTGCTGAGACCGATGAAATCATTAATAAAAAAATAAAAGCCTCCTACAGGAATAGCCTGGTTCCAATCCTGTGCATCGGCGAGACATTGGAAGAGCGGGAGAGGGGGGAAGTTTCGGCCATTATCGGCAGGCAGTTGGCAGTGGGATTATTGGACGTACCGGGCCCGGAAGCAGCGCGGCTCATCATCGCTTATGAACCCGTTTGGGCCATAGGAACCGGGAAGACCGCCTTGCCGGGACAGGTAGAGGACGTGCACCGGTTGATACGGGTTTCGTTGGCTTTAAAATACGGCGGTTTGGTTGCCGACGCCGTGCGTATACTTTATGGGGGATCGGTCAAACCATCCAACAGCAAGGAGTTATTAACCCTTCCCAATGTCGATGGCGCATTGGTTGGAGGCGCTTCATTAAAAGCCCCTGATTTCATAGAAATTATTAAAAGTACCGGTTAGAAAAATAAATGAAAAGGAGAATAATATGAAAGAGAAAAGAATAACGATTTTCTTTTTAGTAGTAATGGCGGCAATTTTCCTGTGTTCCGCGGTGTATGCCGGCGCCGAAGGTGAAGACACGGGAAAAAACTTTGCCGGGAAATTCAAATTGCAAGTCCGGGAAGATAAGCAAAAGGGCATTACCACCTACATGCCCAAAGGGGTGAGCATACGTTCCAGGATTGTTCTTTATATCGTAAAAAATAACCAAACGAATATTCAAACCCTGAGGTTAAGACTCGCCTATTTTGCCGATGAAATGTTGTTTATCAAGCAATATGTTATTACCGCGGACGATAAGGAATATATCCTGCCCATGAGAGAGATGACGCGGCAACAAGACATGCAAAAACTGGACATTCCCGATGTCTATTCTGACCATGAAGGAGCGGGAATCTGTGAATATTACGATGTGGCCTTGCTGCCGCAGGAAATCGAAATCCTGCGCCTGATTTCTACCTCAAAATCGGCAAAAATGAAATATGTGGGGACAAAAGGGAATCAAAAAGTGAATATTCACAAAGAGGAAATAAAAGATATCAAACGGGTATTCGAGGCGTTCGACGCATTTAAGACCGCAACCTTTAAATAAAGCAAGCGATGTAGGGGTTTGATTCATCAAACCCAAAAGAATGTCGGTGGCCGTAAAGCGTAAAGGGGCTTGATAAATCAAGCCCCTACAGGAACACAAAATCAAACCCCTACAGGAACATGCTCCTATAATAAGTTGGATTACTTTTTTACTGCGTCAATGGCTTTCAACAGGGCTTCTTCCAGTAATTTTTCATCCGGTTTTTTAACAAAACCGTTTTTCATCAGCAGGTCGAGGGCTTCGCGGGCAGCGGTAATGTCTTTCAACGTCTGATCGTGAACCGTCTGCCAATCGAGGTTTAGCCTGGCGACGCCGTTCTTAATGGCTTCCATTGCCACATCCGCCGCTTCCTGCGCAAAAACGCCGGTCTCATCCATGGTGGGCATAATACGATCCGGGTTAATACCTTTTTTCTGGGCAAAATTGGCCATGGAATACGCGGCGGCAATTGCCATTTCATCGGTTATTTTCCTGGCCCTTACCATCAGGGCGCCTTTCAGGATGCCGGGGAACCCCAACGAATTATTGACCTGGTTGGGGAAATCGCCCCTGCCGGTGGCGACAATATACGCCCCCGCTTCTTTGGCCGCATAGGGATAAATTTCCGGTACGGGGTTGGCGCACGCAAATACGATGGGTTTCGTCCCCATTTTGCGAATCCAATCCTGTTTCACCGTATCCGGGCCGGGTTTACTTAAAGCGATCAGCACATCCGCGCCTGTCATAGCCGTTTCGATAGCGGTGATCTTATTGGGATTGGTTTTAGCACAAAGTTCGCATTGCCTGTAGAATCGGGGGTCCGCTTTGATATCGGCCCTGTCTTTGTGCAATGCACCATTGATATCAAACATGATCATCTTTTCAGGGTCAGCGCCGGCCTGCAAGAGCAAACGTGCAATGGTACTATTGGCTGCGCCGGCCCCGTTAAAAACGATTTTTACTTTGTCTAAGTCCTTACCTACAACCCGCAGCGCATTGACAAGCCCGGCCAGGGTCACTGAACCGGTTCCCTGGGCGTCATCGTGCCAGACGGGAATGTCGCACTCTTCCCTGAGGGTATCCAGTACTTTGTAACAATTGGGCTGAGAGATATCTTCCAGGTTTATTGCGCCAAAGCTGGGCTCTACCATTTTAACGAAATCGATGATTTTATCCGGGTCATGTTCCCCTTTTTTATTATAGCTGTTGATACAGAGGGCCACCCCGTCGACGCCGCCCAGGTATTTCATCAGGAATGCCTTACCTTCCATGACCCCAAGACCGCCGGAAGGCGTGCAGTCCCCATCTCCCAGTACGCGGGTAGAATCGGATACCACGGCCACCAGGTTACCCCTATTGGATAAATCGAAAGAAGCGTCATTGTTATCCCGGATAGTCGTGGAAACCACGGAAACCCCGGGCGTATACCACACGTTAAACCAGTTAAATCCATAAACCCCGGCTTTGGGCATGGTCATGATTTTGCCGCCGTAGAATTTGTGGGTGGAACGGGCCAATTCTTTCAGGAAAACCGTTTTGGCTTTGGCGATTTGCTCCTGGGTAAAATCCCCGGGGAAAAGTTGGTCAAGATTTGAAAGTGATAAATCGATTTTTGGCATGAAACCTCCTTACATGGTTTGTTTATCGAATAACGTTTTAAGTTTAACTATATTTCGTTTTTAAGTAATAGTCAAGACCCTTTTTGCCAAAAAAAAATTTTTAGCGCCATTACAATCTTTTGGGTCCGGCGGCGGCTACTTCGGGCGGGCAGTCCTGGGCATAGAGTTTGAAGTTTTCGCTAAAACGGGCCGCCAGGGCGTCGTATTTGTCCCAGTATTCCTTATTATCGCTCCAGGCGCTTTCGGGCTTAAACACATCATCCGGTATACCCGGGCAACTCATGGGAACTTGAAAGCCGAAGAGTTTATCCTGCCTGTATTGGACGTTATCCAGTTTTCCTTCCAGGGCGGCGTTCAACATGGCCCGGGTATAATGGATACTGATTCGTTTGCCCACGCCGAACTTGCCGCCGACCCAACCGGTATTGACCAACCAGCACCGGGCGCCGTGCTTCTCAAGCATCGTCGACAATAGTTTGGCGTAGTAAAAGGGATGGTGCACCATGAAAGGGGCGCCGAAACAGGCGCTGAAGGTAATCTGCGGTTCAACCCCCAACCCCATTTCCGTACCGGCGATCTTGGACGTGTAGCCGCTGATGAAATGATACATGGCCTGGTTCTTATCCAGCCTGGCTATGGGGGGTAATACGCCGGAAGCATCGCAGGTCAGAAAAACGACATTTTTGGGCTGGGTGCGGGTCATTTTTTCAGACAGCGCATTGTCGATGAATTCCAGGGGATAAGAGGCCCGGGTGTTTTCGGTTAATTTATCGTCGTCCAGGTCGATTTTTCGGGTGACGGGATCGAAAACGACGTTTTCCAGTATGGTGCCGAACCGGGAAGTACAGCAGTAAATCTTGGGTTCATACTGCTCGGACAGCCGGATGACCTTGGCATAGCAGCCGCCCTCGAAATTAAACACGCCGTCATCGCTCCAGCCGTGTTCGTCGTCGCCGATGAGTTTACGTTTGGGGTCGGCGGACAGCGATGTCTTACCGGTGCCGCTGAGGCCAAAAAATAGCGCCGCGTCTCCTTCGTCCCCCACGTTGGCCGAACAGTGCATGGACATGACTCCTTTTAGGGGCAGGAGGTAGTTCAAAATGGTAAAAAAGGATTTCTTTATCTCGCCGGCGTAACTGGAACCGGCGATAAGGGCCAACCGTTTGGCAAAGTTAATCACGATAACGGTTTCGCTTCGTGTGCCGTCGATCCCGGGATCGGCTTTAAAAGAGGGGGCGGCGATCAAGGTAAATTGTGGGACGTGCTGTTTGTATTCTTCGCGGTTGGCGATGGGAATGAACATATTACGGGCGAATAAACTCTGCCAGGCCGTCTCGGTGATGACACGGATAGGCATCCGGTATTTGGGATCGGCCCCGACATAACAATCCCGGACAAAGAGGTCGCGTCCCTGGAGATAGGCTTGCATACGGTTAAGCAATATGTCGAACTTTTCGGCCGATAGGGGTTGGTTGGATTTTCCCCACCAGATTTTGTCCTGGTTTTCGGGTTCTTTGACCAGGTATTTATCCGTGGCGGCCCGGGCGGTCCACTTGCCGGTATTGACGATTAACGGACCCCCTTCGGTCATGGCCCCTTCGCCGCGGAAAATGGCTTCCTCGTACAATGCCGGGGTTGGAAGGTTCCAATATACTTTGCCCGGTTGAACCAGGCCGTGGTTTTCCAGGCCATAATCGCCGGCTAATTCTTTGGCTTGTTTTAAAGCAGGTGTTTCACATTCAAAATATTTTGTCATGATTATTCCCTCACTTATTTTAGGTCGATAAAACATTTTTTTTTGAAACTTATGTTCACGTATTCTTTACTCCATATTTTCTTTCTGAGTAACTTTAGAATGGAATATATCACAGAAAAAAACTCCTGTCAAATGCAGTTTTTTTAAATTTCGGGACTTTTCCCAAAGAGGGCGATTACACGCACTTTACTTAAATAATTTTTGAACATATCGATGTAATTGCCGGCCCTCAACTCCGGGTTGCCGTAGTTTCCTTCCCTGCCCAGGTATTCGTAAGCGGGGGTGGCCAGGCAGCCGCCGTCCACCCAGGTTTCCCTGGGGCCCGTGGGGCAGATGGCGCTGTGATTTTCGATGGCGCCGATCCAGGCCCGGCCCGTCTCATCTTTGCAAAATGTGTATATAAAGCGGTCATCCACGGATAAAAACGCCCGGTACGTTATTTTGCCATATGCCTTGTTGACGGCTTCCCAGTGGGTAACGGGTTTTGAGAAATCCGGGGCCTGGCCATGGTCATAAAAGTCTACTTCTCCCGGTGGAATTAAGCGCTCGTTTTCCCCGTAAAAGTTGCCGTCCAGTTTTTCAGGTTTTTTTTCCACAGTTTCGGGCGCCATGGCGGCGGCGTTTTGGGTCAACAGGGACAGGGTGCTGTAGGAGGCGCCGGCAAAAATAAAATCACTTTCGTCGCCGGTGGGTTTGATAATAAGGTCGGGATTACCCGTAATTTTCGCCAATGCTTTTTGGAAAACCAGGGGGAGGTTGGTCCTGCCGCGTTTTTCCCCGGCGCCGTAGGAAACGATTTTCCCTTCCATCATGGTATAACCGTCCAGGCGTCGCCAGATGCCGTGGGAATTGCTCTGGTAATAGGAGCCCGCGATATATTGCCCGTCTTTTTTCAAATAAGCCGCCACTGCCACCCGTCCCTGGCCGATGTGATAAGGGGAAGAGAAATACGTCGGCGGGAACCCTTTAAAATTCATCTTATATTTGGGTTGCAGTCCGTTCTTCTCCAGGTCAGGGGGGGTCAGCATCCTGTTTTTATAAGGGCTTCCCTGGATTTCCGCGGCGTTTAATATTTCTTTGGCTTCTGTCTCAGTCGCTTCCGTGATGGAGAGGGTCCAGAGTTGTTCCCGCAGTTTCTTTGCTTTTTCACGGTAAACCTGTCCGGCTTCGCGTTTAATGAGGTTAATTTGCATCAAGTACTCGTATTGTTTGCCGTAAAGGAGGTTCATGAAGGTTTGCAGGGTTGTTTCGTATATTTTTCGTTTGCCCGGCGGGTTGAATAGTCGGATTATATCAAGGAAATCCCGGGCGTCGTATTGGAAATTATAGGGATCGGGGTATTTTTTAAGGAACACCAGAACGTCCAATTCCCGGACTTCGTCTCTTCGGTAGAGGCTGCCGCGGGTAAAATAGGCCAGTATGCCGGCGAGGCGTCTATCGCGTCTTATTTTTTCAAAAATGGGGCGGTATTTCAGGGTGAGGATATTTCCACTGACTTTGGCGACCAGCTCCCGGAAGGCTTTTTCAATGGTTAGTTTGTCGGCGGAGGTAACCAGTTTCCTGGCCACCTCCATGATAAATGTTTCGATTTGGTTTTCCGATATATGGGCGTCGGGTTGCCGGATAATGTGGGGGTTGAAAAGGCTGCCGACAATTTTCCTTCTTTGTCGTGGGTCCGGGGCGACGTTATCCGGGAGAAATATGTTCTCGCTGCCGGCAGCGCCCGGGAATCCTTTTAAATAATTAACAATATCCGTATTCATTATACATCGATTTATTTATGCCGTCGTTTATGGAAATCGAATGATACACTATTTCATTTGTTTAAGTCAAGGGTAGTTTCTGTGTTTTCCGTGGGTTCCCTTGAAGCACGAAAAAAACATTGAAAAGGAAATTAGCAATTCTACGCGGTGTTTTAAGGAGATGTTTCACCGGCTGCCATCCGGCTTCCGTGATGTCGAGAGCAGTGAAAGATAAGCCGCGAAGAACGCGAAGGCCCGCGAAGAAAAAGCTTTTGCCGCCGGGGCGCCAGGGTTTTTTTAAATAAATCCTCTTGGTGTTTCTTTGTGCCTTCGTGCCTTCGTGGCAATTTTCATAAAAAATGATCCTGAAAGATATGGGAACCGAATAATTAATGGGAACCGTCAAGCGCCGTGAGTAATCGGCGCACCGAAAAGGGCAATTCAATATCCAAAAAGGCCGTATGAATAGCCAAATAGGATAGATCGAATAGAAAAAAGTATCATCATCCATGCAAATAAGATCATCATTCAAATAAATAAGATCATCATCCGAAATAAAAAGATCAACGTCCATATGAATAAGGTCGCTGTTCATATAAATAAGATCAACGTCCAGCCAAATAAGGTAAACGCAAAAATAAAAAAAGTAATCGTCCATCTAAAAAATATGGCCGCTTATCTTATTGGGATCAATGATGACCCTTTTTGATTGTCGCTTTATCCTTTTTGCATCTTGACCTATCTTTTAAAATTCAGTATTATATTTGCCTCCAGCATTTTATGGAGGTTACGGAGGTAATAAGATGTATAATCTTGAAAATATTGGCAAGCGGTTAAGAACGGTCAGGGAAATGTTTAAATATACCCAGCGCCGGATGGCAGGAATGGTGAATATCCAGGAGGTAACCTATAAAAAAAATGAAAAAGGCCTGCACCTGCTTCATTTAAAGAGCCTGGAACGTTTGCATGAGGATTTTAATATTTCGATCGAATGGGTTTTATTTGGAAACGGCCCGATTTATTGGAAAGATATCCAGGAAAAAAAGGAAAAGGTTAAAGATGCCGGTATTGTGAATAGAGATATATTCAGGGAGGAAATGGAGGAGATGAGCGAAGTCCTGGAGCGGATACCCGTTATTCGGCATTCGGTTATGGGGCATTACCAGGATTGTAAAATCCGGTATAAAGACCTCCTGGCAGAGGCGGCAGAGAGTAAGTAAAATCCGGGGCCACCAAGGCACCTAGGTTTTTCTTCGCGGCTAATTTATATAGCAGTTCGTCGTAGACAATAGTTGGAAGCAAATCCGGGAAGAACAAAAACTGGATATCAAATTCCTGGACCTCCGCGAAACCTTCACCAATGTATACGACGATTTCCTTAAAACCTTTTTTCGCGTTGAAACCCAGGGCGAAAAAAAGGAAACACTGACCTCCAATATCAATATCGGTTTTTTTAAGATCGATGCAGCGGTAGAGAAGAAAATTCTTGAAAAATGGGCCGACCCCTTCAAAGTTATGAAAGCTGAATTCCTGGAGCTTACCCGGGAAGGCATTAAACCCGTTTTAATCATCGATGAACTTCAAGTCTGCCCGTTTATTGGCCAGGGCCAAAGGCCCTCCCTTCAATCCTTTTTAAAATATGCCCTGATCCCGTTTTGATAACTTTTTCCTTGCGGATAATACTTCGCCTCCGTCGGATCGAAATAAAGTATATTCTGCCGTACCATGTCGCTTAACAACTTTTCTTCCACGGGACCAATCTCCTCCTGGGGTAACTCGTCGCTGTCGATGAACCTGCGAAGTAACCTTTCCAGCTCATTTTTCTCCGATTTTACCATGTAGGTTACAATCAAGCTGCGAATCCTTTTAATATACGAAGCCAGGACCTCTTCAAGCGGCGCTTGAAAGAGATAGGATAATATGTCCTGTATCTCCCACATACTGCCGCCTACGGCATCCCATATCTTTTCCACATCCTCTTTTGTCAACCTATAGGCTTTTATTTTCGAATACTTTTCCAGGTTCAAAAGCCAGTCCATCACATCTTCCTTGCAGAGATAATCTACCTTATAAAATTTCGCGGCCTTTTTTAATCTTGAATCGGTGTAAACGGTATTTAAAAAATAGCCATCCGATGAAGCAATGATAATATGGGCCAGGTGCCTCTCCTTGGTCATGGCGACAAAAAAATTAAATAGCGCGATAATCAGTTGCCGCTCTTTATCATTGTCGATGTAAACCTTATCCAGGGCTTGAAGCTCATCGATAACCAATACCGGTTGAATTCCTTTTTTTTCTCCTTCTCCCTGCACATTGAAAAAGGCTTTCAGAAAATCCTCATATACATTGGTAAGGGTTTCTCTCAAATTCAGGAACTTGATATCCAGGTCTTGTTTTTTGCCGGCCTGTTCCAGGAATTTATACAGCAGCGTGGTTTTCCCTGAGGATTTGGGACCGTGCAGAAATAGTATGGATTCAGGTTTTTCACCGATGTATTCCCCTAAAAATGCCAATTCTTTTTGGCGGTTTATAAATGCCACATCTTTGCGCAGTACGGGTTTATTGGTTTTCATGGTTCCATTATAGTACCATGCGTTTTTTTTTGCAATAATCAATTTCCCCCTGGTGTGCCTTGAATTTCAGGGGACGATAGTGTAAAATGATACGGTCCAATAAAAACGATAAACAGAGAAGGAGGAAAAAATGCACGTGGAAAAAATATCAGACCATGAGCAGGATTTTGACAACACCGGCATTGACAGCGATGGGAAACAACATACGCTAATACGAAAAGCGGTTGAAATTTTCGGGGAAGATTCTTTCATGTATTATGTGGAAACCCGGCCATCATCCGGCGATGAATCCTATTTCTATCAATCCCGGGTCGATAAAGACCAGATCGTTCTTCATTTCACCATGGGATACCTGAAAGGCGACATCGCAACTTTAACTAAGGCGGATAACCATGTGTCGGTCCCTTTCTTAATCGGCCGAAACGGGACTATCTATAATTTGTTTTCATCATACTACTGGTCATACCATCTGGGACCAGGCGCCGTGGGCGGAAACATGGAAAGAAGCCAGGCCAGCATCGGCATCGAATTGTCAAACATCGGTCCTTTGAAAAAAATCGGCGACAATCTTGTCAATACCTACCCGGCTGCCGATGTCTATTGCGGCCTTAATCAAACCGAATACTATTGTGCGAATTCCTTCCGGGGCTACGATTACTTTGCCGGCTTCACGGAAAACCAATACACCTCACTGATTACCTTATTACGCTACCTTACGGCCCGCTACAAAATACCCAGGGAATTCCAGGATGAACCGCAGCGCTTTGAAACCACCCCGGAAGTCAGCGGCTTCAAAGGCATCGTGAGCCATGTAAATTATCGTGCTTCCGGCAAAACCGATTTCGGCCCATGCTTTGATTGGAACCGGGTGATAACGGGCGTCAAAGCCTGACAAAACATCAGGATACAGGATACAGGATACAGGAAACGCGGTGCGGTGAACGTTTTGGCGCGACGATCGGCCGTCTTTGATAAGGTTTATTTCGCTTTGGTATAAGATTATCCTTCAGATCAGCAAAGGGAAAATAACCTGGAACACCGCACCCTTGTTCAACTCGCTTTTTACCTCCACCACCGCGCCGTGGATATCGGCGATCTTTTTTACGATGGAAAGCCCTAAACCGGAACCCTGACTGCGCTGGGTACGCGATTTATCCACCTGGTAAAAACGATCGAAAATATAAGGCAGAGACTCCCCGGGGATACCGATCCCGGTATCCTGTACCGCAAGGCGGACATTTTTCCCGGTTCTTTCCAGCGATATCCCCACACGCCCCCCTGCCGGTGTATATTTGATTGCGTTATCCAAAATATTCATCACCAGCCGATTCAACAGGATCGATTCCCCCCGGATAAGCGTCGGCGCCATTTCCCCGATCATAAAAATAATACCTTTTTTATTGGCCAATTGCTCGGCCTTTTCAAACACATTAAGAATGATCTCATCCAGCGGTACTGCTTTTAAAGATAAACTTTGAGCCGGGGAATCGATGCGGGAAAGAAACAACAGGTTCTCGATAATGGTTTCCAACTTCCGGGCCTCTTCCTGGATACTGGTTAATGTCTTGATATATTCTTTTGACGATCGATTCTTCCGCAGGGCGATTTCGATTTCGCCGCGGATAATGGTCAGCGGGGTTTTTAAGTCGTGGGAAGCATCGCTGGAGAATTGTTTGAGCTGCATCACCGACTGCTCCAACCGGGAAATCATCTGGTTAAACGTCGTAATTAGTTCGCCGATTTCATCCTTGCGGTTTTTGGAATCGATCCGGTGGCTGAGATCTTCCGTAGTGATCTTCCGGGCGGTTTGCACCACTGCTTTCACCGGCTGCAAGGCTTTGGTGAGAATGAAATATCCCCCCAACACTGAAACCAACAACAGCAGTGGTACGGAAATCATTAATACATTGAGAAAGTTCTTCAAGGTATTGGCTACTTTTTTAAGGGAGGTGCCTACTTCGATTAGGTATTTCTTGTCCTGTACTTTATGCACCGGGTAGAGAATAATTCGCATCGGGTGAGTGCCCGGGCTTTCTTCATTGACATTCATGTACAATGGCTGCGCCGGGAATTGACGGGCAAGACTTTCCCATATCATTTTCTGGGAAATGTTTTCCGCCAGGATCCCGGAACGGGCCACCATGAGAAAATTCTCTTCTTTCCCGGCGGGAATTTCCACCACCTGGATGTACAGGCGGTTCACCACAAACCCCCGTTCCACTTCTTTAACGCTGGTTTTCCATTTTTCAATGGGAATTTTGGCCATGGTGGCTTCCGTATCTTCCGCTGCCGTCAACAGGGTGCCGTCGATGGCCTCGATAAGGCTCATTTTAAAACTCTGGTATAGGACGACATCGGCAACCAGGAAAATGAGGGCCAGGACCACGGCATACAAAAGGGTCAGCCGCGAACGGATGGTTCTAAAAAACCGGATTTTCATCGATCTGATAGCCTACGCCCCGAATGGTATGTATATACTTTTTGGGGAGCCCCTTATCGATTTTTTCCCTGAGGTGATTAATATAGACATTGACGACATTGCTGAGGCCGTCGAAATTCATATCCCACACGTGGTCGATAATCATGGATTGGGTGATAGTCCTGCCTTTGTTGCGCAGGAGGTATTCCAGGAGGGCGTATTCTTTGCCCGTCAGGGAGACGGGTTTGCCCTGCCGGGTTACTTTACGTGAAACAGGGTCTAACTCCAGGTCGCCCACGTTCAAGGTTTTGGTTTTGTAATCCTGGGTTCGCCTGAGCAGCGCTTTTATCCTGGCCAGGAGTTCTTCGAAGGCAAAGGGTTTGGTGAGGTAATCGTCGGCGCCTTCCTGGAGGCCTTTTACTTTGTCTTCCAATTGGTCCCTGGCGGTGAGCATCAGGATGGGGGTAAGGTTGCCTTCTTCCCTTATTTGTTTGCATACCGCAAAGCCGTTCTTTTTGGGCAGCATGACGTCGAGGATAATGAGGTCGTATTGGTTTACCTGTGACTGGAACAGGGCTTCGTCGCCGTCGTAACAGACATCGACGGCGTATTGTTCTTCTTTAAGGCCTCTTCTTAAGAAGCCCGCTACTTTTTTATCATCTTCAACGATCAATATCCTCATTTTTCTCCTTTTTCCTTGCTAACTATAATCTTAGTTGGAGAAAATGTCAATCCATTACCTTCGGCGAGCAGGAACCTTTTCGAGAAAGCCCTCACGGAGGGCGCGGTTTCTGGACTTCCCAAGCTTTTCATTTTCAAAAGTTTTTTGGAGGTCCAGAAGTTACGCGGGCGATTTTTCCAAAAAAGCCCCCTGGCCGCCGGATGGAAAGGGGACACACGAGTAATTTCCCATAATTCCATTCCAAAGGGGAAAATTTTCTGCATATATTTTTTATAGGCGCGTCAACCAATTGAAAATGATACTGAATTATAGTATTATAATAGCCATGAATAAGAAACACAGGAACACGCTGGAAGCAATTTTCAAAAAGCCAACTCAACCCGGAATACCCTGGAAAGATATTGAGGCATTATTGGTGAACCTGGGCGCAGTAATCGGGGAGGGAAAAGGCTCACGTATCCGGATAGAACTCAATGGTGAGGATGCCGTATTTCATCGTCCGCATCCATCAAAAGATACGGATAAAGGCGCTGTTGCATCTATGCGTCGATTCCTGGAAAATGCAGGAGTGAAACCATGATGAAATATAAAGGGTATTATGGCATCGTACAATACGATGATGAAGCCAAAATTTTTCACGGTGAGGTTATAAATACAAGAACGGTCATTACCTTTCAAGGAACAAACGTAGATGAAATCGAACGGGCTTTTCGGGATTCTATCGACGACTACCTGGATTGGTGTAAAGAAAGAAACAAAATACCCGAGAAACCTTTTTCAGGAAAATTTGTATTACGCTTATCCCCGGAACTGCATCGTCAATTAAATTTAAAAGCGAAATTTATCGACAGCAGCCTGAATTCGTTTATTGTTCACACTTTAGAGAAAGCCGTTGCTTCTTAAAATTCGAGAGATGGCCAAAGTTTTTATATCTAAAAGATTCTCCAGGAAAAAGAAAACCGATAAAAAGATGCTGCGGGAAATCTCCCAATGGACTGAGGCGGACATCAAAGCGATTGAAGATGCCGGAAAGGAAATCAATAAATGGCAGTTGGAAACCTTTTAATAGATACCTCTATTGAAATATTCCACTGTTTTTTGTAAAATGTCCTTATGATGCAAAACAATATATATATCCAACTGACCAGGGCGTTTAATCATGGCAAAATAAGGACGGTAATTTGTTCCGGACAGGCGGCAGTGATGCATCGATTGACAATAATGAGTAAAGATGGCGATTGGATCGTCCGGGAAGATGAGGAATCACTACACCATGTCATGGAGGTATTATCCGGCTTTCAAGCCCGGTATCGTTTTGGCGCGCCCTTTGATATACGATGGATGAAAGGGGGGTGGAGTTCGCATTTCGAGTTTCGTTCGTCTGAGATGAGAGTTCGCACTGATTTTTTTAGCCGCCCGCCCCGCATTCTCCCCGCGGAACTAAAAAGACTCTGGCATGAGCACGATTCATCCGATCTACCTTTCGTTAATTTAAAAGATCTTGCTGAATTGAAAAAAACCAATCGTGAAAAAGATTATGTGGTTATCGGCGAAATCGCACGCTTATTCAAAGACCCCAGGGAACAGCTTTTGTATTCCAGGAGTGCATTGGATATCATCAACCTGGCGGAAAAATACCCGGACCTGGTTATGGAATGGGCGAAGCAAAGACCGTTACTTTTAAATAGTTCCGCCGGCAGGGAAAAACTGGAAGAATTGCTGGACAAAGAAAAACGCGCCCTTATCCATGCCAATGAAAATCGTTTGGCATTATACTTGAAAGCCGCTGAAAAGTGGTCGGAATTATGGCCTTCCGTTGAAAAAGAAATCTCCGGCAAACCACTTTTCGAGGCGCATCAACAGATGGTAAAACGGGCTGAGGGTGTTTTACCTTTCTTCCCGGAGGGAGGTAATACATGATCGAAATAAGAGATGAATTTTTAAGTGAAGAAGACCTGGACTTAAGAAACCTTTCCGATGAAGAATTATGCGCCTATTGGAATCTCTGGCTCCAACAAGCCCAGGCATCGAATGACCTGGACCAATATACTTATTCTCACGGCGTTTTCGTTACCATGACAGAACCCCATGCATAGCTGTGTCCTGCGGACGATATCTATTAAATTATTTTTGCCCGTAGGGCGCCTTCGTTTATCATTTATCATTTATCATTTATAATTTATAATTTTTTTTTAAAACCTCCCTTGCCCCCCCGTAGTCGCTCTAAAATTATTCAAACTGGGAAGTGCTGCCGGTTTTCCATATCTCTTTATTAAAGCAATAAAATGTGCTATTATAGTGTATTAAGTATTGGAATTATCCAGCAGGAGACGATTATGGCGAAAATGTATTCCCTGATTATGGGGATCGAAAACTACCCGGAGATTAGCGGTCAAACCAAAGTCAATTATGCCGGTAATGACGTCAAAGCCATGGCCGATTATGCACGGAAAGCCGGCTTTCATTTGATCGATGACAAACCACTCCTGGATGGAGAGGCCACTTACAAAAAAGTGATCAAAAAGCTGGGGTATCTTTTTGATATCGCTGAAGAGGACGATTTTATCCTCCTTTATTTTGCCGGTCATGGTTTTTATTCCGATTATGGGGGGTTTCTTATCCCCTTCGATTATCAAAAAGAAAATGCGATCGATGAAAGCAGTTGCATCTCTTTTAATAGTATCAAGACACGTTTAGACAACAAAAAAACCAGGCATTTTATATTTTTTCTGGACACGTGCCACAGTGGATATGCAGTGAAACAGATAGATATCAGGGCGGCAGAGTCCCGGGATATTCACATTACTCCCGAAGCCGTGGAAAAAGTAAAAAGCCAGATAAACGAGATAGTTAATGGAAGCGAAAAAATCCCGGGGATCGGCAGACTGGTATTCACGTCATCAGCCGCCAATGAGAAATCTTATCATACCGACGAATTCCAACATGGTCTATTTACACATTATTTACTTTCCGGCCTCAAATCAAGGACAAATGAGAAGCAGGTGAATGTCGAAGACCTAGTCCGAAGCGTGAAAGAGAACGTATCAAAATTTTGTTTTGACAATAATTGGAAACAAACTCCCACCGTCTCACTCAATATTGAAGGTGATTTCTTTCTTCCGGCCTATGAAATCCAACCGCGTGAAGGAGAACTGGTATCTGCCCCGGATTTTTCCCAGGATATCCAAAAGGCACGGAAAGCCCTGCAATCGAAAGATTTTGATTCGGCGGCCCGGATAATAAATGCTATTTTGCAGAAGGACAGTTTAAATTTTGAGGCCAACCTGTTACTGGAAGAACTGGATACCGGGAGAAATTTGCAAATATTAAAAGAGAAAACCGAAAAACGCCAACATTATGAGGAGTGGCTTCGTCGTGGTGAGGGATTCAGGAAAGCGGGTGAATTCTCCAAAGCAAAGGAATGTTTTGAAAATGCAGCCAGGATATATCCTGATAACCCGATGGCCCAATCTTATATTAAAGAAATCGATACAAGAGAGCAAATCATTAGGGTTGATGATATTGAAGTGCCGGTAGGAGCTAAAGCGGACATTTTAAAAAATTTGTTCCAGTCCGCGAATGGTGCATCCAATATAGGAGATTTTACCGCCGCGTTAAATCACTATAATAAAATATTGAAGACCTATCCCGGCAATCAAAGGGCCATAAAAGAAAAGCTACAATTGTTCGAAAAGTGGCTTCTGCAATATAAAGATAGTGCCCGGTATTTCGAAATATTGGGACTACTTGAAAATATCATTCTCCCGGATGAAAGCATGCGTGACGATCACGTCCGGTTTGAAGGGGAATACAACGAAACGATACTATTATATACCCAGGCATTTCTTAAATCGCGTATCAGTAGTGAGATTGAACCTGTGATCAAAGAAATTAAAAAGAAGGAAGAACGGAAAGAAGCTTTTGAAAAACTTCTGAATGAGTATCATGAACTGGCAATGGAAAAAGAGTATAATGAATTATTAAAAATAACTGATAAAATAAAAAATGAATTGGACCGTATGAACGACCGGATCAAGTTAAAATCCGAAATAATTGGAATTAAAAACATTTTTGAGACACAAGAAAAGGCTGTATCAGATCACGTATTCACTATTCTTGAATCGCTTATCAATGAGGGGATAACCGATAAGTACATCCTTAATACTTATAAGCAAATAGAAAATAAGCTTAAAGATCAAAAGGATGCCGATGAGTGGGATCTCAGTTACAAAAAATTTAATATTTTCTCGATATCATTATATAGTCTTTTAGATGTATATATTTGGACTACAATTTTAACACATTATTATCACAAAAGCGGGGGGTATCTTATGGATAGTGGCCCCAATTTTATGTTGATAGTTTCATTTTGTATGCTTTTAATACCACTTTATTCTGAATTCAAACCCTCTATAGCAATAAAAAAAAGTATAATCCGAAGAATTTCATACGAATTGGGAAAATTTGGGGTAGCATGTTCTGTATCAATTATTTGCTATATAAATATGTTGAGCAACCTTGAGACATTTTTTAACTGGTATTTAATTCTTATCACTTTATTATTTTTAATTGTCTCATTTGTGCTGAGTGGGTACAATATAAATAATGATGAACCAACTCCAAAAAACGAAATTAGCAGGCTATAGATGAGTCGAGAATTTTATGCTCTTTTGGTAGGAATCAATGAATACCCTCAACCGGTTCCCGATTTACGCGGCTGTATCAACGATGTGAACAGCCTCCATGATTACTTGCGGGAAAGTGTTCATTGCGATCTGCGCGTGGAAATACTCAAAAATCAGGATGCCACCAGGGAGAATATCATCCGCTTGTTTCGCTCTCACCTGGGCCTGGCAGGCAAAGATGATGTCGTGCTGTTCTACTTTAGCGGCCACGGCTCGCAAGAGATGTCGGCCCCTGAGTTTAAGGAATATTTCCCCTCGGGAAAAAACGAGACCCTGGTTTGGTATGACAGCCGCACCCACGGCGGTTTGGACCTGGCGGATAAAGAATTAGCGGTATTACTGGAGGAAATCGCCCGCGGCGAACCCCATATTGCCGTTATTCTCGATTGCTGCCATTCCGGTTCCGCCACCAGGGCCATCGATGATTTCAACCTGGGCCGTGTCCGGCAAGTTCCCCCGGCAAGACTCGATTATCCCAGACCCCTGGAAACATACCTGGACGGCTACTATCAAAATAGGAAACCCGTTGTCATTCCACAGAGTAAACACATACTGATGTCCGCCTGCGACCGCCACCAAAAGGCATGGGAAACAAAAACCGGTAATGGGGTATTCACCTCCACATTACTGGAAGTACTGGGTAAAGCCCACGGGAATATCAGTTATGCCGATTTGTTTACCCGCTGCCGCGCCGCCATATTAAAACAGGCCCTTGATCAAACCCCACAATTTGAAACCTACCGGCAATTTATGCCCTATTTAAAATTCTTGGAAGGTCAACCACTGACATCAAACCGTAGTTTTCTTGTCTATTTTGAAGATAACAATTGGAAAATGGACGGCGGCGCCATTCATGGCCTTACCACGGACCCGGATAAAAAAATAGAAGCCGCACTGTACCCCTTTATTGATGAATCCCCCCATTCAACCGATAACCCACCCGCCGGATACGCCGCAATTATTTCCGTTGGTGCGCAAAAAAGCATCCTGCAGCCGGATTTCCCCTGCAACCCAGCCCTCCATTACCAGGCAGAAATTATCAGTCTCCCCATTCCACCCCTGCCTGTTTACCTGGAAGGTGACAACAAAGGAAAAACATGGCTTGAAGAAGCCTCGCTGCAGCGAGAGAGAGGTTTTGCCTTTACCAATGATCCCGCCGCCGCCAAATATAGATTATCCGTTTTCAATAATCAATTACGCCTTTTTCCCAAAGACAACCCGCTGCTCCTCCAGGGAGCGGACGGAAACCCGTCCGAAACCGCCCCCTATATGTTCTCAGTCCTGGAAAAAGTGGCGGCCTGGGAAAGGGCATTGACGTTGCAAAACAAACAGACCTCCTTTTGCCCCGCCGATATCGACTTTCAACTCGTTGAAACCCTGGACGATGGAACCGAATGGGAATATCCCGATAACCAGGTCACCCTGGACTTTGAAAAAATAAATAATGCCTGGAAATGCCTTAAAGCAAAACTGAAAATACGAAATAACACCCAGCAGGAACTCTACTACACCCTGGTATATTTCTCCAGGCAATTGGGAATTTATATCTTAAAAAATGATGCCATCATACCGGGAAAAGACTTTGTAACACTGTGGGGGGAAGGTGAGGACGATAATTTCTATCTGCCCGATGACGTAAATGACGCCTGCGATATATTTAAGGTCATCGTTTGTACCGAAAAGCCGGATGATTTTTTATTGCTTCAACAAGACCCGTTAGAGCCGGGAGAAATCAAAAATTTCCCGGTCACACGGGGCAAAGCCGTGGGCGAAACAAAGGATATCGGCACGATAACCCCAAAGAAAAAACTAAATATCACCAACGACTGGTTCACCAAAACCCTGACCGTTAAAACAATCCGGCAATTAGACCGGGTTTCCCAGAACGACACGTCCCTGGCCAACAAACAAATCCTTATCAAAGGGCATTCCTCATTTAGAGCAGGTTTAAGTTTGACAGGAAGCCGTTTTAACCAAAAAGGAATAGACCTGGGCACCTTAATCCAGGGTCATTTGCAAGGAGAAGGACACCAATTGATCAATTTCTCTCCCGGGCGCGGAGACAATGAAAATACCCTTGAACTCAGCGATATATATAATGAAGAAAGTCTGCGGCAAGAACCCCTTGAAATCCTGTTGAAACAGGAACCCGGGCGCAATGAATATATACTTCCGCTGACCTTTGACGGCGTTCATTTCTTACCGGTGGGAAGCTCCTTTATTGATGAAAATGGGAATGTATCGATCAAAATTCATTCTATCCCGGCATCGCCGGATGAATCACGGAAAAGCCTGGGGAAGGCGCTTAAACTTTGTTTTGTAAAATTAGTGCTAAAACGGGGAGACGTCAACATGCTGCGCTGGGTGGAATACCGGCCGGATGGAAATTGTACCAGGCATCGGGAAAACCTCAAAGAAAAAGTAGAAAAAGCCGACCGTATCTTGCTGTTGATCCACGGAATTATCGGCGATACAGAACCCATGGCCACCGGTCTGCAATGGAAAACCGACCCAACCGCCGGGTCTATGGCGGACCAATATGATTTGATCCTGGCCTTTGATTACGAGAATCTCAATACCCCCATAGAGGAAACGGCCAGACTTTTAAAAAAGCAACTGCAGGAAGTGGGGCTGGCTGAACACCGGTCAAAAAAAATAACCATTTTGTCCCATTCCATGGGAGGCCTGGTTTCCCGGTGGTTTATCGAACAGGAAGGCGGAAACAAATGGGTTGAGCGCCTCATTATGGCCGGGACGCCCAATAACGGATCTGCTTTCGGCGACATGACCGACTACCGGGACCTGGCCATTAAAATCATGGCCTTATCCCTGAATTTCCTTAAATCCTCTTTAGCCTATTCCGGGGCATTGATATTGGCCCTCAATGAATCGAAAAAAATAACGCGCACCCTTGAACAAATGAAACAGGACTCCGCCTTCATACATTATTTAAATGGCAGCGGCGATCCCCATGTGCATTACACCATACTGGCCGGCGATATTTCCCATTATGAAACCGGTCAAGATCGCTTTTTTGCCGGGTTAATCGAAAAGATTGAGACCGGGATCGGGAAGATCGTTTACGGGACCCAGCCCAACGACATTGCCGTCAGCGTGGCCAGCATAAAAAACATAGATGCTGCCCGTACTCCCAGTCCAAAAAAGTTCGATCTGGTGTGCCATCATTTAAACTATTTCCAGTCCGAAAGCGCATTAACGGTATTAAGCCGTGAGTTAGGAATTGTAATGAAATAGTTGACAATCTCTCTCACTTATACTATGATTGTTACATATTACATACGGAGGCATAAAACCTATGATGATCATAGCCAATCCTATTTACGATATTGTGTTTAAGTATTTGATGTCCGATCTGGATGTGGCCAAAGGCGTAATCGCCGCCATCATCGATGAAGAAATTTTAACGCTGGATTTCAAGTCCCAGGAGCATGTCCATAAGTTTAAAAAAGCCGATCTTAAAGCGATAAAGGCGGGGGAAGAGGATGAAAGCGATGTCGATATAAAAGAATTGATTTACTATCATCTTGATTTTATCGCCAAAATCAAGATGAAAACAGGCGGCTGCAAGAATGTCTTGATCGAGTTACAGAAGACCAATTTGCCCCCGGATATCATGCGTTTTCGCCGCTACCTGGGAGAACAATACAAGATAGAAGATGAGGTGGTGGATGAGGAAGCGTTGGTGGAGGAGAGAAAGGAGAGGACGGTAACACGGGAAGGGCTGCCCATCATAACCATTTATTTCCTGGGTTATAAGCTATCTGAAACGCTGCCCGGGGTAATTAAAGTAAACCGTGAATATATCGATGTGCTGGGGGGAGGTAAGATAATTGAAGAACGAAGCGATTTCATCGAATGTTTAACCCATAATTCTTACGTAATCCAGGTTCCCAGCCTTCATGTGGAGTTAAAAACCAAATTGGAGCGGGTACTATCGGTATTCCAGCAGGAGAATTTTATCAATGAGACCAGTCGTTTGAAAAAGTATGGCTATAAAGTATCCGATGCGCTGCTGGAGATGATACTGAGACAATTACAGAAAGCGGCGGGAGATGCGGGATTAATAAAACAGTTAGAAGAAGAAGAAAATGCCCTCCATGAATACGAATATACCTATCGGGCGCTGGCCAGGGAAGTTAGGCGGAAGAAGAAAGAACTGGATATGAGTAAGAAAGAACTGGATATGAATAAGAAAGAACTGTCGAAGAAAGATAAGGAAATCGATCTGCACAAGAAAGAACTATCAAAGAAAGATAAAGAACTCGATCTGCACAAGAAGGAACTGTCGAAGCACAAGAAAGATCTGGATGAAAATAAGAGATATATTCAAGAACTGGAAGAAAGGTTAAGGGAGAAAAGCCTGTAAATCGCCCCCGGCGCCAAATTAGTAGGGAACTGGCATTGCCTGTTCCTTAAAAGTGGGGCTTAACCATTCCCATGTATATTAACTTTGACCATGACCATTGAAGAAAAAGTAAAAGAAGTAAAAAAGATTTATCGACAACTGGACGCAGACGTTCAGCGCTATAAAAAAGAAACCGGTTTGAAATGCCTCCGGTTTTGCAGTCACTGCTGTGAGAAACATGATGTTACCGCCACGGTGTTGGAATTTCTACCGCTGGCTTATCATCTCTATAAAGAGAACCTCTGCGAAGAGTATTTGCTAAAACTCAAAGAATCGGAAGCCGGGGACAAACACACCTGTATCCTGCTGACTTTCCCGGACAAAAGGCAAAACGCAGGCCGGTGCGTGGCTTATAAAATGAGACCCCTGGTTTGCCGGCTTTTCGGTTTCTCTGCTGTGCTGGACAAAAACTGCCGGCCCCAGTTGGTCGCCTGCCGGGAAATTAAACAAAAATACAGCGAAAAATATTTGAAAACGGTCCATATATTGGAAACAGCGGAACCGGAAGCCCCTGTGGATGTACCAATTATGAAAAACTATTGCATGATGCTGTACGGCGTCGATTTATCCCTGGGGCAAAAATATTATCCCCTCAATAATGCGCTCCGGATGGCGATAGAGAGTGTTCTTTCCGCTTTCGCCTATCGTTAGGTCGTTTACGTTTTTTGTTTTATCCGGTAGAGAACCTCGCCGAGGTAGCCGCCGGCATTGATTTCAGCGATATACATTCCCGGCTGGAGATGGGCCGCTCTTTTTAACATTGGCGCCGAAAGTTTTTCAAGGAGAGCGCTTGCCTCCCAATCGCCGTTCCTATCGCTTAACAAAACGGTTTCATCGGTTTCAACCAACTTATTTAATATATCTCTTAGATTCATTTTTTCCTTTTCTAGATAATAATACTATTATACGTAAAAAATCTGAAAAAGTCTTCCTAAAAAAAATTCCGCCCGCGTCAGACTCCGGGGGCTTCATCACGTGGATTTAACAAATATCTTTTTGGGTTGCCTTTGGACCACATGGGTATTGGGGGGCACATCTGAGTTAATCCAGACATTGCCGCCAATTTCCGAGCCTTTACCGATGGTCACGCGTCCCAGGATCGTCGCGCCCGCATAGATTATCACATCATCTTCCACGATAGGGTGGCGGAGAATGCCTTTGATGGGGTTTCCCTTATCATCCGCGGGGAAACTCACGGCGCCCAGTGTGACGCCCTGGTAAAGCCGCACATTTTTCCCGATGATGGCGGTTTCACCGATAACCGTACCGGTGCCGTGATCGATAAAAAAATAATCGCCGATTTGGGCGCCGGGGTGAATATCGATGCCCGTCTCCGAATGCGCCATCTCCGTAAGGATACGGGGAATCAGCGGAACCCCCAATTCATGCAGCCGGTGTGCGGTGCGGTAACTGGCGAGGGCTTTGATACTGGGGTAACAGAAAATGGTCTCATTCTTACTCTTGGCGGCCGGGTCGCCGTTGAATGCCGCCTCCACATCGGTGGCCAAATGCTGCCGTATGCCCGGGAGCGAGGCGATAAACTGATCGATACAGGCGCCGGCTTTTTTATGGCAATCCTCACAGTAAGACGTCTCTTCCCGGAAGCAGGTTACGCAAAACCCGCTTTTGATCTGCTCCGCCAGCAGCGCCGCGGTTTTGTCCACCGCGGCGCCGATATAATACTCCATATTCCGGGGATTTAAATCGGAGTTGCCGAAATACCCGGGGAATAATATGGAACGCACCAGTTCCATGACTTCCCCCAATACCCGGACCGAGGGCATGGGCACATCGTGCCGGTCCCTATAAAAAACTTTTTCATACGACTGGGGGTGGCATAAGGCCGCCACTGCTTTTTTTATAGAATCCTCCGGGATTTTCCCGGGATTATGATTATTCATTGTTCTTTCCCTATCTTTCTTCGAATAACGCCGTGCTCAGATACCGTTCCGCCGTATCCGGTAAAATCGTTACGATGATTTTTCCCAGGTTTTCCTCTCGTTTTGCCGCAGTTAGAGCGGCATAAACCGCGGCGCCGGCGGAGATGCCGCAAAAGATACTTTCTTCCCGGATGAGCCTGCGGGTCATGGTTAGCGCATCTTCGTCGCGTACCCGGATAATTTCATCGATAATGTCCCGGTTCAAGACCTCCGGGACAAACCCCGCGCCGATTCCCTGGATTTTATGGGGTCCCGGCTTGCCGCCGGACAGCACGGGCGAGGCCTCCGGCTCCACGGCCACGGCTTGAAGGCCGGGCTTATATTTTTTCAACACCTCGGCCACGCCTGTAATGGTGCCGCCGGTGCCCACGCCGGCCACAAAAATATCCACCGCGCCTTCCGTGTCCCGCCAGATTTCTTCCGCGGTGGTTTTCCTGTGAATCGCGGGGTTGGCGGGGTTTTTAAATTGAGAAGGCATAAAAACGTTTTTCATTTGAGCGGCCATTTCTTCGGCTTTTTCCAGGCTTCCCCTCATACCTTTCTCAGCGGCCGTCAACACAATTTCCGCGCCAAAGGCGGTCATTATCTTGCGTCGTTCGATGGTCATGGATTCCGGCATCACAAGTATTAGCCGGCAACCTTTCAGCGCGCATATTGCGGCCAGCGCTATGCCCGTATTGCCGCTGGTGGGTTCGATAACTACCGTATCCTTATCCAGAAGCCCACGTTGTTCCGCATCTTCCATCATGGCGCGGCCGATCCGGTCTTTCACAGAATGACAGGGATTCATAAACTCCAGTTTCGCGATTACCGCCGCCCCGCACCCGGCGGTAACTTTGTTCAATTTCACCAGCGGCGTATTGCCGATCAATTGTGAAATGTTTTCATAAATTTTCATATCTCCTTCCTCCCCTCATCTTTGCCTCCGGCGGGCCTAGAAAAGATGAAGTTGAGAAGTTGAGAGGTTAAGAGGGTAAGAAGGTAAAAAAAGAGGGTGCAGCAGCCTGCTGCTCCCGACACCCCCCAAAACTTCTAATAATCAAAAGCTTTGGGAAGTCCAGGCCCGCAGCGCGGGCGCCCCCAGGGGACTTCTTTTTCTTACCTTCTCACCTTCCTAACTTCTTACCTTCCTTCTTTTTCCTGGTCGCCAAAGGCGATAGTTATTTTTTATCTTTCAACCATTGGTCCATCCAGGCCAATACTGTTTCGTGCCAGAGAATGCCGTTATGGGGTTTCAATACCCAGTGATTTTCATCCGGGAAATAGAGCAGCTTGCTGGGGATTCCTTTCCGCTGCAGCGCGCTAAACGTAGACAACCCCTGTGTTTCCACCACGCGAAAATCCAGGGCGCTGTGGATTACCAGCATGGGGGTTTTCCAGTTCTTGACAAAGTTCACCGGGTTATGTTTCTCATAGCCTTCCGGGTTATCCCAGGGCGTGCCCTGGTGGTCCCATTCCGGGAACCAGAGTTCTTCCGTATCGAAATAAGCCGTGCGTTCATCCAGGTTCCCGTCGTGGGATATCAGGCAGCGGAACCCGTCCGGCCAGTTGCCGGCGATCCAGTTGATCATATAAGCCCCGTAAGAGGCGCCCAGTGCGCCCACCCGGTCGCCGTCCATCCAGGGGTACCGTTCCAGGGCAGCGGCCAGTCCTTTCTTAAGGTCTTCCAGCGGTTTGCCGCCCCAATCGCCGGAAATAGAATCGCAAAACGCCTGGCCATAACCCACGGAGCCGTGGAAATCCACCATGACCACCGCGTAGCCGGCGCCCGTATATGTCTGGGGGTTCCAGCGATAGTGAAAATTGTTGCCGAAAGAACCCTGGGGCCCGCCGTGGATAAGAAACGCCACCGGGTACTTTTTCATGGGATCAAAATCCACCGGCTTCACGATGTAACAGTAAATCGTTTCATCGTTCCAGCCTTTACAGGTAAATTGTTCGGGGTCGCCCATTTTCACTGTTGCCAGTTTTTCCGCGTTAACGGCGGTAATGGTCCGGGGGTTTTTGCCGTTGGTATCGATGGAGTAGAGTTCCAACGGCGTCTTCAAGTTTGACATACCGTAGACGATCCGTTTGCCTTTGTCGGTCAATGCGAAAGAAGTCACATTGCCTTCTTTTACAATGGTTTTGACCGTACCTTTTTTTACATCGATGGCAAAGAGGGATTCCTGTCCAAGGTTCGCGGCAGTGGTATAAATCGTTTTCCCATCCGGGGCCCAAACGACGGTATTGGCGGAAAAGTCCCAGTTTTCGGCCAGCACCTGTTCCTTGCCGTCGGCCCAGGAGCGCAGGATAATATAAAACCGGTCCGCTTCGAAACCGGCGCGCCTCATGGCCCGGTAAGCCATGGTTTTTCCGTCCGGGGAGAATACCGGCGAGGCGTCCCGGGCTTTGTTTTTTCCGGTGAGGCATTGGGGGGCCCGGGAACCGTCGATGGGCGAGAGGAAAAGATCGTAGTTAGTAGACCAGGCCTCTTCCCTGCCGTTATCGGCCGCGGTAAACACGATGGCTTTACCGTCCGGGGTAAAGGCGAACTCATCGGAACCGCCAAAGGGTTTTACCGGGGAATCGGCGTCCATAGCTTTCATAATATCCACCGCGGCCCCGCCGGCGCTGGGCATGACAAATATGTGAGATCGCCGGCCGTCGCACCAGGCGTCCCAGTGGCGGACAAATAACCGGTCGTAAATTCGGCCCGTGACTTTGCGGTTCTTTATTTCGTCCAATTGTGTCGCAGTGGCTTTCGGGTCTTTACCGGGAAATACTTCCATAGTAAAGGCAAATTTGGTTCCGTCCGGCGCGAGGGTGAGGTTGTCCACATCCAGGGGTTCATCGGTTATTTTTTCTTCTTTCCCGCCCGCGGCGGGAATGCGCCACACCTGCGAGGAACCGGAACGGGTGGAAAGAAAGTAAATCCACTTGCCGTCTTTGGACCAGCAGGGGCTATTATCACCGGCCGGGTCGGTGGTTAACTGTTTAAGTCCTTTCCCGTCGGCGCCGATCAGCCACAGGTCGGTGCGGCCTTTATTGGCTTCCAGGTCGGTTTTTCTAAGTACAAATACGATTACTTTCCCATCGGGTGAGACTTTTTCAGCGGAAATCCGGTCCATGGCCCAGAGGTCATAAACTGTGAACGGGTGAGGTTCTGCTCCGTAAGCGCTCCATCCGCCCGCCATAAACAGGCAGGTTACAAAAAGAATCGAGTAAAGTAAATATCGCATATAATCCTCCTCTAAATTTTTATTTATTTTACAAAGGGCGAACTGCCAACCAGGATATCGCTTATTTTTAAGTCATCCGGGAATACCTGGCTGGCAAAATTCAGTCCCCGGCCCTGCAAAAAAAACCGGGCGTTTATTCCCACGGTAGAAGCAAAAGGTATCCCCGCGAGGGTGCTGCTGATAGTCATTTTCCCATTTTTTAAATAACAAACCCTGAACTCACCCAATATATTTCCGATGCCAAGACCCCGCGAAGTTTTAAATCTCTCGCTAAACAACTGGATCCCCGAAACTTTTCCATTCTTTCCGATTACAAAAAACAACGGTTGACCTCGGAGGTCAAGAACTTTGTAGGTATCATAATATTTATCTTCGTCCACCATTCGTTTCGAAACCACTTCGTATTTTTTGGAAAGGACCGATTCCATTTTTTTAATAGACATCTGCAATTCCACGGGGCCGACGCTGCTGGGGCCGATCAAGAAATCCTGGTTAACGGCGGGCCCAAAAGACCCGGTTACGCGCAATTGGACATTAATAATACCTTCATCCGGCAGTGGGTTTTTTATCAATTCGAGACCCGCATTTTTTAAGTCGTTTAGAAATGTTTGGTAGTTAATTTTATTCATGGAGTCGAGGATATTTCCTTTTACGGTCACCTGGCCCCTTGACGGCGTCGTCACGGCGATTTCGTCTCTCAGCACTTCCCCGCCTCTTTGCTGGAGGGTGTGGGCGACCCTGAATCCCAGGAATGTTCCCGAGGAAATTGTCGTGGCAATACCTTCTCTTGTTTTAGTGGAACTGCCCTCGATGATTCCCACCCTGATTTTTAAGGCATCTGCCACGGCCGCTATTTCCGGGTCGATGGTCCCGGAGACTACCGGTCCGTTGGGTTTCACTGTCAGGGGGGCCGCGCCCTGGAGTTTCTCTTCCGGTAGGTCATAGACCGGCTGTGTTTTTTCCTTAGCCGTATCCTGGTCCTGCCCCGGGGTTTGGGTGTCATCGGCGTAGGTCCCGGATTTTTGGGTTAGCGACGTCGTTTCTTCGTCGGGGGTTACGGTTACCGGCGCCGGTGAACTTGTGCAGCGCCTGAGCATAAAAAAGAATAGTAAGACCACCAAAAAGAGCGCTATATAGAGTATGGTCCGGTTGGGGGAATCGGTAGAGGCGCGCATTGGAGAAGGCATGCGCATTCCCTCTTCCCTTTCCGGGGCAAGGCCTGGGGGAGTGGGGGTGGGTTTTGCCGGTGATTTTACCGGTTCATACACTTTCTCACTCTTTTCCAAAGGCATTTCCTGGGGTTTCGGGTGTTCTTCCATTTCATTCATTTTATCAAGAGGTAGTTCCCGCGTTTTGGATTCGTCATTACCCGGCTCCGGGGATTTAAGCGGCCCGGAATCGCTGTTTTTTTTCTCACCAATCGAATCTATAAGGCTATCAAGGTCATCTAATTGATACTCATCTATACTCATGGTTAACTCCTGTGTTTATACTATAACCCAAAATGAAAAAGATTACAATGATAAAATTGATGGGGAACCCCCATTTTTTAAAAAAACCCGGCGTCAATAATAAAAAATCCTGCGGGAGTGCGGGGAGGTAGGGGTACTCCTTATATTGATTTCTTTCCCAAACTTTGTTAAAATATTTTCTTAAATAAGAGTAAGGCTCGACATTTGAAAAAAATGAGAAATCCAGGTATTATCGAGGAGGAACCATGGAGAAGGACTGTCATTATTATGTAATCTATTTTTTGTGCCTTGCGGCCGGTTTTGATCCCGATACTGCGTATGTGGCGTCTTACAGTTCGCAGTATGTGGATGATTCGACGGATGGTCGCAAAAAAACACTGGTTGATGAAAACTCCCGGGAAGTGGGCAAATTTGACCCTATCCGTACTTCCCACAACGGATTTGAGTCTATCGGCGCCGATGTGCAGGAAAAAATTTATTATCCTTTCCATTTTTTGCCCGGGCTTAAAGGCGACAGCTTTGATCAAAAAATGGTCACCAAGAACGGAGGCGAGGGGGATTTATTCCCGGACCTTATCACGGAGGCGTTGGCAAGTAAAAACCCCTATCGATTCGGTATCACCCTCCATGTATTGGCCGATACGTATTCCCACACCGATTTTTCCGGGCTCTGGACCTGGGGTAATGACGTTAACCGGGTTAATTACATCCCGGCCAGGAGGGGATGGCTTTTAAACCTGGTGAATAAATGGAAATGGCTTACAGTGCGAAAATGGCTTGAAGCCGCCCCGGCAATCGGTCATTCCCAGGCTTATACTTTCCCGGATTTCCCGTACCTGAATTGGAAGTACTTTGATTACCAGGGAGAAATGCATTCTGTTTCCAATTCTTTCAAGTTCAGGGATGGGCTCGAAGATTTGTATGAGCTGCTGGTATTAAATTATGCGCAAGCGCAAAAGTTGCAGCCGCGGATCGATACGGATATACTCCTGCAAAAATTGTGGGACGGGATCAGGACGCCCGGCAGCCTGGAAAAACGGTGTAAGTACTGGCAGCGAGTAATAGAGACTTTTGCCGCTGAAAAGAAACTGAATATCCCGGGGAGACACTTAAAATATAGGGATACGGATTGGGAAAGCGACGTGTTAAAGCGATTGAAAAAATTCTTTTTTTTCCCGTCGTTAAAAATGAAGTTAAAGGTCTCAAAGCAGGATTTTGTAAAATCTCATTTTTACAATTTTCATGAGGCGGCCAGGGAGCACCGGCTCTTTGTGATGCAGAAGATCAACGATTATTTAGCGAAAGGGCATAGTAAAAAGGCGCAAGGGGTTAAAATTAGCCCGAAGGGGATGGCCATTTCCCTGGAATTCATAAATGCCACCAAAGCAAAGAAAATCCTGGAATAGTGAAAAAAAGGCGGCGGCCCCGAATGGTCGCGAACGGCGTCCGGTTGCCCGGGGATTCAAATATTCATTGGCAGAGATCTGGCCAACCGTGAAAGACTTTATTTAATTAAAGGCATCCAATTAGCCTGCCGGTCAGTTGAAATTTTTCAATATAATATCCACAATTTCTTTGTAGTCGCCGCCGAAATGGTGTCCACCACCCATCTTTACCGTGTGCGCTAATCCTGGGGGAATATCCGGACATAATGAATCGTTTTCATCCTGTCCATAGATACACAGTATATTTTTTCCTTTTAATTTTTCAACTTCCGGGAGTACAGGCAGCGCTGAACCGGATGTTCCCCCCAACCAATCGGTCAAGTGGAATTCAAAATCCACACTCTTACCGGGTCCTAATAGAACAATGGCCGAGATTAAATTTTTTTCCGGCTCAGCAAGACGATTAATCATAAAAGGAAGCACATCGGCCCCCAGCGAGTAACCGATTACCATTACCTTATTCTTCTGCCACGAGAACGCATAATGACTCAATATCCGTTGTAAATCCTTCGCTGCTTCCTGGGGAGTGCGGCGACGCCAGAAATATTTAAGGGAATTAAAGCCCACGACCCCGATACCTTCCCGGACCAATGCTTCCCCAATCGAGCGATCGATGGACGCCCATCCCCCATCGCCGCTTAAAATGACCGCCAAATAATCCTTTTTCCACTGCTGCGGTAGAATCTCCGCCAACGGCAAGCCGTCTACATTCGCTTGTTCTAACCCGGCTGGGGGCTCAATTGTACCCTGGGGCGCTTTTACCTTCACTTTTTTAAAGAGATTTACGAATGTTTCTTTGAATTGGGGCAGCCAATTCTTTTGCACGGCAAACCCATGCCCCACTTTTTCCAGTTTTACAATTTCGCCGTTTTTTACCTGTTTAACAAATGCTTCCACGTCTTTAGCGTCACACACTTTGTCGCTTAATCCTTGAAACGCAATCCAGGGATTCACTAATGTCTGCGTCGGCAAAAAGCTGTATCCTTTCCCTTTCGGTCCGGGGCCCCATTGTAGTCCGTAACCTTTACACAGCGGTTTTTTCAATGGTAGATCAGGGCAAAATCCCATGCTGATGGCCGCGGAAAACGTATCCGGGGGCGCTTGAACCAATACGGCATATACCAATGTCGCGCCCGAAGAGTAGCCCACCAATACCGGCGTGATATAGTCCGGGAAGTTTTTCTTTTTTTGAATGAATTTACTCAATTCTTCAAAATCAGCCGCCGGATAGGAACATTTTTCCTTTGAATTCTCCAATTGCTTCAAATAATGATTGATATCGATTCCCACCACCAGGGCGTCCAGCGAAGCCACTGTTTTTGCCATATCGATCACGCCGAGGTTCCACCCCCCATCCCCGGATACGAATAAAACCACCTGCCTGGATTCGGGTGAAGAGCGATACAATGTCATTTTACCGAACCGCCCGAATTCCATGACTTCCTGGCTGTATGACAGGATCGAGATGAATAATAAAACGATAAATATTTTCAATTTCATTATTGCCTCCGGCTGCGCTAAATTTTTTTATTTATATATGATGCCTTTGAACCCCCTTGAAGTAAGCGAGGAGAGGTTCGTCAAAATTCGCGGAATGGCCAATCCCCCGGGTGAAGCAAGATATTTCGGCTCCCATTCGGGGTCGAATTTCTCTTTATACTGCCGCAATCCACGGAAATTGTAGAAGTTCTCGCCATATTTGAAAATAAATGCGCCCAGTTTGTACCACAACGGGGCAAGATGACGGTTTTCAACTCCCGATAAAGGGGCCATACCCAGGTTAAACCACCGGTATTGCTGCTCTTTTCCCCACAACATCAATTTAATGAAAAGATAATCCATTGTCCCATCGGGCGCTTCAGACGAATACCGCATCAAGTCCACGGAAAGTTCCTCTTTATTGTCAGTGGCCCACAGGTTGGCAAAGGCTTCGATCTTGTCTTCTTTCTTAACCAGCGCCATGGGAAATCGAACCAGGTATTCTTCCTTGAAAAAACCCTGGGAAAATCCTTTCTCACGGGTGCGTTTTTTTGCCAACCAATCGTCGGAAACCCCCTTCAATTGAGGAAGAATGTTAAACACCGAAGAGGCGGCGATTATCTCAAATGTATATCCTTCCGCTTCCAGATGATTGATGATGTGACGAAAATGTTTATAGGATTTCCCTTCCAATTTAAAAGTTTCCAATTTTGTCCGGGCTTCTTCACCGAGTTTGGAGAGTGTGAGTCCCATATCCACATACAGGTGAAGATTTGTGCTACTTACTTCATAGAAAACCGGCCAACCATTATGACGATCCACTAACTCTAGAAATTTCCACAATAATTCCGGTTTCGAATCTTCTGCCCCGAGAGGGTCTCCCATTGCCACCCAGCTTCGGCCTTCCACCCCGAACATGATGAATGCTTTTTCATCATCGCTGATTAGAAAGGATTTATCTTTCAGCAGCGCGAGTTGGGCAATGCTTTCATTTGAATTACGAATCACGGCCAGGACTTTTGCGAATTCGGTTTCCTCCTGGATTTTCGGCATTGCTGGGGCAGGTCGCAGGAGTCGGCGTAAACCCAATAGGCCGGCCAGTGTCAGTACTCCGACCATGGCCCTCAGGGTTCGCGGCGCATCCCCGAAAAATGCAAACTGCCACCACAAGTCATGGGAATAATTAATATGTTTATAGGCAAAAATACCCAGCATTACCGAACTGAGTATGACAATACCGATGGCGGCAATCCAGGGTGCGCTAAATGTGATGGAAGTCAGTAACGTCTTTCGGTAAAAAAATTTCCTACTGGGTAGGAGTGCGATTAGCATAATAAATAATACAATGGCCTCTTCATAATCGAAGCCTTTAAATAGGGAGAAAATAATCCCGGCAACAAACAGGCCTATAGTAAGTCTATAAGCCGCGTCAAGGCGGCGTTGAAGTCCATATGCCAGGAAAAGCAACCCCATACCTACCAGGCTGCCCATGAAATGGGAAAATTCAATGACCGGGAGCGGCAGAAAATCGATTAGCCAGGCCATCCGGGAACCGACCGCCGGGGTAGCCCCGGAAAAAAGGAGTAAGACTCCGCCGAGGAATGTTGTGAATGCAAAAACGTTGGGGGCAAGGCCTGAAAAGAATCGCCCTACCCATAATGATGTTCGTTTTATTATTTCAAGGCGGGTTAACAATAATTCTTCGATCCCCAGTAATACGGCGCTAATAAGTAACGGTATCCAATAGTAAACAATGCGGAAAACCAACAATGCGGCCATTACTCCCGGCGATTGGGGGCCCGCCCCAATCATGACCAATAATAAAGTTTCAAACACTCCCAATCCGCCCGGGACCTGGCTGCTGACTCCGGCGATCTGCGCCAACAGGTAAATACCAAGAAAGAGAGGAACCGATTTCTCAAAAGCAGGGGGCAGCAGCACATAAAGCGCTAAGCCCGAGAAGACCCAATCGATTGCGGATACAAGAATTATAGAGGTTGAGAGGTTGAATGCCGGCGCCGCTACTTTTAATGTGTGGATTTTCAGTGAGAATTTCGTAAACACGGCAATATAAAACAATGCGATTGCGGAAAGAAATACGATTGCCAGGGGCAGCAAGGTAGTAAAAGGAAGATGAATAGCGTCTGGAATAGGTAAGGGTTCAATGATGAAAAGAATTCCCCCGGACAGGAAAAAACCGAGCCAGAAAAATAGTGCGTGCAATCCGATAAAGGAAGAAATTTCCGTGGTGGATACATCCATGGTGGAATAAAAACGATAGCGGAGCGATCCTCCTGTTACCACGGAATACCCGATATTGTGACTGATTGTTGTGCTCACGAATGAAACCAGGGCGGTTTTACGGTATGGGAGGGGGTGCTTGAAATGCTTAAACAGTAAGGCCTCATTGAGCGTCAGGGCGAGGTAGCTCATCAAGGTGAAAAAGAGTGCTGCGAATATTCTCCCAATGTGAACCTGCTCGAGGGAGGCGATTATTTCATGGTAATGGAATTGTTTTAATTCATTGTGTAGAACGACCGCGGCTAAAACGAAAAATACGATACCGATAGCCGGAGGGAGCCAGGAAGTAATTTTGTTTTTTAACTTCCCGGTTTCTATCGCTTGATTGATGGATGTATCCATATATAAAAATACCTCCTTCCTATTTAGAAGTTATTGCTCAGATATTTTATACTTAATCATTTTGTTTTGCAATGGATTGTTTAATTTTTCACTGTCCCCTTCCGCGCTTCCCATTTCCTGCCCCCCGACTCCTGATCCCTGACCCCTATTTTTCTTTTCTTCCTCTCTTCTGCTTTTCTCCGCTCTTCCTGTTTTTTCTTCATCATTCATCATTCAGCATTCAGCAATCATCATTCTATCTCTTCTTCCTCGCTTCCTTTTTTCCTGGCCGCCACCCCCAGCGACCAAATCCACAGGATTCAGTGTATTGCAAAAAAACAGCCGGGGTATTATAATTAATCCATGAGTAAAGATAAATTAGAATACCGAAAATATACCGCGTTTATCGATCGACAGACGGAATTGCAGTATTTACGAAATTATATAAACGAAGAACCCGAATCGATCTTTTTTATCCACGGTCCTAAATCTTCCGGCAAAACCACCCTGCTCCATAAATTCCTGGAACCGCTTCAAAAAGAACAAAAATTGAATGTTAAGTTCATGGACCTGTGCGAATCCTTTGCCAACCTGGGCGAGGATTTTTTCAAAGCCTTTCTTATGGCGGATGACCTGGACATGAAAAAGAAAACCCCGGTCTTTTTCAAGATCGATGCCGCGGTGAAGAGGAAACTCCTCGAAAAACGGGCCGATCCCTTTAAAGTTATGAAAGCCGAATTCCTGGAGCTTACCCGGGAAGGCATTAAACCCGTTTTAATCATCGATGAACTTCAAGCCCTGGAAGAAATTTACTTCGCTAACGACAAAAACCGCTTATTCATCACTGCTTTGTTTAATTTTTTCGTGGCCCTGACCAAACAGGCTCACCTGGTTCATATCATCGTCGCTTCCTCGGATGGATGCTTCTTGAATACGGTTTATAACGATTCGAGACTTAAAAAGTGCGCAGCGTTTTATAAGGTGGATTACCTGGCTAAACATGATGTGATGAGGTGGCTGCTGAACCTGGAAAAGTATTCGAAGATAACGGCTTACCGCCTGACTGAGGGAGAGGCCGGGAAAATATGGGATACGGTCGGCGGTAGTTTTGGGGAAATCCGGGATATATTGACTGAACTTTTCGATAATCCCATTGAGGAAGTACTCCGCCTGTATAAAAAGAAAATCAAAGGAATGATCGAATATTATATCGGTATGGATATGCGAAAAGAAAAAATCCTGGAGGTCTTCTTGAAAAAGGAAACCGCCCATATAAAAGATTTTATTCCGCAAGGAATCGAGGTGGGTGACCTTGAAGGTCTTTTACAAGATATGGTTCGTAATAATATCCTTTATTTCGACCCTACTGAAGCCATTTATTATCCCCAGGGTAAGAGTTATCGCTGGGGCATTCGACTATATTTCGAGCAAGGGATTTAACCGCCCAAATTTGTGATAATTGCGGCGAAGAATATCTTTCAGCCAAAACCAATAAGGAATTACTCAAATTGGCAAATGATGCTATTAAGCGGGGTATATCCCTCGAGCTTTTGAAATATGCCGCATAGTGGGAAAATTTACCGGTCTGCTCCCTTTTTAAGCCCTAATTTAGCCACGAAGATCGCGAAGGGACGCGAAGGAAAATAAATCAGAAGCACGCCTCTTGAAGCACGAAATTCGAAACAAATCCAAAATGCAAAGGTTCAAAATTCAAAACAAAAACAATTTGCCGCCGAAGGCGGTGGTTTTTGTTTTGGTCATTTCTCCCGCTCCTCCGCGCTTCCTTTTTTCCTGCCCCCCGATTCCCGATCCCTGACCCCTATTTTTCTTTCTTCTCCTCTTCTGCTTTTCTCCGCTCTTCCTTTTTCCTGCGGCATGAAACTCACTTTACGCGATTCGTCCGGCAAAGTCGTGGATTAATCGAGATGATCTTGAAATTAAAGGCATCCAAGGAAAGAACAACTTATGAAAATTTTTGAATGTACCTTTTCTGTCTCCCTGTAATTAAAACTAGCCACAAAGGCACGAAGGCACAAAGAAACACCAAGGGATTTATAATAAATAAAGTGTCTGCCCGATATCGTTTCATAATGTCCGTTTTAGGGCGAACGCACAGGTTCGCCCCTACAGCGGTGGAAATTCAAGATTTGTCAAAATTGTTTTCGAATTACGGATGACTATGTAAACAAACGAAAAGAAGGTACGGCCCAGAGATTGGGATTTCCCAGCTTTCGTATCTCAGGCCCGCGATAAACCACCATCCCTCCCAACCATTCATTGCCAAGGCTGGCGGCAATTTCCTTCATCGCTTTGCAGTCCGCCGAAGATACGTTCTCCCTACTTTTGACTTCCACGCCAATAACACCATGCAGAGTTTGCAGCATCAAATCGACTTCAAGACCGGATCGGGTTCGATAAAAATATAATTCTACCTGGCGCTGCATTGTCTTTATCCATTTATAAAATTCTGCAACTACCAGGGTCTCATAAATAGCGCCGGATTCGGTTTCCCTAAAACCACACAGCATCCGTAATAAACCAATATCCAACCAATATATCTTGGGAGTCTTAACCAATGAACTTGTGAGATTACGATAATAAGGTTGAAGTAATATCACCTGGTACGAAATATTCAAATATTCAAGATACCTCCGGGAAGTATCCACGCTTATATCGGCATCTCGTGCCAATTCAGAATAATTGAGCAATTGACCGCTTCTTAGGGCTGATAGTTTCTGGAATTTCCTGAAGGGTGCCAGGTCATCGAGCCGGGCCAGGTCGGTTAAATCCCTTTCCAGGTAAGTGTAACCATAATCTTTCAGCCACTTCCACCGTTCATTATCGTCTAATGATAATAGCGCAGGCATCCCGCCCCACTGGAAAAGATATTGTTCCGCATGTTTTTTCCCTGCATACTCCCTGTCCAAAAGTACACCCGGGACCTCTTTGAATATATCGTCCAGGGATTTCCCGGAAAACAATCTGTCCACCAGTGGCATACAATAATCCCCGGTTCCTCCCGTATCGGTTAGTTCACTCATCATGAGGGGCCATAATTCATAAATGGACACACGTCCGGCCAGGGATTCGCGGATTTTTTTTAGCAGCAGTATCTGGCTTGAACCTAATAATACCGTGAAAGTAATAGATCTCTCATCAAAAGCATATTTGATTTTTTCAAACACTTCCGGTTCTTTTTGGGCTTCATCGATCACGGCGTTTCCTATGTCTCTATTCCATGAAGCAGTGGGTATTATTTTGATGAATTCCCGGTTTTCGGGTGCATCCAGGTTGATGTATCGTAGCTGCGGGTACTGATTTTTTGCCAGGGTGGTCTTTCCTGTCTGTCGTGCGCCTGTCATTAAAATCAATTTGGAGGCGGACGAAGTGGGGAGGCAATGTTTCAAAAATCGAATTCGCTGTAAATTTTCGCTCATCATCGTAAAATATACAGGAAATTTAAGAAAAGTCAAGAGTGCGTGGTAGCAAAATAAAAAATTCAAAACAAAAACAATTTACGACAGAAGGACTAATAAGTCGCCCATGCCGCTGGCATTTGCTTTTTGTCCACCAGAAGGAAAAAGGCAGACACGGGTGCCGGCGGTCTGCCCCTACAGCGGTGGAAATCCAGGAATTGTCAAAAAACATTCGTCTATTGTCCACAGATTACACAGATTAACACTGACCTGGTATTAGAGGGTTAAGGGCAGACACGGGGGCCTGCCCCTACAGCGGGGAAAATACAGGAATTGTCAAAAAATATTCGTCTAGTGTCCACAGATTACGCAGATTTTCACGGATTTAAGAAATGGCCAATTGGCGGTCATCAGCCTGGCCACCGGTATGCCTTCTACCATGTCGATTCCAAATCCTTTTTATTCCTGCGAAAGCTGAGGTTGATCCTGGGGGACAGATTCCAGGAATTTGTTTATTAGATTTTTTTTCTCAGGCGATAAGATATCACTATCTTTGAATTTTAGAGCAATTTCCTTAAATTTTGTGACATCGTAATATCTTTTAAAATCATCTACTTTGCTTTTCGAAATATTGAGGCTCTGAAATTGGACTACCATTTTACACAAAAATTTATAAAATTTCTCTGCATCGTCCTTTAACAGGGAGAGAACGTAATCCTGGACGATTTCGCTGAATTGACCATCCCATGACTTCCACTCGGTTCCCCATAATGCCAAAATGAAGTCCCATTCAGCGGGTTCATTATAGATTTCAAAAATATCTCTTTTGTTATCGACAAAATACTTATTCAGCCTTTGAGCGACTTTATCCTGGAAAGGTTTTAAGTCAATGGAATAAATACTGGACATTGGTTTTCCCATTTCTTCTTTATTCTTATATTCCCTGATGATAACTGTTGAAAAAAGTAAATCGGGGGTCTTCATGAGAGCATCTTCAAATACTTCAGGAATTGACTGCTTCTCAGTTTTTCCGAAAATTAATAAAATCATTAACTGTGCAGCTTTTGTAAATTCTGAAAACGGATAAAAGGTTTGACCCCTGGAAAATGCATCGGCATTCTCATATATAACTTCTATTATGCTCTGCGCCAAAGAAGGGGAATCGATTTGTTCATTAAAATCCATCAGCTTCTGTATCCATCTGGATGTCCATGCATTTCCCTCGTTGTCTTTTTCAAACAGTACTTGTCTTATGTACGCTTTTCGATCTTCAGATGGCATCAATTGCCAGATGGAAATCATTGTTTCAAGCTGTTCATCGGGAATTTCCAGGGATGGAACCTGGAATAAAAAATATTTGGGGAAGCATTCGGGATGAGATATCTTCTTTTTATTTCTATCCTTCTGAATGCTTGATAAATTGGGTTGCTGATTGGTTAACACTTTCCCAATAGTTTCCGGGAATAGATGCGTCAATAGTTTTTGAAAAATTTCCTTTTCCCTATCATTAGTAGAGATCAGCAAACTGTCTATTAGTTTTCTTAGAGATGCCATCATGAAATCCCCTCTATTCTTATAGGGTGATTGGTTTTTAAATCTTGTTTCTATGGCATCATCCGCTTCCAGAGATAATTGTTCTATAAAGGTAGGGGCGAATGACCATTGATGTTTTGATAATTTATTAAAAAGATCATCGTTGAATACTTTTATAATTTCAAGTATTAGAAAGTCACGCGGATTGACCTCTGATTTTATCGAAGGGAGTGTGGTTTTTAGAGAATTCAAATACCTTTTTGTTACTCTTAATGTTTTAAAAAGTTCGGTTATACCTGATTTGTAAATACCCTGAAATTCATCCAACAATGACTTTGCCTCATCCCCCGGTATGGCAATTTTATTTAGAACTTTTTTAATTTCATCTAGCAAATAGCCTTCTATACTCCTCGGTTCAATGGTTGGCAAAGGAATTGGCATAGTGATGATCTTTTCCAAAAAATCCCCGTCAATATCGCAATTTTCCTTCAAGGCTTTCTTCACGATTGATAGGTCGAAACTCAAGAGAAAGATAGTATTTTTAAAATTGGAATTTTGTCGAACCAGTTTAAAAACCAACGCCATTTCATACGGTTGCAGCCGGTCGATATCATCGATGATTATAAGTACTTTCTTGCCTGATTTTTGAATATAATTTCCGATTTGTTCTTTCGTCTTTTCTATTGTAAGTATGGGTGAATGAATGTCAATTTTAAACCAGGAAAAAGATAATCCGGTAGAAATGATCCTGAGGTATCTTGCAATACTCTTTTTGATATCAGGGAAAATGAATTTTGTAGAGAAAGCCTTTTCAAGTTTATCGTAAAAGGCATTAAGAATTGCAGTTTCATCCCCAAAGCACCAGGGATCGAATTGGATTAATAAGTAATTACGTTTGAAACAAGGAGATTTCAGCAACTTAGCAATTAGGAGGTTAATCACTGACGTTTTCCCTTCTCCCCAGCTTCCATTTAAGCCCATGGTAAATGAACCTGTCACTCTCAAAGGTTTTTTTAAAATTAGTTTATATAAATCCTTTACAAATTTTCCCCTTCGCAGTCTATCCTGATCAGGTGACGTTATCGGTTCATCTAAATCAATATCAGAAGCTTCATTAACAATGATCTGCTCTGAGGGTTTTTCCTTATAATAAAAACTTTTGAAAAACCAGATAAGGAAGAGCACCCCATTGATCACTGAAAAGGCAGTAAATTGAATCGATGGAATTATGTCCTTTCTCGGAATAAAGCAGAGTTTAAAAATCGATAAAACTTCCGTGATTATAAAATACAATCCGATGATTTCAACGGAAACCAAGGGGAAATTACCTGTCTCTTTTGTCGCCTTGTACCTTTTCCAATAAAGACTCATCCTCTTACGGGACATGATAAATATAGCAAGGATAATAGCCGTGATGCCAATGAATAGTTCTATTGAATCATTTTTGAAAAATCCTGTAATTAACTGCAGTTTCAGGAGCAACGGGAAAACCAGTGTGACTGAGATAATTGCCACAAGGGCTGTAAGAGCAATCTTTTTGAAAAGTTCGCAACGGTCATCATTTTTCATCATCTTGTATCCCTCCTTTTTCAGTTCAATAAATAAGGTGGATATCCTAACCCAGGATAATTATACAGAGCAGAGATTCAAATGTCAACGAATTTGAAGCGCTTTTTTTGGAAAGACAATTCAGGGCTATGGAAAGATGGCACGCAAATAATTTCCTTTAGCCACGGACTTAGTTGATTGATTCTATCCCTTCCGGTCTCCAAATACTCTGGACGTTATCTTTCATCATCACCATTATATGCCGCATATTCAAGGCAAGCAGATATGTCTTTTCTATCAAGGGTGGGATACGATTCCAATAAATCTTCCGGCGAATCTCCATTGGCCAGCATCCCGATAACCTGGTGTACCGGTATTCGCGTCCCTTTAATACACGCCTGGCCATGACACACATTGGGTTTGATGGATATTCTTTCAAACTTCATTTTTAAACCGCCATATTAATTAGTTCATCAGATAATACATATGAAATTGTTCATCCTGTCAACTTTTTATTCACAATTTCCATGATGGACAGCCAAAATTTTCACAGCTTTGCGATTTCCGTCGTGGTCAAACCCGAAGTTTCTGCAATAACAGCGATATCGATACCTTTTTCTTTTAACTTTTTCGCCATTTCCATGGCTTTATTTTTTGCGCCTACTTCTTTTCTAACTTCTATTCTTTCTTTTTTCCCTTCTTTTTTACCTCTCATCTCACCCACTTTATAACTGGATTCATACATACTGGCTTGATAATGTAGGCCCTCAAGATATGCTTCGTACTCGCGGCGTTCTTCCTCAGACAGTTTCATAATGTCAAGTTTATCTTTGGCTTCTTTCAACCCCCTGGCGGTAAAATCAGCCTTGATTCTATCATTTTTAAAAAAATATATCCACTCATCGATGGTGTTCCGGGCAATGTCATCAAACTGGTTGATCTTGAGTATGTAATATTCCGGGTAAATATCCGCTATTTTTTCGGTCTGGTAAAGTTCCTGCTGGGCGCTGTCGAGTTCCAGGATATCTTTTTTGTTTAAACCGATAAACTCCGTTCTCCCCTGGTAGGCGTAATCTTCCCCCTGGCCAAGGTCGAAATACACCAGGAGGATGGTTATTATCTTCCTGACTTTGGAATAGGGCATGCCTTTCTCCATATATTCCAATAAGAGTTTAGAGGCGCCGAAAAGGATACGCTGCAAATAATCGTATTCGGTTTCGCGCTGCACTTCGACGATGATTAATTCCTCCCGGGAATTTTCCACCAGTATATCCACGCGGTTGGTTTTATCGTTCTTTGATTCGCAGTTGCTTTCGCTTTCCAGGAGGTGTTTAATCTTGATGTCGTCGTGCAATAATTCGCTTAAGAACCCTTCGAAAATAACGAAATCGGCTTTATTCCGTAACAACTTCATCATTGCCCAATCAAAACTGACTAATCTTCGTTCACTGCTCATTGCTTTTATCCTCATGGGTAATTAATAATCCATTTTGAAGCTCAAGTCAACTATTTGCCCGGTAACAATTCTTTTTTTTGTAGGGGCAGCATGCGTGCGGCCCAATCTTTTTTGCTTTTTCTTACCTTCTTACCCCCTTAACTTCTCACCTTCCCTTTTGTTCGCGTGTTTCGTGTGTTTCGCGGGCAATTTTTTCATTTAAAAACCATATTTTTCTCTCTCAAAAGGACATTCTATCGTCGTAGAAATCTATTTTTCAATCGTAGGAGAATAGATTTCATTCGAAGAATTGTATATTTTATTCGTAGGCGTGAGTTTTTCGATCGTAGAAAGCATAATTTTATTCGTAGAATTATATTTTTTCTGCATAGGATTAGAGTTTTTATTCGAAGAAATTGGATTTTCATACGTAGAAATTCCGATTGCTTTCGTAGAAATATATTTTTTATGCGTAGATATTTCAATTTCATTCGTAGGAATTCATTTTTTATGCGTAGGAATAGGCTTGTAAAATGAAAAAACCCAGATTTTCCTGTTGACATCTCCCCCCGGCGGCGATATAATTCTCTCCCGGACCAAAAAATGGGAATTTTTTTGAGGAGTAAGACCATGACCGTCGATGAAACAAAAGATGTGAAGCCGGAAACACCAATAACCATGGAAGACGATCAAATCGAAATCCCCCACAATATCCCGGTGGATAGCTATATCCAGGAAGCGGAAATCCTTTATCACTGGGCTCTGGTGGATAAAGACGCTTTGATTGCCGCGGGCCTGGATTGGGCGCGGGTGGAAACCATCCCGGACCTTTCCGAGGCTTTAACCAGGACCGAAGCCAATTGGCAGGCCCGGAAACATAACGACGCGGTCGCATTGAAATGGGCTAACGACGCCCCTCTTGCTTATGATCTACGACGCCGGATATTGCGGGCCTTTTGTTTTGCCTACCGGGATGACCCTATCCTCCTATCCGCGGCCAGGGCCCTGGGAAAAGGTAAAAAACACACGGGCATGATCCAGGATTTAAACGACTTATCCGTGCTGGGCAAAGAAAACCCGGTACTACTTCAAGCGATTCATTTTGATATGGCCCTGCTGGATAAAGCA
>JAPKZK010000039.1 GCA_026393835.1 Candidatus Aminicenantota bacterium | reverse complement strand
GAATCAACAATGCTTGTGATCTGAGCGGTTTGAGATTCCCTCCATAAAACCTGGGGGAGTCCCCATTGGAAGACTTCAGCATAAAGAGGGGTGTGACCTCCGGTTTCAAAAGCTTTTACAATGTTTTCGAGCGGTCCCAGAAATTTTTGCCACACGCGTCTGCATTTTCCGTTTTGACAGGCCCACTGAGAATAGTAATAATAGATATTACCATTAATTTTTTTAAGTTCCAAACGTTCCATTTATATCTCTTTATCTATAAATTACATTATAGGGGATAGTGGAGTGCAAGTCAATAGCGATATAAATGTATTTTGAACATTTTTTTTTAGGGCATAGTATAGAAAGTCCCGAAAGCGTTTAATTGAATGGTAAATCTAATTGTCGTTAGGAGGTAAATCTAATTGTCGCTGATCAGAGGGAAAAACGAACAGGCAAGAAAATTTTTATAAAAATTCTTTTTAGAATTCAAAATTAATTGCTGAAGGATATAAGGAAGGTTGAATCCGCCTGGTGCTCACTTAACCATATTTAAAAAATATTTTTTTGCTTGCAAAAAAAATCTTAGTTTGATATAGTATAATTTAACTGCATAGTAGTGGAATAACCTGGCTATTTGACAAATCATTACCGAGGTAGTTGTGATCGATGCTTATTTTCGAAATCTTTGTTTTAACTTACTATGACGGCGGTTCGATCGATGGCATCGACAAAATGCGACTGAAGTTCGTAATGCCAAATGGCCGACTTAAAACATTACTTATTTTTATTAATCTTGACACAAATTTAAAAAGGAGGTGCTTATATGAAGCGCTTAATATTGTTTGGAGTTGTAATGTTGATGCTTTTCCCTCTCATGTCCAGCGCCCTGGTAGTCGCACTGAATGATGATGTTCATTTCGATTATCCTGGTGAGGCCAATGATTTCCACATCGAGGGTGTTATTTATTCTGCGGGCGGAGTCACGCCCACAATAACAAACATCTTTGTCATTGGGGACCCCGGCACAGGTAATTGGGTAGTAACTCAATACGGTTTGATTCCCGATGGCCCCGGTCGGTGGAAATTTTTTGCCCATTTCGAAACCGACGGCCGAATTGTTTTTTGCCAGTGGATCCATTTCGGTATCATGTTCGATGTGGAGGCCAAAAACATTATTGCGGAATTGGAGGGCTGGTGGACTTTAGATGGAGTTCCCCTGATCAACTTGTTAGGTGAGAATAGGCAGGTACCGGTGACCGGATTCGATGTTTCCGGCGTAGGCGTTGGCAAGACGCTCAAAGTCACCAACGACACGAATATCCCCGTAGTTGTTAACCAGCTTGAACTCACAGTATCCAATGTACAAATTCCACTGGAAGACATGTTCATTACCGGTCTTGGCCGTCCCAATCTACCTTCCCCCAAATTTCCCAACCTCGTATGGCATGACGTCCCCGGACTTCCGCTGACATTGCAGCCCGGTCAATTCTTTGAAATCCAACTGATCAATGCAGGCATCACGATGGTCCCCGGACAATTTCTCCAGATGAGAGGAGAACAATACATGGACGGCGCCAAAGGTTTGCTGGTTGGCAATGGGGTCACTCTGATACGGACCACCTCGGATTGGGGTTGGTTCTGGGAACAACACGGCGAATAGCCCCCAAAAAGCGAGCGGCCCTATCTGGGGGTCGCTCGCCCTATCTTGTTCTCTTTATGGAAATTTTCTTTGCCTGTTCCGTATTTGCCCTTCATAAATCGGGCAGACACTTTCCTTTTTCCCGGCCCCTGATTCCTGCCCCCTGACACCTGCCCCCCGCCCCCTGGATACTGAGCCCTTTCATTTTAGAAAAATATTTTGGCTTTCCCCTAATTTTTATTTATTTGTATGAGAAAATCTTCGATTTCTTTCTCTAAGCCTGGAAGCTCTCCTGCGTTTAGTAATGCCTTGTTTGCACTGGTTCGGGCTTTTTCCCGGTGGTTCAAGGCTTCTTCATTTTTTGCCAGGAGAAAATAGGTGAGAGCCAGGCAGTTTTTATTCTCATATTCTTCAAGTAGAGGCAGCGCCTTTTTTAAGTAATTAATCGATCCCGTGATTTCTTCTTTCTCCGCTAATGACTTTCCAATTTGATAATAGCAACTTCCCAGGGGTTCTTTTAATCCAATCTTTTCCAGGTAATGCAAATACTCCAACGCCGTGTTTCTATCGATCCCGTGAATGACCCTAAGAAAAAAAGCTATGTGTAAAGGTTCACCGTATTTCATCTTCCCGAAGAATTTACTGCTGTACTCACTTATTATTGGCTTCACATCAATATATTCGGAACATAGTGAGAAAAAATATGCAATATCGTTTAACGGGTTTTTCATGAAGGTATCCAGGTTCTCTTTTGCAAAATCAATGAGTTTCATGGCATATTCGGTATGTCCCGACAAATGAATTGTATAAAGCAAACGGTTGAAGTTTTGAGAATTGAGCAAAAAATCGAATTGGAATAAGAATTCCTCCGGTAGTCCTGTAAGTAATTGCTTTGTGGCTGCGGCATCGATTCGAGCGACGGCAGGAATATTGTTCAGGAATACATTGTATTTTTCCTGCTGAGCCTTTTGAACAAGCGTCCGGAGATTGATATTCCTTAAAATTTCACCGCATTTTTCAATATCAACCTTTTCCAAATTACACAATGCATTCCCGAAGCGTTTAAAATCAACCTGTTGGGCTTTGTCAAGGAGAAAACCGGGTTCAGTTTGACCGAATATTTTTTTCGCTTTTCCTGCATCAATAGTCTTCAATTCATTTAATGCCCTGCCCAGATTATTAAAACTAACTTCTTGAGCTTTGGCTGCAAGATGGTCTATCTTAATCGCATCGAATATTTCTTTCGCTTTTCCAGGATTGACATTATTCAACTCACTCAACGCCTTTCCAAATTGCCCAAAACTAACTTCTTGAGCTCTGGCTGCAAGATGGTCTATACTAATCGCAGCGAATATTTCTTTCGCTTTTCCAGGATTGACATTATTCAAATCACGCAACACCTTTCCAAATTGCCCAAAACTAACTTCTTGAGCTCTGGCTAAAAGATGGTCTATATTAATCGCAGCGAATATGTCTTTGGCTTTTCCAGGATTGACATTATTCAAATCACTCAACACCTTTCCCAATCGCTCAAAACTAACTTCTTGAGCACTGGCTGCAAGAAGGTCTATATTAATCGCAGCGAATATTTTTTTCGCTTTTCTAGGATTGACACTCTCCAACTCATTCAACGTATTTCGCACTCGCTCAAAACTAACTTTTCGAGTTCTGGTTGCAAGAAGGTCTATATTAATCGCAGCGAATATTTTTTTCGCTTTTCTAGGATTGACATTCATAAAATCACTCAAAGCATTTCCCAACTTATGAAAATCAACCTTTTTGGCACTTCCGACTAAATAACTTAAATCTATATTAGCAAACACATCTTCAATTTTTTCCCTATCAATATTCTTTAAACCATTTAGGGCATTTCCCAAATTATGAAACTCAAGCTGGTAACTCTCTTTCAGTAATTCATTTACAGTAACAGTATTCAAAAGAAATTTTGCCGTACTCATGTCTGAATTACTAAGTGCATTCAAGTATTGCCCCATTATATGTGGAGAGGTACTTAGCAGGATAAGCTTCCGCTCATCATGGTTAAACATTCCAAGGAATGTGCTGTAATATCCGGGATGATTGTTTTTAAGCATTATCAAAATTTGGCAAAAAGGAGGGAATGTCTCTTTACCGCTTAGAAAAAGATTTTTAATGGAAGGATTGCTGACTATAAGCTCCTTAATGAATGTTTCGAATTCATCATTAGCATAATGCTCGACCTGTGATAAGAAGTTGGAAAGGTGGTACAGTGGATCGATGTTCTTATACAAAGCTATCGTTTTATTTCTTACTTCCGCATCCTTAAGCAATGCCCCGAATACCGCGATTCCAGCGTTCATCACTAAGTTGTTATACAACTCCGAAAGATTGGGTGGATAGGTATTGAAACCGGTAATATAGGCTTTCAATTGAGTTGTGGTGAATTCTTCAAGGTTGGTATACCTTTCTGTAAAAATAGACCGGCTGGAATAGGATTTTAAAAGTAATTTAGCAAAATCAGAGTGATAAAACCTGTATAATTCTATCTCTGAATCGTACTCTAAAAAACCCTGTCCCGATAGTGCCTCAACGCTGCCTTCGTCCCCGGGGGCCGGTCTGAATTGAATCTCATACCGGTATAAAGCGGCATATTTCAAAAATATATCTCGATGGAGTTTATTTGCTTTAATGTCCAGGTACCGCGAATATACCTTTTGCAAAACTTTACTTTCATCCAATTGATCCAGGGGCTGGGAATCAGTCCAGAATGAAAGGTAAAAGTAGAGAGTCAAATAATTCCGCAATACATTCTTCATCACCCTTTGCAAATCCCCCACAACAAATTCCTTCTTTTTCGTTCGTTCGTAAAATGCCTTGCGCTTAAGGATAATGCCGGACATTTTGTCTTCCACTTGCTTATCCTTTGCGACATCCATTTTATAGCATCTATCTTCCAATTTCTTAAAAATATCCGGTAAATACTCGTCGGTGACGCGGAGATTTTTAGGCAAAGCCCTGGAAATCAACAGGCAGGCGGCATGGGGTATATTTTCAAACCTGGTATATATGAGGTTTACCGTCTCAATATTTAAGTGACAGTCATCCAGGATGAATAATACGTCGTTTTCACCATAGCGATGGATATCGGGCCAGAGTGCATTAATATCCGATTTATCGGTAAGTTTATAATAAAGGGACTCATAACCTTTTTTTTCCAGTGCTTTTCCAACGGCAATTCCCATCACGGTCTTCCCGGAAGCCGGGTCGCCGTAAAGCAGGAACATCCTCTCTCCGGTATCATTTGTCAGGCATACCTGTATAGCCCGCATGGCGTGAAGTTCTTTTTCCGGGAAATAAACCAGGTCTTCATCAAAGAGTTCATTGTTGGGGTAAAACTCATTGCTGCGGCTTAAGACAGACTGCAGTGAACGAAAGACTACCGTACTTAACGAGAAACGCCCTTTTTGTTTTTCAGACTTTTTCTCTAACTCTGCTATTTGAGAATCCAGTTTTTCCAGTTCATTTAGGAGTTCAATTATTTTTTCTGCATTTTTTTCCTTTTCAATAGAGAGATCAGCGATTTCTTTATTGACCGCTTCCCGCCTTTTTTTCAATTCCGCAAAGTCGTCCATTTTTTATATTCTCTAAGCCAGGGTGGGATGCTTGACCATCCATTTATATAAATATTCGTTGCCGAAGTTAGCTTCCTTCTTAAAATATTCAACGAAGAATTCCCCCTTATACTCAGGCCTTGGTTTACCTTTATTTGCAGCAATGCTCGTCAATCCAGATATAAGCTGGGATATTGTTTTATCACGATTCTTTAAAGCTCCCTGGATAAGCTCTTCATAAACAGGCTGCAATGCTTCTTTCAACACCAGTAAATGAACGATAAAATCTTTCGCCGGGGTAAAATTATAATCCGGGTTGAATTTCCGAAAGACATTAAAATTATCGATAATATTGAGATATTTTCGCCGGCTGAATATTTCCGCTTGCAAACCGGCCTCAGTAACCATCCTGGCCAGGGATTTGCTTTTTTCTTCCCCGGGGTCCTCCCATTCATATTGCTCTTTGATATATTTCAGCAGCATATCATATATATTGGAGCTAAAGGGCATGGAAATAGTGAGATTAAAAATTTTACGGAAATAATTGATGGCAAACATTTCCTCGATCCCGTTATAATGGGTGGAAATAAATTGCTTTGCAATACGGGTGTCGATGCCGCAAATGAAAATACATTTACTGCCTTTGGTTACGAACAGGTTCTTGAGCGCTTCAAGCAGTTGAATCGAATCGTCCGGGAGACACCTGTCCAGGTCATCGAAAAAAATGACAACCGGGTTATTATCGTGCTTTTTGCTGATCCCGTCGATTAAAGCCACGAATTCCTTTTTAATGGCTTCAATGGTATTCTCATATTTTTCATGGGATGGCGACTGAACTTCTTCAGTGGATTCTAAACCGTCTTTTATATCTTTCAAAGAAAGATTATTTTTGGTAACCATTTTGAGACCGACATCCAAACCTGATTCCAGGAGAACCCGGAGAATTTTCTTGCCGCTTTTTTTGGTCTCCTTTAAAAAAGACTTATTTTCGGCGGCCAGGCACTGCAAAAAGGCAAGAACAACACTTTCGGTTTGACGGTATTCCCAGGGATTAAACCAGAAAACCGGGAACCCGGACTTTTCCAATTTATCCTGTAAGATTTTCATAACAGTGGTTTTCCCGGTACCCCACAAACCATCGATGGAAACCACGTAAGGCGGTTGAATAGACCGGGTAATCAACTGGTAAAAATGCTCGATAAACGAGTTTTCATTATGAATAATATCCTTATCGACAGGATACAACAGCGGGTCTAAGGCGCGTAATTTCATCTCCTTTTCCTCCAAATGCATTATGCACCATTGGTATCTTTTTGTCAACACCAGGGAATCAAAATGTCAAAGGTCCCGTATCATTTGTCGCAGACGCTTTATAAGAAAAAAGGATTTCTGGTATGGCCCTTTTTCCCCCACGGAGATTTCTTCCGCACCACAAACTTTTGCCAAAAACCGCGAACTTTTCACAAAACAGCGCCTCTTTTATTTCCACGGCAGGAATTTTTAGCAGCGGAGCAGACATCTTTCTCTCAAAAGCAAGAATTTTTCCCAGGAGAGCGGTTATATTCGGCGCCGGAACAGCAATGGATGGCAAACCGGCACGCGTGAACGTGTAATTGGCACGCGCAAATCGCAAATCGGCACGGGCAAATCGCTAAAGAGCTAGCGCGAATGGCAAAAGAGCGCGGGTGAATCGCAAAGGAGCGCGGGAGAATCGCAAAAGGACACGGGTAAATGGCTAAAGGGCACGGGCGAATCGCCAACGAGCGCGGGTAAATGGCAAAAGGGCACGGGTGAATCGTGAAAGGGCACGGGTAAATGGCGAAAGGACACGGGCGAATGGCAAAAGAGCTCTCGTGAATCGCAAAAGAGCACGCGCCGATCGCAGAAGAGCACGCGAACCCGATAAAACATCCCGCGCTTTCCGCTTAAATCTACCGCTTTCCACTAAATCCCAGCACTTTTGTCAAAAATCTCGTGCATCTGGCTCCGCACCTCCTGCATTTCTCTAAAACCTCGTGCATTTCTCAAAAAACCCGTGGTTTTCTCAAAAATCTCGTGGGGTTGGCTCTGCACCTCGTAGATTTCTCCAAATTCTCGTGGATCCTCCAAAATTCCCGTGGATTTCACTCCGTACCGCGTGGTTTCCTCCAAAATCCCGTGGATTTGTCTAAAATCCCGTGGATTTCGCTCCGTACCAGGTTTTATTGATATTCCCGGGGAAAAAGGGATACGCAAGAGAAATTTTTCATGCGTATGTGCGTATTTGAGCTACCAGGTTACTTTTACCGGGTAATTGCAAAACTTCTCGTCTTTGCTTATTATGATCATCTTCTCCCATATTGCCTGCGCAATAAGCAAACGATCAAAAGGGTCTCGATGATGAAATTCTAATTGGCTCACCAAATCTGTATGTTCAAATATAACCGGCAAAATTTCAAACCCATTTTCCTGGATTTGAAGAAAGACTTCCTTAAAGGGATAATTAATTTTTAGTTTTCCCAGGCTAATTTTGATAGCCATTTCCCAAATGCTTGCAATACTGATGAATTTTGAATTGGAGGATTTTGAAATTTCTTTTCTTGCCTTTACAGACAGGCATTTGTCCCCATTTATAAACCAGATGAAAGTGTGGGTATCTAATAAGAGTCTCAATACATATAATCCTTAAAATCTTCAAGAGGTTCATCAAAATCCGGGGACATCTCAAACATACCTTTGCAACTGCCAAATTTTGGAGTTTTCGGTTTACCGGTTTTTATATTTTTTGGAACTCGTTCAAGCAATGAATCGATGAAATTCATTACCTGACCTTTCAAGTTGTCCGGCAAGACATTAAACTTTGTATAAATCGATATATTTTCCATGCTTTTATATGTATCATAAAATCGATCCACTTTCAACAGTATTTCCATTTTTTTGGTTTTCACTGATGTATCTGAGGCAATGCGCAATTTTTAGAAAAAAAGGGACAAGCAAAAAAAAATTATAATAAACCCCTTGGTGTACCTTGGCGCCTTCGTGCCTTTGTGGCTATTTTTATGGTAGACGAAAAACACCAAAAAAGAGTTGACATCCTCTTCATTTTGGTTTATATTCCCCTGAGATAAAAGTTGACCTAAAGGAGGCAACTACGATGTTACAAATACAATATGACGGAATTATTTTCAAGGAAGGCCACACGTATGTTTCGTATTGCCCTGAGCTTGACGTCTCCAGTTGCGGCAATAATATTGATGAAGCCAGGAATAATTTAAAAATGGCCGTAAGCCTGTTCATTGAAGAGGCGGAAAATATGGGTACACTGGAAGATATACTAAATGAAGCGGGTTATGAAATGAAAGAGCTGAGCTATTGGGAAGCGCCGCGTATTGTTGCAACCGAGTTAATGACTGCAACATGTTAATATATTAAGCCGATTATGCCAAAAATCTCTCCTATAACGGCAAGACAACTAAGAAGTGAAAAATTGGCCTGTCCCCAACCAGACAAAAAAAACCGTGAAAATCGCCGTTACGTGAAATCTGTGGACTTTTTTTTTCGTGTTAATTCGTGCCATTCGTGGGCGTTTTTTTCTGGGAAAGGAGACGGGATGCGGGGAGATTCCGCGCCAACTATTGACAATCCCCCCAGGTATATGAGAAAATGGAACCTCAGGCGGTGATAATTATTAATTGTTAATTGTTAATTGTTAATTGTTAACCGATGATAAAACAGGAGGAAATATGCCCAAGTGGATATTTATAATAATGATTATGGTTTTTATGCTCCCCGGTTTTCCCAAAGAACTACCCCCGGTCGGCGCAGACCCCGCCGCATTGGAAACAGCGGCGGAACGCTCCAATTATGAAAAGACTTCCACTTATGATGAAGTAATGGATTTCTTGTTCGAAGCCCAAAAAAGATCGGACAAGATCAATATCATTCGATTTGCCACTACCACCGAAGGCAGGATGATCCCCCTGGTGATTATCGGTAACGAGGGCATTAAAAGCCCCATGGAATTGAAATTAACGGCCAAACCCGCGGTTCTAATCATGGCCAATATCCACGCCGGGGAAATAGAAGGCAAAGAAGCGATACAAATGCTGATCCGGGAAATCATCTCCGGCCAATGCGGGGATATCCCGGATAACCAGGTGATACTGGCGCTGCCGATATTTAACGCCGACGGCAACGATAAGTTTGGGAAAAACCGGCATGACAACGGCCCGACCCTGGCCGGGGTCCGGTTCAACGGCCAACAGTTCGATTTAAACCGCGACGCCGTCAAATTGGAATCCCCGGAAATGCGGGCGCTGATTAAATTGTTCAATGAATGGGACCCGGTGCTGGTAGTGGACATGCATACCACCAACGGTTCCTATCACCAGGAACCGGTCACTTATTCGCCCTTGTTAAGCCCTAATTCCGACCCGAAATTGGTGGACTATATGTGGCAGAAATTTTTCCCGGACGTGACGGAAACCTTAAAGAAAAAATACGGCTATGACTCTGTTCCCTACGGGAATTTCATCGACCGCGAATTCCCGGGAAAAGGCTGGGAAAGCGAAGCTTATGCGGCGCGCTATGTCACCAATTACGTGGGCCTGCGAAACCGGTTCAGCATCCTGGATGAAAATTATTCCTACGCGGATTTTAAAACCCGCGTGCTGGCTTCTCTCGGTTTCATCAAAGCCATTCTAAATTATACCAGCCGGAACATCCGCACAATGCAGCAAATGGTCACGGCCGCCGATATCAAAACCCAAACCGGTTTTTTCAAAGAAAACTTCGCCCTGGAATATAAAGTGGAAAAATTAATGGACGTGACCGTTAAAAGCTATGTATTCGAAAAAGAAGCGATAAAACCCGAAGACCGGGGAAAATACCCGCCCTGGGTCAAAGATTTCATTATGAAAAAAACCGATGTCTTAAAGGACTACAAGGTGGATTATTTCGCCAAACCCGTGCCCACCCGCGGCGTTTCGCTGCCCGAAGCTTATATCATCTTACCTTTTCATGATGAAGTTATTCAAATTTTAAAAAATCACGGCATCATGGTGGAGAAGATTCGCAAACCTGTTCAAGTGACGGCTGAGAATTTCGTCATCGAAAAACTGGAATTGGCCGCGGAACTTTTCCAGGGGCATGTTTTTCTAACGGTGAAGGGTCGCTATGCCGGCGTGGAAGTCACTATCCCGGCCAATTCTTATTTTGTCTCCATGAAACAACCCCTGGCCCGGTTAATACCTACCATGCTGGAACCGGAATCGGAGGACAGCCTCATCGCCTGGGGATTTTTCAACCGCGAGATCGTGGCCCAGTGGACCGGCCGTCCCAATTTATACCAGGTATACCGGTTGAATAAGCCGGATATTCCTATTGAAAGATTCCAGGAATAAAGGAATAATGGCGCCCCAAAAAGAAGAACTCCCAGGACATGGGGAATCGAAATTTGTGACCAACCTGTCCTGGGTATTGGTGGGGTTTTTCGGATATTCCACCGTTACTTCGCTGCTTCAAACCGTTGTATTTTTTTTCAAACCTCCCCATGATTTGCTCAAAGAGTTCTCCGCGATCTTTGCAAGCATGGCCCCCATCATGGATCATCTTCCCCCCGCCTGGAAATATAGCCTGGAGCATATTTACCTTTTTACAGCGGCGTCGTTTATCCTATCCCTGATCACACTGATTGCTTCCTTTGCCTTTTTAAAACGCCGGGACTGGGCAAGAGTTTATTTCGCCGTATTTTTGCTGGTAACCATTGCGATCAGTGTGGTTGGTTTCCTTTTCCGCCGCATTTTCCTGCTGGAAATCCCCACGGACCCGGAGTTAGGCATATTGATAGAATCGATTAATCGCATGCTCGATCTATCCTTTGCCGCCATGGTCATTCTTATTATCACATCCCACGGCTGGCTGGCCTATAAATTACTATCAAAAAAAGTTAAGGGTGAATTTCGGATTAATTTAAAGGGTGGGCCTGCGGCCCGGGTCAATTAAACGGGCAGACACGGGGGCCTGCCCCTACAGAAACCTACCCCCTGACTCCTTTTTTCTTCATCATTCATCATTCATCATTCATCATTCATCATTTTTTCTAACGGGAATATCAATTTGCTTTTCCAGCGGGGTATTTCTTTTGTCTTATTCAGATGGTCGATTAACAGGAGCGTCATCTTGACGGTCTGCTTCATCCCTTCCAATTCCCATTGGGGATCGAAATCATCCCGCACGGAGTGGTAATCGGTTTTCCAGAAACGGGTGTATTTTTTCTCGCCGGAATCGTCGTTCTCGCCGGCGGAAATCCATATGGCCGGGATATTGTACCGGGCAAAAGGAAACTGGTCGGACCGGTAGAAAAACCCCTGGTTCACCAGGGAAAAATAGGAATAAGTTAACCCTTCTTTTTCCAGGATGATCTTTAACATATCTTCCAACGTGGAAAATTGCCCGCCGATGGCCATAAAATCGGAGGTTTTCCCCCACACCGGGGTGGCTTCGAAATTGATATCGGCGATGATGTTTGCCCTATCCGGCGCCGGCGTATTGCGGACAAAATACTTTGTTCCTAATAAACCCGATTCCTCGGCATTGCAGGCCAACACTACCACGGTGTAATATAAATCTTTTTGAAATTCCTTTAAGATTTTTGCCGTCAGCATCATGGCTGCCACGGCGGAACCGTTATCGATGGCGCCGTTATAAATATTAGTCCCGTCTTTACCGGCGCTCATGCCCAGGTGGTCGATATGGGCGCTGATGACGATCTTCTTTTCCGATTGACCCGGGATGATTGCCACTACATTATTATTCGTTAAATCCCGGAAACTGTTTTTCCCTTTGACTTTAATGGTGAAACCCAGGTCAATGGGCTTAAAGCTCCGTTTTAGCGACTTTTCGTACAATTTATCCAGGTTGATTTTTCTGGATTCCAGTATCTTTCTTAAACAAGACTCTTTGATCCAGGCCCTGAGTTTCAGGTTATTGTTAAGGTCTGCTTCCAGGTAAGGTTCTTCACCGGACCAGGAATTTTTGACCACGTTCCAATCGTAGCCGGCGGATTCATCGGTATGGATTAGCAAAATGCCGGCGGCGCCTCTCCTGGCTGCTTCTTCCACATGGTACATCCAGCGGCCGAAATAGGTAAGGACTTTCCCTTCGAAAATACCCGGGATAAACATACCGGGATCATTAACGCGGGCGATGATGATTTTATTTTTGACGTCCACATTCTTAAAATCATCCCAGTTCCACAAAGGGGTGGCGATGCCGAAGCCCACGAAAATTGCCCCGGCTTCCAATTGGAATTGGGTTTCCTCCCTGGGGAAAGAGCCCACCACATCTTCCGGGTAAGTTAAGTCGATCCCCGCGGCATTAACCGATAATTCCTTTAGGATAAACCCTTTGAGTTTAAAGGGTTGTAAGTATCCATTGGTAAAGGCGGGGTCCAGGTTCATGAATTTGAATAGACTCCGGATATACAATTCCGCCAGGTTGCCGCCGCGTGCGCCGGGCGCCCGGCCTTCCAGCAGGTCGTCTCCCAGGAACTCGACGATACTCTGCATTTCTGTTTTTGAAAGGTTGTTTATTCTTTCTTCAAGGGTAGTGGAAATTAAAAAATTCGAGAACATTAAAACGCAGGAGAAGACAACGGTTATTTTTTTCATGTTGCTTCCTCATCCGAATCGGACTCTGAGTTCATGATTTCCAGGGCTTGTTCGTAATCTCCCGGGGAAACCATGACCTGGACTTCCCCAAGGCCGTTCATGGTAATGCCCATCAAGCGTCCGGCGCTCTCGAATTTGAGTACGCAGGGGATTTCGAAACTTTCCAATTTCGACTTGATGATTTCTGCTTCCATCAAGCCTTCCACGACAATCAGTTCTTTTAAATCGTTTTCGTTTTCCATAGGGTTATGATATCGCAAAAAGAAATCTTTTTCAAATATAAAAGTTTTGGGAAGTCCAGAAACCCTTTTTCAAAAGGGTTTCTGGTCGCCGAAGGCAATTTTACGGAAAATATCTTACATCTTAACGACAATACCCGCCCAGGTGAATCCTGCGCCGAAAGCAGACATTAAAAGATGATCGCCCTTTTTAAGGCGTCCCTGTTTCCGGGCCTGGTCAAGGGCGATGGGAATGGTGCCGCCGGAAATATTGGCGATTTTTTCGATATTAATAAAAGTTTTTTCCGCCGGGATGCCGGCCCGTTTGATCGTCGCTTCGATAATCCTGATATTGGCCTGGTGGGGGATATAAAGATCGATATCGTCGCTGGTGATATTGGCCAGTTCGATGGCTTTCATGGCCGATTCCTGCATCCGCAGCACCGCGTGTTTATAGACTTCATTCCCTTTCATATGAACCGAGTGCAATTTTTTGGCCACCGATTCCTCGCTGGCCGGGATAGCGCTTCCGCCCGCGGGTTGGATTAATAGATCGCCCAGGTTGCCGTCGGCACCCCAATAAGTAGAGAGAATCCCCGGTTCACTTTCGCTGGCGCCCAATACGACGGCGCCGGCGCCGTCGCCGAAAAGAACGCAGGTATTCCTGTCCTCCCAATTGATAATGCGGGACATTATTTCCGCGCCCGCCACCAGGACATGCCTGGCCAGACCTGACTTAATAAAAGAGTTAGCCATGATCATCCCGTAAAGAAAACTGGAACATCCGGCGCTAATATCGAAAGATGGAATCGCTTTGATCCCCAGTTTTTTCTGCGTCCAGTTCCCCGTGGAAGGGTACGCATTGTCCGCCGAAACCGTGCCGACAACGATCAAATCGATGTCGTCCTTATCGATCCCTGCATCCGCAATCGCTATTTCGGCGGCTTTCATTACCAGGTCGGAGCAGGCTTCATTTTCCGCGGCAAAATGTCTCTCTTTGATGCCGGAACGTGTGCTAATCCATTCATCAGAAGTATCGACTAATTTTGCCCAATCATCATTGGTCATTACCTTTTCAGGTAAATAAGATCCACTTCCTAAAATAATCGTGTTGGTCATTTTACATTTTCCCTGAAATAAAGAAAGAATACCTGGACGCCCAGTTCCCTGTCGTCATTCACTGCCGGATTCAATGCCGAAGGGATGAAGGTTTTATCGGTTTCAATGGTAAACCTGAATTCATCTTCAATGCCCATCGTTCCCGGCGCAATAACATATTCCTTTGAAAACTTGGAGGTTTCCGGTATGAACTCTTCCAATACTTTATCATTGATTTTTAATATGATTTTTTGATCTTCGAACTTTGCTTTATCTACTCCGCCTATTATCTTAAGCAGGCACTCTTTTTTGGGATTTTCGATAATGCAGGCCGCTTTCTTTGAGGTCCACCGCCACGTTCTCTCATCTTTATTCTTGAGGTTCAAATCGGTCTCGGATTGATACCAGCCCTCATCGTAAACAACTTCCGGCGCAATCGAGGACGCCGATTGGATATTGATGGATTTTTGAAATAACAGTATCTTGCTGCCTTCTACCCTGGGATTATATAATCCCACCGACAGTTTGATGCCTTCATACCCTTCGAAATCGATATCGAATTCGTCGAGAAAGCGGGGGATAAATAACACCCGTGAGTAGCTTATTTTGTCGTCTTTTTTCCATTGGGAAATTTTTTTCTCCGGTTGATGATCATCCACCAGGAGCATTTCTTTGTTTTTGACCCGCCAGAAATGTACGAAAATCCAGTAGTCGTCATTTAATCCCTGGAACTTATCGGACAAGGTGAATTCAAAGTTCATTTTCACGTAAAGGGAATCGGTGATAGTTCCCGGTAGTAGTGTGAGGTCTAATTTAACGCCTTTGGTATCGGTTTCTTTGCCGCACGCTGGCAATAAAACGAAAGTCAAAACCAGCAATAGCAGGATACATAGATTCCTCTGCTTCATTAAAAGCCTCCTTGAGAAACATTCAATTATAACCAGTAAATAGTTTTATCACATTTAGGCGAATAAATCAAATATTAATGGCCGTAAATTTCAATAAAAAAAAGGCAGCCCGCTCATGCACACGTGCGGGCTGCCTGATCTATAGGTATAATCGTGTTATGGAAGTAACTTATTTTTTACTGCCGTCCACATCTTCATATTCGGCGTCGATGACCTCGCCTTCTTCAGCAGTGGGGGGAGTCGAACCGGCGTCGGCGGCGCCGCCGCCCGGCTGCCCGGGACCGCCCTGTCCCGGCTGACCCGCTTGCGCCCCGGCCTGTTTGTAAAGCTCGGTGGATAATTTGGCAGTCACGTTGTTGATATTCTCAATCTCGGCCTGGATGCGCTGTGGATCATCACTGGCGACGGCTTCCCTGGCTTTTTTTACTGCATCCTCTACTTCCTTAATCATATTCTCGGGGATTTTATCCTTGTTCTCTTTGATGAGCTTTTCACTGGCATAGGCCAACTGGTCCAGTTTATTCCTGTTTTCGATGGTTTGTTTTTTGGTTTTGTCTTCATCGCTGTGTTTTTCCGCGTCTTTCACCATTCGTTGGATTTCGTCTTCATTCAATCCGCTGGAAGAGGTAATGGTAATGGCCTGTTGTTTACCGGTGGCCATGTCTTTGGCCGACACATTCAGGATACCGTTAGCGTCGATATCGAAAGAGACTTCGATCTGGGGCACTCCACGGGGGGCAGGGGGCAAGCCGGTTAAAGTGAATTTACCCAATGTCCGGTTATCGCGCGCCATTTCCCTTTCACCCTGCAGGATATGGATCTCAACGCTGCCCTGGTTATCGTCCGCCGTGGTGAAGATATCGGTTTTCTTGGTGGGGATGGTGGTGTTCCGTTCGATCAGTTTGTGACCGATCCCGCCCAGGGTTTCGATTCCCAGGGAGAGGGGGGTGACATCCAGGAGCAGGATATCTTTGGCTTCGCCGCCCAGTACGCCGCCCTGTACGGCAGCCCCGGCCGCTACTACTTCATCCGGGTTCACGCTCTTGTTGGGTTCTTTGCCGAAGTATTCCTTCACCAGGTCCTGTACCCTGGGGATTCGTGTGGAACCTCCCACCAGGATGATCTCTTTGATGTCGGATAGGTTAACGCCGGCGTCTTTGACGGCCTGTTTACAGGGAGCCAGGGAGCGGTCGATCAGGTCGCCTACCAATTGTTCGAATTTCGCGCGGGTGAGCTTCATCACCAAATGTTTGGGGCCCGAGGCGTCCGCGGTAATAAAGGGCAGGTTGATCTCGCTTTCCATGGTGGAGGAGAGTTCGATCTTGGCTTTTTCCGCCGCTTCTTTTAACCGTTGCAGCACCATTTTATCTTTGGAAAGATCGATGCCCTGGTCTTTTTTGAATTCTTCGATGATCCAGTCGATGACCCTATGGTCGATGTTATCGCCGCCCAGGTGGGTATCGCCGTTGGTGGATTTGACTTCGACGATGTTTTCGCCGATTTCCAGGATGGAAATATCAAAGGTCCCGCCGCCGAAATCGTAGACCGCGATCAATTGGTCTTTCTTTTTATCCATGCCATAGGCCAACGCCGCGGCCGTGGGCTCGTTGATGATTCGTTTTACATCCAGACCGGCAATGCGGCCGGCGTCTTTAGTGGCCTGCCGCTGTGAATCGTTAAAATAAGCCGGCACCGTGATAACAGCTTCGGTCACGGTGTCTCCCAGGTAATCCTCGGCGGCGTCTTTTAACTTCTTTAACACCAGGGCGGATATTTCCGGGGGCGAATATTGTTTGCCCATGATTTCAATCCGGGCGTCATCTTTTGTTCCCCGGACTATTTTATATGGCACCATTTTACTTTCTTCGGTAATTTCGCCGTGCCGTCTTCCCATAAACCGTTTGATGGAATAGACGGTATTTTCAGGGTTGGTAATGGACTGCCGTTTGGCTACCTGGCCCACTAATCGTTCCCCATCTTTGGTAAAGCCGACGACAGAAGGGGTGGTTCGCCCACCTTCCGAATTGGTGATAATCTTGACCTCCCCTTTCTCCATTATTGCCACAACTGAGTTCGTTGTTCCTAAGTCGATTCCTATAATTTTTCCCATTGTTTAACTCCTTTGTTCGTAATTTTGTTTGTTGGATATTTATAACACATTTTTTTTAATTTGTCAACATTTCAATCAGATAAATATGAGTGCGATAATATCAGATACGCCGATTTCGGGGCATAAAAAGCGCTTTGGAAGCTGTGGAAAGGATAAAATGATGAATGATGAATGATGAATGATGAATGATGAAGAAAAAATAGGAAGAGCAGAAGAGCGGAAGCGAGGAAGAGCAGAAAACGAAAAGAAAAAGAAAGGAACAGGCAGTGCCTGTTCCCTACCAAAGGGGTTCGGCCCTACTTCGCGTGTCTTCGCGTTCTTCGCGGCTAAGCTTCGTGCTTCATGTTTCGCGATTTATTTAACTGGTCATGCCTTTGTCACGATTTGATCGATCAAATGATCGTCGGCCAGGTAGGGGAGGGTGATATGTCCCTGGTCTTTGTGTTTCCGGTTCCATTCGGAAGCGACTTCGAGGGCGTGCTCGTTTCGCGCCCAGGAACGCCTGGCAATACCGTTCATTACGTCCCACTCCATGGCGGATTTGATAATCCTGTCTTTACGTTCGGCGCCGTCCAGTACCAGGCCGAAACCGCCGTTAAAGGCTTTGCCGATGCCCACGCCCCCGCCGTTGGAGAGCACCACCATGGACATGCCCCGCACGGCATCCCCGGCAAAGTTATGCACGGCCATGTCGGCGGTAATGTTGCTGCCGTCTTTGATATTGGAGGTTTCCCTGAAAGGGGAATCCGTCCCGGAAACGTCGTGGTGGTCGCGGCCCAGCATGACGGGCCCGACTTCGCCGCCGCGGATCATTTCATTGAATTTTAACGCGATCCGCACCCGGCCTTCGGCGTCGGCGTAAAGTATGCGGGCCTGGGTCCCTACCACCAGGGCGTTCTTTTCCGCGTTCTTGATCCATTCGTGGTTATCCCGGTCCATGCCCCGTCGGTTGGGATCAATGCAGTCCATGGCGGCGTGGTCGGTTTTCCGCAGGTCTTCGGGTTTGCCCGAAAGGCACACCCAACGGAACGGCCCATACCCGTAATCGAAACACATGGGCCCCATGATATGTTCGACATAACTGGGATAAACAAATCCTTCGGAGGCATTGCCGGGATTGAGGGCCACATCGGCGGCCCCGGCGTCGTAAACGGCCTTAAGAAAAGAATTACCGTAATCCCAGAAATGGGTGCCTTTTTCGCTTAACTTTTGAATAATGCGGTACTGTTTCACCAGGGATTCATCGACTTTTTTCCTGAAGGTTTCCGGGTTTTCTTTTAAAAGTTTCCGGCCTTCGGCAAAGGTGAGGCCGGCGGGGGTATATCCGCCGCCGTAAGCGTCGTGGCAGGAAGTTTGATCGGAGGCCAATTCTATCTTGATATCGTTTTTTAATAAGTAATCCAGTAGCTCGACGATGTTGCCGTGGTAGGCGATGGAAACGGCTTTTTTAGATTTGCGGTATTCGGCGATCCAGGCGGCGATTTCGTCCAGGTTGGCGGATACTTTCGAGACCCAGCCCTGGCTGTGGCGGGTTTGGATGCGTGAGTAATCCACTTCGGCGATTACGCCGATGCCGCCGGCGATTTCCACGGCTTTGGGCTGCGCGCCGCTCATGCCGCCTAAACCGGAACTAACATAGATGATGCCGGCCAGGTCTTTGTCCTGGGGGACATTTAAGTAGAGGCGGCCGGCGTTTAAAAGGGTCAGGTAGGTGCCGTGTACGATGCCCTGGGGTCCGATGTACATCCAGCCGCCGGCCGTCATTTGCCCGTAATTGGAAACGCCCATGGCGGCGGCTTTGTGAAATCCTTCCATGTTATCGAAAAGCCCCACCATCATGCCGTTGGTGGAAATAACCCGCGGGGCATCTTTGGAGGTGGGAAAGAGTCCCAGGGGGTGGCCGGAATAAATGACCAGGGTTTGTTCATCGCGCATCTCTTCGAGGTACATTTTGGTGAGGGTGTATTGCATCCAGTTCTGGAACACCTGGCCGCTTTCGCCGTAGGTGACCAATTCGTAGGGATAGAGGGCCACATCGAAGTCCAGGTTGTTGTCGATCATTACCTGGAAAGCGCGGCCTTCGATGGTTTTACCTTTGTATTCGCCCAGGGGTTTTCCTTTGATATGCCCTTCGGGCCGGAAGCGATAACCGTAGATTCGGCCCATGGTGTGAAGTTCTTCTAAGAATTCGGGCGCGATTTCCGGGTGTAGGTGGGTGGGGATATAGCGCAGGGCGTTTTTTAAAGCGATTTTGGTTTGTTCGGGGTTTAAATCGAAACCCCGGTCGGGCGCCCGCCGTATTCCATCTTTAAATGCTTTTTTAGGCGGTAAAGCGTCGGGTAGTGTGAAATGTATTGCGTCTTTATAATTTAAATCCATTTTTTGCCTCCAGGTTAAAATATATTGGAAATCACAATGAATGTCAAGAGGTATTTGGTATTTATGTGATAATCAGGGATGCGCCAATATTTTTTTGAAACAATCGGAAAACCTACCGGTGGAAATGACAATACCACCGGTTAAAATGTCAATTTAACCGGTTAGATTGGGGTTTTAACCGGTTGACAGGAGATATTCATGGTTTTTGAGGGAAGAAAATGGGACATCAGAGCCGGAAAAGTTTCCGGATGGAATCTTCCGGTACGGTCCTACAAACGGGACCCCCAGCATGGGGGGAGGAGAAAAATGGGACATACAAGAAATCAGCCCCAAAAAAAAGCAGGCCAACGAAACCCACGAAACACGCGAAAGGGAAAAAACATAAGTTAGCCCGTGGGGCAAAATTTATCTTGACTTCATGGAGCTATTTATCATAAAATAAATACATGAAAAATAAAAAAGATGAAAACAGTATTCTTCTTGCCAATATCCAGGAAGGTTACAATCTGCCGAGTGTTTATTTCAAAGTGAAAGTCGAGAAAGCTTTTGAGAAAAAAGATATAACCACCGTATTAAACCTGAATCAATTAACCGGGAACCGGTTTGATAACTTTTATACGGATACGGAGAAAGTAAGGGACGGCAATACCGTGTCATCGTTGAAAAAACTCCTGTCCGATCCGCTTAATCCCTATGTAAAAAAACTATTCACCGGGTTCGTGGGCTCCGGAAAAACCACGGAACTCATCAAGTTGTGTTTCCAACTGGAAGAAGAATTAAATGTGATTATCTTCTCGGTATGGAACCGCCTGAAAATCAATGAACTCACCATCGAATCCCTACTTTTTGAAATCGTAGGGGATTTATTGCAATACCTGCATGTGACCGGTCTGCTGCCTGAAAAGAAACCGGACTCCGAGCTGCAAGAAATCATCCATAAGATCGAGGAGTGGTGTTCCGAGACAAAAATAATAAAGGAAAAAAGCAAAGATAAAGCCAGCTCATGGGCAGCGGGAGTGGAATTGTTAAAAATCGCTTTTTTTAGCGCCAAAACGGAATCCAGGACTTCGAGATCGGATAAAACAGAGTCCACCCGGATTGAAGAACGCAAAATTAACGATTTGATTTTCGAGTGCAATCGAATTTTCGACTATTTAAAAGACAAAACCGGGATGGATACGGTTTTGATTATCGATGATATTGAAAAGATGGCTTTCTTAAAAGCCAGGGAATTTTATATCCAGAATGCGTCCTTTATCCGGGATTTCCATTGTAAGATGGTGCTGACCATCCCGGTGGAATTAATTTACCATTCGGATTTTTCAATTATCCAGAATGTATTCGGGGATGCGGAAGTCCTTCCCATGATTAAAATAAAAGATGTTAACGGGAACGAATTTCAGCCGGGTATCGATTGTTTAACCGACATTCTAAAACGCCGGATAGATTTAGATTTGTTTGAAAATCGATGTTATAAAGAAGCGATTCACTATTCTGGGGGATCGATCCGGGAATTATTCAATATCATCCAGCGGGCCGCGCTTATCGAGGAAGCGGATAAAATCAGCGAAACGTCGATGAACAAATCCATTGATTATCATAAAGACACTTTTTCTTCCCGGATCCAGGAAAGAAGGGATGAAATTACCATCACATTCGAAGAGTACCTGGATATATTGTTTGACATTTCCGATGGTAACAAGACGGGGCCCAAAAGGAATCTTGCGCTGCTGGACCTGTTAAGAACACGGGCCGTGATGAAATACAACGGCCAGGGTTTTTATGATACCCATCCGCTGCTGGATACCTTTATTAAAACCTACAAAGAAAAAAAGAAAAACAATGAAAAATAAAAAGCAGGCGGGGAATTCAATTCAACCCCTGTTCTCTCACCCGGATAATCGATATAATTTCGAGCTTTTCTATAAATATTTATCTCAAACCCAGGTTCATGGGGGTTTTGTATTGTGTAAGGGAATGCCGGCTGAACGAAACCGGATTTTATCCTTTTTCCAGTATGATTCATTAATGGGAAGGATTCATCTCATCGATATGGTTAACCCACTTATCGACACCATCGGTTTGCAGGAAACAATTGCTGCTGCTCATGAAAAGATAGGGGATCAGAGGGACATTTTTTTCATATATAATATCGAGGACTGTATAGAACGATTAAACGCAGGAGAAAGAGATTTTTTTGAACGGTTGAATTTAATCCGGGATTTTTTTATGAGGTACAGTTCGGTATTTGTTTTTTTTATGACGGAGTGGTTGGTAAAGGAGATGATTCGGCATGCTTTCGATTTTTACGATTGGATAAAATTGACATTCTCTTTTATACCGGAAGAGGAGGAAAAAAAGCTGTTGCAGGCGATGCCTGGAATTGAGACGCAGAAATACTCCGATCCCCAGGAAAAAATTAAGTATTTGCAGACAAAAATAGAAAAAATAAAAGATAAGCAAAGAAGGCTTCCTCTTTTAAGAGATATTGGAACGCTTTACTATCAAATAGGGGATTATAATTTAGCGCTGCAATACACCATTGAGACTGTGGATATCCTGGAAATGTCCCCTGATAAACAGACTGATGACCTGGCAGCGGCATACAATAATATCTCGCAGATTTACCTGGCTATGGGTCAATTGGACCGCGCGTTGGAATTTCAATTGAAAGCATTGAAAATAAGGAAATCGGTATTGGACCCCAATCATCCAGATCTCGCCCAGTCGTACAATAATGCAGCGATGATTTATCGGGCTATGGGGCAACAGGTCCGGGCTTTGAAATTTCTATTGAAAGCCTTAAAAATACTTGAATCGGTATTGGCCCCGAATCATCCCGACTTTGCTGTGCCGTACCATAACCTGTCCACTTTTTGCAATGATATGAAAAACTACCCTGCCGCCCTTGGTTATGCCGAAAAAGCCGTGGCCATTATGCAAAAAATCTTTCCCAACGGACATCCCAAACTGGATATTATAAAAAAAAACCGCGATCGGATTAAGACGCTTGTGTGATATCAAGGAAAAGGGAACATTTAAGAAAGAAAGCACGAAATCGCGTGTACAAACAAATTCAAATAACCAAAACAAAAGCAGGCCCACGAAACACGCGAAAGGGAAAAACATAAGCCGAAACTGATCTCTTGCGATTCTTTCCCAACAGGTTACGTAAGGCATGAGCCATTTGTACCATTTATGTACCATTTATTTTTCAAGAGTCTATTATTATTGGAATGATCTATCAATCATTATCGTGTCGGGAAGAAAAATGGGACATACAAGAAATCAGCCTTTATTACGAAACTTTTCAGAAATAAACATTTCAAACGCTTCATCGAGAAGTAAATTTAGGGAATTTTCGCGATCGCTCGTCATTTTTTGCTATTTTTCACCCTGGGAACCCCATTCTTACGCCTGTAAAATACCTTCCCATTACAGAAAACTATCTTCCCATCACTAAAAAATATCTTCCCATAGGTATCCATATACCTTCCCATAACTGAAAAATACATTCCCATTATAGAAAAATATCTTCCCATTACAGAAAACTATCTTCCCATTGGGTAGGGATAGCTAAAATCTATCCAAAAAGGTATCGCGCAGGGCGCAAATTGGTAGGGAACTGGCACCGCCTGTTCCCCAAATGCCCCGTTGGAACAGGCAATGCCTGTTCCCTACACTAAAACTGGCCCACGGAACACGCGAAAAACACGAAAAGGAAAAACATAGAGGAAATCAGGAGCATTGGGGCCGGAAAAGTTTTGGGTGGAATCTTCCGGTACGGTCCTACAAACGGGACCCCCAGCATGGGGGGCATGGGGGGGTTGCGGAAAATTCGTAATTAAGATATAATCCAATTCATGAGGTACAGCAATGATGAATAATAAAAATGCCGCGGCGAATGCCCCGATATCTCAAGAAAATAAATGGGGATATAAATTGGAAATCGGTAAACATACGTTCAAGGACCGCATCCTGGAAAATTGCATCTACGTTGATAAAACCCAATATATTTATGAATTGATGAGCCGGGATTCCAATTGCTTTCTATCCCGCCCACGCCGCTTCGGGAAATCCCTGCTCATCTCTACCTTTAAAGAACTATTCAGCGGAAGTAAGGAACTCTTTAAGAACTGCTGGATTTATGACAAAATCGAATGGATAGAATATCCCATCATCCACCTGGACTTCCTGGGCGTCGATTATAAAACGCTGGAACTGGAGCGGGCCCTTTCCAAAAAAATGGATTCATTGGCTGCTCACTTCAATGTAAAATTAACCGGGGAATCCAGCAAAGGAAAATTCGGCGAATTAATCGAGATACTGGCCAAAGATAAAAAAGTTGTTGTCCTGATCGATGAATACGATAAACCCATTATCGATTATATGGAAAATATCCCCGTAGCAGAAAAAAACCGGGATATCTTAAAAAACTTCTATTCGATCCTCAAAGCGCAAGGCTCCTATATAAAATTTCTGCTTATCACCGGCGTATCCAAATTCAGTAAAGTCTCCATCTTTAGCGATTTGAACCACCTCAATGACATCACCATCTACCCACAGTATGCAGCGATGTTGGGTTATACACAGGAAGAAATCGAGCATTACTTCTCCTATTATATCGCCGAATGGGAGAAAAAAACCGGCCGGAAACGCCAGGTCCTCTTTGAGAAACTAAAAGATTATTATAACGGTTACTCCTGGGACGGGATCAATTTTGTTTATAACCCCTTTTCCATTCTCAGCTTTTTCGGCGCCTATTTATTTAAAAACTATTGGTTTGCCACGGGCTCCCCTACTTTCCTGGTGAATATATTGAAAAAGACCGGCGTCTCAATCGATCGGTATGAGCGTATGAGTGTGAATGAGAATTTCTTTGAAAAATTCGACATCGGGACCATCGGCATCGACAATATTTCCTCCCTTCTTTTCCAGACGGGCTATCTAACGATAAAAGAGATAAAAGACGATATATATGTGTTATCCTATCCCAACCGGGAAGTCAGAACAGCGTTCCTCCAATATCTATTGGACGGTTTCAGCAATAAACCGGGGTATGAGACAAACGAGATTACTTCACAAATCAAACAAGCCCTCGCTGAAAATAAAATCGACGATTTTATCCAAAATATCAAAGCGCTCCTGTCGTCTATTCCTTACAATATTCAAATCGAAAATAGGGAAGCCTACTATCATTCCCTTATTTATGTCGCTTTAAAAATTTCCATGACGGCCGTCCAGGCCGAAATCCAGACTGCGTTAGGTAGAAGCGATATCGTTGTATCGCTGGACCGTTATATTTATATCATCGAATTCAAAATGGGCAGCGCCCAATCCGCCCTGGACCAAATTGAAGATAAGCAATATTACTCCCCTTACCTGGGGAAAAGTAAAAAAATCATATTACTGGGTATCGGGTTTGCTAAAACCGAACGAAACATCGGGGACTGGAAAGCCAGGGAACTCGGCGAAACCGGCAGCGAAACAAAAATGGACATTACCGAAGAAGCCAAAGAGGAAAAATGGCAAATGGTTAAACAGATGCTTGCCGACAAACTTCCTATTGAACTCATCGTTAAATACTCCGGCTTATCCGAAAAAGAAATAAAAGAGGGGCGCTGAAAAAAAGGAAGATAAGAAGGTAAGGGAAGAAACGAGCCTTTTATTTTTGGAAAAGTATCAGGTCTTTACCTCTTCACACTATTATCGTATAATAATCATTCAACAAAGAAATAGTTTAAGGAGGTCAACATGAAAGTATTGGTAGTCGGCTCAGGCGGTAGGGAACACGCATTGGTATGGAAGCTATCCCAGTCCAGGCGGGTGGAAAAGATCTATGCCGCCCCGGGTAACGGCGGCATGAAAGACCTGGCGGAAACAGTCAATATTAAAGAATCCAACACGGTCGAACTGGCGGTATTCGCCCAGAAAGAAAAAATCGACCTTACAATCGTAGGACCTGAAATATCCCTGGCCCTGGGCATCGTCGATGAATTCAGCAAGAAAAACCTGAAAATCTTCGGCCCCACCCAGAGGGCCTCCGTCATTGAAAGCTCCAAAGCCTTTGCCAAAGAATTTATGAAAAAGAACAATATTCCCACTGCCGGGTTTAATGTTTTCGACTCCGCCATCGGCGCCATCAATCATATAAGAACTGCCTCGTTCCCGCTGGTGATAAAAGCCGACGGCCTCGCCGGAGGGAAAGGCGTCTTTGTTTGTCAGAATTCACGGCAGGCCGAAGAAAGCATCCGCATCATCATGCTGGAGAATAAATTCGGCAAATCCGGGGAACAGGTGGTCATCGAAGAATTCCTCAAAGGCCAGGAAATGTCCTTTATGGCCATCGCCGACGGCAAACGCGTCATCCCACTGGCGACCTCCATGGACTATAAAAGGGCTGAGGAAAACGACAAAGGCCCCAATACCGGCGGCATGGGTTCCATATCCCCTGCCCCGGAAATCAGCCGGGACCTGTATAACACCATCATGAATACCATTATCCTGCCCACCATCGAAGGTTTAAAATTCGAGGGCAAAGAGTTTCGTGGACTTTTGTACGCGGGCTTGATGATAACCCGCATCGGGCCCATGGTATTGGAGTATAACGTACGCTTCGGCGACCCTGAAACCCAGGCCTTACTTCTGCGCATGAAAAGCGACCTGGTGGATTTGCTGGAAGGCTCGGCGGACGGCAACTTATTCGACATCCCCGTCGAATGGAGCGACGAAGTCAGCGGGTGCGTCGTGTTGACTTCCAGGGGCTACCCGGGTAAATTCGAAACCGGCAAAACAATCGAAGGCCTGAAACGGGCCAAAGCCATGGGCGTGGAGGTTTTTCATGCCGGCACCATATTAAAGAGCGACGGCTATTATTCCGCCGGCGGCCGCGTATTAAATATCTGCGCCAGGGGAACCACATTGAAAGATACCATGAAAAGAATTTACGACGCCATCTCTTTTATTAGTTTCGATAATATGAATTTCAGACAGGATATCGGGAGGAAAAAATCCAGTGAAGGAAAGTAATGACAATAATAAAAAAATAGGCGTCATTTTAGGCAGCGATTCGGATTTTCCCCATATGGAAAAGGGGGTAATGCTGTTGAAAGAATTTGCTATCCCCTTTGAGATAGAAGTCAGTTCGGCCCACCGGACGCCGGAACGAACCATCGAGGTAATCAGGAGTTTCGAGGGGCAGGGCGTCCGGGTCATCATTGCCGCTGCCGGCGGCGCAGCGCATTTACCCGGGGTCATTGCCAGCCATACCGCGTTGCCCGTGTTGGGTGTGCCGATCATGTCGGACCTTTCCGGCCTGGACTCGCTTTATTCCATCGTGCAAATGCCCGCCGGTATCCCGGTGGCCGCTTTCGGCATCGGCAGCGCCGGCGGAGTGAACGCGGCGCTCTTTGCCGTGGAAATCCTGGCCCTGGAAAACCCTGATCTGAAGAAAAAACTACAGGAATACCGGGAAAAACAAAAGAAAACTGTCCTGGAAAAAAGCGCCCGGTTAAAAGAAAAAATCAAAGCGCTGTAACCCCTAACCTTGCAGCGATGGTTATGTGTTATATCCCATGAAATTTTACGTCGATTATTTCGGCTGCCGCACCAACCAGGCAGAGATGCAAGAATGGATCGTGGACCTGGAGACCTCCGGCTATAAACTTACCAATAACAGCAATGAAGCGGATTTCGGTATTTTAAATACCTGCAGTGTTACGGAACGGGCGGAAAAGGATATTTTTAAGTTTCTCAATAAAGTTTTCGTGAATTCCAATACGCCGTGGATTATCGTGGGCTGCACCGTGTCCAAAGAGAAAAAAAAGCTGCAAGAACGATATAAAAATTATTTTTTCTTCGACAATACGGAAAAACTGCACCTGGTGGATTTTGTCAAAGAAAAATTCCCGGTGGCAGAGGATAATATTATCTATCATTCTTCCTATAGGTCCCGGATTTTCTTGAAAATACACGACGGTTGCAATTTCAGGTGTTCCTATTGCATCGTTCCTTTTTTGCGAGGGAAAGCCCGCAGCTTCCCGGCCGCTGAAATTATCCATAAAGCAAGATATTTCGGTTCCCTGGGTTATAAAGAAATCGTGCTCACCGGCGTCAACCTCTCCTCCTACGGTTATGATCTCTTTCCCAGGGAAAACCTGTTAAACCTGGTAAAACGGTTGTGTAAGATCAGGAGTATCGATTTCATCCGTTTGAGCACCCTGGACCCCAGGTACTTGCGTTACGATTTTGTCAAAGAGTTAAGTTACTTGAAAAAGATCGCCGGGAGTTTCCATTTCTCTTTCCAGAACGGCAGCAACCAGGTTTTGCAGCGTATGAAACGCGGCAGTAAAGTTTTCGAATATCATAAGATATTAGACCTTTTCCGGGATTTTTTCCCGGGGGCCAACCTGGGTGCGGATTTATTAATTGGTTTCCCTGGGGAAACCGAACGGGAGTTCCGGGAGACCCTGGAATTTTTCAGGGACAGCCGTCTCAATTATGCGCACATATTCCCTTTTTCGCCCAGGGAAGGAACCAGGGCGGCCCTTATGGAACAGGCGCCGGTCAATATCGTACAAAAACGGGTTAAAGAGCTTAGAGAGATCAACCGGGGCAAGAAGATCGAGTACCGCGAGCGGTTCCTGGATAAGACCCTGGAGGGAATTTTAACTGAAGAGGACCCGAATTATTCGTTGGTGGTGACGACCAATTATCTATCCGTCCGGGTGCCGCCGGTCCTGGGGTACAAAAAGAAAAAAGTAAAAGTACGGATCGACCGGGTCGTCAATGAGAATATGTGTGAAGGAATCATCGTAAAAAAAAACTAAACAAAAGTTTTAGGAGGTGTCGGAACCCTTTTTCAAAAGGGTTCTGACGCAGTACCTGCCGGAGGCATTAATGACCGTCGCCAGATTCGGACAGAATTTCCTGGTAAATAAGAATATAGCGGAGAAAATGGTGCGGCATTTTTTGTCGGGAGTAGAACCGGGGGGCCCTATTCTCGAAGTGGGGCCGGGGAAGGGTGTATTGACGGATTTACTGGTGAAATACAGCCAGGGTCGCCCCATCAAAACCGTGGAACTGGACCCAGTTTTATTTAATGCACTGAGGGAACTATACAAGGAACATGAAAATGTCGAAATCATCAACAAGAATATTTTGGAAGTGGACCTGGCCGCGCTTTTCCCGGATGAGAAACGGATTTATTTAATCAGTAATGTTCCCTATTACATTTCCGGGGAATTCATCGATTGGGTGGTTTCCCGGTTCGAATATATCAAGAAAGGAATGCTGATGATGCAGAAAGAGTTCGTGGCCCGGTTGGCGGCCAGGCCCGATACAAAGGATTACAGTGCGCAGTCCGTGGTATTCAATTACCTATTTCGCCTGGAAAAAGTGTTGGAAGTCAGTCCCGGTTCTTTTTCGCCGCGGCCCAAAGTCAGGTCCACGGTATTTTCATTCGGGGGCAGATGGGAGAGTATGCCCCTGGAGCGGCGGCGGGTGGATGTCCCGGGTTTTTATCTATTCTTGCGAAAGTGTTTTGAGAACCGGCGGAAAACCTTGATGAACAATCTAGAGAGGCAGTACAACACCGAAGAGTTATGGAAACTATTCGAGATTTATGGCATTAATCCGAAGATCAGGGCGGAGCAGTTAAATGTGGAAGATTTTTTGAGTATTTACCGGGGTAAATAATTGCCTGTCCCCTTCGCGTTCTTCGCGGCTAAAATTTGCATCTTGTCATAACCGGGTTTATCTGGTAATATGGAAGCCTATGAAGAATTTGGATACATCATTACCTATATGCGACCACCGGCAAGCGATACTGGATACTATCGCAAAAAATTACGTCACCATATTAACGGCAGAAACCGGCGCAGGTAAATCCACCCGCGTCCCTTTATGGCTCTGGCAAAAAGGGAAAAGAGTCCACGTGACCCAACCGCGCCGCATCGCTGCCCGCTCCCTCTCTTACTACCTGGCGCGACTGACCGGCAAAACCCTGGGCCAGGAGGTGGGATACCAAACGGGTTTCGACAGCAAAATGTCCAAAGCGACCCGGCTCCTCTATGTGACGGACGGCGTGCAAATGATCCGCGAAATCAACGGCCGCCGGGATTACGATGTCCTGGTGCTGGACGAAGTCCACGAATGGAACCTGAACCAGGAAGTCCTGGTGGGGATGGTCAAAAGAAACCTCGACAGCGGCCTCTATAAAGCCTCGAAACAACGGGTGGTGATTATGAGCGCCACCCTCCAGGCAGACCGGCTTTCCTCTTTTCTGAATAAAGCCCCCATCATCTCCGTGGCCGGACGCGGATTCCCCGTAACCATGCACCACAATAATCCCCACTTTATCCTGCCGGACACGGCCCAGATGGTGGAATTAGAACGGAATGTGCTGGTTTTCCAGCCGGGAAAACAAGAGATCGAAAATTTCACGGAGGACCTGGAACGAATGCTGCAGGCGGAAAAAATCAAAGCCAAAATCCTGCCCCTGCACGCGGAACTCTCTTTGCGTGAACAAGAAAAAGTATTCGAACACTATTCGCTGCCCAAGGTCGTCGTGGCCACGGATATTGCCCAGACCAGCTTGACCATCGACGATATCGATGCGGTGGTGGATTCGGGGATTAAAAAAGAAATACGACTGGTTAAAGGCATCGAAGGCCTTTACCCGGTGGATATCTCCAGCGCCGAATGCCTGCAGCGGGCCGGCCGCGCCGGCAGGGTAAGGGAAGGTCAATATTTCCTCTGCGCGGACATGGGCATGAAAGACCGCCAGGATTTCCCGGAACCGGAAATCCAACGCCTGAACCTGGAATCCGTGGTGCTCCGCCTGGTTAAAATGGGCCTCTCGCCCCTGGATTTCCCTTTTTTCCACTTACCCTCAAAAGTGCTGATCTATAAGGCGATTAAACAACTGAAACTACTGGGCGCGATTTCCGAAGAAGGGGAGGTTACCGCCGACGGCCAAAAAATGGCCGAGTTTCCCGTCTCTTTGCGCAGCGCTCGCTTGCTGCTGGAAGCCCAAAAAGCAAATCCCAAGGTCCTGGACTGCGCCATTAAATGCATTGCTGTCCTGGAAACCAAAGGCATTGTGGCCAAAGAAGCTGCCGGCGAAAAATATTTAAACTCCGTCTTTCACTCGGACCTCCTGAACCAGTTGGCCCTCTGGGAATCTGTCAAGAGGAACCGCAAAAGCGTCAACCGGAAAAAATTTGCCCTGGCCATGGAAATATACCGCGAATTGAACAAACGGTTGGGCATTACTGCCGCGGTAAAACCCGGGCTCTCTTCAAACGATATTCCCATGCTCTACCGGGCGATAATTTCCTCTTTTGCCGATGAAGTGAATATCAAAGTGGGCGAAGATTACGTAAGAGACGACGAGGTGCGCCAACTGAACCGCGAATCCATGCTCTTTGAAAAAAAACCGGAAATGCTGGTGGGCCTGCCCTTTGACCTGGTTATTAGCCGCGATAATATCCACACCGGCGAAAAAGAGGATATCCTGATCCCACTGATCACCTTTGCCTCGGAACTAACCCTGGAACTCCTGGAACAACTGAAACCCTTCAGCTACTTTAAAAAAGAAACGGCGATTATCGCCAATTCCAAAATTGCTGTTTTCAGGGAATTCTACTTCGGCGGTAAAGCCATCCGGTCCTTCACTTCATCCCCCGACTGGGAAAACGCAGAAGAAAGAAAACTGGTGATCCAGGAAGTCTTGCCCTGGTTTGAAAAAAATAAACAGCGCTTCGATATTTCCCTGAAAATGGAAAAAGTGAAACAGGATTTCGAGGAAATTAAAACAGTGCTTAAAGGGGACCTGAAATCTTTTGACTTTTATTGGCGCAGTTTCCTTTTCCGCCAGTTGGATGAACATTTGCGCATGGATGACCTGGACCTTTTTTTCAAGTTTAATTCCGGGTTTTCCCTGATCAACCCGGCCAGGCTGCTTCCCCATCACGTCATAAAAGAGCTTAAGAAGGCCGGGTGGCCGCAGCTCCTGGAGGTTAACGGCGAATGGTTGAATGTTCTCTACATAGGGGGCAAGGCTTTTATTAAATGCGAGTATTCGTTCTTTGAGAAAGTGAAAGAGACTGAGTTGATATTAGCCACCGGGGAACACGCCGGCGTGATCCTGGGCGAGCGGGAGTTCGATGCCTGGCAACAAGCGGTTGAAGAGTTTAACCGCTGGAAAAGGATCGATGTTTTCGAGAAGAAATATAAGGATTTAAAAAAGCCTGGGCATATGGATGATTTGATGGCTATCCCGTTCCCGCAGGTACTTGAAGGCAGTAGGGGGAAAGACAATACGCCGTTGGAATATTATGTGGTGCCCCTGGTGGAAAATGGGGAGGCATTTTTAAAGTATTATTTTGAAGAAGAGGATGCCCGGGTTTATTTTGATTCGTTTCGTACCCAATGGGAAGAACATATCCGGTGCTATAAAAAGACTAAGCTGGAAAACATTTTCAAGCAAAAGGGTTGGAAAATAAAGTCATGATACAGGTTGCCTCCGGCGGGTCAGGACCTTTTTGAAAAAAGGTCCCGACACCCCCAAAAACTTTTGATTATTGACTCCAACCATGTTCTGGTTTATAATGACCGCATGAAAATTATAACAACACAAACATGTAACACGAATACAACTACAATTTTAAAATATATTCGCATCGTTCTATCTTTGGTAGTCATCGGTCTGGGCATCTATTACCGGAACTGGATAGGCGCACTGGGATTATTAACCCTTTATACCGCCTTTACCGGCCGGTGCGGCGCGGCGCTGAGCTTTAAACGCGACACGGACCCCGAAGCGAAATAAAGCCTTGACATTCTAACCAAATCGGAGTATACTCCGAAAAAGTTAAACTAATTTGGAGTATGTTCCGAAAATGGACGATTTTGAAAGAAATTTAAAGATCGAACTTCCCGCACGGCAATCCGCATTCCTGTGGGGCGCAAGGAAAACCGGGAAATCGACTTACCTTAAAAAAAAGTTCCCCGACAGCCTGGTTTATGATTTTCTCAAAACCGATTTGTTCCTCGAACTCTCTAAGAACCCGGCCCTATTACGAGAACAATTATTGGCCCAAAAAGGGGGGCCCCTCGAACACCCTGTCATCCTGGATGAAGTACAAAAAATCCCGCAAGTGCTGGATGAAGTCCACTGGCTGATTGAAAATACAAACAACCGGTTTATCCTTTGCGGGTCCAGCGCCAGGAAACTAAAACGGGGACAGGCTAATTTATTAGGCGGTAGGGCCTGGCGATATGAGATGTTTCCACTGACCTCCGCCGAAGTCGGCATCGACAAAATCGATTTATTAAAGGTCCTGAATCGCGGCATGATCCCGGTTCATTATTTACAAGACAATTATCAGAAGTCTCTAAAAGCCTATGTAAGAGATTATCTAAAGGAAGAAGTTTTTCATGAAGGATTGGCGCGAAATATCCCGGCATTCTCAAGGTTCTTCGAAGCCATGGGCTACTCGCACGGACAGTTGACCAATTTTTCCAATATCGCCCGCGAGTGCGGGGTGGATTCAAAGACCGTGAAAGAGTATTACCAGATACTCATCGATACATTGCTGGGAACCATGGTGGAACCCTTTAAAAAAAGACAAGAGCGGCAGGTCATCGGTAAAGCCTCAAAATTCTATCTATTTGATGTGGGCGTCGCCGGCGCCGTAACAAAACGACACATCCGGGAAGAAAAAGGCGAATGGTTCGGCCAGGCTTTCGAACACTTTATATTTATGGAACTCCGGGCATACAACTCTTACGGCGAAACGGATTTTGATATCGAATTTTGGAGAACGAAATCCGGGTTGGAAGTGGACTTCATCCTGCAAAACGGCGAGGTGGCCATTGAAGTTAAAGGGACAAACCGTGTGGATAACAGGGACATTAAACCTCTCATTTCCTTCACCGAGGAATATTCACCACGGCTTTCATTAATTGTTTGCAATGAAAAAACCAGGCGCCTTCACCAGGGAATTACTATAATTCCCTGGCGGGAATTCTTACATGAGCTGTGGACAGGGAAGATCATTCCCGTGAAGGAGACCTTTTAATGATTTTTAATTCCAGGACCACGGAATGAGAATTGAAAAAATCGGGCTTTTCCCTTTGCCACTGCCAGTTAAACGTTTTTACCGTTTCCGCCTGCTTTAAAAAGAGTTTTTCAGCTATTTGCACCGCATTGGAACCTTTGTGCACATTTTTATTGTATTTATTTTTGCGATCGATGTTTTGGTTCAGGGCGCTGCGGGGAAGGAGGAACTGTTTAAATGGATGTGCATTGTCCAGGACCGGGGCTTTTAAAAACACTTCAAAATCAAAATACAGTTTCCTGTTTTCTTTGATCACGTAATTTAACTGCATGCTTGGTGACATTGTTTTAGCCAGGTCTGTGGCGGTTGTTTTAAAGTCACCTTCTTTATTGGCTGTCCTATCTCTCCAATTAATAACAGAGATTTGCTCCCCTGCCGGGTAGAGGATATAATCGCCGCTGTTGTCTTGTTCTATAGAGGCGGTCGCTATTATTTTAAAGGAATATTCGCCGTCGATCGTGTCGTTATTGTAATAGTACCGGTAACTGCCGCTGACGGTCATAAACAATTGCACTTCCCACCATGTCCCGACTGCCGCATCCGGGGAGCCCGTCTGCCCCGCGTGAGGGAAAAGCAGAAGGAGCAAGATAAGGGAAAGGGATTTTAGTTTCATGGGTTTATTATGGCATATCTCTTTTCCTTAATCAACCATTGTTTTCTGAGCCGCGAAGAACGCGAAGACACGCGAAGTAGGGGCCACGGACAAAACGGCAACACGGACGACTCACGGACAAAAGAAGCTTCGGTTATTCTGCTTGTTTTTTTCATCATTCATCATTCATCATTCATCGTTTTATCTTTTTTCCCGTTTTTCCTTTTTTCTCACCTTCTTACCCTCTTACCTTCTCACCTTCTATCTTTTTCCGCTCTTCCTTTTTCCTACCCTATCACATCCGGTTCAGATAATAGTCGTCGATTACCGGGATTTTCTCTTTGAAATTTATCTTTTCCAGGAATCGATAATAATCGGCAGCTTCCAGGTGGTGGTTTTTCAGAAGTTGTTGCAACACTGGGCCTTCGCCTTCCAGGAGGGCATCGGAAAAGAAATATACAGGAGTTCCCATTGTTTGTTCTTGTTCCAGCCGGGCCCGGATATCGTCCAATGTCAAGCCTTTGCTCAGCATCCAATCTAAAATAAATACTTTGCGGCCGGCAAAATAAGAGATGTATATTTTATTATGAATGGAAAGGTCGGAGCCGCACCCGGCAATGACAATGGCGGCCTGGGGCGGGGTTACTTTTTCTATGGCCGCCGCTGCCCGGTAATTACGGTTGTTCTCAAGGTTGCCGGCGGGTTTTATGTAATAATAAAAATTGCTTAAGAATATGGAAAGTATCAGGATGAGGATGCCGGTGTTGGCCAGGGATACCCGGGTTTTATTTTGCATGCGGCGGATAAAGAATGCGGCGGACGCTGTAAATAGAATAATAAAAGGTAAAACGACATTTAGTTTAAACTCGAAGTTGCGGTGGTCCCAGAAAGTAAAAAAACCAAAATAAGGCAGGATCCAGGCGCCTAATTTGTAATAGGCCTTATTCTTACTTTTGACGCAGGCATTGATTATAAAGGCCGCGCCTGTCCCCAGGAGGAGCAGCGAAAAAACGGTTAATGTTGGTGAAGCAGGGACCAGGAAACCGTTAGCCACGGATTTGAGGGAACCCCACAGGCCGCCGATGGATAAACCGGTCCAGTAACTGATCTTATGGCCTGCCAGGATGTCGTTGCCCTGCAATTGGTTTTTATAAAAATCAAGCAGGTTTATTTTGCTTGCAATTGCGAAGATGGACAATTCCAGCAGCAAAAATACACCATAGAAAACAAAAAAACGAACAATTTTCCCAATGGATTTTTTCTCCAGGATAAAGACCAACAACACCGCGACAGCGATTAAACCGTTGGTCAAATGAAACCCGGCGGCCAGGGCAAAGCAAAGGGATGCGCCCACGGTACGGGTTAATTTATCCGGGTCGGGCTTAAAAAATAAAAGGTACATCCCTGCAGCGACAAAAAACAGGCCGGCCATATGAACTTCGGCCTCGACGGAATAGTACCAGGGGCCGTAAGCAAAGGCGGCCAGGGCCATGCCAACGATTTGCAGGAAACGCCGGTCCGGGCCGGCGACTTGTTTGATGATTTTATAGGCAACCCACAGGGTGAGGAGGCCGAAACAAAGGGAAAACAATTGGAGGTGGAAATATTCCAGCACATTATAACCAATGGCTTTTTTAAGCCCGTTGTAGAGGAGGTAATTGACCGGGATATATAAAGGGTGTTGGGGTTGGTGGGTTACGGATAGGTCATTTTTCACCAGTGCGTAGCGTAGGTATTGGCTGAACACCGTACCGTCGAAATCATAGTTTACCGGTAAGAAAGAGAAATAAATAAGTCCGATCAAAAGGAGCATAAGGCTGGGGAGCCATTTGTCCGTCGATTTAAAGGAGTATTTGTTCATAAAGTTATTTTAGCTTTTTTGATTGGTTTTTTCAATATATCACGAGGGAACCTTTTGGGAAAAAGGAAAAAGAGGACATACAAGAAATCGCCAATAATATAATAGCATCACCCGGAACAATTTTTCGCTTGCTTCGCCTTTGTTTTGGGGAAGAACTATTTATTTTCCCCTCTCCAGCGATTTTTCAAAGTACAACCGGATTCCGTGGTGATAACTTTTTCCCTGTGGATAATACATCGCTTCCGTGGGATCAAAATAAAGAATGTTCTGCCGCACCATGTCCCGTAATAACCCTTCATCTTCGGGATCAATTTCTTCCTTGGAAAATTCATCCCTTTCCTTCAATCGCCGCAGCAATTTCTCAATCTTTTTCTGCTCCGGCCTGACCACATAATCCACGATTAAATTGCGCATCTTTTTTTTATACAACCGGAGAACCTCGTCCAGGGGCGCACGAAACAAGTCGGACAAAATGTCCTGGATTTCCCACATGCTGCCGCCCACAATATCCCAGATCTTTTCCGCATCCTCCCCGGTAAGTGTATAATCCTTAATTTTAGAATACTTCTCAAGGTTTAGCAACCACTCCATGACATCCTCTTTTAGAAGATAATTCACCTTGAAAAATTTGGAACTCTTTTTCAGTCTTGAATCGGTATAAACGGTATTAATAAAGTAACCGTCCGAAGAAGCGATAATAATATGCGCCAGGTGAGACTCTTTGGTCATGGCCACAAAAAAATTGAACAGTTCGATAATCAACCGCCGGTCCCTACCATTATTCATATAAATATTATCCAATGCCTGGAGTTCATCGATAATCAACACCGGTTTTATCCCTTCTTTCTTCAACCGGAGGAACTCTCTTTCCATCACTTTAAACGGGTCCACTTTCCCTTGCTGCATTTTCTTCTCGATTTCGGAATCGATCTTGAAAAAACCCACGTTTATCCCGGCGGACAATTTCTCTTTCTTTTCCCCTTTATCTTCGACGTTAAAGAATATGTTGAGAAAATCCTTAAAATCAAAATCCCCGGAAAAGTCGGTATAAATTTTCCTGAGATTCAAGAATTTGATATCCAGTTCCTGTTCTTTTTCCATTTGTTCCAGGAATTTATACAGTAAAGTGGTTTTTCCGGAAGACTTGGGACCGTGAAGAAAAAGAAGAGATTCGGGACGTTCATTAATCCAATCTTTTAAAAAGGCCAATTCTTTTTCACGGTCGATAAAGGCAACATCTTTGCGGTATCCGGATTTATCTTTAATCATGGCCTAATTATAATACCCCGGTGTTTTTTTTTCAACCCCCCAAAAGACAAAACTTCAAATAAATTCAAAGCCGCTGCCGTTAGCAGGGCGCAGCGAGGCAGCCTGTTTTTGTTTTGAATTTTGAACATGGGAGAACAAAGGCTTTGAGAAAATCGATATTGAGAAAGAATTGAAGGATTTGCGAAAAAATATCCGGCAGGACCTGGAGAGGAAAAGATTTGACTGATGGACTACTTGTTAGACACAGTAACACTGGTGCGATATCTATCAAATACCGGGAAGTTAACGGAAAAGGAAGTAAGGAAGAGGTAATTGTCTGAACCGGGATTTACAGGATGAAAGGATGCACAGGATATGTAATCTGGGGACCTGTTTTTATTCGTGTTAATTCATAGAATTCTTGGGTGGGGCATATCTTTCATTAACAGTTAACCATTAACAATTGACAATTAACAATTATCCCTCTTCATTTCCAAAATCGGGTAGACACGGGGGCCTACCCCTACGTGGGGGTGATTTGTGATTCGTTCCCTAACAGCATTCCTGCATGCCAATTCCGTTTCCTCTCATTTTTAGGATTGCTTCTTCTTAAAGTTTTCTAAAGAAAAGGCTCGCCTGATTTCAGCATAAGGGGCTTTTTCTTTTAAGTAAAGGATGGTTTCTTTGATTTGACCGGGTTTTAAGCAGCGCAGAAATATAATCAATTTGCGAAGCAGGGATAGGTCTTTTTCCTGCCTCAAATAAGGTAAAAGGTTCAATATCCGTTCCCGGTGCTCCTTGAACCAACCGGTATTTTGACCGGCATGAAGCGTGAAGAGTTTAAGGGATTCGATTTTTAAAGGTGGAGAGTTATAAAGCGCCGTATAGGTTACCAGGTTGGTGAGTTCGTCCATCGTCGTTTTATCAGTGGGATATTTTAAAAATTCCGCGGTGGCCTGGATTGCTTTGATGATGGTTTTCTCTTCCGGCGGTTTCCACAGGGAAAGCATAATTTCCGAAAGACGTTTTTTCTCTTCGCCATCCAGGACCTCCCAGAATGTCGCCAGGTATCCGCCGCCGTAAAATCCTTCCTTTATTATGTTTTTCACATGAATCAAGGCTTTTCCTTTTAATCCCTGGTGGTGGGGGCAATAATAGATCTCTTTCAACTGGTGGGCAAAGCCGTTTACCTGTTTTTCTTCAAGTGCTGCCAGGGGAATCTCTTTTCCCATCGGGTCTTTTAGAAATCCGTCCATGATCTTTTCCACTAGATCAGGATCCATGAGATATGAAAAGGTTTTATACACAGGGATCATTTTTTGGGAAAGAATTTTCCACTCGAAATAAAAGGCATGATACTTTGAAGCTTGAATGAAAAATTTTTTCACCCGTTTCTCAGTGCTTTCCTCAAGGGGAACATATCCTTTTTCAATGAACTGCTGGAGATCCATCATTTGTTGAAGTGAGAGGTGAGAGGTAGGCATGAATAAACGTTCAAAATATATCTCCATTTGCTTTTCTATGGTTTCATCCGCTGGAATAATGTCTTCTCGTCGATGATTTAGAAGGAATAGTATAAAATCTCTATCATCACTTGATCCCTGATTATCCAGGTTTTTTTCCAAGATAAGCAGAAACCTTGAATATTTCAAAACCTCTGCATCTTTTTTGTTTAAAGTAAGAAAATGAAATACAGGGGATTCAAAGGTATTCCTTTCTGCCAGGAAGAATACATCTTTATATATGGAGGAGAAATCGTCTTCAGTCAATTGAGATGATAGGTATCCCACGACCTGGACAAAGGCTTCTCGAATCCCACTGATTTTTATGCCGGATAAACAGGATCGAATTATGTCTTTAATGGATTTAAGGTCATTGTCTTCCAGGTAGGGCAATGCGCAGGAGAAAAAGGAAACCAGGCCGTTAAAATACCGTGAGATGCCATTGTCCGGTTCCTCTTCCAGGTCAACTCCCTCCAGCCGGAATAACAGGAGGTGTAAAAAATAAGAGATATCGATTAGATTGTTTTTTATCAGAAATGATATAAACCGCTTTAAATCCTCCTGTTTTTTTTTCTCCCCAACGGGAATATCGTAAATCATGGCCAACAAAATGAGTTCTCCCAGTGAACTCTTTTTTAAAGTGTTCATTTCATTTTCTGTCATTTCGAAAGTGGGGAAGGACAAAATAAAAGTCGATATATCCGTGCATAATAGAGACCTACCTTTCAGCAATTCCTTAAAAATAGTATGGAGCGCCTTTCGAAAATACCCTGATTCTATCGGGCAATGAATCTCTGCTAAAACGTTTCTATACTCATACATGTCTTCGCTAAACATCCCTGCAAGGGTTTGATAGGAATTTTCATTAAAAAGATCACTAAAATTCAACTCTCGCTTATACTCTTTGAGAAAATTGTTCAGTAGGAGAAATTTATAAAATGCATCGGATCTATCTGTCATTCTAAGTTTATTGATAACAGCCAGAAAAAGGGCCAGGTGTTTTAGTCGGTCATCGAGAAATACTTCCAGGTGAAAGTGAATTTTTTTGGGGATATCCCAATCGAATTTCTGGATACTGGTTTTCCTGCAAATTTTCAGTATACTTTTTGCATACTTAAAGGGACCGATGAGTAAGAGTGTGGATAGCCAATAATGGTGCAAATCCATTGGTATTCTTTGATCGATGCCTCCTTCCCTGGCTGTTTTATCGAGAATTGAAAAACCTTTTTTGAAAAATTCAAGGTCCGTGTGTTTTTGATTGTGGAATAACCATAATTCGATGTACATGGCGATAACCCACAAATTGGGATTATTCATCTCGTCTGAAGAATTCTCTATCATTAACTTTTCAATGAGTTGTCGAAGTCCAGCGGAAATTTTCTTATTCGCAAATACCTCTTCTCTGTCCAAGTATCTGATGGTTTCCTTCATTAAGTAGTACAAAACTGCTTCTTTGGATTTTACACAAAGGTATGTGTTTACCAGGTTGATAAAAAAATCGATTATTTTTTCACCTGCAGTATCACTTCCGCCCTTATCATTTTCACTATCTTCATAACATAATTCAAAAAATTTATATATCGGCACAATTGCGAAGGATTCCATCAGGTCATGTTCCAATTCGATTTGAGCATCCGGGCATTCAAGTTTACAATCTTCACGGTACATTTCGGCCTTTTGCGCGAACCGAGTAAGCTTATCATTAAATAGTTTTTTTTCTTTAGCTGAATCATTCTTATTCTCAACCGATATTTTCTTCTCTTTTTGCTTGTTGAATTGTTCCTCATACAGATATTGAAATAAAGCATTGATTCGTTGCTCTGTTAAACGTTTATCGACATTTCCGGCCGGGAATAATTCGATAAAACGTATTCCTCTTGAATACCAGACATTTTTGGTGACATCATCAATATTATCCTGAATTGAATAGGCAATCCGTTGGACTTTTTTATCCTGGAGATGATCTCGCACCCAACCGTGAATCATATTAAAAGTCGGATCATCCAGGCTGAAACCGACAAATAAAACCGTAGATTCGATAAAACACTTTTTTATATATAACTCGATCAGGGGTTTCTTCTTTGAAAAAGTTCTAAAATCATCTCCTGTTAGAATAATCTCATCACGCGCATTTTTTATGCAGCCATTTATTTTGTAGATTCGCGGATGGCCTTTTATCGTCAAATCGGCGTCATCATATATGACATTGTATTCACTTCTTACGGACTCGAAAGCTCTTTCGATGATGGTATCAAAATTTGTCGTAACGATTTCCCAATCGAATTGACATATTAATCGATGAATATCTCCAGGTAAATACTGGGAATCCTCCAACATCAGTTCAAGAAAATTATAGATTTCATTGCGGCCAAATTGAGATTCGAACTTATCCGCCACATATTCGTATTTGTATTTATCTATTTCTATTTTTTCATAGTTTTGTCCGTAAATCTTAACTAGCATTTCCCTGGTTAAATCTCTCCACAGTGGAATTTTTTTATCCAGTATTCCGACTTTATTAACCGCATTAAGCGATAATCCAGCACCTGCAAATAAAACAACCCTTTTATCACGTATCTTTTTTACTAAGTCCATTAAATATCTTCTGTTTTTGCAGCCTGTTGGGGCGAAGTCATCTATTAGCATGGTCTTTTCCTCCCTTGAGATACCCTGCTTCCAGAACAGGAATGATTTTCTCTGTTACATCCCTGTCTAAGTCGGTGGTTTTAGCAACCATTGCTTCGTCAGCCACACCAAGTTTGTTTATTTCCTCCATTACTACCGGGTCTTGCAAATATAGCGAGTAAAAAATCGCTGAAAACTCAAAATCTGCTTTTTCCTGTAATTCCTTGAAAACCTCCACCCCATTCTTATATGGCATACGAAAATCGATTACCACCCAATCCGGTCTGAATTTCAGTGCAGCCTGAACGGCATTGTTGCTATCGATGCAGTAATCGGCCGTGTGCCCTTTAAAGGCAAAATTATCTTTTAATGGGCAGGCAAAATCGAGGTAATCATCGATAATAAATACACGCATCCGCTCCTCCTTATTTCATGGTTTTTAATTGGTCCAATTTTCTCTGCGACTCTTGCCGCAACTTTTCCAGGGCTCCCAGGTTAAATTCTTTTGTTCTGTCGTCATCGTGATAACACACTTCCAAATCTTTGTATTCCTCTCCCGATAAAATTCCCCTTAATATCAACAAATTTTTATTGGGGTTATAATCTACTTTTTCAAGAATTTTTTTTCGTTTCGCTATATCCTTAATAGCGGAAAAGTCCGGGGCTTTCTTCACCATCACCCTAGAGACCAGGAGATGGGGCTTTTCAAATTTCCTCTTGTTTAAAATGATTTTAAAAACAGAGCCGACATTCACTTTAGACTCAAATTGGATTGTTCCTCCCAATGATTCGATGTTCTTTTTAGAGATGGCCAATCCCACGCCCAGTCCATCGATGTTATTTTCCCTGGCAAATGAGCCTCTTTTAAATGGTTCGAAAACGATGGGAAAATCGGCCTCCTGTATGCCTATACCCCTGTCCTCGACTTCGATAACTATTTTGTGACTCTCTGTGTAAAGCCTTAAATGCACAGGCTTTTTTTCCGGGTTATATTTCCGGGCATTGGTCAACATGTTCATTACCGCTGCTCCCACCAACGTCGGATCGTTAATAATCTCATATTCCCCATCTCTTTTTTCGTAAATAAGCTGGATATTGCCATACTCTTTGTAATGCACCCGGGCATTCTTCAACACTTTTTCGATCTCTTTATCGAGATAGCAGTCTTTAAGATTGAATACCGCGGAATCCCGGAAAGTTAAGAGAGACCGGATTACGTGATCGGCGGAAACCAGGGATGATTGAAAACGCTCATAATATTCCCGCCTCATTTCCGGCTCATTCTCAAGATAGCCGGCGGTCAGGTTGGACATCCAGGCCAGGGGACCGCGAATATATTGATTCAATTCATGGGAAACAATTCGGAAGAATTCTTCTTTCTGTTCTCTCTGTTCTTCCATAGCCACCTGCAGATAAGCCACAGTGGCAATAAACTCCCCAAGAATTTCGCGGCTTTTGAGACGACTTAAACCATTGGTAATTTCATTATCCCAGAAGAACAGGTAAAGGGCGCTGGTCTTCTGCGGAACAATTCCTGGGGTTTTAATTAACATATGGGTATATCTGTCATTCTTATACCGGTTATGGATGTCGCTGTCGGCTAAGGCAAAGAATGTATCCGTTTGCAGCCATTCGGAAGGAATTCTATTTAAACGGGGGTCTTTAAGTGAGAGGTGGAATTCCTTTTCCCTGTCATTATGGTTCACCATAATACGTTCATTCTTTTTGTCAATATAAAGAAGGTAAGAACTGTTACATTCGGCCATCATGTTGAGTCGAGTAAAGATATTCTTGAAGATGATCTCCATGTCCATAGGTTCATCATAGCTGAGACACAATTCATTATAGTTTCGAATGGCATTGGCAAAATCCAGAATTACCTCATTATCCATTTCATTTTTCACTATATCGTTCCACTGTTTCCATACTCGTGAGTATAGTGCATTTTCTAGCCAGGAATTTTTCCTTTTTGACTCATCTATCATTCCCCGGATATCGGCCAGCGATTTTTTTAGCTGGTAGAAGGTGGGGTATTTGATGGCATTTAATGAATAAATGTCCTGGGATTTTTCTTCATAATATTGACAAACATGCCGACTCAACGTTATAAACTCTTTGATAATTCTGTTTTCTTTAAAATAATCCTGGGGAAATGCTGGGATATCTTTTAAGTTTGGAGCATCTTTAAAATGACCGATCTTTGATAATTCTAGGAGCTTTTCGATGGAAATGAAAAATTGGGCAAATTTGTGGCCAATGTGTTTGCAAGAGCATTCTTGCTCCAAACTTGTATGTTTTCCACATGACTGGCAGAAACGCATCAAACCCGGTAAAATCTCGATCACCTGCGGATTCTCTCGTTTCATTTCCTCCATTAACATCCCGGCAGCCTGAAACATTTCGGCGATCTCTATTTTGTTCTCAACTTTTTCCAGGGATATCTGTATGGCGTCGGACAACCGGAATAGAAAAGTAGAGGGAATATTATTCTCCCACAAATCGTAACATAATCGCGCAGGGCAAAGTCCTGTATATTTGTAATTTAATACCATCCAGGTAAAAAAACGAATGGCTTCCATCTCAAACCACGCTGGGCTGCCTTCGGTGAGTTCCAATCCGTACATTTTGAGCACACTGAAAACTGAGTCTGATAAAGCCGTTACCAAGTCATTATCGAAAATAGATTTTTTTACTGCAGTCTTGCTTCTTTTGGGATTAAAAATGAATCTCTGGAAATACTGGAGAGTTTTAACGCGAATAAAGAGAACCGGGTGATTGATAAAATGTTTAATAAGTTCTTTGGACCCGACTTCGTGCATTCCAACTTCCCTGGTTACATTTGTGCCGATAACAAACCAAGCATTTAGGCTTTCAATCGGATTTTTGCTTTTTGATTTGTAACACCCCTTCAACATGGAACGAATCCAGTACAATTGAGCCCGGGTATTGGCTTTTAAACCGGGGTAGCCCCACTGATCACGGGTTTTTATGAATTGTTTCATAAGCATTGAATATCTTTTTTTTTCTTGGAGGATTTCATGAAGAAAATTGGAAAAGAGACGGTGAATTAAGAAAATCAATGTATCGCTGTCTAATTCGGTTTTACCCCGATCGAGAATCTGCTCGATTTCTTCCAGAAGCTGGTCGGGGGAATTAAAGTCTTTACTTTTAAGATAATAACGTATCTTGAAGTGGAGTTCTCGAATACTGATGGTTTTAAACTGTAAAAGCAGAACTTCTGCATCTTTTTCTTTAAATTTCTCATATTCCTTTTTTTCTCCAGAGAAACACGCATCAATTTCCTCCATTAATCTGTCCCGGATAAAAAAACGTATGTTTAGCAATTTATTATCCATGGTGGCGGCATATGCATTTTGATAAGTCTGTTTTGTATCCTTATCTTCCCAAGAACTTTCCATATATCCCTGGAGAAGCGGAGAGTTCATATAAACCGTGTTGACACAAATTCCATCCCACTCCAGAAAATGCAGATAAGAATCCATAGAAAAAATTAAGATATAATTATATCCCTTTGCCAGGGAAAAAGAATGAACTCCTTTAACGGCTTTATCACATTGATAACACCATTCATAAATATATTTAAAATTTTCCACATTATCATTTTGATCGATCATTAATCGGATACCGAAACATTTCCCGGAATCTGTACCGGCTATCACCAGTGGATGTCTCATTAAGTTATTCTCTTCTTTGAATAAAACAAGCAAACGATTGACAGCATTGGTGTCTACTGGGATATTTTTTATATGATCGAGTCTTGTTGTTCTGTCATGGAAATATTCATATATTTTTATCTCCCCGTTTTTACCAGCTGCGGCGATAAAATGCCGTCCCCCGGCGAGAAAGGATCTCAAATCCAATATAGCAGTCTTTTCTGGAGAGCCTTCTGTTATATTTATGATGCGTTGATCGGAAGGATTCATATAGAATATATCTCCCTGGTTGGCGCCGACAAAACATTCATCCCCTTTTTCTTCAACCCACGGCATCTGGCAGACTGCGGTACCATAGTTCCCTTCACCCGGGATACGGAGACAACACTCATCCTGCCCCTCCACTTCTATCACCGTAGGAGAGGATTCTAATTCTGCGATGTGTTTAACTACGATGAAGGGAGCAGAGGGAAAGATAAATAGATATTCTTTTCCCAGGTAGATATTGTTAATTTTCAAAACGGTATCCGGGCTGTCCCGATTTTTTTTATATTCCAGCACAAGCCTTTTATGTTTGGAGTGGAAGTCAGCTATGAATAATTTGCCTTTTGATGTGGAAATAATAAATGTAAACGGTTTAAATGGAACGATGCGAGTAATTTCGCCATCGACATCTTTATCGAATTGGAAACAGGCCGCCGGGTCATATTGTCGGTGATACAATATCCCGCGATAGACAATAGAATCGAACCAATTCCCGGTTTCTTCGCCATATTCCCATAATTGTTTTAGATTTTCAGATTTTTCCGAATAACTGGCCCCATCCAGAATAAACTTTTTAATATGGGTGTGGAACTCATTAATCGTTGCTTCGAAACCAGGATGACGCTTTCCCAGCCGCGTTAAAAAGCCACTGGCTTTTTGAATCAAATCGATTCTTTCATTATCGATAATTTTATAAAAAATCTTTGAAAAAGTATCGGAAAGGGTTAATTTACAAAATTCACCGACCATGTGTGTCATCAAATTCAAAAGGAGCAATTTTACTGCAGTCCGGGAGGATCGGGTGCGAAAAAAGTCCAATATCTTTTCGATAATGATCAATATATGCTCGTTGTCCCCTTTTTCAATTAGGTCAGTTTCTTCGCTTTCCGTAACTATTCGGGAAAAAAGTTCGCGGGCTTCATTCAATTTTCCTTCGTAATCATAGATATCGATGGGGACTACGGTATGATTTCCCATTCCCAGGTAGCCCCGAAACTTCAAATGTGGGTAACCATCCATTTCATCAAATACTGGAATGGTACAAAGTTTAAAGATTCGATCCTCGAGGACAATGGAAGTAAATTCACCGTCAAAGATCGCCTCTATTTTAACTCCCCGGGGGGCCATATCCGTTACATTTTTAATGAAATGAAGCCTTTTTTTATAATCGGATACTACGGTCCAACAAAAATCATCAAAGGGAAGACATTCAATGTCGAGCAATTGATCTGTAAAAACTTTGTTGCGGGTATGGATGTGCCCTTTGCCTTTTTCTTTCTTGAAATAAATGCATACGGCTTTGTTCCCGGTCAGGGTCAGGCACCCGGAAAAATCTTTATAAAAGAGTTCTTCCTTCGCGGTGCCTCTCCTGTAATCGGAAAGAGGAATCATCTTTTCAAAAAACGCGCCGTGGATGGTTACCGCTCTCTTATCTTCCAGTTCCTTTCGGGATGCCGGGAAACTCACCCGGTCCATGTTATCGAATTCAAGGCAAAAAATATCCCCCTTGGAATTACCGATAAAAAAGTTACACTGTCCATGGGGCATCTCCGGGTCTATATCGACGGCGCATCCACTCAAGGTATACGGTAAGTCAAGTCGGTATTTTTCTTCCCATTTTTTCTTATTTAGGCATTCATTCTCAAGCACAAAGAATTTTCCATTGTCCAGGCCAACCCACACTTCGGAACGAATGATTGTATGGTCCGTATTGATAACGATATGAGGATAGAAAAAATGGATATATTCATGGGTTTCAAAAATTATTCCCTCTTCACGACAATAGATTTCATTTCCAGTTATTTCGATTCGATATACAAATATTCCTTTATAACGGACAACCGCAAACAATAAGACCTGGTTACCCGGTAAAATTTTATAATCAAGGGTATCGATGACCCCGGTATGTTCTATTGGCTTATAGGTTCCGGTTTCACGGTGGACAATCCAGAAATATCCGCTTTTATCCCCATAACATAAAAGGCTGGCTCCCTGTAATTCGATGATTATCATCGATCTTATTTCGTAATTGGCCTTTAAACACTGATCTTCATGCCTGTCGAGACAATTGTTTTGCATTAAAAGTGCAATTTTTTCAAATTCCTTAAGCAATTCCTCATCAAGCATGCTAAAGTCTCCTTCCCATCCGGTCGCTGCTTCGTCTGCTGTAAAAACCCATGATTTCGCCTCTCATACTCAAGATACATCTCCAGGTTATTTAAGATTTGATGCTAAGTTATTCAGTAAGAAAAGTCAAGCTTTTTTTAATTTTTAATTAATTTGTATCTAAATCGCAGAGCCATAGTGGAGTTTGGGACAAATGAAAAAATCGTTCCACAGAGCAACTATCGTCTTCGATGACCAGGAAAAAATCTCCCTGAGAAATGATGGCGACATGCCAGTAACAATTCCTTTCCGTAGGGGCAGACCCCCGTGTCTGCCCGATTCCCGCTTGAGGAAGTTGAAAAGGGATAATTGTTAATTGTCAATTGTTAATGGTTAACGGTGAATATGGAACTGGCCAGCATAAATTCTTTCCCTCCGGACAGTGTGCCGCTAAGAACGCGAAGGACCGCGAATAAAAAACTTCTTGGTGTCTTGGTGGCAGCATTTTACATCACTGCCGTGCTATCTTACACAGACACCGTGCGATCATGCACAGCAGCCGTGCAATCATTCACAAGCCCCGCGTCATCTCGCACGGATGCCGTGCGATCTTGCATAACCGCCGTGCGATCATACACAGGTCCCGCGTCATCTCGCACGGACGCCGTGCGATCTTGCATAACCGTCGTGCGATCATACACAGGTCCCGCGCTATCTTGCACAACCGCCGTGCGATCATGCACAAGCCCCGTGTTATCTTACACGACTGCTGTGCTATCATACGCGGCCCTTGTGTTATCTTGCACAACCGCTGTGCGATCTTGCACAAGCCCCGTGCTATCTTGCACGGACGCCGTGCGATCTTGCACAAGTCCCGTGCAATCTTGCACGACTCCTGTGTCATCCGCCACAACCGCTGCGGCATTTACCCCAGGCGTTGTGTCATTTGCCTCAAGTGTTTTGACATTTGCCAAAGATGCTCCGGCATTTGCCACAACTGCTGTGAAAATAGCCACAGAGGAACCACAGAAAAGGAATAATTGTTACGGTGAATATAGTTCCGGCCGGACATTCATTCCTTACCGCCAGATATTGATAGATTACCGACGGATATTGATTCCTTCCCATCGGATAAGGACAGATTACCGACGGATATTGATTCCTTCCCGTCGGACATTGACAGATTACCAACGGATATTGGTTCCTTGCCATTGGATAGTGACAGATTACCAACGGACATTCATTCCTTACCAGCGGACATTGACAGATTATCACCGGACATTGGTACCTTCCCATTGGACATCGATGGATTACCGTCGGACATTCATTCCTTACCATCGGACATTGGTACCTTACCATTGGACATTCATACCTGACCGTTGGGCAGTGACCCGCGAAGAAATAAACTTGGTGCCTTGGTGTCTTGGTGGCAGCATTTTACACAGACGCTGTGCAATCATACAACGACTGTGGCATTTTCCACAACTGCCGGCCCCATGTTTAAGTCTGCCGTGGCCATGTTTAAAACTGCCGGCGTCATGTTTAAGTCTGCCGGGTCCATGTTTAAAACTGCTGGGGTCATGTTTAAGTCTGCCGGCGCCATGTTTAAGCCTGCCGGCGTCATGTTTAAAACTGCCGGCGCCATGTTTACGTCTGCCGGGGCCAAGTTTTCATCTGCCGGGGCCAAGTTTATATCTGCCGTGACTATTTCCGCACCGGGATTCTCTATGAAAAATGACAATAAACAAAAATCAGTGTCAATCAGTGAAATCTGCGTAATCTGTGGACATATGTTTTTCTTGTCTTAGTCCTTGTGTTTCGTGTGTTCCGTGGGCTTGCTTTTGTTTGTTTTTCGATTTGCGTTTCCTTTAAAATCCTGTTAAAATAAAGGCGCCGATAAATAAAGAAACAAAGGAGCTGCAGATGTCTAAACGGTTCAATACCGCGGGATTGTGTTTCCCGGGTAAGCATTACATGGTGAACCCTTTAAAACGGTTAACCGAGGTGAAAGAACTAATCGATCAAGAGCTTTATTTTACCCTGCACGCCCCCCGGCAAACCGGTAAAACCACTTATTTGCACGCCTTAACCCGCGAACTCAACGCGGAAGGGAAGTTCATTGCGTTGGTTGCTTCGGTGGAACGGGCCGGAGTAGCCAGCATTCCCGTGGAAAAAGCTAATGAAATCTTCATCGGCAGCATTTACAGCGCCGCTAAACAACAATTGCCCGAAAACTACAGACCGGAAAATCCCGAAGGGAAAACATACCTGGATTTAAAAAGTTACCTGGAAAAATGGAGTGAATCCCAACAAAAACCTATCGTCCTGCTAATCGATGAAATCGATGCCTTATTGGACGACGTTTTGATTTCGGCGCTGCGGCAATTCCGCGACGGCTATCAATCCAGGCCCGGGAGTTTCCCTTCTTCGGTGGTATTGGTAGGGGTCCGCGATGTACGGGAATATAAAGCCCAGGTAACCCAGGGCAGGCGCTCATTGGGCACTGCCTCTCCTTTTAATATCAAATCCGATTCGCTGGTTTTAAAAAATTTCAGTAAAGAGGAGACTTTCGATCTGCTGGACCAGCATGGCCAGGAAACCGGGCAGGTGTTTCCCCCGGAGGTAAAAGAAGAAATTTACCGCCTGGGGAACGGTCAACCCTGGCTTACCAATGCCCTGGCCCGCCAGGTGGTGACCTGGATTCTCAAGGATAATTATTCCCTACCTATTACCATGGACACTGTACGGCAGGCCCGCAAGGAATTGATCGAACGACGAGATACCCACCTGGACAGCCTGGCGGATAAATTAAGAGAAGACCGCGTTAAAAAGATTATCCAGGCCATTATTAACGGCGATAACCTGCCCATCGATATCTTCGACGACGATATCCTTTATGTCAGGGATTTGGGTTTAGTTTCATCAACTTCGCCTTTGAAATTTGCCAACCCCATTTATACGGAAATTATCACCCGTATTATGGCTTCTCCCTTACAAGAATCCATCCCGGAGGAGATACAACCTCCCTGGTTTATCAACGCCGACGGTACGTTGAATATGGAAAAGCTTTTGAAAGAGTTCCAGAAATTTTACCGCAGGAACAGCGGCGCCTGGCTCGGCCGGTATGAATATAAAGAATCGGCCCACCATTTATTATTAATGGCCTTTTTGCACCGGGTCGTCAATTCCGGTGGGGAGATTGTCCGCGAAATGGCGGCGGGAAACGGACGACTCGATATATTGATAAAATTCCGGCAAGAGGAATTTGCCCTGGAACTGAAAATCAAACGGGACCGCTTCACCATAGAAGACGGTAAAGAACAATTAGACCGCTACCTTGACCGCCTGGGATTAAAAAAAGGCTGGCTGGTCATTTTCGATCCCGCGGATATCCCGTGGGAAGAGAAACTGTATTGGCAGGAAACGGTTTATAATGATAAAACCATTGTCATGGTCGGCGTCTGAGTATTATGGTATTTAATTCATTCCAATTTTTGGTATTTTTCCCAGTGGTTGTGGCCATATATTTTAGCCTACCTTTCCGTTTCCGCCAATTATTCCTGCTGGCCGCCGGGTACTACTTCTACATGTGCTTCAAACCCGAATACGTGATTATCCTGGCGGCCTCCACACTGATCGATTATTTCCTGGGTCTGCGCATCGACGCCTGCCCCACACAGGCCGGGAAAAAAAGACTCCTGGTGCTGGGCCTCATCCATAACATCGGGCTGCTGGCCGCCCTCAAATACCTGGACTTTTTCAGCCAATCTATTTCCGCACTTTTGAAACCCTTTAATATCTTAGCGGAAGCAAAAGGTCTCGAACTCCTCATACCCGTGGGCATTTCTTATTATACCTTCAAAAAAATCAGCTACCTCATCGATGTCTACCGCGAAACCCGGGAACCGGAAAAACAATTATCCTTTTTTGCGTTGTATGTTTCTTTTTTCCCCGAGATCATGGCCGGTCCCATCGACCGCGCCGGTGCACTTATTCCCCAATTTCGTAAAGAGACCGGTTTCGATTACCAACGGGTTACCGACGGTCTGAAATTAATGGCCTGGGGATTTTTCAAGAAATTAGTCATCGCCGACAGGTTGGCCGCCTTTGTCGATAAAGTATACGGCAACCCCACCCACTACGAAGGCCTGGCCCTCATGGCAGCTACAATCTATTTCGCTTTCCAGGTTTACTGCGATTTTTCCGGGTATACCGACATCGCCCGGGGCGCAGGCAAAGTGCTGGGCTTTGACCTGGTGGAAAACTTCAACCGGCCCTATTTCTCCAAATCCATCGGCGAGTTCTGGAAACGGTGGCATATCTCTTTGTCCGGTTGGTTAATGGATTACCTTTTCCTGCCCATAGCCTACAGCATTTCCCGGCATTTGAAACGGCCGCAATTATTGAAAATAAAAGCCGAAACCTGGGCCTACATGGTCGGTATCCTCAGTACCATGCTGTTGTGCGGCCTCTGGCACGGCGCCAGTTGGACGTTCGTGATCTGGGGGGCCTGTCATGGCCTTTTCCTGGTGGTTTCCTTCGCCACGAAAAAAACCAGGAAAAAAATACGGAAAACACTGGGCATTAAAAAAGATTCTTTAACCCGGAACAGTTTCCGGGTCATTTTCACTTTTGGCATCGTCACCTTTGCCTGGATATTTTTCAGGGCCGACACCCTTTCCGATGCGCTTTATATCGTCACCCATCTTTTCAGCGGCTGGTCGAAAGTCTTGACCCTCTCCGGCTTCTTGGGCGCCCTGCATTTCGGGTTATTGAAAAAAGAACTGGCCGTGGCCGCGATCTCCGTTTGTTTTATGCTGTCGGTTCAACTGCTGCGCAAAGACGATACCTTCGAACAGGCGATCGCGAAACAAAAACCGGTCCTGCGTTGGGGTTTCTATTTGGCGTTGATTTTGTGGATTATGGTCTTCGGCGACGCCGGGGCTGAAAATTTTATCTATTTCCGGTTTTAAGGTGATGCAATGAAAATAGCCACAAAGGCACGAAGACACCAAGGTTTTTTAATAATAACCCCCTTGGTGTTTCTTTGTGCCTTTGTGCGCCGTCTTTTGGTGGCAAATTTTTTATGGTCTCGGATATGAGGGATTGATATGAAACGGTTCGTGAAAAAAATGGTTTTGCTGGTTCTTTTATTGGCCCTGCTCCTCCCGGCGTTGAATTACGTGGGCCTTAGGGCAGGTAAAATATACAAAGACGGCGCCGCCCAGGTATGCGAGACCAAACGGCAAATGATCCGGTCCGGGGCAATTCATTATGTAAAAGATAAGGACAATGTGTTGTTCCTGGGAACCAGCCGTATCCTGGCCGGGGTCGCCCCCACCTATTTCGATGAATTAAATGGCGGTAAGACGTTTTCATATAACCTGGCTCTGCCCGGGCTGCCCATTAGTTCGGCCTACTTTGTCCTGCGCGATTACCTGGAGAAAAACCCGCCGCCCCAATATGTGGTCATGCAATTATATATCAACCGCTGCCGGTCCTGTACCCTGTATAATTATTATGCCGTCCAGGGGCTGGAAAGACCGGGGGAAATCCTCTCCCTCTTTAAACACATGGCCAATAAAGCCATTATTTTCAATTATATTTTCCCTTTCAGGATGTACAAATTTCATACGGCGCGGTATATCTTCGACAGCATTTTCATGCCGGCCAGGATTCGTTCCATTCGCAAGAAAAACAACGCCATTTTAAACCGCATGATCGAAAATCGGGGTTACTATTTTATCGAAGAACAGGCCGTGGCAGCCAATAACACGTTGCCGGACGATTTCGCCGAGGAAGGCGGGGGCGGAAGCGGCGAATCCATCAATAAAGCATCATCCTATGACCCTTTTGTTGACCCCTATGTCAAAATGTTTTTTGACCTGGCCCGGGACCACGGGGTGAAGGTGCTGCTGATCCAGCCGCCTTACCGGGAGCGCCAGTATCTGCAATATGAAGAAATCCCCCTGCAATACGCATTACTTTTAAAAGAATATAATAATGTGAGGATCGCCCGGGAGGGTTGGAAATTAAAATTTTATGAGAACCGTTTTTTCTCCGATCCCACGCATTTAAATAAAGAGGGGGCGCAGCAATATACCGGGGAAATATACGGGGAATTCAAAGAGGCGTTTCTTCCTTGAAAATTTTCACCTGTAAGTGCCGGCTGATCTTTTCCAGCGCTTCGAAAGCCCTATCTTTAACTTTCCAACCGTAGTAGCTCCCTTCGTCGGTCATGGCGATTTTCAAAGGCGGGATGGCCATAATGTTGCCCGTATTACCCAGGACTTCGGCGGCGCGGCAGCGAACGTAATTATCTTTATCCGTGGTCAGGGCCTGGATGAGGAAAGGGATGGCTTCCACGCCGCCGATTTCTCCCAGCGCATAGGCGGCGTTTCCGCGGATCAAGCTTTCTTTATGCGCAGTAAAAACCGCCGTAAGGTAAGGGACGGCCTCGGTTTTTTTAATACGACCCAGGGCATATGCCGCGCGGCCGCGGACTTCGCAGTCGATATCGGTAATAAGCGCCTTGATAAGCAATGGCATGGCTTCTTCGCTTTTCATAAAGCCCAGGGCATAAGCGGCGCTGCCGCGTACATCCGCGTCTTCATCCAGGGAAAGGGCGTCCATCAGGGCCGACGTGGATTCCCCGCCGCCGATTTCGCCCAACGCTTCGGCGGCGCTTTCCCGGACGGCCCCGTCTTTGTCGGAGGTTAACGCCTCGATCAATACACGGCAAACATCCGGGTGTTCGGAACCTGGGGCGCTTTCAGCGCCCACAGCGCCTTCCAGTTTTCCCAGGGCCATGGCGATGCGCCAGCGGACGGAACTGTGCTGTTCGGCGGCGAGGGCATGCATAAGGGGGGCGACGGCCCCGGCGCAGCCGATTTTTCCCAGCGCCTCCGCGGCGCCGCCGCGAACAGTGGTATCTTTATCCATGGTAAGCGATTTAATGAGGGCGGGCAGGGCGTCCGGGCTGTTGATTAATCCCAGCGCTTCGGCGGCGTTCCTGCGTACGTCGCCGTCTTCATCGATATTGAGCCCGGTGATAAGCGGGGGAAGGGCCTCTGAACTGCCGATTTTCCCAAGGGCCGCCGCCACCTGGCCGCGAATCTTGCCCTCTTTCTCCTTGACCAGCACCATGATGAGCGCCGGTAAGACTTCCGCGCTGCCCATGGAACCCAGGGTTTCCGCGGCGTTTCGCCGCACAGGGGCTTCTTTGTCGGTTAATTGCTCTACCAGGATAGCGATAATAGTGGGGGGATTTAGCCGGGCAAGAACCTCGATGGCTTTCTCCCTGAGTAATTGAAATTCAGCCGCATTGTAAAGTCCCCAGAGGTCCCGGACGATTTTTTCTTTCAGCACGGCATCGGTATATTCCGCATCGGCAATACATTTACCTGATAGCGCCAGGTTCTTATAAAAAATATCTTCGGCTGTGCTTTCTTGAATTCGTTTAATCAGGGGGCCGGCGTCTTTGCAGATGCCGGCGTAAAAAAGAACCGGCCCTTCCCACCAGGAATCGCCCAGGAGGGGGAGAACCGAATCGATGCCTTTTTCCCGGTCTTTTAATTCCAGGGCGGTGAAATATTCCTGGAAAGATAGGTGAAGGAAATTATAAGTACCGGTGGTTCGTTTTCGTAAGATGCCGCTGCGCTGCCATATCTCTTCGATGAACGGCCGGGCTTCTTCTTTTTTTAGTTTAAGGAGGGGGCAATGGCGGTGGATCTCGTCCAGTATCTCTATTTCCGTCAGTATCTCCTGTCGGAGGTGGTGATCCAGGAAGGCCAGTTTTTTTAAGATAAATTTTTTTTTCTCCGGGGGGAAAAAATGAATAATGCGTTTGTGGGCGTCCCAGGCGGTGAGCATTACATCGCAGATGCGCCGGTACAGGTCGGCGCGGATTGGCAGTGGCTCATTGGCCTCGTCGTAAAGTCCGGCGATGATGGAGAGTATTAATGGGTTTTGGGCGACGCCCCCGACATTTTTGTCATCCTGCACCATTTTCAACAGGGCGTCTGCTTTGATGCGGTTGAAGATACCGAACCAGTTATCGATGAACCTTTTGATCCGGTTCAGGTCCAGTCCCATTATTTCCATTCGCTTGAAATTCCTTAAAAGTTCACCTTGTGGGGGGAGGGATTCGTCGTAGTACATCAGGAAAACCGAGGGCCTGGAGGCGACAATAATTTTGCATCCCGGGTATTTTCCTGAAAAAGCCAGGATATCTTTGGCGACCCTTTCCCGGCTTGAGCTGGGGGTGAGTTCGTCCAGTCCGTCCATGAGGAGGATGCCCTGCCCGGTTTCCAGGATTTTTTCTACGTTTAGAGCGACCCCGGTTGCGCCGGATTTTTCGAATACCGAATCGACGACCTCTCTAAGGCTTACGCCGCCGGCCGGGAAGTCGCGCAGGTTGATGGGGATGGGGATAAGGGCGTCGGGGTGGGGTTGTTCCCCCTCATATTTTTTGCAGAAATACAGGGCCAGGTATTTGAGCAGGGTGGTTTTCCCTGCCCCCGGCGCGCCCAGGATTACCAGGTGGGAGAAATTACTGACAGCCGTTTCAGGTTCCATTACCCGGTTTTTTCCCAGGCTCCAGCTTTCCAGGTTGAGTTCTTTAAGTTTTAACGGGATATAAATCTCTTCCAGGGGAATCTCTTTTCTGCGGCTAAAGGCAGAAACATCGCTTATTATTTGCGAGTTTTTCTTTATTTCCTTAATATAATGTTCCATCGCTTCACACTTTACAAAAAAAACAACGGACTGTCAAGGGATGAGGGAAAAATTTAGGATTAATTCGGGGACAGCCCAATTTTTCCTCCTGGAGGAAGATTGTTTTTGTTTCGATTCCGGCTCATCCGGGTCAGGGGAAGCGGAATAAAAAAAAGGTAAAGATTTACAAAAATTGACTAAAGACCTAAAAATTATGCTATCATTATGAGTGGTTAACATATTATGAGATGTAAAAATGGAGATGAAGAAGTGGAAAAAATAATCGTTTTCTTATTGAGTGCGTTAATATTCTTCAGCCCGTTATCCATTGGGGAACTTAATTGCCTGCTGTGGATGGATGAAAGCGGCAGGGTTTTGGAGTTGCGGGAAACCGGCGCTCCTTTTGTCGAACCGGTTTGTTTTATCGATGTGTCAACCAAAACTCTGCGGAAGGAAGCTGAGGCCCTTCATTTTGATGTTTATGAGCAAAACAAAGTCCGTACCCGCTGGAGACTTTCACCCAGGGGCACGGCGGGAACTGTGACAAAAAAAATTCTTTTCCAGGAAAAAAGTGGCGTTGAACTTTGCCTGGGAACACTCCGGCTGCGATTGAAACATGTAGCCTGGGATATCAAGGAGTTTTCCCAGGGACTTTATCATGTGCAATTTCACGGGCCAACGATAGCAATGCACCAGTCATTGGTATATGAAAAAGCCGTGGGAATGATCTATTCTGAACATGAATGGGATAATAAATTTATTCTTGAACAAAGGCGTACCCAGGTTGCCAGGCCCGAAGCGTCTGATGTCGCCGCCATTCCCTCCCAGGAAAGAGCAGCATTGATTGCCCTGTACAATAGTACTGATGGAGATAACTGGTCCAATAAAAAGGGTTGGAAAACACCGCCCCTTGCAGCAGATGGTTTTGCCCTGCCCGGGTCGGAAAAAAACTGGTACGGGATAACCTGTGACTCAAGGAATACAACTGTTAAATCTATAAGCCTCTATAATAACAATCTGAATGGTTTCCTACCACCGGAATTGGGAATCCTGGCAAATTTGCAAATCCTTCGGCTTTACTCGAACCAACTCAGGGGCACGATACCCTCGGAATTGGCAAATCTGACCAACTTACAAGGCCTTTGGCTTTATTATAACCAGATCAGCGGAACCATACCCCCAGAACTGGGAAACCTGAAAAATTTGAGATACCTTCTCATTTCCGCGAACCAACTCAGCGGTATTATCCCCCCGGAACTGGGAAATTTGGCATATTTGATAGAACTATATCTTAATAATAACCAGTTAAGCGGTTATATCCCCCCGGAGCTGGGAAACCTGGCATATTTGGAAGATTTAAAACTTTCCAATAACCGACTCAGCGGAACCATACCCCCAGTGCTGGGAAACCTGGCTAAGCTGAAATGCTTTGATCTTAGTGTGAATCAATTCAGCGGCGCTATATCCCCGGAACTGGGAAGACTGACCAAGTCGATTCGTTTTGCTCTTAGCTCGAACCAACTTAGTGGTAGTATACCCCCGGAACTGGGAAACCTGCCATATGTACGCTTCTTTGATCTCAGGAATAACCAGATCAGCGGCTCTATTCCCATGGAACTGGGAAATTTGGTAGCTTTGGTAGATCTTTTTCTTAACGGTAACCGGCTCAGCGGCACTATACCCCCAGAACTGGGAAAACTGGCTGATTTGCAATCCCTTTATCTTGGAGATAACCAACTCAGCGGCACTATACCCCCGGAACTGGGAAACCTGGTTAAGTTGTGTTGGTTTGGTATTAGGTGTAACCAGCTTAGCGGCAGCATACCCCCGGAACTGGGAAAACTGGCTAAATTGGAAGGCCTTAAGCTTCACTCGAACCATCTCAGCGGCAATATCCCCCCGGAATTGGGAAACCTGGCTAATTTGCAAGAGCTTTGGCTTAACTCAAACCATCTCAGCGGCAGTATACCCCTGGAACTGGGAAACCTTGCTAATCTGAAATGGCTTTGCCTTGAATCGAACCAGATCAGCGGCAGTATCCCAGCCAATCTAATGAATTTGAGAGAACTCAATGATAATACCTCAGATTTTAGATGGAATGCGCTATACACGAATTATGACACGTTGAGGGTTTTCCTGAATAGAAAGCAGTATGGAGGCAATTGGGAGAGCACCCAAACAATAGCCCCCGCGAATGTAACCGCAACTGCTTTATCCACTTCATCGATCGATATCCACTGGACGCCTATTACTTATACATCCGATTCCGGCGGGTACAGGGTGTTTTACAGCACCACCCCCGGTGGACCGTATGCCTATTTCGGTATAGCCGCAAACAAAACCGCATCTTCACTCATTGTCACTGGCCTTAACCCCGGCGCCACCCACTATTTCGTGGTTCAAACCAGGACATCTCCTCATGGAGATAACCTGAATACAGTGGACAGCGAATACAGCGCTGAAGTATCGGCTTTAACACTTTATTCGCTTATTCTAACTTCTCCCAACGGCGGCGAATCATGGGGGCTTAGTACAATACGGAATATCACCTGGACCTCTTCGGGACTTTCCGGCAATATTCGACTCGAACTGTGGAAAGCCGATAAAAAATTAGGCGCCCTCGCCGCCGATATTCCAATTGGCAGCGGGAATTATGCCTGGTTCGTAGGAAATTGCGGCCCGGGAGTTGCATCGACTGGAAACGACTACAAAGTAAAAATTATTACCGCCAACGGTTTGTATAACGACGCCAGCAACGCAGCATTTTCCATCATCCAGCCCTCCCTGACCCTGACCTCTCCCCGCGGCAATGAAAACTGGAAACTGGGAACCCAACAGAACCTTACCTGGACCTCGGCGGGCCTTACGGGTAATGTGAGACTCCTCCTGTTTAAGGGAGGGGTGCAGGTGGGCGTTATTGCCCGGGGCATTCCCATTGCCAATGGAACCTATGCCTGGACCGTCGGCAGATACTCCGGGGGCATGGCCCCTGTCGGCAGTAATTATTCCGTGAAAATCCGCAGCGAAGACAATCGTTTCTATAATTCCGGGAGCGGCGCCTTCACGCTTCAATGAAAATAGCCACCAGGGCGCGCAGGTGCGAAGGCACAAAGAAACACCAGGGGATGAAAAGGGAACACACAAATAATTTTTATATAGAATGATGAATGATGAAGAAAAAACAGGAAGAGCGGAAGCGAGGAAGAGCGGAAGAGCAGAAAAAACAATTCGTAGTAATTGGTAATTGGTAATTGGTGAGTGGTGAGTGGTGAGTGGTGAATTGTTTTTAAATCTGTGTCAATCCGTGTAATCGCCCATACGTGGACGAATGTTTTTTTCTTCGCGGTCCTTCGCGTTCTTCGCGGCTAATTGTCCGTGTTTGTCCGTGTTCGTCCGTGGCTCATTTTTTACATCTCCACCAGGAGATGATAAAGAATGGTTTCGCCGTCATTGCAGCGGTGCCGGGCGCGAAAGGCTTTTATTTTATTCAACCCCGTAGGGACCTCTTCGATTTCCGCTTTCTTTTTCAATGGATAGGCGCCATAATCGATTTGTGGAAGGTGGTCCCGGTACTTTCGGCATAACTCGCCGAAATCCTTTGCCGATGAATAGGCGTAACTATTTCATCTCGATCGATGGCTAAAAAGGTTGATACAACTTTTGCATAGATTCCTTTGAGGAGCCATATTTTTTTCAACTTCTCTTAGAATCTCAAAAGTATCATCATTCAAATTTCATCTTTTAGGAGGAGGCGGAGAATTCCGGGACAGGCGAATAATTGATCGTCAAAATCCACAAAGCAATCGGTCTAGCCGGCGTGCAGTTCTTTTGCGGGTACGGGTGAGTGGTTTGCCAGGTGAGAATTTGGAATCAACTTAATTTCCAGGGAGCACCCGACGGCCTTCGCATATTTTTTCAGGGTAGTAAGGGATGGAGAATGCTTTCCTACCGATTCAAGGCGCGATACAGCACTTTTTGTCGTTCCCATTAGCTCCGCAACCGCTTCTTGCGTGAGCCCGGACCTGGATCGCGCTTCAAGCATCTGACGGATAAGTTTATATTCCTCATCCAGGGCCTCATATGCTTTTTTGAATTCTCTCCGCTTCAAGGCTTTTTTAAGGAAAGCCTCATGCTCATGGATAACCGGTTGATATTTTAATTCAGGCATTCTTTACCTCCTTCATTCTTTTTCGGGCAATTCTTAACTCTTGCTCCGGTGCATCTGGAGTTTTCTTTCTGAAAGAGTGGAGTATCATGATCCGCCGTCCGATAAGAAAACAGTAAAACACGCGTCCAATACCTTCTCAACCGTGTGGCCTCAGTTCGAAGAGGCCGCCTCCCATAGGACGCGAGTATGGCATGTGCAGATTCGGCCCGAACTCCATCAAAAGCTCTACAAGCCGCGCAAAGTCAGCCAGTATGCCGTCAGGCCAGCCTTCAATCTCAGCTTTGACACGAGGATGAAAATATTCTATGATATAATTCATGAATGTCATGTTAGCATATTTGCTAATTCCTGTCAACTGCCAGAAAATTAACAAAGCATTCTTACGAGAAAAAGAGGATTCAGGGGTTAGCTTTAAAACAATCAGTGTAAATCAGTGTAATCTGTGGACGAATGTTTTTTAATTCGTGTCAATTCGTGTCATTCGTGGGCTGTTTTTACATTTCCACCAGGAGGTGATAAAGAATGGTTTCGCCGTCATTGCAAAGGTGTCGGGCGCGAAAGGCTTTTATTTTATTCAACCCCGTAGGGACCTCTTCGATTTCCGCTTTCCCTTTCAATGGATAGTCGCCATAATCGATTTGTGGAAGGTGGTCCCGGTACTTTCGGCATAACCCGGCGAAATCGTTTGCCGATGAATATACGAGTATATAATTCTCTTTTAAACCGCAGGAATCGTATCGATGGAGCAATTTCATTATATGGTCGTAGATTTTACCGGTTTCGAGGGCGTCGAGGTTCAGGGCTTCGATAATGGAAACGGTCCGGCCTGTTTCTTCGTCGATAATTTTAATGTCCAATTCACCCGGTCTGTCCCCGGAAGCGGAAAGGCCTGACAGGGTTTGATCCTTGACGCGGAAACCGCGGGTTTGGAGCAGGAGAGAAACAATGGTATTGCGACTGTTTTCATCCGGTTGCAGGGTCTTTCGAATCTCGGTTAACTGTGATACGGTGGTGACCACCGAATCGAAAAGATTTTCGGGCTGTTTCGGCGGAAGCAAACCGTTGAGATTCATCAAACCCGGCCTGTGTGGGCTTGATAAATCAAGCCCCTACATGATAAATCAAGCCCCTACAAAATCAAAACCCTACATGATAAATCAAGACCCTACCTGGTAAGCCAGACGCATAAAAAACAAAAACCTCAAAACAAAAACAAATTCCAATGTTCAATCATAACATTTCCGGGAAAAGAAGAAAAGGGGGCCACGGACGGAACCGCAACACGGACGGACACGGAGAAAAAAAAGGTGAGAGGGTGAGTTGCGCCAGGATAAGCCCTGGAAGAGGGGAAACACTGGCATATAGATACATATATGTTCAAGAGTAGAAACTCTTCGAAGAAACCCTGTGGGTATAGGTTAAATCCCACCCGGCAAAGGTTGACCACCAGTGCCACACGCGAAACGAGTTTTGCATAGTCGTCAGTAATGGCGGCATGAAGCGTAAACAGTGAGTACAAAAGCCATGCTATTGAGCCACGAAATCTA
>JAPKZK010000016.1 GCA_026393835.1 Candidatus Aminicenantota bacterium | reverse complement strand
GACTAATCTATCTATGAAACGAATCCGCGACTTTACTGTGCATGCCTTAGAGGAAGAAGACTATCGGTGAGCCGTATACTGGAAATCTGTACGTACGGTTCGATGAGGGACGCGGGAAACCCCCGCAACTACTCTACTGGCGAATTTTTTTTCAAAATATCAAAATCCTCAAATGGGATGTAGAAATCGGCAATAAAATAATCGGAATTGGCGGCGCAGGACTAGAAAATCTTATCTTTAAAGCAGGCGAGAGCACCTTTTTAGTAGCCAAGCCTTGTCTGGGACAAAGAAATTCTTCTGAATAGGGGAGGGGCAAATGTCGTCAAAACAAAAAATAGATGATTATAATTCTAAAAACCTTGATATCTTTTGATCCTGGTAATCTCCCCAGGGCATTAATTTTTTTAAAGGATAGGTAATATAAAGTAATCTCTTTGAGCGTGTAACGGCCACAAAAGCATTGTTTTTTTCTTCCTGGAGGGCGGCGGCGGAAGCCCCACTTTTTATCGCCCGATAATCGGGAAACGTCCCCTCAGTCATCCCCATTAAAAAAACGATATCATATTCAAGCCCTTTCACCGAATGAACCGTCCCCAGGGTAAGCCCCCTTATGTTTTTTATAACTTGCAAAGTACCCATCGCAATGACACTCCTGAAATGTTTTAATGAACGATACTCAGGTAAAAATTGCTGTTTGTATTTATTCCAGAGGTTTTTCCATTCTTCGATATCCGAGGATATAAGCGCCTTTTGCGGAACATCTTCTTCATCATTAAATTCCACTTGAACGTAGGCATTTATTGTTTCTAGCGCCTGTTCGAATTTTGTTTCATCTCGATCTAGTATTTGCCATGCTTCGAGAATCACATCGAATTGCTCTCTGATTAAGGGATCCTTTATCTTCTGTTTAAGGCACTCTAGCTTTTCAATCCCTTTTTTATACGGTACATCCTGCTGAGGATCGATCCCAATTACTTCACAAATAAGCGAAAAATGGATTTCATCAAGGGGATTGACAATGATTCGCGTCCCAAGATCGAATATTTTCATTATATCCGATTCACTCTTGGACAATTCATTGGTCTTTTTATAAAAATAATATATGCTGGGATTTTCTTCCAGTGTATTTTCCAGGGCTTTAAAAACATACTTATTTCTTGCCAGTACCGCCATTTTCTCCAGGGAGATTTCCCCCTCGATATCAGGATGATTTTTCGATTGCAAAAGGGATTTAATTTTTCCCACTATCCACGAAGCTTCTGCTTCTTCATCTTCAAAAGATAGAACCTGGGTTTCCCCTTCGATTTTCGCGGTTTTTTCATCGATGGCTCTCGGGTTCAAACGATTGGCCCTGCGAATAACGGCCTTAGAGGACCGGTAATTTTCATCCAGGCGAATGACTTCGGCATTAAAATGTTTTTTAAAAGATTCGCACATATATTTCTTATCGGAACCGTTAAATCCATATATCGCCTGGTTTGGGTCGCCCACCATCAAAACATTTCGATGGATATCGCCACACATGGCTTTAATAATTCCATATTGGGCATAATTCAAATCCTGGGCCTCATCGATACAGATGTATCTGTATATGTTCCTGTATAATTCGGCGACTTTAGGACGTTCGACAAAAATCTTGTGAGCCAAGACCAGGATATCGTCAAAATCGACGGCATTTTGCGCGGTTAATAGTTTTTGATATTCTTGATATAAAATAAATTGAAGCTCTTGAGTATGCCAACCATTATCGTATTGAGGGATAACCAATTTCCGTTTTTGAGAACTGATGAAATTTAAACATTCATGGAGGTATTTTTGTTTATCCGGGGCGTCCAGGAAAAATTGTTTTAAATGGTTGTTAGATTCGAATACCTCCCTGAGAATTTTAACCCGGTCGGCTTCCGATTCGAATATATGGGGCATCTCTTTTAAACCGATGGTACTGCCCTGGTATTTGACGACTTCGAGGCAAAAACTGTGGATGGTTCCGATAAACGTTTTTTCGTTTAAGTTTGGAATATCCGCGAGGCGGTTTTTCATTTCCTCGGCGGCTTTATTGGTAAACGTAAGAGCCAGCACTTTATAATGGCCCTTTTTGTTTTCCAATAAATATCGGACTCGTTCGGTTAAAACGCGGATTTTCCCACTTCCGGCAGTGGCAATAACTAATAAGGCTCCTTCTGTATCTTTTACAATCTGTTCTTGTTTGGGAGATAGTTTTACACTCATATTTTATCTCCGATACGCGGTTTGCACCGGATAATGTTTTCTATCGCATCCAGGAGATTCTTTATCTTCGTGGGAAAGCGTCTGCTTTCATCGGGTAAGCAGGTTATTACGTTTGCAATATAAGGGCTGTACCGAGTTTTTCCTTCTTTAAGACAGTCAAACAAAGCTCTTTTAGCGCCTTCAACTCCTGTATAATCGTATTTTTTATTTTCATAAATGAATTGGCCACACTTCTCACATTTTTTTTCTGTTTTACCTCTCTCCCAATCCTTTCCATTCTTCTTTTTGATGAAGGAGTCGAGATGGGTTTCTCCGTCGGCTTTTTCGATAGCTGAAATTAATTCTTCATGATAACCCTGTTCGATAAGGTAGCTTTCAAAATTTTTGCCGTTTTCGAAAATAAAAACATTTGACATTTTATCGAATTCAATATCCATACCATCATTAACTTTCTTCAATTGCTTTTCCAATTCTTTAACGGTCCGTTGTTCACCATCGCTGAGGATAAACCATTTGATGTTGAGAGAGTTCAGGAGCTTTAAAAAAGGCAAATATTTATTATTGCCGCCAACGCCGATAAAATGCAATCCCATTTCAAACGGATATTTCCCCCAATATTTGTGAGCAAAAATAGGTAAAGCCTGTTCCTCTGTTTCTCCCTCCGCCAGGATAACAGCTTTAGCAAATAAAAGCTCTCCCCGGGTATTCATGATTTCTCGTTCGATCTTCCGCTTATCTTCATTATCCAGGTCTGATAAATCGATCGTATTAACGACTGCTTCATCCCCTTTTTTAAAAAAATGGCGAATTTCCCCCAGTTTGCATTGCCCTGCAATAAAAGGTGAGTGCGTACTGACAATTTTTTGCCCTTCGGCATCTTTCAATTGAGAATAAATCTGGCGTTGGGCATCCGGGTGTAAATGGGCTTCCGGTTCTTCAAGCGCTAAAAGCGGGTGAAAGGGAGAATCGTTTTCTTTCTGAGCTTTCTCAGAACGCCATGATATAAACGCATTAAAAGTCAACAAGGAGGCCCAACTCCGTGTTCCCAGACCATGATATTCGATTGGAAAGCTTTCGGATTCATTGTCCTGGAAATGAATATTCAATCCTTTATTAATATCCCTTAATTTTTTCGTAAAAGGGGTGATTTCTACGCCCCTGCGATTATTTGCAATCGTATGATTTAATTGTTCCAATCTTGTTTTTAAATGAGACAACACCGTGCTGGTTTCAACCACGCTTGAATTTAGGGATTCCAATTGTTTTTCGATTTTCTCTATATCGGCAGGTGAGAACTCGATTTTCGATACTAATTTACCCAGGTACGAAGACCTATCCTTTAAATCATCGAAAATATCACGCTGTGCATCTATAAAAAAAAGTGGGATTGAGTCGAATCTTTTATTTAACCGGTGTTTCGCCTCTGCTTTCTCCCAACCCTCTTTTTGTGGCCATTTCGAAAGCTGGAACCGTTGAATTATGAATTCGTTTTTAATTTCGTCGAAGAAGATTTTGGTTCTGAACGCCACATATTGATTGTCATTTTCATCGAGACGTAATAACTCGGAACCGAATTCTTCCGAAGCCCAGTTCTGGTCGAAGGATTGTTTTTTTTGAAATTTATCATCCACAGGGACGATTAAGATGTCTATTAAAATTTCTTTACCCTGATTTTGTGGGTCGTCTTTCCCAATAAAAAAGTCGTCTTTAGACACAAAGCGTTTCTCGACCCCCAGTGCCAATTGCAATGATCTCAAGAATGAAGTTTTCCCTGAATTATTCATTCCCATCAGCAGGGTAAAAGGGCTGAGTTTAACTTCTAGGTTCTTTAAAGATCGGTAATTACAAATTCTTACAGTATCGATTAGAATGCCCATAGGTTATAAGCTAATCAAAAATCAGCGACCTCCTTTGAATTCATAATGTCGTCTGGAATTATACAATCTTTGATGCGTATTGTCAATTTTCATTTGTCCATCGGAATATTTTTCTCTGGCTATTACAGAGAGGTGTTCCGGGCAATCCCTTTCCGTACCTAAGGCCCAACGTTTAAACGAGCCCACCAGTGCGCTATTACACAAAATGATCGAACTCCCTAATAGGTGGACAACGATTAAGCAGATTGCATATTTGGAATTCTTAACATCCTGGCTTGAGCCGACTCCATAATGGAATCTCTCACATACATACTCGCATTCAGTATCTCGATTCCTATTAACTCACCACTTTCATTTAGTTCTGCCGTGATGTTTGGGCTGAGTTCCACGCTTCCTGCCTCCGGCTCATCAGAAATGGCCAGGTGCAAAATATCATCATTTTCAAAATATTCCATATGTACTTTATTCATTGGTTTAACCGGCTAAAGGTATTTAATAACATAGAGCGGAAAAGATTGCAACAATTTTTAAGGTAATTACAGAAATGGTTTCCGGGCTTTCGACCACTTTTACATTGTTTCACTGAAGGCTTCCGCAATACTCCGTAAGCTTTGGAGTGTCTCTCGGGAGGCTTCCGCAACACTCTCCAATTATGTTTTTTTCCTAAGACTGAATAACTTATTTTTAAGGTAATTATTCATTTTTGTCGGGATATTCAGATCGTGTGTAGAAGCCGATATCACAGATAGAGAAAACCCACCTTTGAAGCAGCTCAGCCTATCTATTTAATAGTCCGGCCTACCATGAGATAGGAAAGCTTTGTTTAAACCAAGGTAATCCTAATTGGTGGTAAATTGCTTTTGTTTGGGATTTTGAGCTTTTGTATTTTGGAATGAAAATTGGCCAGTCCCCTTCCGAACCCCCGATGAAACTATTTTCGCGCCGATTTTCAAAAAAAGCCAGGAGGAAGCAACCAAAGTTGTTCCCTCCTGGAGTGTCTAATCCAAAATATTTCCTGGGTAATTAGGCATCAAAAAGGACACCCTTGTCCAGGAAGCCCTGTCCAACCGCAAGTCCTTACCCAAGCAGTCCCATCAAAAAAAGCCATGTCACAAACTGAGCAAAGTAATGGCTTCATTCCAGCTTTTGTTTGTTTCATTTGATCTTTTTTTAGTTCAACTACATTCTTTTTTTCTTTCATTTTTTAATCCTCCTATTAATTTTTATTTTCAATTGTTTTATACTACCTGTCCTCCAAACTCTTATCAAGCTATATCTACGTTGTCTAGAGGTTTTTAAAACTACCAGATATATAGGAAGCAATAATGATGCCAATTCAAACCATATTCTATAAAAGAATCTATCGGATAGGATCTCCAGCTATTTTTTCATTATAACACTTACTATTTCTATGATCATACTGTATCGTTTTAATGCAAAGTAATTTTACTTTCCTTTCTTCTCCGGATACCGGCGATACTTCAAAACCATTTATTAAGGTACATCTCAATTGAATTGATAATGGTATTTTTAAAGTGTATTGAAATGAGGCAGTTTGAGAAAGAGAATTTTGTCGCAATTCCCCTGACACCCGTATCAGTCTTGTTGGAGCAAGTTTTTTTTGACTGTCTCATTTCGACACACTTAGCTAGAGCCTATCCGAAAAGGTATCGCGCGGGGCGCAAATTGGTAGGGAACAGGCACTGCCTGTTCCTCAAATGCCCCGTTGGAACAGGCAATGCCTGTTCCCTACAATAGTAAATATCAAGATCTCCTAGACTTTTCGGATAGGCTCTAGCTATTCTAAACGTCGATACAACCTATGAATCCTTTGTTGTCCGGCGCTTCTTTTTTCCCTGGCAAGACCTTATCCGGAAAAATTGATGAATTGGACTGTCCCATAATCTCTTATTTTAAGCCGCGAAGAACGCGAAGGGCCGCGAAGAAAAAGAGGGGAAATCCACTTCCGGGGCGCCGGAATCCTCAAATGGGATATGGAAGAAGGAAATCCTTTTTTCCGCTCTTCCATGTTTTTTCTTCTCTTCTTCTCTTCCTCGCTTCCTCGCTTCCTTTTTTTTGTCCCTTGTATTTCCAATTACTTTCTGGTAATATATTTTCTACAGAGTAATTAAAGGCGAGGAGGTTATCGAATATGACCTTATGCAAGTGGGTTGAAAAAGATTGGGATGTGTTGGCCAATGCGATCCGCAAAGGAAAATGCATCCTGATGCGGGGACCGGAAACCGCTGTGGCGAACCTGGACGGTCAACCGAAACTGCTGTCTCAATTACTGGCCACCCCTCCAACCTTCAACCTATTGATTTTTTTGCCAAATTTTTATAATTCTAATAAGACCAAATATGAAAGGAGTATCGTATGAAAAGATTCATTGAATTCCCGTCTGGTAGTAAAGAATCGATATTAATCGAATTAGATGTTCCCGAAGAAGAAGGTGGGGTAGTCGAAGTATCTCGCAATGGAGCAATCCCAAAAGCCACTAAAAGCTTTGAAAGTGTCATGGAGGCTGTAACACCAATTGCGGATTGTTTAATAGAGAGGCTTACAAATTTACGACGCCAACCAAAGGACATCGAAGTGGAATTTGGTATTAAAATGAATATTGATGCAAAAGTTGTTATTGCTTCTTCCAGCCTGGAAGCAAATTTTAAAGTGACACTTAAATGGAAACAGGAGTAGATTGATGCCATCCCTTCCTAAACAATCAATCGTACGAATTCGAAAGGAAGACGAAAGCATTGTCGGAGCGGGTGTATTAATAAGCGAAACCCAGGTGGTGACGTGTGCCCATGTTGTCAAAGAAGCGTTGAACATAGGAACAAAGCAAATTGAAATACCCCGGGGTAATGTTAAGCTTGATTTTCCATTCCTTTCACCTCATAAAATTTTAACTGCTTTTGTTGCCAATTGGCCCCCAACTCAAAGCGATAGTAATAAAGGTCTGGATATTGCTATCCTAGAAATAACTGAGTTTCTCCATAAAGATGCCCGGCCGGTGGCTGTTCAGCCAGGTGATAATGTCGCTGTATTGAAAGGGATTGATTTCAGTGTTATCGGATTCCCAAAAGGCTATGATGACGGGGTATGGTCCAGTGGCATAGTGATGGATGAGATAGCAGGCGGATTGATCCAGTTGGAAGATACAAAAGTACCCGGCAAACGCATAGAGGCTGGATACAGCGGCGGACCTGTTTGGAATGAGCGATCAAGGAATGTAATGGGAATTGTTGCTCTGGCCGACAAACTTTCTGAAACGAAGGTTGCGTTTATGATCCCGATAAAGAAAATTTTAGAGCTTTATCCCTGGTTAATAAAGAAGTCTGATGAATCTGATTTTATCGAAATTCCCATTGTTATCGCGGCAATGACTAAAAGTGAAGCGGCGTTTCTTCTCGAAAATACTGGGGATAATGATGAATGTGTAAAATTCAATCAATTTTTGAAAAACTTCAATAAATCCGATATCTCGGATTGGCTTTCAAATTATTCGGAATATAGGGATGACTGGAAGCCCCATATCTATTCCGAAGAAAAAATATGTAATGTTATCTGGGATATGGCAGAGAATATAAACAATTTCCTCGGACAGGAAGCGGGCAATAAACTGATTCGCCCAAAATTTATCTCAAATGACTTTTTCAATGAAAACGATACAGACAAACAAGATGAGATATGGGGTGAAATGAGAAGCTCAGGTAGTTTAGTAATTGCGGATGCAATCTCATTGTTTCATCCCAGTATTCAGAAAATACTTCTCAAGTCTGAAATATGTTCTCACGAAAAAATCTCTGTACTAGGCATTAATCCGTTGAATAAAACAACAATTGAAGCTAATAAGATGATAGAACTCGAAATTCGTGAATGTATGCGTCATTCCTTCAATAGATACGCAAGCGCGTTTGAAAAATCATGTGAGTTTGGAGTGAATAATGTAAAAAGCGTAGAGCGCTGGCTATATAATTTTTTACAAGAAACAGCGAAAATGGCGTATGAATATCGATCAAACCCTAATACTAAGTTAAAGTTTCGGAGACAGTCTGGTAAACCCATTACCGGAATTGGGGGGCTTATCAGGGGGGGGCTCAGATGATCTTTACATTTTATTCATACAAAGGTGGTGTCGGAAGATCTATGGCATTGGCAAATACAGCCGAGCTCTTTTATAGGTCAGGGAAGAAAGTCCTCATAGTCGATTGGGATCTCGAAGCCCCGGGAATCGAACGATATTTTTTTAAGAATTCCAATTCAGTCATCGACACCCCAGGTTTAATGGATATTCTTCTGAGTTATAAAGAGAAAATGTCTAAGGAATTGGATGAAAATCAGCCACTGGAATTTGAACCCATCTCCAAATTTATAATCGATATCTACCCGAAATCTCAATTTGAAGGTAAGTTATTTCTGATACATGCAGGTAAGCGTTCAGGGGATCATTTTTCAAAGTATGCCCGGGAGGTTTTAAATTTCGATTGGGGTGACTTTTACGAAAATTGGGAAGGTGAACTTTTCTTTGAATGGTTGCGAGACCAATTCGAATCTATTGCGGACATAGTGTTAATCGACAGCCGGACAGGTGTAACTGAAATGACTGGCATATGTACATACCAGATGGCTGGGACAGTGATTATGTTTTGTGCGCCCAACCAACAAAACATTGATGGTACATATGATATGGTGATGAATTTTTCTTCACCGATGTTAACCAGGTTGCGCCCGGATCGCCCCTTAAATATTTTAATTGTCCCGTCAAGGGTTGAAGATCGATCGGAAGTAGAACTTCTTAATGCATTTCGCAGCCAATTTATTGATAAATTTAATAAAATTTTATTAATGAAGCCTGTAAAAGGGCTTGGTTCGTACTGGGATTTAAAAATTCCCTATTTTTCTTATTATTCATTTAATGAAACTCTAGCGGTTAATGAAGAGAGTCAATCCTATTCCGAAGATATCCAGGGAGCGTTTATAAAACTTGCCTATATCATGGCAAAAATTCAAGGAGAAGAACCTTATGATTTTAATAGTTTAATCAAGATGCGAAAATCTGCCCAGGATACAATACCTGCAATTCCACAGAATATTAGAAGTGCCGGGCTTTCTTCTAATTGGGAAGAAGATGATTGGGATATCCTTATTCATTCGATACGTGAAAAGAAATGTATTCTTATGCTTGGCCCTGATACGTCGACAGAGTTAGTGGGCGGGCAGCCCCGGCAACTTTCAGAAATCCTGTCAAACCAATTGGCGCAAAAACTTGAGCCGCGTATCAGGGAAGCCATTGATTTTTCTGATTTTGACCAGGTAGCCAGGTATTATAGTAAGGAACGAGGATATTATGCTCTTGAAGCTGCTGTTTGTTCCTTTTATTCTCAAAGAAGAGGTATGTACTCTTATCTCCACCGTGATATTGCGGCTCTTCCTTTTTATCTAACTATCTCTACTGCTCTGGATAATATGTTTTTAGAAGCTTTAAAAAAAGAAAATAAAAATCCAATAAGCGAGAGATATAATTTTAGAAGCATAAACCCGAAAACTATTAATATGGGAACCATTGAAAATCCGTTGCTTTTTTATCTTTATGGAAATATTGAAGATACTGATTCATTAGTCTTAACGGAGGACGATATGACGGATTTCTTACTTAGTATTGCGGTCAGAAATCGCCTGCCAGATCGATTGGTCAATGAACTAAAAGACCCGGCAAAATGTTTTTTATTCCTGGGGTTTGGGTTTAAGCACTGGTATTTGCGTATATTACTGCACATTTTGGGGATAAAGAATAAATTCAGCCCTTCTTTTGCGCTGGAAGCTTTCACCACCGATAATATGGCTGAATTTAAAAGAACCATTTTGTTTTTCCGGGATGAGCCATATAAAATTCATTTTATCGAGAAAGGTTTCGCTGAATTTGCCGCTGAATTGCGCCACCGTTTCGATGCAAGTACCGCTACTCCAGTCATACCTATTCGTGAAGAAAAGCGACCCCGGGTGTTTATTTGTTACGCTCTCGAAGATAAAACCTTTGCCGCATCGTTGTATGAGCAATTAAAAGCGGCTGGTCTCGAACCGTGGCTGGATAAAGAAAACCTGCGGGGCGGCGACCGCTGGGATGAAGTTATTCCGCGGGTGATTAGAAAGGAGATCGATTATTTCCTGGTTCTACAAAGTAAGAGCCTGTGCAAAAAAAGCAATAGGTATCTCTTTAAAGAGATAATGCTTGCGAGGGAACGGTATAAGGAGTTCAGGCTCGGCACGCGTTTTATTATTCCTTTAAAAATTGACGATGGAGAGATATTGGAGGAACTGGAAGATTTACAAACCATAACTATTGACACTCAGGATAAAGTCGTGGAATTGATTCGTCTCATCCAACGGGACTGTAAAAAAAGGGGTTACTAATGGAGAGCAAATGCGAATACCGTTATCCCGGTTCCCGGCCTTTCGAGGATACGGATCTCGACCGGGTGTTGTTTTTCGGCAGGGAACGGGAAAAGGATGAACTTTTACAAAAAATAATTGCCAGGAAGCTGGTGGTGCTGCATTCGGTATCCGGGTTGGGAAAAACATCGCTACTCAATGCCGGGGTAAGCGGATTGTTAAGGGATAGGGGTTTTTTACCCATAAAAGTACGTTTCAACACGGCGGAAACAAGTCCGGTTCAAACCGTTTTAAGCGGCATAGAGGAAACTGTAATGCAGCATCACCTGGATATTGAAGCCGGTGAAACCGACACCCTATGGCATTACTTTAAAACCGCCGCTTTCTGGTCTCCCGGTGATTCCCTGCTGACGCCGGTATTAATTCTGGACCAGTTCGAGGAGTTTTTTGCCTTTCATGAACTTGAAGCCAGGAGCGAATTCATCACACAATTGGCGGACCTGATCAACAACACGATACCCCAGGCGTTGCGGCAGGCCATCCGGGCGGGTGAGCCTTACCGTTATGGTGAAGATCCCCCCAGGGTGAGAATTGTGATCTCTATCCGTAGCGATTTCGTAGGACAGTTGGATGAATTATCCGCCGCTATCCCGGATATTTTGGAAAACCGTTATCGCTTATTGGCGTTAACCCGCCGGCAAGCGCGGGAAGCTATTATCAGGCCGGCGCAATTGGAAGATGAAAATATAGTTACGCAGCGTTTCCGGTATTCGGCAGATGCATTAGATATGATGCTGGATTATTTAAGCAAAGGCCGGGAAAGGGGAGGGGTAGTCAATAAGGATGAAGTGGAATCATTTCAATTGCAATTGTTGTGCCGGCAAATCGAGGGTAAGATACATGAACGGACAGCAAAAGAGGTCGGGAATATCATTGTTGAGAAAGCAGAACTGGCGGGAGAACCGGGCATGCAGCGGGTGTTGCGCCGGTTCTATGATGACCTGGTGGAGCAACTGGATTCCACAGCGGAAAAAGAAAATGTACGAAAGTTATGCGAAGATGGATTAATCAGTATTACAGATATTCGTTTAAGCCTGGAAGAGGATGAGATCATAAGAAAGTTTAACATTTCAAGGAAACTCTTAAAAGAACTGGTTAATAGACGACTGCTGCGGGCCGAATTTCGGGTGGGCAGCGTTTATTATGAATTGAGTCATGATACGCTGATTACTCCAATACGCTTATCGCAGCGAAAACGCCGGGCCACTATAGAAAAATATGCGCTTCTGCGTCTTGTACCGCTTTTTATTGCCCTTATAATTTTTTTGGCGTTAGTGTATTTTGCGAGGCAAAATAAGATGGATACATTGTCTAAAGAATCAGCTAGAGTTTACAATAATACAGGAGTAGCGCAATTTGATAAAGGCGAATATAATGCCGCGATAGCCAGTTATCGGAAGGCCCTTACATTCATACCGGATTACGTCGAGGCTTTCAACAATATGGGAAATGCTCAATATAATAAAGGCGACTATAATGCTGCGATCACCAGTTACCGGAAAGCGTTGGAAATAAGACCTACTTATATTTCTGCAAAAACAAATCTTACGGAGTCGTATTTGATTACTGAACGTTTTGATAATGCTATGGAATTGGCGCAAAAGGTGTTGAAAGAGAAAGATATTTCACAAGACCAAATTTTGGCAATGAAATCGATCGTCGTTTCCTCATTGTTCTTTCAAGGCAATCAGGCCCAGGCATTAAAAGAATTACAAAAATTAATAATGGTTTACCGGGGCCTGTCCGCTGAACATAAACGAGACTGGAACTATAGCCCAACCAAAAAATTTATAACTCAGACCCAGAGTTTAAACCAGCCGACCCGATCTTTGCTGCTCAAAATGATCGAACTCCTTGAAGCACCGAAAAAAGAAGGAGACAAAATACTGGTTGAACTGGAAACAATGGCGCGGGAATATGAAAGATAGAACCGAGGAACCGAGGAAGAGCGGAAGAGCGGAAAAAGATAGAAGAAAAGAGGCGAAGAAGAGAAGAAGAGAAGAAAAAACGAGAAAGATTCTCTACCCACTTCCACCCCTGCCAACGGCGATAATAACCACTTTTTCCGGTATAAAAGGTCAGGGCAGTTGATTTTATCGGCTTTTTAGTGTAATATACAACCTGGAGGTAATACATTGAGTAGGTCTCGCAGTGGTGATATGAAAATGGAAAAGCGAATAGCCGAGTTAATCGGCCAAATAAATACCGAATTAAAAAAGAAATTCAGGGAAAAGCTCGATAAAATAATACTCTTCGGATCTTACGCCCGCGGAGAGCATGATAATGAATCGGATATAGACATTCTTGTCCTGGTTGATGATGAAGAACCCAAAAGGTACAACAATGAACTTGTAGATTTTGAAGTCGATTTAACCATAAAGTACGGCGTATTACCCTCAATAATAATCAGGAATACCCATTATTTCAATGAAAACAAAGGAGTGATACCTTTCTATAGAAATGTAGAACAGGAAGGGGTGGAAATCTATGCCGCATAACCTCGAAGATTTATGCAAATACAGGTTTGAACAAGCACAGGCTGCACTGGAATCCTCAAGAACACTTTTCAATGAAAACGATCTCAGGGGCTCATTAAATCGGTCATATTATGCCATATTTTATGCTGCCAGATCGTTGCTTGCTCTAAAACAATTAGAGACCAGGAAGCATTCCGGATTAGTTGCAACGTTTATAAAAGAATACATCGCCGGGGGAATATTTGACAGGGAACTTTCCAGTATAATAAAAAATGCACAAAGGATAAGAGTTGAGTCGGATTATGAAGATTTTTATATCCTATCGAGAGAAACAACCCGGGAACAGGTGGATAACGCTGAGAAATTTATAAAAGAAATTAAAAAATACCTGGAAAGCCAGTTGAATATTTCATTAGATTGAACTGGAAACAATGGCCAGGAAATACAAATAAGCCGCGAAGAACGCGAAGGACCGCGAAAAAAAATCCATCCACATACGGCGATTACACGGATTTACACTGATTTTTAGCCACAAAGGCAAAAAGGCACACCAAAAGCCGGAAAACGATCAAGCGGATTGCATATTTGGAATTCTTAACATCCTGGCTTGAGCCGACTCCATAATGGAATCCCTCACATACATACTCGCATTCAGTATCTCGATTCCTATCAACTCACCACTTTCATTTAGTTCTGCCGTGACGTTTGGGCTAAGTTCCACGCTTCCTGCCTCAGGCACATCAGAAATGGCCAGGTGCAAAATATCGTCATTTTCAAAATATTCCATATGTACTTTATTCATTGGTTTAGACTGTAAGGATACTTTATCATAAAGCGGAAAAGATTGCAACAATTTTTTAGGTGATTATTCATCTGAGCCCACTCGTGCTCTGCTGCTCAAAATGATCGAACTCCTTGAAGCCCCGAAAAAAGAAGGAGAGAAAATACTGGTTGAACTGGAAACAATGGCGGGAGAATATGAAAGATAGAAGAAAGAAACAGGGATCAGGGATCGGGGATCAGGGGGCAGGGAAAAAATAAAAGAGCGGAAAAATATACAACCTGGAGGTAGCACAATGGGAACAATTAATATTACTGTGCCTGGCTGAGCAGCAAGAAAAAAGAAAATGAGAAATGTCGACAGTGATATTGTTGGAATATGGCGAGACCGCTTTGATGAAAATATCCCCGCGGAGGTCATCCAGAAAGAGTTACGAGAGAAAATATGGAAATTGCAGCTACTGCCATAGTAAAAGACCTTCGCCTTTGGACATTCAACCTGAAAGATTTTAGATTTATTCAAAAATTAAATTTGGTCAGGCATTAATGAAAAAGATTTTTGAAAACAGCATCTCGGTTAGTCCTCTTCCGAATCCAATTAGACGGACTCTTCCCAAATTAAGGGTTTGATGAATCAAACCCTAATCCGGGTAAAATGTTATCCATAACTGTAGGGGCGGATTCTAAATCCGCCCCTTTAATTACCTGATGCGGCCCTAAAAATCGACATCTGGCACAAAAAAACGACATGTGGCACAAATTATCGATATGTGGCAAAATAAATTGATGAACAGCACAAAAAATCGACACGCGGCACAAAAGATCGATAAACAGCACAAAAAATCGGCATGCGGCTCAAATGATTGACATGCAGCGCAAAAGATCGATAAACAGCGCAAAAAATCGACATGCGGCTCAAAAGATTGACATGTGGCGCAAATTATTTATGATCGGCACAAATAAACGACAATCAGCACAAAAAATCGATTCCCGGCGCAAAAAAATTAATAAATTCGAAACTTTGAACCGATATATCCGTATATACCTTATTAAAACATTTTCAATCGATCGTGAGGTGAATTATGGATAGAACAAAGTTTCTTAAAAAAATCGGCGATAAATTGCAGGGCATCCGCAAATCTGTAAACTTAAAAAATACAGAAATGGCCGACCGCATCGGTATTGAAAGAACTACTTACTACAAATACGAACTGGGCGTAAATTCTCCCCAAGTCACTTTCCTATACCAATTAGGCCAGGCTTTCGATATTTCCATGGACTGGTTGATCCTCGACCGCGGCCCCAGCCATTACCAGGAAAAAGAAATTCCCACCCCGGAAACCGTTCCGCCTATTGCCCGGGAACGCGAAGTGAAAGAACTCCTGGACTATATGGAACGCATCCCATTATTTCGCCATGAAGTGTTGGTCATGTTCTACAAATTTAAAGATCAATATAAAGGAATGGACGCTTCTACTTCAAAAGACGAACATAGCCAATAAAGAGATATTCTCTTCGCGTATCTTCGCGTTCTTAGCGGCTATTATTTTTATATCACCGGTATTCCACCAACCATTCGAAACCGAACTTACCCGCCCTGGTAGTGATAACCATCGTGGATTGCCCAGGTTCAAGATTATCATAGTAACCCCGTCCTACGGATAACTTTTCAGAATATCGCCCCTTTCTCCAGGACTCTAACACCACATGATACGAACGACTGTTTTTGCTCCGGGTGGAATACTTGTCCATGACCTTTACCTCGTGAACAACGGGCTTGCTTTTGTCCAACCACCCATTCAACGTTATTTCACCACCCATCCCGGCTGCGATAAACCCAAATAAGGAAAGTGCAAAAACACCCATCAACTCCCTGTGAGACGACGAACGCCCCCTGAGAAGCTGCACCGAAAACCACAAAAATAAAAGCAATAACGGTATACTGTACTTAAGAGAATCCAATATCACTTTCCCCTCATCCAGGGGAGAAAAAATGGTCAAACCCACAATCAAACCGGCAATCCCGGCCGCCAACAGGAAACCAGGCGCTGCAAAAGCGAAAAAACGTCTCTGTTTCCAACCGATATTTTCAGCGGATTCCTGCTCATAGATGTTGGGAATGTCGCCGGCCAATTGCCCCAAAACAGCGACAATCTCTTCGACTGTCTTTATCTCCATTGTCACGCCGCGGGGAAACGCTTTCCAGGTGGTAACTATTTTCTTCCCATCATGCATGAGTTCGTTGAATCCCTTAGCAAAAACCTCCGTTACCAACCGGCGTTTATCCGACTTCCGGAAATACTCCCGCGTAAACCCCACGGTATTGGTGGTGATAAAGAAGGCATCGTCAAACTCCCGGTCATCGGTCTCCAATTCGACGCATATTCCCAACCTTTTAAAAAAACGGTCGAAACCTGTTTCCCGGGTTATTTTAAAGTCGCCGGTGGAAGGACACTCTACCGATACTTTAAAATAGGGGGGGGCATTATGCCCACCACGGAAATGAAAATACGAGTATTCCACCCCTTGAAAAGTACCATTCCCTTTAGCCCCTTTCTCCAAAAGACCCTGCTCCCTCAGTTTTACGTTTTTCTCTTTCTGTTTCCGGACCGCAAGAACAATGATAGAAACAATCACCACAAAAACAACCAGTACCACGATCAACACCGGCAATATTTCAATTAATGTATCGCTATTCATCTTACACTCCTTTATTCGATGTACCCCAACTGCTTCAGCATGGCATGGACCGTTTGGTAACCGTCGGAAACCTCGAAGACTTTATACTGCTTGAAATGAACATGCGCTTTTTGCTTCTCCCGCCACTGCTGCTGTACGTAAATTTCTTTATTTATAATACATTTCACGGCGTTGGTTCCCACCTGCAAATCGATTTCATAAAAACTCCCCCGGTAATGAACCCCGGTAATATCGCAAGGAATCCAACCCGGAGTCTCGACGGAATGTTCCCGCGAAATAGTCGTATCCTCGGGCCGCACCAGTAAAATCACTTCCCCAGGCTCAAATGAGCCGTTCTCCAACGGCTGATGCTTCAAGCTGCCCTCGACACCGTTAATCGCTATCCTTTCCTTTTCCAATATGGCCTCGATGACATTCACATTACCCACGAAACTGGCGGCAAATTTAGTGGCCGGGGTTTCATACACTTCCGGCGCGGTCCCGATCTGTTCGATCCTGCCGCGATTCACCAGGATCAGTTTATCCGCGATCTCAATCGCCTCGTTCTGGTCATGAGTAACAAAAACGCTGGTTACATGAATCCGGTCATGCAAATCCCGGATCCAACGCGACAAATTTTTCCTAACCTTGGCGTCCAGCGCGCCGAAAGGTTCATCCAGCAATAAAACCCGCGGTTCCGGGGCCAATGCCCGCGCCAACGCCACCCGCTGCCGCTGCCCACCGGATAACTGCGACGGGTAATGCTGATTATACCCATTCAACTTCACCAGGTCGATCAATTCCGCTACCTTTTCCTTGATCTCCTTCTTACCCTTCTTCTGTATCTCCAACCCGAAGGCAATGTTTTTCTCTACCGTCATATGCTTGAAAAGCGCATAATGCTGGAACACAAACCCCACGTTCCGCTTCTGCGCCCTGCTGTTGGTGACATCCTGGCCGGTTAAAAATATCTGCCCATTATCCGGCTGCTCCAACCCCGCAATAATTCTCAAGATCGTACTCTTACCGGAACCGCTGGGCCCCAACAATGCCGCCAGTTCCCCACCATTAACATCGAAACTCACATCATCCACGGCAGTAAAATCGCCAAACCTCTTGGTCAAATGACTCACCCGTATTCCACTCATGAACGCCACCTCCCTTTAAATGCTGCCTCCGGCGGGCACACGGCGCGTGCACCCCTCTTAGAATTTGAGACAATGCCCTGTATGGAGGAAAACGAAAGGCCGTGCAATAGGGTGCAGCAGCATGCTGCTCCAAAAACTTTTGATTTAAGCATTGTGCAGTCCTTTTTCTTTTCTTTTATAAACAAATTGAATTACTGTGATAATAATGAATGATACTATGGCCAACACCAGGGCCGCGGAAAAAGCCCCGGCGTAATTAAAATCCGTAAACTGATCGTGGATCAACAATGTAGCTGTCTGGGTTTTATTGATAATGCTGGCGCTTACCACCAACACCGCGCCGAATTCCCCGATGGACCGGGCTATCGTAAGCGTGATCCCGTAAGCCAACGCCCACTTAATCGAAGGCAACGTGACCCGCCAAAACGTCTGCCATCCCGAAGCCCCCAACGTCGACGCCGCCTCCTCCTGCTCCCTGCCGAATTCCCGCAAAACAGGTAAAATCTCCCGCGTCACGAACGGGATGGTTACAAATATAGTGGCCAACATCATACCCGGCAGCGCATAAATAATCTTGATATTCATCGATTCAAACCAATTACCGATCCACCCATTGGGGCCGAACAAAATTATCAACATCACCCCCGCCACCACCGGCGAAACAGCAAACGGCAAATCCAACACCGTCTCCAGCAAAAGTTTCCCCTTAAAATGATGCCGTGCAAACATGATGGCCATCACAACGCCCAATACCGTATTAAGCACAACGGCGACGACCGTAAGTAAAAGCGTCAACCAGAAAGCATGCAGCGACGCCGGGGAAATTAACGAGGAAATAAACGCTTTCAACCCGAAAGCGACGGTTTCCTTGACAATACCGAAAAGAGGAAAAAACACCAACACGAAAAACCACGCCAGCACCAGGCCGGTTATTATCCATTGACCTACTTTTTTCTGGCCGTAATGTTTTACTTCAATCATATTTGGAACTCCAGCGCTGAATCAGGTTTAAAATAACCAGGGTAAGCAAGGAAAAAGCCAGCAGCACCACGGCCGAGCCAAGTGCGCCTTGCAAATTCTCGCTTTCCACTTCACCGTAAATATAAACGGCGCTTACCTGGGTTTTAAAAGGAATATTGCCGGCCACCACCACGATAGACCCGAATTCACCCAGCGCGCGGCTGAAAGACAGCGCCGCACCGGTCAGGATCGAAGGCAGTAGGGTAGGGAGTACCACCCGGAAAAAAGACTGGCGTTTGGAGGCGCCCAATGTCAGCGCCGCTTCTTCCATGTCTTTTTCCATCTCCATCAATACCGGCTGAACCGAACGCACCACGAAAGGAAAGGTCACGAAAAGCAGGGCCAGGATGATGCCCGGTTTATTGTATATCACTTCGATGCCGTGATTTTGCAGGAAAATACCCAGGACGCTGCGCGGACCGTAAAGCACCACCAACATCATACCGGTAACCAACGTGGGAATGGCAAATGGAATATCCACCAGGGCATTGATGGTATTTTTCAACGGGAAACGATAACGCACCAACACCCAGGCAGTAGCCGTCCCGGTAATGACATTAATGACCACCATGACCAATGCCAACAGGAAGGTCAATTTTAATGAAGAAAGCGCCTGCGGCTGGAGGATTTGCTTCCATAAATGCCCCGGGCCGCCTTTGAAAGACGCCATGGTTATCGCCGCGATGGGCAAGACAATCATTAAGCCGATATAGAGAAAGGAAAGGCTGCGAACGGTCAAATCGCCGTAACTCAGTTTAGCAACCTTTCCTTTCCTGGCTGTTCGGTTATTTTTCATTTTGGCCCAGTTCCTGGACAATGAGGGTCCAGACGCCTTGTTCTCCGTAAATGTCGGTACTTACTTTTTTCCACCCACCCAGGTAGGACATATCGAATAAGTATTTCGGTACAGGGTACCTGGCTTCGAACTCTTTGGCCACCGTTTCATCCACGGAACGGAAACCATATTCGGCGAAATACCGCTGCGCTTCCTGGGTATATGTGAATTCCAGGAAAGCTTCAGCCACCTGTCGGGTTCCGTGTTTATCGACATATTTGTCCACCACGGCAATGGGGTTTTCAATCAACAGGGTGGCTTCCGGGATAATAAAAGGAAAGTCTTTGCCCTGTAATTGGCGCAGCAGGGCCTCATTTTCGTAGGTCAGCATAACGTCGCCGAACCCGTTTTCAAAAGTAGTAACCGAGGCGCGGCCCGATTTATCCATCACTTTGACCCGGGCCTGGACGTCTTTTAAAAGTTTTCTACCATAAGTGCGGGCCTGGTCCGAATCTTTTGAACCCGTTTCCAGATCGATTTTCTTAAGCCCGGCGCCGTAAATGGCGTTGACGAACCACATGGCGCCGCCGGACATCCTGGGATTGGGGTAGATGACATCGATGTCGGGTTTAGTGAGGTCTTCCCATGTTTTTACGTTTTTGGGATTATTGGGACGGTGGACCATTACCACCAGGGAACGAGTGACGAAACCATTACATTTTTTGGCTTTCCAGTCGTGGGTAATTAAACCGGCGTCGGCCAATCGGTTCACATCATGTTCCAGGGAGAGGGCGGCGATATCTGCCTCGAAACCGGATACGATGTTGCGTGATTGTTCACCGGAAGCAATATAAGATTCCTGGAAATTAACATCCTGGCCGGTTTTTTCTTTCCACATCTTTTTAAATGCGGGGATGATCCCTTTCTGATAAGCCTCTTTGGGAACAGTATAGGCTCCCAGGGTCAGTGTAACGCTGGAAATAGTCTGATTATCTCCCGCACCGGTCGCTTTGTCTTTTTCTCCGCCGCAGCCGCTAAAACCAACTGCCGCAACCATTAACAAAATCAATACATGTTTCATAAATACCTCCATTTCATTCGTTGTATCCTTTTGATAATATAATCATACTCCGATTATAGTACAAAACACCTTTTTTTTCAAGAGAAAAAATTGACTTTTACATTTTTTCCATTTAAAATGGGTATATGATAAAAGACAAAGTAACTATAAAAATTCCGCGGCCGCTGTATGAGCGTTTAAAGGTCATTATCGGCGACAGTGGATTCAGCAGCGTGAACGAATTCGTGGTATATGTATTAAGGGACCTGGTGTCATTAGGATTTGGGGCCGATGAGACGAAAGAACTGACCAAAGAAGAATCCGAGGCCATCCAGCAGCGGTTAAAAAACCTGGGCTATTTTTAAGGTTTTAAGGAAGGTAGAAAGATGAAAGATTCATTGAAAATTAAAGAACATAAGGCAGGAAAGGTTTTTATGATAAGTTTACTTATCCTTTTGATGCTGGCGGCGGCCCGCTTTATCAACCTGACCATATGCTGGAATGCGGTGAAACTGGAATTGCAAGGCAACCAATCGATATCGCTGGCGAATTATCGATTTTTAGGACTTTCCGAATATGAAACCGCCCGGGGAAGGTTAACCGGCCTGGTAAATTCGCAAATCAGGGAAGTGACCGTGGTGTCTTATTATGATTTCTTTCATCCCGCTGTTTTTTTGATCCACAGCCGGAGTAAAAATCCCCTGGTTAATGTGGGCATCATGAACGTACTTCCCGGTAAAGGATTCGTGGACTATTTTTTTCATCCCACCGAGATACTTGAAGTTCGGACCGATAAAGTCGCTAACCGGGCGGTTTATTATGGCTCAGCCATTTTCCCCGCAATATATTGGAATATTGCCCGTCGGTTATCCAATGAGGGGGTAGGGGAGAAGGCGGGCGCCTCAGCGCAGCCGCTTTCGTTTATCGTAAACCGCGTCGAAGACGCCGATTACCTGAAAATTCCCTATTACGTATATTTTTACCTTCCCTTGCTGCTGATTCTTATCCTGACTGCTTTTTACGGTAAGGCCTTCTGCATCTCTTTTTTCTATTACCTGGGACTCTTTTTACTGTTGGATTTTAAAAAAGCCCTGTTTACCATACCTTTTTCCTGGCTCAGCAGTCTCCTGGGTGTGAATATTTCGCCTACAGTGGCAGCCGTTATTTCCGTCGGGCTGGCTGTGCTTTTCTTTTTTGGCGGTCTTTCAGGTATTGTTTATGTGATTAATAAGAGGAAAGAGAACCTGGGTAATATACAACTCACCATCTGGGGTAAAGGACTTATCGTATTTTTCATCCTTTTACCCTTGTTTTTGCGTTTCTAAAAGGCTTTTTTCTTTTTCAACATTTTTTCCCACAATAAATATTGTACTACGGCAGCCATACAATTAACATCTGGCGAATCGTTTTTTTCCTCAAACTTTTCCACAAATCCATCTGTACCACATGTGTAATACAATCGGATTGAAATAATAAATACGAAGTACTTTTAAATAATAAAGAACATTTTATCTTAGCTGGCCACGTTTCTTGCTTAATTGTCGCTGATCGGGCGTCCCTGTTCCAACATTGCATTTGGAAGGAACAGGCAGCGCCTGTTCCCCATCAATATTTGATTTCGGATAAGACATATTATGTAAACTAGCTAGATATGCAAAACGCTAAAAATCACGGGTTCAGGCTATTAAGGTTGATTTTATCCTCTTTCAGGTCGATTATCAATTTTTCAAGGACTTCAATGATTTTGTTTTTATCCGTATCCTTCGATTTGATATCGAACTTGATTTTAACCGTTTTGTCCTCGGTGGTAAACTGGAATTTTAAACCACTGTCGTTTTTGCTGCCGACAGGTTTTTCAGTGGACTCTTCTTCACCTTTTCGTTTCTCCTTGATTTTTTCCCTGGAGAATGGTTTTTCCGAGTAATTTTGTAAAACCTCCAGCATTTGGTCTACGTCTTCCAGTTTCACCAATTCCAGGAGAAATGTTTTAGAAGTAATATTTAATTCCATGCACTGTTGTAAAACATTGGGCGGTAAATCGGTAATGCGAATCAGTTCAGTGACAGTCACGCGGGATTTGCCGATCTTCTGGGCAATGTCCTGGTGCGTATAGCCGTAAATCTCGGATAAGGATTTCAACGAATACGATTGTTCATAAATATCCAGGTCCTTTCGTTGGATATTCTCTATAATGGATAATTCCAGGGCTTCATTATCGGGGACATCGTATTCGATACAGGGAATTTCCTTAAGTCCGGCCAATTTTGCCGCCCTGTAGCGCCGCTCGCCGGCGACGATTTCAAATTGGCCGTCTTTGGGCCTCACCAAAACGGGTTCCAGTATGCCCTTTTCTTTGATGGATTCGGATAATTCGGTTAAATCCCCAAAATCTTTCCTGGGCTGTAATACGTTGGCGGTTAATTTCTCAAGGGGAATGTTCCGGATAACGATGGTTCGCGTTCGCTGCGATATTTCATCGACGAAGTGGTTGTCATATTTTGATTTCACAAAATCAGGAAGCCCAACTTTTTTAGCCATTTTTGACTATCTCCTTTGCCAGCGCCTGGTATTCCTCAGCCCCTTTGGAATTGGGAGCAAACGTAAAAATCGATTCTTTGTAAGCGGGACTTTCTTCCAACCGCACATTCCTGGAAATAAAGGTTTTAAATAACTTATTGCCAAATAATTTTTTGATATGCTCCACGCTGTCTTTGGCAATAATGGTGCGATGGTCGTACATGGTAACCACGACACCCATAAGCACCAGGTCCGGGTTACTCCGGGACCTGACTTTTTCAAAGGTTTCCAACAGGTCGTCGGTCCCTTCCAGGGCGAAATAGGAAGACTGTATGGGAATCAGCAAGTGTGTGGCCGCCACCAACGAATTGATGGTAATCAGGCCCAACGTCGGGGGCGTATCGATGATTATATAATCATAGTTATACTTAAAATTGTCGAGTTTATCCTTTAACCTGAAATGGCCGTCGATCTCCCCGATTAGTTTGGACTCCAGTTTCGCCAATGCAATGGATGACGGCAAAACGAATAAATTATTTATGCCGGTGGGCTGTACAATGTTATCCACCGACAGATCGTTGTTTTCCAGTAAATCGAATATGGTTTCAGTTAAATCACGAGGGTCGATAAATGAAACGGTCGAATTGGCCTGGGGATCCATATCCACCAGGAGGGTTTTGTATCCCAGGAAAGCCAGCGCCGCGGACACATTAATGGAGGTTGTCGTTTTGCCGACGCCTCCTTTTTGATTTGCAATTGTTATAATCACTTTCATTACTCCTTTTTTTTAATCATTTGATGGTGTGAAAAATGATGCATTTATATTATTCAATTTCTCCCTTTTTGTCAAGCGAAAATTTGCATTCAAGTAATGTCGACATGTCGACATTTGGATTCTAAAATTTCTTTCAGGTGGTAATAATCGGTGAAATAGGTAATTCCATCATCGCGCGCACTCTCTATCGGGACTCCCCTATCTTCCTTTTCAATGATGTAAATTGCAGGTATCCGCGCCGCCCTGGATGCCCGGACATCGTAATGACTATCCCCTATCGAAATAATCTCTTCCGCGGTGCACCCGTATAAATTCATTATATAAAAAAATGCATCGGGTTCCGGTTTCCATAATTGCATCTCACGGGTAATAACCACCTCGAAACATAAATTAAACCGGGTTAAAAGAAAATCGGTATTTTGTTTGTTGTTATTCGTCACCAGGGCCGTCTTAATTTGCCGGGTTTCAAGATAACGCAAGCATTCGGAAAATCCATCGATGGGTTTTGTTTTTAAGGTGTTTTCTCTCTCGTACCTTTCCAGTATCTCCAACCGGACCTTATCGACTTTACCATCTTTATAAATATCTTGCAAGATACTGTCACTCCTGGGTATCTTCAATTCTTCTCGTATTTTAAGCCAGTCCAGGTAGCTCTCAAATATAGTGCCGTCCATATCGAATACCGCTAATTTAATCATGGCATCATATTCTATTTCTTCTTATTAGGTGAAATTTTAATAAACACAGGGATACCTTCTAAATCAAATTCTTCAACGATCCGTTTTTTTAGGTGTTTTTCATGAAAGGGTTTTAATTTGTATTCCGATGAGGTGTGAAAGTTTACAAAAAAGGGCCGGTAGGATTCGATGGTAATATACTTGGGGTTAAATACATTGTTGGATTGGGTCTGGAACTTCTGCTCTTTTAAAATGGTTTGGATTACTTTATTTACCCGGGGAGTTTTGATTTTGGTATTCAGTTTATTATGGATATCTTCGGCTTTATCGATCAAATTGAAGATATTCTTCCCGGTAAGGGCCGATACGAAAATGAGCGGCGCAAAATAGAAAAAATTAAAATTCTGCCTGATCCTTTCGATAATGGTTTGTGATTTGTTTTTATCCGTATTTTCCACCAGGTCCCATTTATTGGCGGCAATAATGACGGGTTTGGCCGCCTTTAACAACTTATGGGCAAGCAGCAGATCATTCTGATCGATCCTCTTAGAGGCGTCGATCACAAATATAATAATATCCGCATACAGGATATCTTTCTCGGCCCTTACGACCGCCGCGCTTTCGGTATCTTCCTTTACTTTTTTCAATTTGCGAATACCGGCATTATCCACCAGGATAAAGGTTTTACCTTCACGCTTTACCTCCAGGTCGACGGAGTCGCGGGTGGTGCCGGCAATGGGGCTGACGATGACGGATTCTTCATTAAGTATCTTATTGATTATCGATGACTTGCCCACATTGGGTTTTCCCATGATACTGATTCGCGTTTTGGTTTTTTCAGCGGTCTTAACGGTGGGGGTATAATCTTCAAATGTCGCTTCGATGCGATCCAAAAGTTCATCCAGGCCCTGTAGGTGTTCCGCCGAGATGAACAAAAAATCTTCTTTTAACCGGTAGTAGGAGTTGGGTAGACTATATTTTTCCGGGTTATCCACTTTGTTGATCACGGGCAAAATGCGGCTGTTTATTTTTTTTATCTCCAGGAAAAGGTCTTTTTCATAGCCTAATATTTCCCTTTTGCCGTCAAAAAGAAAAATAATTAACCCGGATTTTTTAGCTTCCTTGAAGATACGTTTATTGATCTCTTCGGTAATGACCTGGTGGCCCGGGAAAAAGCCGCCGCTGTCCTGGATTTTGAATTCTTTATCATTGATTTCAAAGGATGTTTGAAAGATATCCCGCGTCATTCCGGGGTCTGAATGGATCAGGGCTTTTTTGGCCCCGATGAGACGGTTAAACAGGGTGGATTTCCCTGTATTGGGAACGCCGATTATTGTGATTAACGGTATTTTTGCCATTTATCCCTTGCACCTCACCATGGCAACGCAGTAGCATTCCATGGCCTCTCCCCTACCGACGCAGTCGCTGTCGCTGTTGGTACTGTTGACGCCGCCTTCTTTGGTTTTCGCCTTGACATTAAAGTCTTCCCTGGGAATTCCCAGGATAGCGGCAATGTTATCCCGTATTTTATCTTTGAAGGGGCTTATTTTAGGCCGTTCGGCAATAATAACGGAATCGATATTCATGATCTCGACGTTTTTTTCTTTCAACAGGGCGGCGATTCTTTCCAGCAGGATCGTACTTTTTATGTTTTTATATTGTTCATCGGTATCGGGGAAATGTTCGCCGATGTCTTTTTCGCCGATGGCCCCCAGCAAGGAATCGATCAGGGCATGGATCAGCAGGTCGCCGTCGGAATGGGCGACGAACCGGAGGGTATCCGAAACCCGGATACCCCCGATATAGAGACCGCTGCCGGCTTCGATTCGATGAAGATCATACCCGATCCCGGAGCGAATTTTCAACATTATAATTTTTTACCGAAGATCATTTTCCCGGAAGTGGTTTGCAAAACAGAGGTCACCTCTACTTCAAGGTCTTTACCGATATCGTTCTTGGCTTCATCGATAACGATCATGGTGCCGTCTTCCAGGTAAGCGATGCCCTGTTTTTTCTCTTTGCCGATTTTATGAATATGAACATTCAGGTGTTCGCCGGGGTAAACGATGGGTTTCAAGGCATAGGCCAGTTCATTGACGTTTAGAACGGTGATATCCTGCAACTTGGCGATCCGGCTGAGGTTGATGTCATTGGTAATGATCTTAAAATTCTGATCTTTGGCCAGCATCACGATTTTCTGATCGACGGTTTTGACGCCGGAGATATTTTTATTCAGGATAGTAATGGAAATTTGCGAGCTGGTCCGTAATTGTTCGATTACATCCAGTCCGCGTTTGCCCCTGACTTTTTTAATGGGGTCATTGGAATCGGCAATGGCCTGGAGTTCGGCCAGGACAAAATTGGTAATGATCAATTCCCCCCTGACAAAACCGGAAAGGGTAATGGGCACGATTCGTCCATCGATAATGGCGCTGGTATCGACGAGATAGGATTCGGTAAAGGCGCTGCCGCCCCTGAAAAATTCCTTGATGTTGAGGGGAGAAAACATATTGGGTTTAAGAACCCCAATAAACAGGCCGGTTACGGGAAAACCGAATAAAAAGAAGGTGTTAAAAAATATCTGGGAGGATAGTGAAAACGAGGGATAATGGAAAATGATCGCCTTGAATATTTTAAACATGAAAAAACCCAGCAGCCCCCCCCCGATGACGCCGATGGTGGCGCTCCAGATATATTTCAATTCCGTCTTCTTGATCCTGATGGTCAGTAGAATCAGGGCCAGGGCAAAGGCGGCCCCCCACACTGCACCATAAATCGGGCCCGTTCCCGCTAAGGGAGGGAAATTGTAACCGATAAAAGCAAAAAGTAAAATAAAAATTAATTTGTAAATGTAAATTATCATCTTCTACTCCTTAAAAACTTATTTTTTAATTTAATCCTTAAAATTATTTACCCCACCATTCTATCAAATAAAAATATTTTTTTCCACCTTAAAAATTAAAAAACATTTTTTTATTCCGTTTCTTTAGGCCCCACGACTTTGGCAATCCCGATACTCAGTAGGTATAGCAGTATCATGGGAATGGCAAACAGGGATTGGGTTACGGCGTCTGGGGTGGGTGTAATGACGGCCGCGATAATAAAGATCAGGACGATGGCATATTTAAAGTATTTGATTAGAAAACGGGCGGTGAGGATTTTCAATTTGGCCAACAAAAAGGCCAGTACGGGTAATTCGAAAATAACGGCAATCCCCAGGAGTATGCGGAAAACGAGGGTAAAATACTGGTCGATGGTGATAATGGCTTTAAAATCCTTGCCTACCTCCAGGAAAAATCGACATGCCCAGGGAAACACAAAGTAGTAACCGAAAGCCCCACCCAGGAGAAAAAACACGGTGGTAAAAAAAACAAAAGGGAATACCAACCCTTTCTCTTTGTTATAAAGGGCCGGCGAGATAAACAGCCATAATTGGTGAAAAACAAAGGGGCAGGCGAGAAACAGGCCGGCGATAAGCGCCAGTTTAATATACATCATAAACGGTTCGGTCAACGACGTAAAGGCGAGTTTTTCCCCTGGGGGCATGAATTGCAGCAGCGGTTGGGCCAGCCATTGGTAGATTTTATCGACGAAAGACCAGGACGCCAGGAAACAAACCAGGATAAAGAATACGGAATAGAGTATCCGCTTCCGTAATTCCCCCAGGTGTTCAAAAAAAGTCATTTCATTGTGTTTTTTCTTTGTCATTATCCAATCCTATACCCCTGGAGGCGATGTCTTTTATGTCGTTATTTATCCCTTTGAGATCGTCGGCCACATCTGTTACCCCTGCTTTTTTGATCTCTTCATCGATGGTGGCTTTGGCCTCGTTGACGGTTTTTCGAAACTCCTGGATGGTTTTGCCCAGCGTCCTGGCGATGTCGGGTAATTTGTTGGGCCCGAACAACAGCAGCGCTATAATAAATATCATCATTAATTCGGGGAACCCTATTGATCCGAACATGATCGTATATCCTCCTTTGCTTTGGGCTGGGGTGTTTTAAGGTTCTTTTTAGAACTTACCAGCTCTATATAATTCATTTCGATTCCCATGGTAATATCCGCCGCGATTTCTTTGGCGTCGGTTTCCAATGGTCTCTGACCGGCCTTTAGTCCCACGGTCAAATTCCGGCCGTTCTTTTTGGCGATATAGAGCGCGCTGTCGGCCAGGGAAATGACCTGGGTCCAATGGACTGTTTTGGCGTCACCGGGAATGAATGGGAAATGGGCAAAACCGATGCTGACGGTTTTGTTGATGCTGATGGTTTCATCGATTTTAAATGGATATTCTTCGATTCGTTTCCTGATGCGCTCCGCCATTTCAAAGGAATTATCCGTTTCTGTTTGCCGGGTGATAACCAGGAACTCCTCCCCGCCCCAGCGGACAATGGTATCGGAATTTCGGAACATTTCCAGCAGCAGCCGGGCGATTTCGACGATGACGGTATCCCCGGCTTTATGGCCATATAAATCATTGACTTTTTTGAAATGATCGATGTCCAGGATAAAAATCCCCAATAGAAAGAAAGGGGCTTGCGGGGTTCTGCCCGGGAATTGGGTTTGATCGTATATCGCCCTCTCGATCAGGCTGATATCTTCTTTGATTTTTTCTTCCAGGTAGCGCCGGTTCTTTAGATCGGTTAAGGGATCGGTAATGGATAGCCTGGCCAGTTCTTCGGTTCGCTGTTTTACCAGCTCTTCCAGGTGTTTTTTTTGTTTTTCCAGCGCCTTTAAGCGAATTTTGATAAACAAAAAGATCAGCCCAATCCCGGATAGTATGACCAGCGATATGAACCACACGCTTAACCAGAAGGGTTTTTCGATGGTCAGGGTAATGGTGTTCCGGGATTCGATCCAGGGCGTCTCCCCGCCCCCGTTATTGGCTTCTACTTGAAAGGTGTACCGGTCGGGGGGAAGGTTCATGTATGTCACGAAGGTATGGCGCGTAGGTTCGGACCATTTTTTGTCAAAGGGAAAGAGGCGGGTGCGATACAAGACGGGGTTCTCTTTGCGGGTGGAAACAGCGATATAATGAAACTCGACATTGTTTTGACGATACGGCAGGGTCATTTTACCGGTTAACGCCGCGGCGTTTGTTTTTGAATTGGGGCCGGCGCCGCTGATGATTTGCTTTATATACAGGATGGGTGGGGGGATAGCGGAGTCTTTTTCCCGGGGTGAGATTTCGACGAATCCCGGTACGATGCCGAAGTAGAGTTTTCCGTTTTTATCCTTAAAGGACGCGTGGATCGCCCCTTCGTTGCCATACAAACCTGTCTTCTTATTAAAATGCGAAATAAAACCTTTGCTGTACCTGTCAAGGGAAACGCTGGTGTTGAACCAGATATTGCCGGCGCCATCGTTGATGACGGACCATACATCGTTATGGGTTAACCCGTTGGCGGTGGTGAGATGGATTAATGTGTATTGGATATCATCTTCATCATGCCGGTAAATATAAAGGCCGTTCAATTCGGTGGCCGCCAGTATTTCAAATTTCGAAGCGATTTTAATATCATTGATGGTGGGGTCGCCGATAATGGTTCCCAACCGGAAGGGTACGAATTTTCCTTTATGGAATTTTTGTATCCCTTTCCCGACGCCTACCAATAGTGTATCTTTATCATAAAGGGCCAGGGTCCAGATATTTTTATCCTTTAATCCCTCCTGGAATGTTGCAAAGGTATTGTTTTTGAGATCATGCCGCAGAAGGCCGTTGTCGGTCCCCCACCACACAATATTACCGTTATTGCCTGGGGCTTTAAGGACTGAAAAAACCTGGGCGGTGGGATGGACTTGTTCCAGTTTGTCCCGGCGGTTCCACCGGTAAATGCCGTGGTTCCGGGTCCCAATAAGGAAATCTTTTGGGCCTACTTTAACCATGGCCCTGACAGAGGTTTTTCTTAACCGGTTGTTAATGGCTAAATCGTATATTTTTCCATCTTTTTTCTTCAGCTCGACGATGCCTGTATCGCAGCCGATGAGAATGGAATCGTTGTCCTGGTCTTCTTCAAAACACCAGACAAATTCATGGGGCAACCCGTCGGCGACGTCGTACATTTTGAAAAGGTCAAGGGATAATTGGGACAGGCCCCACCGTGTCCCGATGAAGATGTTTTTTTCTTTATCGATGAAGATTTTTGTTATGTTATTGTTTACCAGGCCGTTTTCATTGGTAATGGTAAGGGTATTGTTTTCTTTCCTGTTGTAATAGAGGAGTCCCCGGGTTGTTCCCAACCACATATTCCCGGCGTCATCTTCGACGATATCGGTGATGTTTTTGGATGCCGGGGGCAAATCCAGGTATTTTATCCAGCGATGCGGGGCAGCGTTTTCCAGTAAAAATAAACCGTTTTCCGCGCCGGCCAGGATTTGCTCTTTCTCATTCTTACCGATGGTTCTCAAAACATTGATCTTTTCTTTGCTTTTAATAACGGTTTGTTTGCTGCTGGTTTCAACGATAACCTGGAAATCGGAATAAAAATATTTAACGCCGGCGGCGCTTATGAGCACACCTTTTATATCGGGGCTGCGAAGTTTGTCGTATTTGCGATAGGTTTCTTCATTTTCTTTTATATAGTAAATGCCTTTGCCGGTAATGACCCATAGGCGGTTCGATGTTTTGTCCCAGGTAATGGCGGTTATGGGTTCGCTGTGGGGGAAATTGATTACTGTGTTCTTTTTTTCATCGATCCTGCTTAAGCCGCCGTGGGTCGCGATCCATACCTGGTTTTTATTATCCAATGCGAAACCGGTGATGAAATTATGGACAAGCCCGTCATTGCCGGTATAAACTTCGAATTGATTGCCGTCGAATTTGCCCATCCCACTCTGGGTGCCCACCAGGATATTGCCCCACTCTCCTTGTATTATGGCGTTTATCTGGTTCTGCGGCAGTCCGTCGGCGGTCTGGTAATTGATAATGGGGTATTTGACTGCCAACAGACTAATGGGTCCGAAAACAACAAGAATTATCAACGATATGGTTAATTTCATCAGTTCTTATATTAACATAAAAGCGCTGTAAAAGCAAAGCGCCTTGACAGTTCATTTGTAATAGATAAAGGCCGGTTTATAAGTTAATCTTAACTTATCGATGATGCTTTTATCCACGGGTTTTCGTTTGATTTTTCTTGTATTAAGAATGGCCCAAAGGGTGGCCCTGAGATATACCGGGGTCTTTTGCTCCAGGGTGTAATAAAAGGAGCCATAGATCAACTGTAGGGTGTCTTTGATAAGCTTTGGCATAGGAAAATATTTCCAGATCAACCAATATAGGTTCCGGGTGTAGTAAAAGGGCGCCCGTAAGGATTCCCGGTTGGCCGGCGAATATTTATGATAAGCGATGATGCCGGTAAACGACCGGATCTGGTAACCGGCAGCCAATATGCGAATGGCCAGGTCTTGCTCATTCCAGTACAGGAAGAATTCCCCGGGGTAGCCCCCGACTTTATCGATAACGCTTTTGCGGATGCCTGCCCCGCAGCCGTTAAAGGCCATCCGGTAATTGGTTTCGTCGGACTGGTCGGACAAGTCGGACGAGTCAGACTGGTCGGACAGGTCGGATAGTGTGGCATAATTTTTTATATCGAAAGCCACCACGCCGAGTTTGTGGTTTTTTTCGAATTCGTCTACCATTCGTGGGATGGCGTTTTTCTCGGGGAAAGAGTCGTCATCCAACACCACGATGTATTTGCCGGCAGCTTTTTCAAAACCGATGTTGTAAGCGGCGACGCCGATATTCCGCGGCAGGGCGATGAGTTTGACTTGCTGCTGGGGAAATTTTTCGGTTATCATCTGCGCGGTTCCGTCGGTTGAGCCGTTGTCCACTACGATGATTTCAAGGTTTTTATAATCCTGGGCCAGCAGCTCCCCTATTCCTTCGGCTGCATCGTTTTTCCGGTTAAAGCTGAGCATGACGATGCTTACTAATTCCATATCAGTAGTTGCTCTTATATATGTCGGGTTCGATGAAGATTTTTTTGACATCCGGGTGCCGGTCACGAATTTCTTTTTCAATGCCGTTGATGAGGTTGCAGGTTTCCCTGGTATTGAGGCGGTCATTGAATTGGGCTTTAACGGCAATCAAGATATCTTCCGGTCCCAATTGCAAGGACTTGATATGAATGAGGCGATCGATGCTTTCTTCGGTTTCGAATATGGTAGATATTTTTTTGATTAATTCGGGGTCGGCGCTTTCGCCCAATAGCAGGGAGCGGGTTTCATTGCCCAGGAAAACGGCCACCGCGGCGAGAATCACCCCGATGAGTATCGAGGCCAGGCCGTCGAAGAATAATATATGGGTAAAGTGTTCAAGGGCGATCAATACCAGGGCGCAGCTTAACCCGGAAATGGCGGCCAGGTCTTCCAGGAATACGACGATCAGTTCGGATTTTTTGGTTTTGCGCAGGTAGGTGAATATTTTGTCTTTGCCCCTTTCGCGGTTGACGTTTCTAAAAGCGCTGGAAAAAGCGACGCTTTCGGCGGCGATTGAAAAGAGCAATACGGCAAAGGCGTAGGCGATGTTCTTGATGGGCGTGGGGTGGAGCAATTTGTGAATTCCTTCATATATGGAAAACACGGCGCCGGCGGTAAAGAGTATTATGGCCACGATAAAGGACCAGAAATAGAGTTCGCCGGAGAAACCGAAGGGGTGGAGGCTGTCGGGTGCGCGTTTGCCGCGTTTGATACCCACCAGGAGTAAAACCTGGTTAAAGGTATCGGCCAGGGAATGGACAGCTTCCGCCAGCATGGCGGCTGAGCGGGTGATGAAGGCTACGATGAACTTTACCAGGGCGATAAACAGGTTCGCCAGGAAAGCCATAAGTATAACTGATTTTGATGAAGTTCCTTTTTTCATGAGGCCATATTTTAAATCGTTTTTCGCATGATGTCAACATCAAAATCAAAAGCTTTGGGAAGTCAAGAAACCCTTTCTGGGTACAATAAAGATATTCTTGCGAGATTTTTTGCCTTTCATACAGTCATTTTAGCTAACTTTACCCAATGGGAAGATATTTTTCAGTTATGGGAAGGTATTTTTTCATAATGGGAACGTCTTTTTCAGCTATGGGAACGTATTATTTCACTAATGGGAAGGTATTTTTCTATAATGGGAATGTCTTTTTCAGTAATGGGAAGGTCTTTTCCCGGGTGAAGAATAGCGAGAAATGAAGATTTTTCGCAGTAAACAGTTGACATGTAAAGCATTTTAGTAATAAAATCCGGTTCTTTCTCACTTTGAATGGGTAACGCCTTTTTTTGGTGGCGCATCAATGCTTCGAGCCCCTATACCAAACCCCTGGGATATTAATTGAATCCTTTATGCGCCTGGATTACTCCTTTTTTCTATTATATCACCCCTCGAAGATATTATATCAACCCTCTGGGGTTTCTTATTGTACATCTAAAAAGATCGATATCAAGCCTAAGAGAGGTTAATTCGATTCCCAAAGGATCAGTATCAGTCCTTAAAGGACTGATATCACCTCCCAAAATTTTTTTGGTAACTTCTTTAAGAGGTGATGCAGGGGCTCGAAGGTGTGAGATAATAGAAAGAAGGGGTAATACAATTGTAAAAAGCGCCGATACAATAATAAACAGGGGTGGTACAACAGTAAAAAGGGTTGATACAGGACCTTTAAAGGGGTGATACCGGCGCCCCGAAAGGGGGAATAATAGCAAAAAGAGTTGATATCGCCCCACAAAGGATCGATAAAAGCTCAATTGGGTATAAAATGTAGAGAGGCAGGCTTAATGTATATGCCGGAAGGTTTGTCCCCACTTGATATGAGAAAGAACCAAAAAAAAGAACTGGGCATCGAAGGGCTTAAACACGGAATTGACATACTGGGCTTTTTGTTTTATATTTAAAGCATGAATGGCAATAATCAAATAAATCAAGTGCAAGGAGCAGATTTTTATATTTCCCGCGCCCAGGGCTGCCTGCTTGGCCAGCTTGCCGGAGATGCGTTGGGCAGCCTGGTGGAGTTCCAGTCGCCGGAGAAAATTCGGCGGAACTACCCGAACGGCATAAGAGAGATGGCGGACGGCGGTACATGGAACACCATCGCCGGGCAACCGACCGATGATTCCGAATTGGCATTGATGCTCGCCCGCTCACTGGTGGAACACGACACATACGATGAAAAAGCGGCGCTGGAGGGTTATCGTTTCTGGCTGAACTCCAACCCCTTTGACTGTGGAAGAACGATTGCCGCCGGTCTGAACGGTCGCTTCTTGTACGACAGTCAGGCCAACGGCGCAATGATGCGGATCAGTCCGCTGGGTATTTTCGGCGCCAACTATGAATTATCGGCGGTCGCGAACTGGGCGCGCCGCGATGCGGCGCTAACTCACCCTAATCCTATTTGCCAACAAGCCAATGCCCTTTTCGCCATGGCCATCGCCTATGCTATTCGCGCAGGCGCCAATGCCGAAACTATCTATCGCGAAATTCTCTCATGGGCGAAAGAAATGGAAGTCGAAGAGCCGCTGTTAAAGACAGTCAAAGTCGCCGCCGACGCCCCACCTGCGGATTATGTCAGCAATCAAGGCTGGGTGTTGGTGGCATTCCACAATGCACTCTGGCAACTGCTCCACGCGGCGAATTTCAAAGAAGCGGTTGTTGATACGGTGATGCGCGGCGGCGACACCGACACCAACGCAGCCATTTGCGGCGCGCTTTTGGGCGCTGTGAACGGCCGTGAGGCAATCCCCGCCCAATGGGTCGATTGCCTGCTAAACTGCCGGCCTGCGGCCGGAAACCCCCACGTACATCACCCACGCCCGGAATGTTTCTGGCCAGTGGATGCCCTGGATTTGGCGGAAAAACTGATTTTGGTTTTTAAGCATTCGATGGTATAATTATAATTCCCGGATGAAAATTATTAAGAATACCCTGGTTTACGGCCTGGTCGTCATCGCCATCCTGGCGATTGCCATTATCTTCCCTATTTTTTCCTATAAAAAAGAAACCAACTCGAATCCCCTACCCTCTTTTTATAAGAAAGGCGTCTATCATATGCATACGGTGTTTTCCGACGGTAAGGGAACAATCGATGACATCACCGGGGCGGCGCATTCCCTGGGCCTTGATTTTGTGATTCTTACCGACCACGGCCGACCCAACCGAAAATCGGCTAAGGCCACTGCTTATTTAAACGATGTGCTGCTCATCGGCGCCAGCGAGTTTTCACTTCAAGCCGGACATCTTACTGCCGCTGGTTTTAAAATCCCGGGGTACATTTTCTCGCCCGAACCGCAGGAAGCTATTAACGAAATCCTCCAGGATAAAGGGGTATGTTTCATTGCCCATCCTTATGATGACCGTATTCCCTGGACGGATTGGAAAGCCAGGGGTTTCACGGGGATGGAGGTTTTGAGTTGTTACAGCAGCGCCAGGAGGATTTCTTTTTTAAAATTGGCGATTTTCCCTTTGCAGTACCTGGTGAGTTCCAATTACTCTCTGCTCAGTACGCTGGATTATCCCCAGGCGGAGATGGAGAAATGGAATCGGTTGAACCTTGAAGACCGTGGCGGTCATTATTATGGTATCTATGGCCTGGATGCGCATTCGAGGTTGACAGCAAGCGGGAAATTTGAATTGAATTTTCCTTCTTATGGGGCTATGTTTGAGATTTTGAATATTTATGTAAAGGTTGACCGGGAACTGCCGGCAAATGCTCAACAGGCTTCGTCCATTATTATTTCAGCGCTGCGGCAGGGGAATTTTTTTAGTGTGATCGAAGCGATTGCGCCGGCCAATGGGTTTGAGGCTTATTTTGAGGATAATTCAGGCCAGCGTGTGGAAATGGGGGGCAGTTCTGAGGTTGAGGAGGGGAAACTTGTTATTCTAATGCCCTTTGAATTTGAGACGGATATTGTGGTTAAGAGAGACGGACAGGTATATCAAAGGATTGTCCGGAACCGGGAGAAGAAGTGTGAAATTGGGATAAAGGGGCCGGGTTTTTACGGCATTGAAGTGTTTGTAAGTAACAACAAATTCAGTTATTTGCCGTGGATCCTGTCCAACCCGTTTTTTATTGGGATAAACAAAAATTCTTTTGGGGTCCTTACGGGCGGGCAATTTTTTCAAAAAAAGCCCCTGTTAAATGAAAAAGGGTTCTTCACAGTGGAAAAAAACGGCGGTTCTAAAGGGACTATCGCTTACGGCAAATCTGATAAAGATGAATTGGTTACCACGTTTACCTTTAGCCTTGATAAGGATGAGGCGGGGGGAAGGAATTTCTGGTCGGTGTTAGCGGCCAGGAAGCGGTTTGATTTTTCGGGGTATCAGGGGATATGTTTCGAGGCGCAGTCGGAACGGAAACTTCGATTCTGGGTAGAAGCCAGGACGGGGGAACCGGGCAAAGAGAGTTGGTATCGTCATTCGTTCCTGGTAAAGAAGGGTTGGAAGGAGTTTTACATTCCTTTTGAGAAATTTTATCTTTTTTTTGGAGAGAGGAAGAAGCTTGTTTTATCGGACATTCGGTCTATTTTCTTTTCGATTAATAACGCCAATGCCTACCCCGGGACCCGGGGGCGCATCGAGCTTAAGAGCATCGGGCTTTATTGAGTCATATTCGTTATGCCACCGACGGCCCGCTTTTTACCGATACCTTTTTTATTGCTTCAGACAAATTCTCCACATTGGGTTTTTCAAAAATGGAATCATGATCCCCGGGGACTTTTATCACAGTGGCTTTACTTTTTGTCATTCTACTAAAATTCGCTTCCGTTGTTCCAGGCGGGATAGATGCTTCGGCTAAAAGAACTAATATAGGCGCTTTTATAACTTCCAGCAGTAAAATATAATCCCTAAAGACACGCATATTTTGTGCTATTGTCTCTTTTCGCAAAGCACCGTCATCAGTCATTTCTTCACTGCTGCGCTCCTGTATTTTCCCAGGATTCTCATCCTGGGTCGCTTTTTTAAATTTCCTTTCTTGAAACAAATGGATCCATCTTTTTATAAACCGGGGTGAATACTCCAAAGCCCGGATACCCACTGCAAAGCGCCTCGAAAAAAATGCATTGGAATCGAACAAAATTAATTTTTCTACCGGGCGCCCCATACGTTCCAACTTGATAGCGATTTCATAGCTGATTATAGTACCGATACAGTACCCTGCAATGATATAAGGACCATCTTTTTGAACGGACAGGATCTGTTGGACGTAATCGGTAATCATTTGCCCGGGGCTTTCGGACATTTTTGTGCCCGGTTTCAATCCCCTGGCCTGTATCCCATAAACATTGTACTCTGTTTCCAATAATACGGCCAGCTCTCTGTAGGGATTCACCATCCCATGCATGGGGTGAATAATAAAGATATTTTTTCTCTTACCGCCCTTGTTTAATCTTTCGATGCAATCCAATTGGCTGAGCAGCGGCGCCGCTACATTTTCTTCCGCTAACGCAGGGGAAATATTTTTTACATCGATAACAGCAGCCAGCTTTTTAACGGTTAGGTTCGATAAGACTTCTCCTAAAGTAACTTCGCAGCCAATTTCTTTTAATTTGGACGTCATGGCCAACGTGGTTAAAGAGTTTCCTCCCAATTCGAAAAAATTGTCGTTAATACTTACTTTAGCGAGTTTAAGCAACTCTGCCCATATACCTGCCATTTTCTTTTCCATTTCGGTAGTGGGTGGGGCATATAACGCGCCGGTATCCTGTATCTCGCCACTTTTTTCCAATGCTTTCCGGTCTATTTTGCCATTGGCGGTCAAAGGAATCTTTTCTATTTTTACGAAATGGGAGGGGATCATGTAATTGGGCAATTCTTTGGCTAAAAACTCCCTTAATTCTGCTGAAGTCGGAATTTTCTCGATAATCGGGGGTTCAGGCTTTTTATAAACAATGTAGGCGCAAAGATAATTTTCGTCATTCCCGGTCTTCCGATTCATTACAATGAGTTTCTCGATTTGATTATGCTTGAGTAAGCAGTTTTCTATATTTTCTAATTCGATCCTGACGCCTCTTATTTTTACCTGCCGATCGATTCTTCCCAGGACTTCGATTTCTCCATTTTCCAATTCTCTTCCTAAATCTCCTGTTTTGTAAATTAGGTCTCCTTCCTCAGCACTGAAGGGATTTTTTATAAACCGCTGGGCGTTTAACCCCGGGTTATCCAGGTAGCCATGGGTGCTGTAGGCGGTCCTGATATAGATTTCTCCCATGATTCCCCTTGCGCATATTTTCATATACCTGTCCAATATTAGCACACGGGCCCCTCTTATGGGGCGCCCGGCGGCAATCTTCCCGGCTTCGATGTCGCTCATGTCTATAAAATGAAATGTCTTTATCATGGTTGTTTCGGTGGGGCCATAATAATTAACCAATTGGATGCGCCGGCCAAAAATGCGGTACCAGCCTTGTAATTCATTGGGGTTAATGGGTTCGCCGGATAACAGGACATACTTTAGATGAGGGAATGACGCCGGGGTTAATTGTTCCGAATTGATAATACGAAACAAACTGGGGACGCAGTGGACCAGGTTGATTGGTTTCTTATCGAGCCACTGGATAAGGGCGTTGCCGTCCAGCAAAATTTCCTTATAGCCGGGAATGGAAACTATACCCCCGGCCAATAGGGGAACAAATACATCTCTTAAAAAAGCATCGAATCCGACGGCCGTCAATTGACTGACTCGATAGGTTTCAGCGACGGCAAATGTTTCGATTTCCCATTGGAGAAATTGCACCAGGCTTTTGTTTCTTCCGACAATGGCATTCGGCGCCCCCGTGGTGCCTGATGTGAAATAGACATAGATTTTATCTTCAGGACTATATGTAATACCGGGATTCTTATTTCCATCCAATTCACCGGGGGGATAGAATGAATCGTTTAATACACAGATGTGCGTGGCATCGAATATTTTCTCCTTCATACCGGTTAATATGGTTTCATGAACGTTATCCGTCACGATAACCTGCATATTTGTCAAGCGAATCATATTCTCAACCCGTTTCCCCGGGAGGGTGGTATCTAAAGGAACAAATATGCAGCCCCTTTGAAGGACCCCAATAATGGCGGAAATGATAGCGATTTTATCCTCGCTGTAAATGCCGATAAAACTTCCTACCGGGATATTTTTTCCTGCAATCCATTGGGAAATACAGGCCGCCCTGTGTTCAAGTTCCGCATAAGTGACGCGGGTGTTTTTACATTCGATGGCCGTATTTGTCTTGTATTTCCGGAAGACATCTGCCAGGCGCGACTGGATCGGCAAAATTTCAAATTCCTCATGTAAATTTTCATTAAAATGATTAAGCACTTCTTTCCTGGTTGCTTCGAAAATTATCTCAATATCGGAAATTGGGCGGGAAGAATCGGCAATTACCTGATCGATGATGAAATTGAGATGGTCTGCTATCCGTTTTACATGGCGGCTGTCGTAGACATTTCCATTGTATCGTAATGCGATTTTTAGTTGCTCGGTCCCTGAGAACATCACATTGAAATCATAATTGGTTTGCTCGAATACATCGATATTGGATAATTTTAATCTTAATTCATTCTTTTGATTTCCGTCACTTCCATATCCTTCGATTTGTTCCGCGATGGGGTAATTCTCAAATATAAAAATGTGGTCGATTAAATTTTGTTTTAGGGCGCTCATGGATTGAATATCGGCTAATGGGTGATAATGATAGGGTTCACTGGCTAATGCGTCTTCCTGGATTCTTTGAAGGAGCACATAAAATTTCATGTTTCCTTCAAACCGGATGCGCACCGGGATGGTATTAATAAATAAGCCCAGGATGGATTCCACTCCTTCCAATTCAAAGGGACGCCCGGATACCACCGCGCCGAAAACGACATCGTCTTTTCCATTATATTTTCCCAGGAGAATTCCCCAGAGCGTCTGAATCACAATATTCAAGGTAACATGATTCCCGGCTGCCAATCGATTCAGACCGGCTGTCCTTTCCCTGTCCAGGACAACCGAAATCTCTTCATTTCGATACCTGCTCTCGCCATTGGCTAATGCCATTATTTTGGGAACGCCGGCCTGCTCTTCATACGAATCCAGGTAGCTTTGCCAATACCGGGCCGATTCTTCCATATCATGTTTTTCGAGCCATTGGATATAGGTTCGATAGGGTTTTACCGCCGGTAAGCGGTACGGCCTGTTCTCTAAATAACTGGTATAAATCTCGAAGAATTCGCTATTTATTATCCCTAAACACCAGCCATCCATTAATATATGGTGATAACTCCAGGTAAATTCAAACTCCGATTCCTCCATCCGACGAATCGATACACGCATCAGCGTCCCCTTACTTAAATCAAAAGAACGATCTTTATCTCTTTTTTTAAACTCTGCGATAGAATTCTCTTTCTCCTCCCTTTCTCCTAATTTGCTTATATCTTCGTAATAAAAATCGATGACCCTACCTGTCAAAACCAACTGCACCGGGCGCTCGATATCCTTATATACAAATGCGGTCCGTAATATGTCGTGACGTTTAAACAACTCATTTAAGCTTTTTTCAACGAGGTATACATCCAATTTGCCTCGCAAACGGTACGACGCCTGCTCGAAATAGGAATAAGAAGAATCGTCCGCCAATGTATGAAATAACAACCCTTCCTGCATTGGGGTCAATGTATAAATATCTTCTATACCCGGGTATTCCCTGGTTAACCGGTCGATACTATCTATGGATAATCCCTTGTAGGTAAAATCCGCGGGAGTACGCTCCGGGTTTTCCTTTGAACAACAAAACGTAATAAGACGCCTGAGTTCGGTCTCGAAATTACGAATTAATGCAGTCATCGTTCCCGGTTTGAAATGCTTCTCATTGTAAGAATATGTCATGGTTAACCGTTTATTGGACGTCATACCGGATACATTGAGTACATATTCCCGTTTATTATTGAGACCCTGTGAATTCCCGGCGGATTCTTTTGCGATTTCAAAAGACGATATTTGTTTTACATCCGCATCGAATTGTCCCAGGTAATTGAAACCGATTTGCGGTTTTAACTTAAATTCGATCTCTTTTTTATTCTCTTCCCGGGTGAGGTATTTCAATATCCCGTGGCCCACACCTTTATTTGGGATTCGCCGTAAGGTTTCTTTTATTTCTTTTATTTGCCGTCCGGGGTCCCCGGTATGGGTTATATCCAGCGCCACGGGGTAGACGCCGGTAAACCACCCGGCGGTTCTGCCGATATCGATATCTTCCAGTATCGCTTCCCTGCCGTGACCTTCCAGCGCGATTAATACCCGATTAAACTTCGGCCCGGACTCCGGGTGGCCAAAGGTTTTCTTTATACTCATTGCCAGTGCCGTCAACAATATATCATTAATTTCCGTTCTAAAAATTTTGTTTACTTTTGTCAACAGGAGTTCTGTTTCTTCCTCTCTAAGGGTAAACGATACACTCCCGGTATCTTTGATATTGTTGTCATCCACGTCAAAATCTTTCGGTATTGAAGGCGCTTCAACCGATTCTATCTTTTGCCAGTAGGTTTTCTCTTTCAAGAATGTCTTGTTATTTGCATATTCCTGTAACTTTTCGGCCCAGGTTTTGAATGAATCTGTTTTCGGGGGTAAAACCAATTTCTCGCCCCTTTTATATTTACTATATAACGTTTCTATATCTTCGAATAATATTCGCCATGAAACGCCGTCGATGACCAGGTGATGAATGACGATTAATAACCGGTCCCCATCGGTAAGATGAAACAATCCCAGTTTCATTAATGGACCGATTTCCAGGTTTATACCGGCTTGTATTTCGTTTATTTTCGTTTTAAATTCCGCGATCCGATTTTTACGGTTTCTTAAATCATATTCCCGGAGTGAGAGTGGAAAGTCCAATCCGTGAGCGACCTGGACAACTTGGCCGCTTGTTCCTTCTCTTTCATATGTTATTCGAAGTACATCATGATGCTCCTGGATTTTGGAAAATACTTCCTTAATAGCCTCTTTATCGAAACCCTCCTTCGAATAAAGCATCACGGCCTGGTTATAATGGTGGGGGTCGATCTGG
>JAPKZK010000099.1 GCA_026393835.1 Candidatus Aminicenantota bacterium | reverse complement strand
GGAAGATAAGATGAAACAACGATTTCAATATCACCCTGCAACAATCACTCCGGTGGGAAGGGGAAAAAATGATGACCCTGAAATATAAAAAAACATCCTTATCTAAGCATAGAAAAAGAAAGAGAAAATGACGCACCCTTGGGAAAATACCCGATCTTTATTGACAAAGAGGAGAAGGACGTTTATAATATATATCATTTCGATTTGAGCCTTCGATTCAAGGATTACAATGAACCCGATACTTCTGGAAGATTTTTTTAAGTTGCGACCGAGAATGTTTGAGAAATACGAATATCCAGGGTCATTCAGGGATTTTGCCCGTGATATCGCCGGGGAAATAACACCTCGAAAACAAGAAGTAAGTGTGCAAGATAGTATATTGAATCAGGTGAGACGAGTAATTGGCGGCGTCGGGGCGATTTCGCTATCCCCGGAACGACTTGATCGACAACTTTCCCAGTATCCGGTCATATCGTACGCCGACCACCATGGATTGTTAAATTACAAGCTGCTCTACAATTCAAATCTCCTTTACGGAGAAATAGCGAAAGAACTGAAATTGCCGTTCGCCGTGGTTCTGGCTGCCGGCAATGTGCCCCTGGATAATATGTCTTACCCCAGGGGTTTTTATTTTAAAAAGCGGAAATTCAATTTCTTCGGCGCAGAAGAATCCAGGTCGCCGGTGTTCCTGTTTGAAAAGAAGTTGAGAGTCGATAGGCGAGTCGGGATAGACGGTTTTATTACCGGGGAAGCCAGGGGTACGTTAACCGCCGAAGAAAAGAAGTTTCTCGATTTTCTTTTCTTCGACTGCCTGGAAATCGAAAAAGCCGCCGGGCTTTATGACGCCTTCTCCGATCAAATCACATTCCTGAATTATAAACTATGGCAATACTATTTCGATAAAAGTCTTCGAGATTCGATCCCCAGGCTCATCTATCTCCCATCCAACACGGTAGTACTGGATATTCTTTGCCGGGAAATAATGAATAAAGATTCTCTTATTTCGTTAATCCTTTTCGATGCGGGTGTGAGGCGGGTATTTCTCAGGAATTTTTCCGGGACAGCCGGGTGTTGGGGCGAAAACTCGGGATCGCACTTGTTCTGGGGCGTTAGCCAAAAGAAAAAATACAAACGGTTGATCCGGTTATCCGTGGATGATACCGCCAATTCATTGGTAGGAGAAGGCGAAAATTTCAGCCTGGCGCTGGAAAGGGAAACCCTGGTAACGGCGTTAAAGGCAAAGAAAATCTTGCCTACCCTATTCTTTGATTACTTGATTATGACTTTCCTGGGGGGGTATCTGACCCTGGGGGGTTTTAACCAGTTGGATTATCTGCCGCAAATGCAGCGGGCCCATATTAAAAGTCTGCAGGAAATCGGCATGCATGACCTGGCCGACCGGTTTTCGTCGCGAGTCACCAATGGGTTGGTCTGCGGGATGATTCCCTGTGAATTTGACAGCGGCATCGATCTTATCTGGCATTACAATTCCCATAACGGTAAATTCAACGGCAATCTTGAACTCGGTTTGACCCGGGACGACCTGGACAGGATACTGGATATGAAAGTGCGGGATATGATATTATCCGCGGTGGAGACCATGCTGGAAAATGTCTCGGTATCGGTAAGAGAAAAGGAGGGCAGTTCGCAATGCATATAATGGAAAGCACGCCGGGTCCCCGAACGGTTATCGACGGGAAAGAGGTGGATTACTTTGCCGGAACCGGCTATTATTGTTTACAGGGGCATCCGGAAGTAATCGCGGCGGCCGTTGAGGCCGTAAAGAAATATGGTGTAGCGAGTGGGACATCGTCGACCGGTTACGGCAATACCCCCGTATCGGTTGAGTTGGAGACCAGCGCCGCCCGGTTCTTCGGGACGGAAAGCGTTATCTGCTATGCTTCGGGGTGTTTGGGAAATTCCATCTTATTGGAAGGGTTGGGGGATGACTACGACGCTATCTTTGCGGATAAAGAATCCCATTACTCCATTATGAACGCGGCTTACATGGTATATAAACCCGTGATTGTGTTTGAAGACAGGGATCCCGAGGACTTAAGGAAAAAACTCAAGATGTACCTGGAACCGTCGCAGAGACCGGTGGTTATTTGCGATGGTATATTTCCCATATCCGGGCATATTTCTCCCATACCCCAATATGTGGAAGTCTTAAAAGAGATTGAAGGGGCCATTATTTGTGTGGATGATGCGCATGCCACCGGGGTCATCGGCGAAAAGGGGCGCGGTACTTACGAATATTTCGGGCTTACGGGGGAGGGGTTGTATGCTTCCGGGACATTGGGTAAAGCGCTGGGCGCCCAGGGGGGGATCATCGCCGGGGATAAGGCCTATATTAAAAAATTAAAAGAAAAATCTACCTTCCCCAATGCCTGCAGCGCGATTGCCATCCCGGCCGCGGCCGCCGCGGCAAAAGCCCTGGACATTTTGTACCGGGACCTTGATTTAAGAAGGAAATTATGGGATAATGCTTTATACGCTAAAAGCGGGTTTCGGGGGCTCGGTTTTGCTATCGATGATTCCCCGGCGCCCATTATATGTCTTCATTCTTTAAAAAATGTTGACTTTCAAGCCCTTCAGCTTGAATTGTATAAAAAAAACATCGCCGTTACATATCTTGCCGGCGGCGGGTATACCAGTGTTCCCCGAAACGGTGCACTGAGGATTTCTATTTTCTCGTCCCATACCCGCGAGCAAATCGATGGTTTGATCGAAGCGATCAGCCGCTTAATATGAGTCGGCCGCGTGCGGAATTTTATAACAGGATAACGGACTATTATTATGAAAGCGAAAGTACGAGTCAAAACGCACACATTTTTTAACCTGGGGACCCAGCGGGCTCTCTATGAAAAAGTGGGGGGGTACATCAACAAAGAGTTTTACATCCAGGAATACATTAAAATCCTGCAAGCCAAGTACAAATTAGACCGGGTTTACCGGCTCGACCTGGGGCAGAATAATGACGGCTGCGCCGTGGAAGTGGAAGAACGGTTTAAAGAGTTGGTGGAACAAAAAGATATTCGCCAATATATAAAGAATTACCCGGAATTTATCTGCCGCGATCTACGGCAAAAAATCGCCGACCTGCATCAAATTCAACCGGACTGGGTGCTGCTTTCCGCCGGCCTTGAACAGATGATCAGTATGGTCGCTGCTTCTTTCCTTTCATTAAACGATCGTATCCTGGTCACTTCGCCCACCTTCTTCCTTTTCGAAGAATACTCCATTCGCAGGGGGGCGATCCCGATATATCTACATCTGAGCGAAGAAGACGGTTTCAATTGGACCGATGACATTTTTTACGAATACCGGCAGGTTTTACGGAAACTCCGCCCCAAGTTGGTCTGGATCGCAAACCCCAACAACCCCACCGGCGCATCAATCCCGGGCCACTTCATAAAAAGAATTATCGATGCCGCGGTTAATAACTATGCGTTTGTCATTATCGATGAAGCCTATGGGGAATATGTCGACCGGGAGGATAAGATTTATTCCGCCTCTTCATTTCTACATGATTATCGAAACCTCATCGTATTACGAACCTTTTCCAAAGCCTATGGACTGGCCAATTTAAGGGTCGGCTATGCCATGTGCAGTAATGAAGATATTTTAGGCGCTTTGAAAATCCACCGGGTCAATTTCCCAATCACCCAATTTTCTTATGATCTTGCCGGTATTGCACTGGATAACTCCGGTTACCTGGAAAGTGTCCGGGACCGGGTCGCAAAACGAAAGGAATTTTTAATCACCGAATTTGATCGAATCCCCACTATTTCGTATGTAAATACGGATACCAATATTATGATGCTGAAGCATCATAAATTTTCAGGACGCGCCTTTATTAATGCCCTGGAGAAAGAAGGGGTTATTGTGGCCAAAGTACCGGGGGATAATGAGACACTTAAACATTATATTCGCACGACCCTGGGAACCGAAGAGGAAATGAAATACTTTGTCGATGTTCTCAAGAAACTCAAAAAATAAAAGCGCTGGAACTACGCTTCGTTTAACAACTGGGAAAGTTTGTTTGCCAGGGCCGCCAGGGTATACGGTTTTTGCATAAATCCTTTCACGCCCATTCTCAATATGGCTTCTACCCTGTCATCTTGCTTAAAACCCGAAACCAGCAGCACTTTGACATTTTTATCGATTTTGATCAGTTCGATATAGGTTTGTTGGCCCGACATCCGGGGCATAACCATGTCCAGGAGAACCGCCTTGATCTCGTTTTTATATTTTTTAAAGACCTGCACCGCTTCCTCCCCATTTTCAGCCATTTTCACACTGTAACCGCATTCGTTTAAAATAGAACCGGCTGTTTGGCGCATGACTTCTTCGTCATCTACCACCAGTATCAATCCCTCGCCGTGTGGAATTTCAACTTTCTTTTCAATTTCTTCTTCGTGTATGGGGCCTTCAAGAAAAGGTAGATAGATATGAAACGTGGCCCCGAATCCTTCCTGGGAATAAACATCGATGATACCATTATGTTGCTTTATAATATTGTACACCATGGACAATCCAAGGCCGGTACCCCGCCCTTCTGTTTTGGTGGTAAAAAAGGGATCGAAGATTTTTGTCAATGTTTTTTGGTCCATACCGACGCCGGTATCGCTGACCGATATATCCCAATAATCCGGTTCCGCTGCTTCTTCATGCAAACGGCGGAAGTATTTATCGGCCGCCACTTTTTTAACAGATATATTAAGCGTTCCCCCGTACCTTTCGTCGTTTTTCCTCATAATGGTCATGGCATGAGAGGCGTTGATACATAAGTTTAATAATGACTGCTCCACCTGGGTGGGATCCGCCAGTGTCATGGCTTTTCCAGGGAAGTACTCGGTTTGAATGACAATGCTTTTATCGAAAGTATTCTTGCAAATTTTTACAATGCTTTTAATGGTTGTATTCAGGTCAGTGGGAGTAACGGCAATTTCCTGCCTTCGCGTGAGGGAGAGGAGATGCTGCACCATGTCCGACGCCCGGCTGGCCGATTCTTCAATGGTATTGAAATACTTTTCGGTTTCCTGCCGGGTAATTTCCTTATTTTTTGCAATCTTATATTTAAATAATGAGATTGTCCCGATGATGCCGCCCAACACATTATTAAAATCATGGGCCAGTCCGCCGGCCAGGTTCCCCACTGTTTCCATTTTCTGGGATTGACGGAGCAACCTCTCTTTTAATTCTATTTCAGTCACATTATTCAGCATAATGACATACCTGGATTTCCCGGGGGTGGTGCGATCTTTTAATGGAAAAATCGAACCGTTGAAATAAAAAGTCTCCTCTTTGAGTTTAATCGGTTTTTTATAAAATTCCTGCCAGTTTTCTGCGTCTGAAATCTTGCTTATCGGTTTCTTCAGTTCGTTGAAATCCGGCATTAATTCCCACAAGTTATTTCCCACTGCTTCTGCTTTTTGTATCCGGGTAATCCTGGCGGTGGCTTTGTTCCATTGGGTAATTTTCCCGTTTTCATCGATGCTTATCAATAAGGAGGGCATGGATTCGATGACGCTGCTCAAAAAAAACTGTGCATTTTTGAGCTCGCCTTCCACCCGGTCCCGTTCGATATTCCGGTTTAGGACCTGCTCCATCAGGTCATTGAACGCATCATATAACATCCCGATCTCGTCATTATTCTCTTTTTGGACCCGGATGGCGTAATTCCCTTCCGCTGATATTTTTTTGGCCGCATCCACCAGGTTTAAGACGGGTTTCGATATAATCCCCTGGAGCCCTTCGGCCAGTAAAACAGATAAAATAATGAGCACCAGGATCAGTACAATCATGAAATAAACCAGGTTCTTTATCTGTTTATCCACTTCACCTGTAGATGCCCGTAAATAAAGCATACCCCTGTAATTTCCTTTAAAGAGGACGGGTTGGTAGACAACGATAAATTCTCCGCCGGATTCAATGGTTGGTTTTTGTTTATCGGTGTGGTCGATGACCGGAAGTTGGACTTTATCCGCTTCAGACCGGCTGTGGAGAACCACAGCCGTATTTTTTTTATCGAAAACATAAAAGTTTTTGATAGCGGATACACCGTCTAAAGCGGATAGGGAGTCGGCAATTTCAGCTTCGGTGCCGAAATCCAGGGCCCCCACCAGGTTATCGGCCGCGATCCCGGCCGCGGTGGCTATTTGGTTCCGCAGGGAATTCAAACGGGTGGTTTTCTCGAAGATGATAATACTGGTAAAGGCAATGGCCAGGATGAAAATCGTAACCAGCAGTATGATGCCGATCAGTTTATTCTTTATTTTAAGATTGCTTATGCCTTCCATGTCATTCTTGTATGATTTTATCCGCATATTTCAAAATGGTTGAATCCAAAAGAAGGCCGCTTTTCCGGACAGCGATAAGATTTACGATATAGTGCATCTTCTTCTCTACCATGAACATTTCGATCATGTACCCTTTTTCTGCGTCGCCGCGGGCGTCGGATACAGTTAGTATGGGGAGATTATCGGTAATTTCCAGGATTTTCTGCAGTCGTTTTCCCGAGGTCTCGGTGATATACAGCAGGATACACTGTTCGATCTCTTTCTCATCGGCAATAATTAGAATTTTTGCTTTTTTACCGGCTATTGTCCTGGTTTTGACAGTTTCAATCAGGTAAGAACTTACGTCGTTTTCTTCGAATGCCCCAATGATAAAAGGCTTCCCCGGGGTGGCTGCCGAAGATTGGGGGGGCCATTTACAATACTCGCTAAAAATGCTGATAAACCGGGTCTTTACCTGGTAATCCAGGATGGATGTAAGTTTTTGTTCACTTTGATCTTCCTCTATCCCGGCGGGGGCTGTGGCAAAGGCATAATGTTTCGTGAAAAAAAACATTACGAAAACACTATAAAAGACAATAGCGATTTTTGCATATTTCATAAGGTACATATTATATACCATTTTATGTGAAATATACAAGGGCCAAATTACCCGGTTGCAATATTCGAGTATTTGAAATATAATATTGCCTTATATAGGAAATGTGAAACATGAAGATTAAGGCATATTAAGATGAAAAAATTGACGCCATTGTTTCTATCCCTCCTGTCTCTGCCGGGTTTCAGCAGGGTATGGGGGCGAATAACCCGGCTCAGACAACCCCGGTTTCTTGTAAAACGGGTCATCGGATGGTATCGGCGGAAATACGGCGTCGATATGACGGAATATGAAGGCGAAGTTGAGGATTACCCTTGCCTGGTGGATTTTTTTACCAGGAAACTGGACCCGGAGAAAAGACCCCTGGCAGCGGATGAAAGCGTCGTGGTTTCCCCGGCGGACGGGATACTGTCGGGGATGGAGACCATTTTCGCAGACCGCGCCGCACAAATAAAAGGGAAATACTACCCCATTTCCAGTCTACTGAAAGAAGACATCGATTTTTCAGAAGGCTGGCATGTGGCCACGGTTTATCTTTCCCCTGCCAATTACCACCGCTGCCACTACCCCCTGTCGGGAAACATCAACCGTTATTTTCATACCGGGGGAAGACTTTTTCCCGTCAATCGCCTGGGTTTGAATCATATCGATGAACTTTTTGTGCGCAACGAGCGGATTATTACCGAAATCGTAAAAAACGGCATGTCCTGCTATGTTGTTGCGGTGGGCGCCATGTTTGTGGGGTCTATTCGCATGGAATTTATCCCGGGACAAAAGAAAAAGGTTAGAGACCGCTGGGAACCGGTGAACCTCGACATTCGGCAATTGGAAGAAATGGGACGTTTTGAAATGGGTTCCACCATTGTCCTGGTACTGCCCCGCAAAATGGCGGAACCCGTCGAAAATGTAAAAGGAAAACCGGTTCGCGTCGGTCAGGCAATATTTAAGATGCTTTAATGATAAGTGATGAGTGATGAATGATGAATGATGAAAGCCCCGGCCAAATCGCAGGGAAATTTTTTTCATTATTTATTATTTCATTTTTTATATAGTTGACAGAATTTTTTTTCTTCAATATAATATGATTTTATGAGGCGACAATGAATATGAATGAAGACAGAATTGAAAAGCGAGAGCGCGCACGGGTTTTCTTTACCCTTGAAGAGGATATCACAGCCGAGGTCAGTTCCCACGAAACTGCTGCCCAATCGATTCCTGTAACCGTTTTGAGTCTTAGTTCCGGGGGGGTGAGTTTCCTGGGCAACAGGTACAAGTTACCGGGAATCGCCGAAGGGGAGCAGTTGACGCTGACTGCCCTCAATTTTCCCCAGCCTTTGGGGACCATCGACAATATAAGGGTTGTCATTATATATATCCTGGACTTTCAACATAATGTCCGTCTTTCCTTTGGCTGTGAATTTGTCGATATTCCAGGTCCCCTGGCTGAAAAGATCGAAGAATTCGTCAAGTTCCGCCTGAAAAACGTGCACCTGGACCTATGACCACATTTTCTCTTGACTTTTACTGCAGTTTATTCTATAAATCTTGGTAAAATCTTACGATCTAAATATTCAAAGGAGGATAAATTTCGATGTACAATATCGGATCTTATGAGGAACGATTAAAAGACTTCAATTGGGGTATCTCGGAAGCGAAACTGGGATACCGAAAAGGCGACATCATCAACATCGGCGAGTATTGTTCCGACCGCATTTGCCGGCAGGGCAAGGCGGACAAATTGGCCCTGGTCTGGGAAGGACACAGCGGCGAGATTAAAAAGTATACGTTTAACGATATGCGGGTGCTGACCAATACCATTGCCCATTTCTTAAAAGGCCTGGGCGTTAATCCCGGCGACCGGGTTTGTCTCTTTATGGACAAAGTACCGGAGCTTTATTTTGGTTTCCTGGGCATCGTAAAGATGGGGGCAATTGCGCAGCCGTTATTCTCAGCCTTCGGCGCCGATTCTTTGCTAACCCGCCTGGAAGATGCGCAGACCACAGCCATTATCACCCAGAAAAAACATGTGGGAAAAGTGAGGAAAATTTTAGAAGTGTTACCCTGTCTTAAACACGTCATCATCGTGGATGATGACGGGACCAAAGCGCCGCGGGAAAGGGAAATCGCTTTTTGTATGGATAAAGCGCTGCGGGTGGAAAATTTCGATATCTATCCCTCCACCGCCGAGACGCCTTCCGTGCTTCATTACACTTCCGGCACCACCGGCAAACCCAAAGGCGCCCAGCACGTCCATTATTCTTTGATTTCCCAGTACATCACCGCCAATTGGGTGCTGGATTTGAAAGAGGATGATATTTATTGGTGTACCGCCGATCCCGGTTGGGTAACCGGCACTTCTTACGGTATTATCGGTCCCTGGGCCAACGGCGTGACCCAGTGCGTCCTGGATGTCGGTTTCAAAGCCGATACCTGGTATAAGTTTATCCAGGACCGTAAAATCACTGTCTGGTACTCGGCCCCCACGGCCATCCGGTCGTTGATGAAAGAAGGCAAAGCCGCGGTGGATAAGTTTGATCTATCCTGCCTCCGCCACCTTTGTTCCGTGGGCGAGCCGTTAAACGCCGAAGCGGTGCTCTGGTCCCAGGAAGCGTTTGGGAAAATGTTCCATGACACTTTCTGGCAGACCGAGACCGGCAGCATGGTAATCACCAATTACCCGGGCATGAAAATCAAACCGGGTTCCATGGGAAAACCTTTCCCCGGGGTCTCGGCCGCGGTGGTGGATATGAAAAACCACCAACCTATTACAAAAGCGGGCGTCGTAGGTCTAATCGCCCTTAAGCCGGGGTGGCCTTCCATGTTCAGGACTTATTGGAATAACGAGGCGGTGTATAAAAGCAAATTCATAAACGGTTGGTATATTTGCGGCGACCGGGCCAGCATCGATGAGGATGGGTATTTCTGGTTCGTGGGCCGCGATGATGATGTTATCAATACCGGCGGCCACCTGGTGGGACCGTTCGAGATCGAATCTGCCCTGCTGGAACATGAAGCGGTGGCGGAATCGGCAGTGGTGGGCAAGCCCGATCCGGTGAATATGGAAGTAGTCAAAGCGTTTATCGCACTGAAACCGGGTTTTGAAGCTTCTAAAGAGCTGGATTTAAGCATCATGAACTATATTCGTAAAAAACTGTCCCCGCTGGCCATGCCGCAGGAAATCGAATTTGTGAAATCCCTGCCCAAAACCCGCAGCGGGAAAATCATGAGACGCTTATTGAGGGCCAAAGAATGGGGTGAGGAAATCGGCGACACTTCCACCCTGGAAAATGACGACTAATAATTTAAAAGGAGATAAAAATGTCTGATCTTAAAGATGTGATTTTAGAGTATGTACAGGACGAATACCTGGAAGAGGATGACGATATCGAAATTACCTTCAGCACCCCTTTGATTTCCGGCGGCATCGTGGATTCTTTTTCAATGGTTTCCTTGAAACGGTTCCTGGAAACAAGGTATAAAATCCAGATCCCGGATGCCAAAGCCACGCCTGAAGCGTTCGATTCCGTTAATAATATCGTGAAGCTGATGAAAGAGTTCGGCGTGGAATAAGGATAAGGAGGCAGCCATGGCATTTATCGATGCGCATCGTGAGATATTGAAGAAGGAATTGGAAGATATCCGGCAAGGGGGCATTTTTAAAGAGGAACGTATTATCTGTGCGCCCCAGAGTTCGGAAATCGAGGTGATTTTCCCGGCGGGTTCCAAAGAGAAAAGAGTGATTAATATGTGCGCCAACAATTATCTCGGTCTCTCTTCCCATCCTGAAGTGATAGAAGCCGCACGCAAGGGGCTTGATCACAGGGGTTACGGTATGTCGTCCGTTCGTTTTATTTGCGGCACCCAGGATATTCACAAGCAATTGGAAGCGAAGTTGACGGAGTTCCTGGGCACGGAAGATACGATTCTTTTCCCTTCCTGTATGGACGCTAACTGCGGTGTTTTTGAAGCGGTATTGAACGAACAGGATATTATGATTGCCGACCGGTTGGTGCATGCGTCTATCGTGGACGGTATGAGGTTGGCCAAAGCGGAGCAGGATACGTATAAGCATTCGGATATGGACCACCTGGAGAAGAAGCTGGAACTGCACAAGGACCGGCGGTTGAGGGTGGTTATCACGGATGGTAATTTTTCCATGGACGGCGACCTGGCCAAACTGGATGAGATCGTGGCGCTGGCGGAAAAATACAACGCCCTGGTTTTTGTAGATGATTCTCACGCTTCCGGGTTTATCGGCAAGACCGGGCGGGGGACGCACGAGCATTGTGGGGTAATGGGAAAGATCGATATTCTTACCACTACATTGGGTAAGGCCCTGGGCGGCGCTTCGGGCGGTTGTGTATCGGGTCGAAGGGAGATCGTGGAAATGTGCCGGCAAAAGGCAAGGCCATATCTCTTTTCCAACACGATTGCGCCGGTGGTGGTAGAAGGGGCGCTGGCCGTGTTGAATCTCATTTCCGGGTCGACTGAGAGAAGGGATAAGTTGGAGAAGAATACGGAATTTTGGAGAAAGGGTTTAACTGAGGCGGGATTTATTATTAAAGAGGGTGAGACGGCGATAGTGCCGGTCATGCTTTTTAATGCGAAGCTTTCCCAGGATTTTGCTAAGGACCTATTTGAAGAAGGAATTTATGCGGTGGGGTTCTTTTTCCCTGTCGTTCCGAAGGGTCAGGCCCGTATTCGTACGCAGCTTTCCGCGGCGCATGAGATTCATCACCTGGAAAAAGCGTTGGATGCTTTTACAAAAGTGGGGAAAAAGTACGAGATTCTCCACAAGACCAAACAGGAAATTATCGATCGTTACGGTCAGTAATTGTGTACGATAGAAAAAATTTTTGCGGGGGGTCCAGGGGGGCAGTTTTTTTAAAAAGCGCCCCCCTGGTCATCTTACTTCTTTTTTTTCAACTTCATGCCGGCGAGTCTCTCATAAAAAGACAATTGTCTGTTTCCATCGACAATTGTTTAAAGAACAAGATTTATCGTAATGTAGATATAGGGATACAGTTATCCACCATTGATGGCGGGCAAGTGCTTTACCGGCGCAATGAAAAGACGCCTTACATTCCCGCGTCGGCCATAAAAATCTTCATTTCAGCCATCAGTCTCAGCAAATTCGGACCCGGTTATCGATTCCAGACCCCGATAATGACCGATGGGGCAGTGCTTAACAATACCTTAAAGGGCAATCTTTATTTACAGGGTAGGGGAGACCCGTCGTTGTTGACCGGCCACCTGGAAGAGGCGGCCCGGCAATTGAAAACCTCCGGCATCGATGCCATAGAGGGAAACATTGTTTATGACGTTTCTTTTCTTGAGGAAGTATCGACGCGCTATCCGCCCAATGCGCGGCATTTTTATGCGCCGCCCGGGGCGATAACGGTTAATTCCAACTGGCTGGAACTGGACTTGCGGGAGGGTCCGCCCCCAAAATTGAAAACCATTCCCCAGACGGCTTACGCCCGTTTGGATTATAAAATTAAAGTATCCAGGTCGCAGAATCCTGGCCGGCCTTCCATGACTTACCGGGAGATGCCGTGGGGGGATCAATATACGATTAATGGAACGGTAACCGAGTGGGACAAGAGGTATAAATATCTGTGTTTATGTGTTTCGCGGCCCGGGCTTTTCGGCGTCACCTTATTAAAAGAAGCCTGCGAGAAAGCGGGTATCAAAATAAAAGGTGATATTGTTAAAGGAAAAGCTCCGGTGGGGGGGCAGGTTCTTTACGTCATTAAAACACCGCCGCTGGTGGAAGCGGTTGCCAATCTAAATCGAGAGAGTAACAATGTCGCGGCTGAATTGCTTAATGAAAACCTGGGGGCATATTTCGATTCCGCGCCCGGGACCCAGGAGAAAGGGTTGGCCGTGATACGCGATTACATCGTGAATAAATTGGAATTCCCCGGGAGTAGTTTTGATTTTGTCGATGCGTGTGGGCTTTCGCCGGAGAATAGGGTTAGCGCCGATCAGTTTACGCGGGCGCTAAATTATTTTTACCGGGAGTTGGGGATGGTGTATGTAGAGACGTTGGCGCGCCAGGGGGTTGATGCTCATGCCATGAATCCGGCGCCGCCGGAAGGGGTGAGGGTATTTTGCAAGAGCGGTACGTTGTCGGCCAGTGGGGTTAATACGTTAGTGGGATATATTTTTGTAGATGGAACTAAAGAGGTTTTTTCCTTTGCAATTTTATGTAATCGTCGCGGCAAGGGTGGGATGACGTATTCGGGTACTTATACCAATGCTTTTTTAGCGGCTATTTTTAAAGCGTTTAATATATCTAAATAAAAATTTTACGGGGGTCCAGGGCCCCGCGGCGCGGGGAGCCTATTATCGCTTTTTCAAATAGGGTGCACGCGCCGCGTGCCGATTTTTACAGACCCCGTAAATAAGTTGCGATGCGACTGAGGCTGCCTGCGATAATATCCAGTTCATCGGCCAGTTTGGCGGTGAATGGTCCCGGTTGAATGATCGGGATTGTCACTGTTGGAATGGTTGGAATGGTCGGGAATGTCTCGGTTGGAATGGTTGGGATGGTTGGGATTGTTGGGATTGTCACGATTGGAGTGGTTGGGATTGTCTCGGTTGGAATGGTTGGAATGGTTGGGATGGTTGGAATGGTTGGAATTGTCACGATTGGGGTGGTCGGGATGGTTGGAATGGTTGGGATTGTAATGGTTGGCGTAGTCGGAATTGTAATGGTTGGAGTGGTCGGGATTGTAACGGTTGGAGTGGGTTCAACAGGGCGCATTGTCTCGAAATCTGTCTTTTCAAGGAAGCATACCGGGGCGCTTTCTTTTGCAAAAGTACCGACGCCGATTATTTTTTCCGGTGTTTGCAGCAAACTCAGGAACCCGCCTTTAGCCGGGTAGTAGCCCAACTGACCCCAGGTTTTACCATTATCTTTGGAGATCACGGTCAGCATGTCCCCACCGGTGCAAATGACAAAATCATCGAAACAGGTTATGCCCATGATATTTGCGGCGTCGCCATAGATCGGTTTCAGGTCAAATACCTGTTCCCAGGTATTTCCGCCGTCTGTGCTTCTGCTGATGGCATGGGCGGCGGCAAAAAGAGTATTGGTTTTGTCGTTATATGCCAGCGCGCGGGCGCCTTTGGATTGGGTATTCACCGGGCTCCAGAAAGCGCCGTCGGCGCTGCGGTATACCGCGGAGGGTGTGCCGGCATAGAAGCTACCTTTCAGGTAACTGATGGTGCGCAAGGCTTTTATTTTTTTATCCTGGTTATGCGTCCAGGTTGCGCCGCCGTCTTTGCTCACATGATAGCCTATTTCTTCATCCGCGGCGATAACCAGGTTGTTTTTGCCGAAAGCCACCTTATAAATCGATCTGTCGGAGCTTTTCTGTTGAACGAGCGTCCAGGATAATCCATTATCGGTGGACATCAAAATAACACGTCCCCGGCCTACAGCCACAAACCGGCCTTTGCCGTCCGTGGCCACGCCGAAAAGGTGGTACCAATCGCCAAGTCCGCTTTTAATAGCGGTCCAACTTTTGCCGCCGTCCGGGCTGCGAAATATTTTGCCGTCATCCCCGGTCACTACGATAACATTGCCTTTTCCAATGACGCCGTCCCTTGTTACCGCCGGACCGGGAATTAGTCCCGTTAGCCAGGTTGTTTCTTTTTTTTGGTTCATGTTTCATCTCCTTTATTTTGCTATCGCCCCCGCTAAATCCTGTTTATTTAACCGGATTCTCTCGAGAGCTTTTTTAATTATGCAAATTTTTATGCCTGTATTTTTTCATACGGAGAAAAGAAAGTCAATAATATTTTTTAAAAAGCGTGCAATAACCCGCGAAACACGCGAAATACGCGAAAAAGGTATATTTCCGGGACAGGCCAATTTGTCCCCCTCTGCGTTTCATTTTTGAAATAACGGCCATAGTTATTTCCCGTAAACGTCTTCGATTTCTTGAATAAGCACAGGCAGGTTGCATTGGGTGAAACTAATCTCCGGGGCCGGTATCCTGTTGTGTTTGATGTCGGGGGGAATATGCTTGTGATGCGGATAAGACGATGATAAACCCGGATCATTCGGATGTGGGAAATCATCGTACCAGTACAATCGATCAGCGCCCCGGTACACCTCGTATCCGTACGACATGATCAGTCTATCAGCAAAATCCAGTTCTTCTCTAACGCGCAACCGTAAGCCGTTCGTGAAAAAAACGTCTCCTTCCGCAATTCCTGTATATGGACTGTCAGACCAGGCAGTTAGAGTTGAGTGTTTTACACCGGGACGATCGAGCAAATCCGCAATAAAACGACTGTATGCATTAAGCGATGATAAAGGATTATCAATCATATTAATAGGCAGGTTGAATACGCATCGTTTCAGACAATTTACATTTTTGAATCTGCTTTTTATAAGTGTCTCTGCGTCTCATCGCTGTTTCATAAAACCCTTTCCACCTGCTGAAATCGGCGCGGGTCTCATCATAAGCGTCGTATTGTTCTAACTCACCTGCCATAAGGGCTTTGTAAAAATCTTCGCTGAGGACGCCATACTTCTCTTCATAAAGAGTTAAGCGGCGTTCTATCAACTTCATTTCAATAATCAATTCGTAAATATCCAATGTTCACCTCATACTTAATTTTTCAAATTAATGATAATACGAATGCCCTGGCTTGTCAACTCTTTTTTCCTTTAATGCTTGAAATGTCAGGGGGTTTCCTGTAAAATTAAGATTCAAATCGGGTAATACGGTAACATGAAGAACGGAGGGCAGTTTGGCGGAACAAGCAACGGCCAGGAAAAAGATATTCATCAGTCATTCGAGGCAGGATAAGGATATAGCTGAAAAAACAAAGAAAAGGGTGAAGTGAAAAATTAGACTGTCCCATTGCCCCCCCATGGATTTTAAGATTTTTCTTGAAAAAACATTGGATTTCTACTAAAATATGATTGTGATGCAAATGATAAATACGAGGAAAAGTAAATGACATCGTTAAGCATATATGAGGTACACGATCATTTCCCTGCATTCTTAAGCAGGGTTGAAGCAGGAGAAGAAATTATCCTTGAAAGATCAGGAAAGCCTATTGCAAAAATTGTACCGCTGAAAAAAGGGAAAAGAACCCTTGGCAAAGAAAAAGGGAAAATATGGATGAGCGATGATTTCAATGACCCCTTGCCAGAGGATTTACTGTCTGAATTTTACCAATGAAAATACTTTTAGATACTCATGTGTTTTTATGGATGATTTCAGCACCTGAAAAATTGTCCAGAACTGCAAAACAGTTGCTCAAATCGGAAGAGAATGAAATATATCTTTCGACTGTAAGTGGATGGGAAATAGCAATCAAATTTCAAATCGGCAAACTCAGACTTCCGGATAAGCCGGATATATATATTCCACAACAGGTGAAGGAAACCTCACTCGAGGTGTTGCCTATTGAAATGAGTCATGCAGTAAATATATATAATCTACCGGATATCCATAAGGACCCGTTTGATAGATTGTTAATATCCCAGGGCCAAATAGAAAATTTACCCATTCTAACCGATGATGAGAAGATAAAAGAATACCCTATAATAACAATCTGGTAAAGGTTCCTATAAACACCTCACATTGTCTTCCGGGGAGGGAACAAGCAACTTACCCCATTTCTACCCTTTAATCTGTGTAATCAGTGTAATCCGTGGTCTCCTTTTTTCCCCATTCCTTATTGAAATTCGCACCGGTTTCCGGTAGAATAGTCCCATGAAACAAATGAAATTTTCTAATTGCTCGGCAGAGAAAGAGAGGCGAATATGAAATGGACAGATGCCATCCCATGGGGGTTTATGTTAGCCGCATTGGTTTTCGGTATTTATCAATATGTTAAACGGAGAAGAGATAAAAGATTAGGAAAGACGGCGGAACTGGAAGCGGAAGAGGAATTTATTAAGAAAAAACAAAAACATGTTGAAAAAACATGCGAAGATTTTTACAGCGAAGCGCTGCGGGCGGAACTGGGCAATATCGATATGCTGGGTTCGCCGGATATCGAAAGCAAAACCGTTAAATTGAGCGCCGCCTTTGTTTCCCTGCGCATTTCCGAGTACTGGCGCAGCGAGACCCGTTTCGGACAGAATGCGCATGAGGCGCCGGTGGGACCGTTGGAATATGAAGGCAAACCCTATTCCACCCCGGAAGAAGTCATGAACCGCGCCTTTCAAGAATACCGGCTGTTGTTGATTATCGGCGACCCGGGGTCCGGCAAAACCACGCTAATGAAATATTATGCCATGCATTGCCTGGATAAAGATAATAATAAATGCCGGCAACTGGGTTTTAGCGAGCAGGTGCTCCCTATTTATTTTCCGCTGCGGGAATTGGAGTTTTTGGAGGAAAGCGGCGACCCGGTTTCGCTGCCCGACAGCCTGGCCCAATGGGCTGGTCGGCGCTTGCTGGATATCCCGGCGGACCAATTTCACGCTTGGCTGCAAAATCGAAATACCCTGGTGCTGCTGGACGGGCTGGATGAGATTGGCAGTAAGGAAAAGCGCCGTAAAGTTTGCCGCTGGATTAAGAATATGAGCGCCGGGCTAAAGAATTCCCTTTTCGTGGTGACTTCACGCGCTACCGGTTACCGCAAGCTGGACGGCGTCGAACTTCAAACCCCGCATTTGCGGGCGGATATCATGGATTTCTCGATTCAGCAGCAGGAAGAATTTTTACAAAAATGGTTCCGGGCGGTTTTTTTAGCCCAATTAGCGCCGCCGGATATACCGGCAAAGCAATGGCAAGAGCAGCAATCAAAGCTGGCGGATCTGCGGTCGCGGGCCGTTATCGAGTTTTTAAAGAAAGAAGAAAATAAAGCGGTGCGCGACCTGGCGGCCGCGCCCATGCTGCTGCAGATTATGGCCATTCTCTGGCAAAAGAGCCGGCACATTCCCGAAACCAGGCTGGCATTGTATGATGCGGCATTGAATTATTTACTGGTATTCAGGGACAAACATAAAGAGATCGATCCCCTGCTGCCGGTGGAAGAGGCCCGCCGGGTCCTGGCGCCCACGGCCCTGTGGATGCATGAGACATTAAAAAGAGATGAGACGCCTAAAGAAAAAATGCATGAATTTATGCAGCCCATTCTTAATAACCTGGCGGGCCACCCCAAAGCCCTGGCCTTTTGTGAGCATTTGCGGGACCGCGCCGGGTTGATTGCCGACTATGACCGGGAAAATTATATTTTTCGCCATAAATCTTTCCGGGAATATTTGGCGGGTATTCAGTTGGAAAAGGATGCGCATCAGCCCGACCGCGTGGAAACGTTGATTGCGCATTTTAAAGAAGATTGGTGGGACGAGACGCTGCGGTTTTTCATGGGCAAAGCCGATGCTCAAACCTTTGACCGTTTTATGCGCCTGTTCTTTCAAGCGCCGGTGAGTGAACAATTGAATGATAACCAGCAGACGCTGTTGCAAAATTTAGTAAAAGACGCGCTGGAGAAGAAAATCGACGCCCTGGCAGCGTGCTTGAACAACGATAAATTGAGTGAGAACCGGAGGAAGTATGTACTGGATTGTTTAAAAACCGTTGGCGCGCCAGGGGCGTTGGCAGCCATTGCCGCCGTGGATAAAAGCAAATGGAGTAAAGTCAATCGTTCCTATGCCGAGGATATTGTTGCCGGTGCACTGGTGGGGAAGGCGGCGACAACTACCGTTGAAAAGGCGGTCATGGAGCTTACAGATTCCTCTTTCCGCAATCCCTTCGAGGATAAAGTGGAATATATTAAAATACCTGGCGGGACTTATAAATTCTCAGATACAGGAAAAATAGAAACGATTCCCGATCTCTATTTCTGCAAATACCTGGTGACCAATAAACGGTATCGCAAGTTTATTTCTTACCTGGAAGGGAAAGAAAAGGCCCTGGAAGAAATCCTGCCGTTAAAGTTGTTTACAAAAAAATTGTTGGAATTTGCCGGTAGTATAAAAGAATATTCAGATTACCTGGGGAAAAATTCCCGTGAATGGGGAGAAAAACTCCGTTCCCGTTATGATGACGACAAAAAATTTAATGGAGGTGACCAGCCCGTAGTGGAAGTCACCTGGTACGCGGCCCGGGCGTACTGTTTGTGGCTGTCCTATTTACAGCAGGAGGGCGGCGGAGGGCTATACCGTCTGCCCACGGAAGTAGAATGGGAATGGGCCGCTGCCGGCAGGGAGCCGGGAAATAAACTACGAGAATATCCATGGCCTACGAGTAAAGGCGAACCCAGCCCGGAATTGGCCAATTATGGAGAAAATGTCGGCGCCACCACGCCAGTGGGCCGTTACCCGGAGGGGGCCACGCCCGAAGGACTCATGGACATGGCTGGCAACGCCTGGGAATGGATGGATAATTGGTATGATGAAGATAAGAAATACCGTGTCTTGCGCGGCGGCTCGTGGATCACTCACCCGGGCAATCTACGTTTTGCGGCGCGCGACAACGCTTTTCCTCGGGGTTACTGGCCCTACTATGGGTTTCGTGTTGTGTGTGAGTTCGCCCCCAGTTTTGAAAAGTTGAGAAGTTAAGAGGTTAAGAGGGTAAGTTGCGCCAGGATAAGCCCTGGAAGAGGGGAAACACTGGCATATAGATACATATATGTTTGAGAGTAGAAACTCTTCGAAGAAACCCTGTGGGTATGGTTTAAATCCCACCCGGCAAAGGTTGACCACCAGTGCCACACGCGAAACGAGTTTTGCATAGTCGTCAGTAATGGCGGCATGAAGCGTAAACAGTGAGTACAAAAGCCATGCTATTGAGCCACGAAATCTAACATGTTTGTGGAGCCTTCGTTGTCTTACCTGCGGGGGCAGTAGTGAGTCGCCGAAAAGGTCTGGCGTCGAACTCCATGCGGGGTCTGAGAACATGGCAGATGTGCAATAGGGTTTCCAGGGAACCTGGGAGAGCCGTAGCCTTCCTTCGACAAAAGGCCGGATGGGATGTCCGGTTTAACAAAAGCCCGGCGCATAAGAGTGTTTCCCTCCTGTGCGAGCTCGACGGAGAATACGAAACAGGAAACTATGGAAGGTATCGTTTTCCAATCCTAAAAGAAAGGAAAATGAAATGAAGCACGGCAGTCGTAGCGCTCTCATAGTACCGCTAGAAAGCAGGGAAACCGGCCCAGGGGAGCCTGTGAGTAGGGAAGGGGAGTGTCATGTTATGG
>JAPKZK010000162.1 GCA_026393835.1 Candidatus Aminicenantota bacterium | reverse complement strand
GCGCTCAACTTTTTATCCTGGTTATGGGTCCAGGTCATGCCGCCGTCCGTGCTCATATGATACCCTACTTCCTCATCCGCGGCAAGAACAAGGTTATTTCTGCCGAAAGTTGCCTTATAAATCGACCTGTCGCTGCTTTTCGGTTGAACCACCGACCAGGATACGCCATTGTTGGTAGATGCCAATATGACGCGGCCCCGGCCTACTGTCACAAACCGCCCCTTTCCATCGGTGGCCGCGCCGAAAAGATGGAACCAATTGCCAAGTCCGCTGTTAATGGTCTGCCAACTTTTACCGCCATCCGGGCTGCGATATATTAAACCGTTATCCCCGGCTAATACAATGACGCCATCTTTACCAATAGCCCCATCCCGCGTTGCTCCCGGTCCGGGAATAAGTCCCGTTGTCCAGTTTGTTTCTTTTTTCTCATTCATGTTTTATCTCCTCTTTTTAGTTACCGGCGTCTTCTTCGCCATTTTGGTAATGCTGGAATCTTTCACCATGGTGTTTGTTTCCGCAGCTTTTGTTATACTTGAATCCTTTACCATGTCTTTTGTGATGCTGGAATCCTTTACCATCGTGATCAAGGCCCCGATCTCATTATCGATAATGGGCAGCCCCAGTTCTTTAAATTTTTTCGGCTCTTTCACAAACATGTAATAACAGCAAAACTGGATGATCTGCATCCGGTCATACAAATCACTAAAGGTGTAGTCCTTATTAAACATCGCCGATTTCGCTTCCGCGCTCTCTTTGGCCAGGGTATTGTTGGCTTCACGCGCCAAAACGATCGTTTGATGCCCTTGTTGTAAATCCGCCAATTTAAAATTGTACCCTTCCATCAACTCTACCACCCCGGAATCCCCAATTATCTTATCGTACACATCCATGGCTTGGACGAACCATTCTTCTTTGTTTTTCGGTTCTTCCCGGCCCATTAAACCCAAAGCGGTTTGTTTTTTTGCATCGTATTTCAAGAGCAGTTTCAATAAAAATATGTGCCGGGTGTAGTTAAAGACAGCGGCGTCATACTTTTTGTCAGACTCCTTTTTTGCCTCCACTGCTTCTTTTGTCTCTTTTTCATACTCATCTTCAGCAACCTGGGCATTCTCACAGTAATCAAGACTCTCTTTGATAAACTCGGCGTCTTTATTGAACATCTTGTGAAGTCTTGTCTCGAAAGCGCTATCTTTCGATAGCTTGCTCAACAGCTCATTGGCTTTGACAACGAATTCTTTGCTAATCGTAATTTCTTTCATTGTTAATCTCCTTTTATTTTGAAAGTTATGTTATAGGTACATCAATTGTTCCACTCCCTGCTTATCCGGATAATTTGTCGGGGAGTGATTGGGATATATTTTTTGAAACGGTAAGCAAAGGCGGCATATTTTTTAAATCCCAGTCTTTTCGATAATACCGAGAGTTTAGGCCGTTTACCTTTCGATTTATTCATCAGGCAATAGGCGGTATGCATTTTATAGAAGAGAATATATTGATCGATGGACTTTTTTTGTTCTTTCAAAAAAATGGAGTTCAGGGTATCGACGGGGGTTTCAAATAGTTTAGCCAATTTTTTCGCGGTTAAAGCGCCCAGTTGATCGGTTGACGAGCTGATAATAAAAATCATCACTTTCTGCGCCGGCGATATCCCGGGATCGGCCATAATCGCTGCGACCCTTTCTTTCTGCGTCATTTTAACTTAGCCCTCCTTTTCTCCATCCATATCCAGTACTTTTCCCGGGGCAGCCATGACTTTTGCGCCCGTAATTTTGGGATTCAATATGCATGCCTCGAGGACATAGCTAAGTATATTCCGCTGCTGTGCGGATAGCGCATCGGTCGGCCCTTTATCCAAATCCCCGGTCTTTCCTTTATTTTTATGATTAGATCGATACAGTTGCTTAATAAAGGTCTCATATTCGGGCGCCATCCCGGCTGCCGCTTCGATTATGGCTTGATCGAATGATTCCCGGTTTAAATATTTTCTCAATTCTTTATCGCAGCCATGTTCCGTAAGCATGGAGTATAATTCTCCCGACAGGCATTTTAAGTGGTGTTTTTTATGGCGGCTAACATAAGCGATGACCTCCTGGAGCATATCCAGCATTTTCTGCTCGATCTGCACATGCTTTCCATCGTTGGCGGAGGTTTTTGCTTTTTCGATTAAGTCAGGGGATATTATTTCGGTAACGGTAGCCTCGATATCGAAAATAAGTCGGACATTTTTTATCATAGCGACCTCTT
>JAPKZK010000070.1 GCA_026393835.1 Candidatus Aminicenantota bacterium | reverse complement strand
GATCGATATAAGCTCAATAAGCTATGAAATGTAGGCAGGCAGGATTAATATATATGCCGGAAGGTGCGGCATAAAGATTCAATGGGTAAAAATCAGACTATAAAAAATTGGATTTACCCACTCAATCTGAAAAAGAACCATTATTATGAACATATTATCAGGAACCAGGAGATATTTCTTTGCCTGGCGCCTTCTTTTTCACTTTCACCGGGTAATGGCAGTTCTCTTCAATTTTTTCTTTTTATTTGAAAAAATTATGTAAACAGTCAAACGGCAATCGACATCGACAAAACGGCACGTTGCAGTGACCAATCGGTTCTTTGCACTGACCATACGGAACTTTGCAGTGACCAAACGAAACTTTGCAGTGACCAATCGGTTCTTTACAGCGACCAAACGGCAGTTGACATCGACAAAACGAAACTTTGCACTGATCAAACGGAAGTTGACATCGACCAAAAGGCTTTTTGCACCGACCAAATGAAAATTAACATCAACAAAACGATTTTTTGCAGTTACCAAAAAATTCATTGCATTATTGCCCAAACCAAAGGAATTCATGAAAATATCCACACGGAACTATGAACTGAATTCATATAAGTCATATCTGTTCACAGATAGTTCATAATACATGTCTCAATACACCGGGAAGAAAACGAGTTGATAACGACCATTTCCAGGAATTTACTTTCTTCTTCCTGCCTGGCACTAAAATTGCTTTATCTATTCCCTGGAAAAATTGTATAATAGAACTGTGAGGTGAGTATGAACAAAAAAAATGCTGTAATGACTACTTTATTGCTGTTAATAGTCCTGGTTATGACCCCGGCTTTCATGGGGGGAGAAGCTTTGGAAGTCCAGGCAATCGGTTCATTGGATATCCAGGGAGGCGCCCAGCAAGTCCGGGTGTGGGGGAATTATGCCTATATTATCGGCGGCGCTAATGCTGTGCGGGTAATCGATATTTCAAACCCTTCTTCCCCATATGAAACCGATTCGCTTAAGATTCCTCCCGACGGCCCCCGTCACCTGGAAATCTCCGGGAGACATGCCTACGTGGCCAATGGTTCCGGGTTCCGGGTAATCGATATAGAGAATCCTACCGACATTAAAGACGTCGCGGGCTATGAAGAAACACTTTCGGGGTACAGCCTGGAGGTTAAAGATAATACTGTATTTTTACAAGGAAATGCTAACCGGGAAATCTCCATCATCGATGTTTCCAACCCATTGGCGCCCGAAAAAATCGGCAGCTACAAGCCCCAGGTTCTTTCCTTTATCTTTAAAATCCAGGTTTCAGGGAATTATGCCTTCCTCTCCGGGGTATTCCAAAACTTTGAAATAGTGGATATCTCCACGCCTTCCGCCCCGGTTTTTACCAACAATTTTAATACCGGTGGAAACATTTCTAACCCGGATGTTACGTATCACGTGAGTGGGAAATACATGTATTGGACGTCCTGTATAACGGTACATTGTGTAAGTTATTTCAAAGTCTATGATATTTCGGATCCGAAAGCAGTGCAGGCATTGGGACACTATCAATTTACAGAGTCTTCCGGGGTAGCGTCGGGAATTTTTGCGGCCTCACCTTTTGTTTTTTGCGCGCATGGAAGCAACGGGGTCCGGGTGATCGATGTGACAAACCCGGCCTCTCCATCGGAACTAGGGGTGTTCAATGAATCGGGGGATGCCGAGGATGTTTTTGTTTCAGGCGGTTATATCTATGTGGCCGATGCCGGTTCCGGTTTGAAAATATTTAAAATCGCTTCTTCTCCCACGGTGAAAATAACCAACCTGGAGAGCGGTCAATATGTTAGCGGTAAAGTAGCCGTACAGGCAGAGGCCGCCGGTTCCGATATTGCCAAAGTGGAATTTTACGCCGACCACCAAAAACTGGATGAATGCAGCAGCGGTATTTGTTCCTTCGATTGGAATACCGGCGCTTACCCGGATGGGAACCATAAACTCTCGGTTATCGCTTATGATACGGCGAACCGGACAGCCACCTACGAGATATATGTGGTTAAAGACAGCAGCTTACCGGCGCTTGCTCTAAACAGGACCCAATTTTATTTCGGGGCGGTGGAACAAGGAAACACACCGGGGGCGCAGAATCTATTTATCGAAAACAGCGGTGGGGGAACCTTGAACTGGACCGCTGTCGGCCCGGGTTGGCTCCAGGTATCCCCTTCCACCGGCGCAGGAAACGCCCTGATTTCTCTTACCGTAAATACTACCAACTTATCAGTCGGGACTTATACCGACGTGGTAACCATCAGCGATCCCCAGGCCGTCAACTCACCCATTAGCGCAAATGTGACTTTAACAATATACCCGGCGGCGAGCGGCAGCGCAGCGCCTTTCGGCGTCTTTGAAACCCCGCGCGACGGCGACACGGTCTGCAGTAGTATCCCGGTTACCGGCTGGTGCCTGGATGATACCGGGATAGAAAGCGTAAAAATCTACCGGGACCCGGTATCCGGCGAGGAGAACAACCCGGTTTATATCGGCGATGCGATATTTATCGAAGGGGCCAGGCCCGATGTAGAATCGGCTTATCCTCACTATCCCTTTAACTATAAGGCGGGTTGGGGCTACCTGATGCTGACCAACTCGTTACCCAACAGCGGCAATGGAACATTTACGTTTCATGCCGTTGCCCTGGACAATGAGGGGCACCGGGTGACGTTGGGAACCAAAACGATTACCTGTGACAATGCCCTTGCCGTGAAACCCTTTGGGGCAATCGATACTCCTATACAAGGCGGCGCCGCGGCCGGCAAGAATTTTGTTAATTTTGCCTGGGCGTTGACGCCGTTGCCCAATAAAATTCCCGTGGACGGCTCCACTATCACGGTGTGGGTGGACGGCCGCCCCCTGAAACACCCGGTTTATAATATTTATCGGGAAGATATTGCGACCCTGTTCCCGGAGTACAATAATAGTAATGGCGCTTTGGGTTATTATTACCTGGACGCCAGGCAATTTCGAAACGGTGTACATACGATTTCCTGGTCTGTAACCGATGATGCGGGAAACAGCGACGCCATCGGCAGCCGATATTTTACTATACAGAACCCAGGGACCGGGGATCAAGTATTGGGGGGTAGGGGCGCACCCCCGTGTGCGCCCGTCTTTGATTCGTATTCACCCACCTTTGATAAAATAAAAACCGTTGAAATCCATGAATTGGAACGAGTGGAAATAAATCTTTCCGCTGAAGAAGTTTTGGAAGGATATTCAGTTGTCGGCGATCAATTGAGAGAATTACCAATCGGTTCGACACTTGACAGAGAGAAGGGAATTTTTTATTGGCAGCCCGGGCCGGGATTTGTAGGCGATTATACATTGGTGTTTACGACAATGGGCCGAGGTACAGAAAGGATTGCACAAAAAATCACGGTCAGGATTCTAGCGAAATTCGGGAACTAGAGTTTGCATCAAAACGGGCGGGTTTGGAACCCGCCCCAACGATAACGGAAATTATTCGCCAATTTAAAACATTCTCTACGCGTTATAGCAATAGAAAACAAAATAATCTGCCGTGCTTCTGTCAGCGCTTCTCATTTAATTATTCTGCTAACTCGTGCTCCGACCTTGATACTATTGCTTCTTCTTACCCTGGTTGATTTTTTCTTCCAATGCCTTATACTTTGATGCATGTTCCAGTGCGATTTCCTCTTTTTCTTTTTCGAAACCCAACCGGTCCATCTCATCATAAAACATTAAAACATAATTCTCCGCTTCTTTTGTTTTCCCGGCGTTTTCCATGAACTCGATGAGCCGCCGATAAAAGCCCGGGTAATAATAAACAAACCTGATATCCTTTTTAAGATCTTGCGACGGTTTTAGCGCATTTTTGATTTTGGCGGCCCATTTCTCTACTTCCGGGATATTCCCGGAATCGAAGTAAGCGTACGACGCCCAGGAAATGATATCGATATCTTTTATAAGATCAAACGCGCTGCCCTTCCGCTTCATGAAATCATTGAAAAGCGAAAGGACCTTTTCGCGGTCGCCGCTCTGCAGGTACCAATTCATAATGGCCACCAGACCGTCATTGCCCTTTAAATCGTATTTGAACCTATCCGGGTAATAGGCATTAACGATAAGCTGGAACAAATGTTGATATTCTTTGAAGAATTCTTCCCTGCCGCTTCTCCGTGGGATATTTTCGACAATGACGACAGCCATTTTTTCATAAGCCCGCTGCGCCAGCGCATCCCTAAAATCCTGTTTGAGCTGGATAGCCCGTTTCATATAAGCCAATTTGTCTTTTCTATCGGACATACCGATACGTTCAACGATTTTGATAAGAAGCTCGCGGTCATTGGGATTTTTTTCCAGTTGTTTCGATAACTCGTAAAAGTTGTTCCCTGCTTTTACCTCTTTCACCCATCCCCGGAAACCTTCCACCGTACGTGAAAACGTGCCGTTATCCAACATATTACCTTCTTTTGAGAAAAGTTTGAAGGTCGGGTAGATTTTCACATTAAATTTCCGACAATAGGCTTCGCCGTCTGTGGAAGCTTGTTCGATATAAAGTAAGACCACCTGGTGGGCGATTTGTTTAAAATCCCCGGCCATGAAAACCGTTCCCCGGATTTCATCGCAAGTATCGAGCCAGGAGGCGCAGAAAACAACCAGGACGGGTTTATCGACTTTCCGGGCGGTCTGTAATATTTCTTCCCAGGGAGTCGTTTCAGTGAACCAGGTAAGTTCCCCGATTTTTTCCGTTTTTTCCCGCGCCCCCAGTCCGGCGGTCATAAAAATAATGATACATACCGTGATGAATAAGAATAGATGCTTCTTCATGTTTCCTCCTTTAATATGGGTATTAAAATTCCTGCTAAAAGGGCTTGCTTGATTTGTTCGATGATTTTTTCGGTCAACATCCGCTCCTGCTCCGGGGTCAAAGTCTCAAACGCATCGATAGTCAACAGGCGAACGCTTTCCACGGTGTTCCCGCCTTCAAAACCGCCCAGGATGGTATAAGTCATGGGCGAGAGCGGCTCTTCAAGTATTTTTAGGGGTGTGGGCTTTAACAGCAAGGGAAAGATATCCTCTTCCAGGCTGATATTATCGAGCCACTCTTTTTCATTGGCAGCACTCCAATCCCACTCGGTGGTGGCAATCTTTACGGTAGGTTCTAAAATGAGTTTTAAATTCAAGAAAGCATCGCCGTCCAGCGCCGCCAATTTCCTTGCCTGTTCATTCAATACTTTATCTTTTATTTCCAGGTAAGAATGACTGGGGATCGCTTCATCCATTTTAACTTTTTCACGTTCTAATATTAGAACATCCGAGAGGCAATTTTGTTCCCTGGGCGGCATCGCGGCGAGGGTTTTATCCATGAAAGCCATAAACATATCTCCTAACCGTTCCCGGTGGATGTCCAGGGGGTTGTTGCTGAAAAAATCGGCCAGTTCCCGTGGGCGATATTTTTCGGCCATGGCAATGGTCCGGCTGAAATATTTTTTAAGCAGTTCTTTTCCCGCCTCCGGCAAGGAGAGGGGGAAAGTTTGGGAAGGGGAAGCGACGGCGTCGATCCTGGGAATCAATATGGAAGGGATATCATGGGGGGCCAACACCCGCAAATAAAAATAACCGATGCCGGCGTTGCCCATAAATAGGCTGGTATCTTCTTCTTCTTTGGATCCTTTAGTGGATGCGCCGCGGTAGCCGGACAGGTACAGGGAGAGTTTTTCCCGGCTGTCCAGGGCTTTCCTGGCCACTTTCTCCGCCAGGGCGAGGTATTTTTCATCATTGAAAGTTTCATAGGCTTTTAAAAAGAGTTCGGCGTTGCCGCCGCTGCCGTGGCACAGGATAAATAATGCATTCGGGTTTTTCATTTCAAGGTCGGTGGCAATGGTTTTTTCAATGGCCACGGCCGCATCGTTTCGGTATAATTCGCTTAATCGTGTGTTTATATCTTTAAAAAGTTCATAGGCCCGCAGCCGGGAGAGGCCGATACCGGCCGCGCCGTGACACCAGGCATTCATGTCTCCGCCGCCGGTAAAGAACTTTATGTTATTTTCAAGGAAGGCTTTCCGGTGCGCTTCTTCATCTTCGGGGGTGTATGTTCCTTTGCGGAGGTCTTGCCAGTTTTTCATGGCGTCGTCGAAAAAGCACGATTCGTAAAGAAACGCCTGCTGGGCCAGGCGATAAAATGTTTCGTTTTGAAAGTAATGCGCCAGTTCCAGGAAAACCCAGCCGATGCCGGCGGCGCCGTGGGAGAACCCACATAACCCGCTGATGGTATTGTGGGAGCGGTCCCAGTAGAGTCCTTTGGGACCTTGATACGCACTGTGGATCAAGTGTTTGGCAAAAAGCTCCACTGCATCCAACAGCCATTTTTCACCGGCGGCGGCGTGCAGGTGCAGCAGCCCGATGATATTGCCGGACGCGCCGTTGATTAAATCATCCACGGGCTGGGGCGAGTTTAGGGAATCGGTGCAGGGCCGGGCCAGTTCCAGGGCGTTTTCGGTCCATTTGCTCTCTCCCGTAAACTCCGCCATTTTCAATAGGACGTAAGGAACCCCCATGCGGCCGGTAAAAAATGAATATAACTCGCCGGGATTTTTCCGGCAATAATCGAGCGCCCACTGCATGCCGTCTTTTGCCGCAGACAAGTATTTTTCATGGCGGGTGATTTTGTGCAGCATCAGGAGAAAGAGTGAGATGCCCGAAACGCCGGAATAGATGCCGGCGCCTTTGTCCCAGGTAATGTTACGTTCCATGTCCATGGAGACGCATTCCCAGTACCGGCCGCTGCTGTCGTTTTTTGCTTTTTCCAATAGCCAGTCGCCGATCCGTACGGCTTCGTTTAACATTTCTTCTTTCAATTTTTTATCTTCCATTAATGCTCCTTAAGGCTTTCTTTGATCAAGTAACCCAGGTGGGCTTCGTCGCGGTTTAAGATGCCCAGGCGATTATTGGTCATATGGATGTAACTTTCCAGGACGGGCCACCAGTACTGGCGGTCTACCGGCGTCTTTTTATCCGGTTCCGGCTGGAACCATTGGGGAATGACCAGTTTGTTTTGTTGTTGTATATGCTTTAGTTCTTCTGCAACGGCTTTCATTCGCAGTAACCACTGGTTCAGCCATTCCTGTTCGAATTCCACTCCTTCCGTAAGGGCGGACCACAGGGTTTGGTGAAAGGGAACCAGGGTGTTTTTTTGGCGTTGGAAGCTTTCTTCGAATGCTTTCATGGTGATTTCCCGGAGGTTTTTTAATTCTTCCGGGGAGATGTCGGAGGTGTAGCCGTAGGCGCTGGCAAACCAGTGTATGGCGATGCGGGAATAGAATTCGGCGGCTTCGGCCAGGTCCATTCCCAGGGCAAAAGCAAAGCCCAGGTGCAGTTGGATGGCGGCGCCCAGGGCGCGATCATAGTCCCAGGAACCGCTCTCTTCGATCACTGCCAGTACGGTGCGGGAAGAGGCTTCGAATTGTTTCTCGGCGGTAAGAATCGCATAAGGCCCGCCGTAACGTTCTACTTCGGGGTCGTACTGGATATACTGCACGGAATCGTTGGGACGCCACTGTTGGTCGGCCGGCCATTTTTCCATATCATCGGGGTCCTGCCGCAGGGAAGGATGTTCTTTGAAATAATTGAGAAAATATTTTTCTAACCGGGGTTTAACCTGGTTTTGCAGGATATCGGTTTCGCCTTTAAAGCGAAGCCGGATATGCGGCCCCCGCTCCCAAAAACGGATGAAAAAAAACTGTTCCGCCAGCGCCTTTTCCATCACGTCGTCGACGAATGGTTTCATCACCTTTAGTAAAAAATCTTCCCAGGGTTCTGCATAGTACAGGTAAGCGGCCAACCATGTTTTCGACGTATTATCATTTATCTTATCATTCATCATTCTCGCCCTTTTCCTCTTTTGTGTACCATTGGATAACAAACTCCATGACATGTCTGTGGCTGCCGAGGGTTGGGAGTTGTTGGGAATTGGGCAGCATTTCGACGATTTTAAGGAAATCCGGTACGCGGGTCAGTGCTTTTTCCAGGAGTTCCATTAAGAAGGGGTTTTGAAAGGAGATATATTGGGGTTTATAATCATCCGGGCTGGACCTGGGAGGTTTTTTCCCCGGCGTCTGCGGCCGGGACGATTGCGGCGCCATGCGGTCCACCACGAAAATAAATACTTCCCCGGGTATACCCAATTGCCGTCGCCATTCATTTACGCGAGAAAACCATGCCCAATCGGATTCGTCGGGTTTTCTTACGGGCAGCAGTTCAGCGGGGACATACCAGGTCCTGCGCTGCAATACGATGCGGTCGTCGTAAACGATACGGGGAATTGTGCGGATTTTCCGCGCCGGTGCGGTTTCTTTTTTCTCTTCCGCTTCTTTCTCCTCTTCTTTACCGGGTTTAGCCGGCGGCGGGCCGTAAATGCCGTTCACGACATTGAGCATGGGGTAGCAGAAGAGGTACTCGGTTAAGGTAAATTTTTCCAGTAGTTGAAAGAGTTGCGAACGGCCCATATGACCCTGGAACCCCAGGTCGAAGACATAGACCCGGTTCTGGGTGGGGGTATGCAGCAATTGAAGCCGGGAGCCGGCGTCATCTACTTTTACCTGGAGTTCGGTGATAGGGACCTGGTTTTCGGGCGGCAGGCTGTGTTGTCCGTTGGGCATGTGAATTTCATGGGGCATCAGGGGCGGATGCAAATTGGCGTTAAAAAAGGAGGCGTCGGAATCTTCCAGGAAAAACCGGCCTTCCTTTATTAAGGATCGATTCCAGGCGCGCATGTCGTCGGCGACGGCGGCGTCGAAAATATGGAGGAACCGGCTGACCATTTTACCGAACCCGGGGAATGAGGCGTTTAATGCACCCATTAACCGTTCCCGCCCCGCGCTGTCTTTCTCCACAAAAAATTGGACAAAGCCGCCGTAGGAACTGTCTCTTTCACTTTGGGGGAATTTTTCAGTTAACGCCGCTTCGGTTTGTTCCAGGTGATAAGGGTAGAGCCTGACGGTTTCCGCCGGATCTTCTTTATTTAATGTCTTCTCCATCAGGGTTCGGAACTGTTGCGACCATTTCTTGTTTTTTTCCTGTCTCTCTTCCAGCGCCGGGATGTTGGGTAACTCGGGGAGATTCCGGGCCTCATCTTTTACTTTTTCCCGGGCTTCTTTTTTTTGTGCTTCTTGTTTCAGGGCTTCGGGTTTTTTATATTCGCGATAATAGTCTTCATAAAAAGTTAATAAATCGATGGATGCTTTAGCGCCGTATTTGTTCACAAAGTAATAGAGCATCTTTTGCCGTTCATCGAACTGTCCTTCGAAGCGAGTCATTTTCTGTAAAAGTTGGTGTAAGCAGTCGGTAAATTCAAGGAATTGCGGTTCATCCAGTACCGGTTCGATATCGAGGGAGGTATCTTCGTAGAACATTTTTTCCGGCGTAAAGTTGAAAAAGGTATTGCCGAATTGTTTGAACGGAAGGTCTTCTTCGGCGGGTTCCCCGCTTTCGCCGGTTTCTTCTTTATCGTCTTCCTCTTCCGCTGCTTTCTTTTTTTCTTCCTGGATTTTCCGCAGTTCTTCCGGGGATTTGCGTTCATCTTCCGGGAGGCCCGCGTCCTCATGGATTTTCATACAGGCAGCCCTGAATTGTTGAAAAGCTTCTTCCAGTATGCGGGTGCGCTCTTCGCAATTACCGGAGCCGTACCTGTCGGCCAGTCGGCGGATGGATTTTAATGTGTCCAGTAATTCTTTGATAAGCGGCAGTTCCTGTCCCAGGGGGCCGAGTTTTTTGTGCAACTCTTTGTCCCAGTCCGGATCGATGCCGGAAACGCCCAGGTCGAACTCCAGGAAACCGTATTCGATTAATTGATTGACAAAGGCTTCCAGGTCTTCCAACGGCGCGTCGATGTACTCGTTATCGATGATGGCCTGGAGCATATTTTTATAAACCAAGCCTTCTTTTTTCTCGGAGGTCAGGTAACGGAACACCTCCAACGCCGGGTTGGCGGGTATCCGCTGAAAGGCTTCTATGTTATTGCTGTTGGTGAGATACAGGTAATGGTCCTGGTGTTTCTGGATGGTGGGATTGGGTCTTAATAAAAGGTAACGGTAAATGGTGGGGTTTTTGGTGAGCAATACTTTTAAATAGTTGTAAAGATAGTTGTTGAGTCTTATATGATAAATGACCCGGGGTTTTTCTTGCTGTTTTAACCGTACAATAGGGGAAACCCGGTCATTGGGTAACGGCGGCCGCGGGGTTTCCGGCGGCGGGGTGATTTTCCCGACGGCCAGGTTGGTAAATGTGCTGAATGGGGAAGTTTTGCCGTGCATCCGGGAGAAGTACCTGGTGATACCTCTTTCTATTTGAGAATCTTTCTTTTTCATGCGGGCGGACGGGTCTTTTTCGATGTACCCGGGGACCCTTTTGTAAAGGGATTGACTGCCTAAGAGTAATCCTTTCCGGAAGTCTTCGTCCTTAGCCAGGGTTTTAAGTTTTCCCCGGGCGTCCGCGACTTCTTTGGGAAAAAGCGCCTCCCCTTCTGTCCATAAGCGGCTGATTTCTTCTTTCAGCAGGCGGTAGTTTTCGATCTGTCCGGCCAGTGGGATGGATAAATGTGGGGCGACCCGGGCTATTTTTTCCATGGAAATGTTTCGTTCATTGAAGATATCGCGTCTTATTTTGACCATTAAATTTTGCAGGGCCGGGTCTTGCTGCAGGGGGATGACGTGGTAGAGTTCATCGCTGATGGTTTGTTTCAGAGGTCCCAATTTTTGTTTGCGGTCGATGATATTGTCGATGATGTGAATGGAATCTACCAGGTTGAGGGCTTCGAGTTTTTCAAAAGGACCGCCGCTGATACGAATCATGGCATGTGGGAATAATTTCATTGTACTTCCTTAATAAACAAAAATTTTGGGGGGTTCAAGGGGGGCTTTTTCAAGAGCCCCCCTTGATTATCATTTTCATTCGCACCATAATTTCATTAAATGGACGATGGTTTCCGATGCTTTCTGCATATCTTCCAGGGTAATCCATTCATGCCTGGAATGGAAATTGGAGCCGCCGGTGAAAATATTGGGGGTAGGAAGTCCCATGAAACTCAACCGGGCGCCGTCAGTACCGCCGCGGATGATATTTTTAATCGGTATTAAACCCGCCATCTCCAAGGCTTTGACAGCTTTTTCCAGCACTTCCGGGTACTTGTCCAGGATGATCTTCATGTTCCTGTAAGACTCTTTGACTGTGAATTCGATTTGCGCTTTGGGGTATTTCGCGGCAGCGGCGTCTACGATATTCTTAATAAACTCTTCTTTCACTTTCAAGCCGTTTTCTTCGAAATCCCGGATGAGGATTTTAATAATCACCTGTTCGCCGCCGCCGGAGAAATGATGGGGATGGATGTAGCCTTCGCGTTTTTCCGTGGTTTCCGGGGACATCCTGTCTTTGGGGAATTGTTCGACAATATCCGCGCCGATTTTAACGGCGTTGACCAGTTTCCCTTTGGCGTAACCCGGGTGGACATTGACGCCGGTGATTTTGAGTTCTACTGTATCGGCGCAGAAAGTTTCGTCTTCGATTTCACCTAATTTTTCGCCGTCTATGGTATAACCGTATTGGGCTTTAATATCATCGACCGTGATATGTTCGGTTCCCCTGCCGACTTCTTCGTCCGGGGTAAAGAGAACACAGATATTGGGGCGGGGGCAATCCGGGTTTTTAATAAGGTATTCCAATGCGCACATAATTTCAGTGATCCCGGCTTTATTATCCGCGCCCAGCAAAGTAGAGCCGTCCGTCGTGATTAACGTTTTACCTTTTTGTTCTTTTAAATAGGGGTAATCTTCCACCTTTAGAACCAACTTGCCGTCGCTGGATAAAACCACATCGCCGGCGTCATAGTTTTTATGGACTTGCGGGTTCACATTTTCGCCCGACACATCGGGGGAGGTGTCCACATGTGCGATTAACGCAATCGTAGGGACCTTTTTATCCATGGGTTGGTTGGTTTTCAAGGTTGCCAGCACATACCCCCATTTCGTTTCCTCCACATCCTGCAGGCCCATGGTTATCAATTCATCTTTCAGCTTATTGGAAAGATTCAATTGTTTCTGGGTAGAGGGGGAGTCTTTCGAATCGTCGTTGGATTGGGTGTCGATTTTCACATAGCCAAAAAAACGTTCTAACATTCCAGGAAATTCCATTTTATTCATATTTGTACCTCCAGGCTTTATTATAAAATATTTGAGAAAAAAAGGCAACAGTTGTAAAGGCTTCCGCCGAGAAAAATAAAGCCGTGGCCCCGGGGTTTTCCTTCTTTGAAGACAGCGTCTCAAATCCTTATTTTTTTGCAGGCTTTTTTGAGGTTATGTAAAAAGCTGGGCGTCTTCTATGTTATAATATTAGGACCGCGAAAACAAAAATATGAGGACATAGCCAATGAAATTAATTCGTTTTCTTACAGGAACCAATGATATCCGTTATGGGGTAATCGAAACCCAGGAGGATAAAACAGCCCGTCTTATCCAGGGCAATATTTTCGAGACCTTCTCCGTGACGGGGCAGCAGGAATCCATAAAAAAAATCTTACCGCCCGTAATGCCGCCCAATATAATCGGCATCGGGCTCAATTACGCCAAACACGCCGATGAGACCAATATCCGTCGCCCGGAAATTCCAATAATGTTTCTCAAGGGAATCAATGCCGTGACCGGCCACCTCGACCCCATTATCCTGCCCAAGGCCGGGCCGGATGAAGTGGATTACGAGGTCGAACTGGCAATCGTGATCGGCAAAGCAGCCAAAAATGTTCCCATTGGGGATGCAGGGCATTATATCCTGGGGTATTGCTGCGCCAATGATGTCAGCGCCAGGGACTGGCAGATCAAGAAACAGAAAACACAATGGTGTCGCGGGAAAAGTTTCGATACCTTTTGCCCGCTGGGGCCTTACCTGGCGACGAAGGATGAAGTCCCTAATCCCAACAATTTGGCCATTCAGACCGAGATTAATGGAACTATTTATCAAAAATCCAATACATCGGACATGATTTTTAATGTGGCTGAATTGGTGAGCGATTTGAGCCGGTCCATGACATTGTTGCCCGGGACCGTAATAATAACCGGGACCCCGGAAGGGGTGGGGTTTACCCGTCAGCCGCCGGTTTTTCTAAAGGAAGGGGACCGGGTTACGGTTTCCATCGAAAAACTCGGTTACCTTACCAACCCGGTAATCCTGGAAAAATAAATCCGAAGCAGGAAGCGCTAACTCAAAAGGGAAATTCCAAATTGGGATTTGTTTCGGGTTTCGTTTTTTCCAAACCCTGCTGAAAAATGTCAGGATTTCACGTGTAATGAATTAGTGAAATCTGCGCTTGCCTTTTTCGTCCGTATTTCTTCCTGCTTTTTTCTTATATGGGCAAGTTCCAATTGCTCTCTATGTTTATTGGCTGCCTCGATGGTTTTGAATTTAAAAATCCCTCTGGGATAAGATATCCGGTTTAGTTTATCGGCAAAGTTCCATAAATCCGCAACCCTGGCAAAGTATGCGGCATCAGGGTGGGCATTCAATAAGGCTTTTTCCGCATCTTCAAATGTTTTAAATTTTTGTACCGGCATGTGGTTTACCTCTCAATCGGATTCTTTTTTTCGGTGTTTTGGGAATGTCTGATATCGATTAGATATTTCAAATAAGCCGCATCAAATTTATCTTTTTGTCGCATGGTATCTTTCTTCAGTTTGTACAAAGTTTCCGGGGTAGCGATTCTTATTTTAATGCCTTGATAAAGAAGTATTTCAAATTCCAGGTCCTCATAAACGGCCACTTCGCCCAGACGCGCCATAATATCGATATAAAATTCGTCCGCTGCCCCAAAACGAATAACTGCGTATTCTTGCAACGCTTCAAGGGTAATTTCATCGATCGATTGGTCTTCGGAAATAGAATGCAAGGCATTTCTAAGGCGTGCGATATTCTCATCCTCCATTTTAACAAAAATATCGATATCGCCGGTCAATCGTTCAATACCATGAAGAATCACCGCGACTCCTCCAATCAGGATGTATTCCACCCCTTCTTTATCAAGCATTTCCAGGACACTCAAAAAATTTTTAAATTGATCGTTCATTGCAATATCATTATACACATTTCTTTGCGTAATTCAACTCACAATCGATTCTCCCCATCCTAACGCTTTAATCGCAACGAAATCAAGGATTTGCAGCCAACTCCCGCCGGGAACGCCGGGAAAGTTTCCCTAAAGCCCTGGGAGACGAGAAAGGGGACAATCAAAAAAAATCCCCCGAAAAGATTCCGGAACCCCCTGAAAGGTCACGGGGGCTCCCCGAAAATATTTTTTAGAGCCGGGAAGGAAATTTTTTTCTATTGACTATTTATTCTAATTTATTTAATATATCCCTAAGAAATTAATAAAAGGAGGATTATTATCATGGCAACGAACGGTAATATGTGTATCGGAGGTTGGACCCAGAAATGGAAACTGTCGCCTCCCGATTCGTTTTCTTATGTGATGTACGGGATGGTTACATCACTTGATGTCTTAAAAACCGGAGGCGGGAAAGGACCCCATATTCCTCCGATAGATACAGGCAGCACAAAAGCATTGTGGACCTACGGGGGAGGTTTGTGTAAACCCGAAGGTTACCCCGACGCCGGCGGTATAACCGCCATTGTTGACGCTACCGTTAATAACAACTGGGCAGGCGTCGATTTCGATGATGAATGCAAAATGAATACCGACAACATCATCGAGACAATGAAACAGTTGAAAAACGAAGGAAAAGAAACCAGTTACACCTTCATTGCCGGTTGGGATTATAACAATAATCAGGCTTCCCAGGCAATTGTGCAGAAAGTCGCAAATTCCGGTTATTGCGATCGTTTCATACTGATGTGCTACGCCGCCGCAATGTGGGATGATCAAACCATCAAGGACAACGTCGGCCCCGCTATTGAAAAAACCGTCAACTTCACGGGCAATAGCAAGAAAGTCATTCTTGCTCTTACGCCTCGCGGCTTAAATCAACAGAACCTGGACGCCTTTTTAAAATATGCCCTTGATAATGATTTAGGAGGGATGTTCATCTGGAATTTTTCCTTGCTGAAACAAAACGACCTGGCTACCATCGTCAATACTCTTTTGCATTCATAACTGTTTCCAGGGTACCTCTTTCATTTTCAATTTTTCATTGAGGTCAGTCTTCCACTTATCATCCCGGCATTTACATTTATTGCGCAATTCAGACAACGATTCTGTCAGCGGCGCGATAATCACCGCATCAATTTTGAGGTTTTGATCTTTGAAGTTTGTATCTTTAATGGGGATCATGGTAAAAAAACGCGTAAAGATTTCCTCGGCGGATTCTTTGGCTTGAACCAGGATACCCATTCCCAAGGCTTCGCGCTCCAATTTTTGATTACAGCCGTTTTTTACGTGCTTGATTCTTTCGAGGTCGTCTTGATCGGTTATTTTTACATCTTTTACTTCAAGTATAGTATACCCTGGTATATTAAAGGAAGGGCTGCAGATGAACCAGGGATTGATGTCGTTGTTCAGCACACTGACCTCGGCTTGCACATAGAGAGTATTATGGGTGGGGCAAAAATAAAAGAATTCTTCATCCATCCGAGTTTGTAGATATTTATTGATTGCCGATATTAAGTGCTGCCGGTCATTATTGTCAAACAATTTATTTGCTTCTAATGCAATCGATTGATACAAAGTTGCGTCATCCCTTATTTGCGATAAGCCTTCTTTGATCTTATCACTGCTTTCATTTTTTAAATTGTCAATATTCGCGACGTAATCGGTATAAAATGAATTTTTACTTGAGTTATTGATAATCTCTGCGATGCTTTCTACTGACAGCAATGTAAGCAATCGAAGTTGCTCATTAAGCGAGAACGATCCTTCCGGTTCACTTTTCCAGCGATTCCAGGCATCCTTGATCTTGCAAAAGTTCCCGTCTTCAAAATCCTTAAACAAATCAACGCCTGCCTTGATCCAGCCGCGCGCTAAATAGGCAATTTGAGTGTTGTCTACAACTTTCTCAATTTTTTCAAAAAAATCCGTGTCTTTCTTTAAATCTTCGTTAAAGAGATTATCCGCCTTATTTTTGATTTTATCAAACAGTGAATCGGTAATCAAAATCCGTTGTATGTCTTTTTTGATGATTTCCTTATTCCCCTCGGCCCATCTGGCTTTTTCTTTGAGAATTTTATCATAATAAGACTTGATATCTGTTTTTTTTGCAAGATCATCGAAATCCTTAATTATCCTGATGATATATTCCATAGAAAAAAAGATGTGCAGCCGGCTGCTATCTTCATCATCGAGTTCTCCATTCTTATTTATACTGCACCGGTTCCAGGTTTCTTTAATTTCATAGTAGTATTGATCGTTCAATGAATGGACGACCTCACCATAGTACTCGGCGGTAATCAATCGACCCATATCACGGATAGAGCTAACGGAGATAAAAGTGGGCTCGAGTTTGTATTGACTGGAGCTCAAAAATTGCTTTCCATAAAACCAGCCCACTAGTACAAGAGCCGCCACAAGGAGTAGAGGCCAAAGTTTTTTTAACCATGTAATCAGAGCCAACAACCATTTCATTTTCCACCTCCGGTTTGATTAACGTCAAACTCATTAATCAGAGATACAATATCAGTATCAGAGATATTGAACAGTGGTTTTTGCTTTACATCTTCAGGAAATTGGATGTTAACTTCTTTATAACCCATGTAATTCAGGAACCGGGTGAGTAAGTTGATGGTTTTTTTTTGGGCTGCCTCGCGGATTCCCAGATGATTGACATATGCCCTGATCTCCAGTTCTGCCAACTGCAGCATTTTGTCCATATCGCCCAGTTTAAGGTGGTTTAAAAAAGCCGAGTGTGTGTGTAATCCAGGTTAACTGCGACGTCGCGGAAAGGATATGAAAAATTTAGGATTCGGATAGCCGGTAGATATATCTGGATCGAGTCGTCGCGAATGGCGATATCCCCGGATTGGATTTCATCCAGGTCTATACCTGCTGTGATGATCGCCTGGGTTTTTGCCAAAAAAGTAGCGTCCTTAACTTTAATAAAAAAAATTTTTTTCTCTTTTTTGACATATAAGGTTTTTTTAATCGTAAATTCGACAGTTGCGAGGCGGGCGACCTTTTTGATCTTGCTGATGATCTGCCCGCGTTCATCAGTACGATTGCAACCGAGCCAGGTGATGACCAGTAAGGGAAGTAACATCAGGATACATGTCCTATCTTGCCATCTTTTGGCCGACCCCGCATCTTCTTTTTCACACTTAATCATATTTCTCTCCTTTGAGGCGCCCATTCCTTGAACCCCTCCTTTTGCCGGGTAGAGCCTTCGGTTACCCTCCGGCTCCCCCACAGATCCGGACGTGCGCAATTAACGCATCCGGTTCCTCATATTATGGCTTTGCTGCGCGATATATTGAGTGAACTACTTTTATAGGTGGGAGTGGGAAGAACT
>JAPKZK010000135.1 GCA_026393835.1 Candidatus Aminicenantota bacterium | reverse complement strand
AATGGGAAGTGGTTAAGAATATGCTTCAAAAAGGGCTTAGTATCGATGTTATAGAAGAAATAACCGGTTTTACCTCAGAGAAAATCAGGCAATTTAAAGAAAGAATGCAATCCCAGGAAGAAAGGGTACCGGCTTAAGAAGCGATGAACGATTCTTTATCGTTTAATCCTTGCAGGGCGCTTTCTTTCCCACACCGCTCGTTCACCAAAAGGTGTATGGAAACTTTTGCCGCTGAAAAACAAGGAGGAAAAATATGGAAGATATTAAGTTACCCACAAATGAAGCAAACACGTTGACATCTCTAATTCCAGAATTTTTTTACGTTCTGATAGGGAGGGCAATCCCGGGATGTCTATTTATTATTGGATTGGTTTATGCGTTGGATAAGACAATTATTTTTGAGCTTTTGTTAAATGTATCAATCACGTCAAAAGAACCAGACACGGTCCTAAAATTTGATCCCCCCTACACGCTCATTTTTATTTTGCTGTTGATCTTGAGTTACGCATCTGGATTAATGCTATCAGTTATAGGGGATTGGCTGGGAAAACATTATATTTATTTGCAATATAGGGAAAAATTATTTGAATTCCCTTGCATAATCAAAATGCTGTTGGGACTGGCAAAAATCAAAAAAGTTATCCCACCAGAAGACTTAGAAAACTGGCAAACTACAGGTCGAAAATTTTGTCAGGGTTTTTCCCCTCAAGAATGTGGTATTCTATTTCAACGTCAACATGATTACGTCAAACAAGAGTATGCCCATCAAGCCCGTTCATTGTCAGAATCAGCAGCTGAAGTTCAATTGTGCATCAATACCTCGGCAGCGTATCTACTATTATTTCTTTTCCAAATATTAATTATAATATTCCAAATATCAAGGGTACCATGCTCTATCTTCCAAGTATTAAGTAAACCATTTTTTATCTTCCAAATTTCAAGTATCAATTTCTTTAACTTCGTCTATGAATTTTCGCAAAGATGGTTTTTAATTATTGTATACGCAGCAATTGCAATCATTTCTTACTTTGCCGCAAAGTACAGAAATAAACGTTTCCTTATGCGTCAATTCTCATTTTCTGTGGAAATCAAAAAAAGGGAAGATGAAGCCGAAAATTCGAAGTGTACGAGGTGCTTTAATGCAATGTTTAGAAATTTTTCCCCCCCATCTGCATCTTCTTAACCGATTGCATGTCCACAAAGAGACGATAAGCGCGGTCTCATCTAGCCGTCATGGCCATGCTGAGTACAGGCCAATTTAATATCATTTATGGGGCCATCCCCCATCATTATTTTTTCTCAAGCGTTGCCACTCTTTCCTGGAGATCGGAAATGAGCTTCCGATATTCCTGGATTACGTTCTGCTGTTCCTGGACTACTTTTGTCAAAACCGCCGTGACATCCAACGGGCTCAATCCTTTCCTATCGGAAGTGGCCACCAGTTCCGGGACATCTTCGGCGATGAACCCCACGTGTTTTTCTGTTTTATCGGCCTTATAATTGTATTTCACCGGGTTCAGTTTGGTTAAAGCAGCCACCGCTTCACCGGCGTTTAGGTTTTCTATGTTTTCTTTGAATGCCCTACTGGAAGCATTGGTCCAGGTACCGCCTTTGGAACAATATGCGCCGCTGGCCATGTGAAGGGGGTAAGAAAGGGCGGTTTTTCCGATTGCTACATAACCATTAGGTGAAAGAGTCATTACTACGCAGTTGTTAGAAATGATCTGTACTTTGTGGTTGGTTACGGACCCGATATAAATTTCACCGGAACGCGCCGTAAATTTGCCTTGCGCTCCATCCGTACGACTTAAGATAAAGGTGGCGTTTGATCCCGTTTTTTTAATTTCAAGTGCGCCCATTGGCGTTTTTGTACCTAAACCTAATTTGCCGTCTACGGTGACTATACGGTTATCAAACTCACCATATATCAGCGGCGAGCTGGTGTCGGAATTATCTATGTAAAGCTTATTGGAACCGGTCTCATTATATCCTGCCTTGTAACCAAGCAAGATGTTCCCCACGCCTGTGGAGTTGGTGTATCCGGAATAGTTGCCTACAAGTGTGTTGTGGGCTCCGGTGGTGCTTGAGTAGCCGGCTTGATATCCAAGAGAGGTATTCTCATATCCGGTGGTGTTTTTAGCTCCGGAATACCATCCGATGAAAGTGTTGGAGTTTCCGGTTGTGTTGAAAACTCCGGTGCCAAATCCGAGGAAGGTGTTATAGCTTCCGGTAGTATTGTAGTCCCCAGCGAAATTTCCAAGAAAGGTGTTGTAGCTTCCGGTGGTATTAAATATCCCAGTGGCAGATCCAATGAAGGTGTTGTAGCTTCCTGTAGTATTGAAGTTTCCAGTATACTGTCCAATGAAGGTGTTTTCCCTTCCAGTGGTGTTGGAGTATCCGGCAGCTTTTCCAAAAAAAGAGTTATAGCTACCGGTAGTGTTTGAGTACCCTGCATTATACCCGAGGAAGGTGTTTGGAGTTCCAGTGGTGTTTGAGTTTCCAGCCTTATATCCTATGAAGGTGTTGGCACCTCCTTCGGTATTGGAGTATCCGGCGCCACTTCCGATGAAGGTGTTGTATTGTCCCGTGGTGTTAGAGGCTCCGGCGTTCAACCCATAGAAGGTGTTTATATCACCTTCATAGCCTTGAACTCCACTCACGCCTGGGGTATTTTTAATCCCTCCGTCCTGTATTACAACTTCCTTTACTACTGATTTCATATCTTTGAGGACATTCGTTGTGGTCTCTTCACTAACACCATACGACTTTAATATCTCCCCAAGTTTTTCTTCAATACCGGCAAACCGGACTTCCTGTTCCACTTTGAAAATCCTACCGTTGGACCAATTCCCCATAACATTGCCGTAGGAATCCATTGCTTGTACATACCAGACATACATGCTGCCGGTTTTGAGGCTATCTTCCGAAGAAAGCGTCCACGATAATGCAGGTCCGGGAATTTGTTTGCTGATCACCGGGGATGACATAATCGCCATACCTTCATGGGGCGCTATTTTCCCATCCACCGATTCAAAGACCGCAATCCTGTAAGATGCCGCTTGATCGACGGATGACCAACTGAATGTTGGGCAACTCTGCCATACAGTGACGGCTTCTGTTTCGCTGCCCGGTGAGACAGCTACTGGATTATTTCCTACCTCCGCCGCCGTAATCCAAAACGTTACCATTAAAAACATGAAAATAAATGCCATTAAAAAGGTTAGTCTCTTTTTCATCCTTCCTCCGATAATTTATTATATCCTTTAAAGTCATATCACGTTTATGAATACGCACTTAATTGCCTTATCCCTATTGTTTTTCATATTCAGATTCTAACAACAAACCGAATGATTGTCAATCCATAATCTTGTTCCTGGATTCGTCGTCTAAATTCACCACCTGTATAGAAGTAGACCTGCGTGTCTGCCCATGCCCTTGATAACAACCATTATAAGCCCGGATACTGATGGATATAATTCACCTGTCCCTTAATCTCCCTTTTTAAATTTTATCCGCGTATAACTCATCGCGATCAACATGTACTTCCCGGCCTAAATTAAATTTTCGAGTTTTAAAAGGCTTTTTCAACATCTGAAAAGAAAAAATGGAAAATAGGTTTTTTTTATCGTTCAAGGGATACACTCTTTCTTTGTGTAACATTTGACCGGCATAAGCAAGACAGGCCTGGATGTCTGCCTGGGTTAACGTTGGGTAGTTTCTAAGGATTTCATTATTTGTCCAGCCGTTGGCTAAAAGTTCAACGATAAACTCTACGGCTAACCGCGTCCCTTTTATTACCGGTTTCCCGTTAAGTATCCCGGTATCGACGACTATTCTTTTTTTCCAATTCATTCAAATATCTCCTGCTAATCTCATTGTAAAATAAAAGGACATCCATGTCAACCCTAAAATTTTGAATCCAGGTTCATCTTCATTACCGGGGAAAATTCGGGACACTTATGGGACATATGGAACATCGGTAAGGTGTCTTTAAAATTAAAATAATGGGGACGGATGGTTGACAAAAAAGAGCTAAAAATTTATCATATAAGCATAAAGTGAGGATAAAAAACATGACGGTATTATTAAAGGAAGCTTTCACTAAAGCGTCGATGCTGCCGGAAACGATCCAGGACGAGATTGCCAAAGAATTACTAACGGAGTTGGAAGTAGAAATACATGAACCAAAAATTTCGGAACACGTGGCCTACCCACAAGCAAGATTGAACAAAGCGGCAGGAGGGGAGAATAATATCACGAAAGATGCGGTATGGCTTCAAAATAACTCAGACAAGTATAAAGGGAAGTGGATCGCTCTAAAAAATGGCATATTAGTGGGCGCCCATGAAAGTCGTATCGAATTGCACCGTTCTTTAAAACAAGCAGGAAAACTCGCCGGGGTGATGTTTTGCCGGATAGATAATTAAATGGGCAACCCAATAGTCCTTGGATATCGAGGATTCCTGGAAAGGATACGATTTGCTCTCGATCCGGGAGTGATTCCCGGAGAGCAAAGGTTTTACTTTGGTTTAGCCGGATAAAAAAATCCGGGGGAGATAAATATCGGCGGATTCTTCACTGATATAATTTTTCAGGGCCTCAATGGCAATATCCTCCCCCAACTTGTTCCGATAACGGAGAAAAAATTGGTCTGTCTCGTTCTTTTCCTTTTTCCCCAGGATACTCCCGGCGATCGGTTGATAATTAATAACTTCTGATGAATCAGATTGCGAATTTCCTATTTCCTCCAGGTTGATTCGCTTTATCAAACCCGGCATGCAGGGATTCTCATTTTAGAAAATTATGGGCGTCCACGGGGGGACGCCCCTACAAAAATTAATCGAAATTTGGAATAATCACGAGTTTTCAATTCGGTAGGGGCAGGCCCCCGTGTCTGCCCCAATTGATATTTCTTATTTCGATGCCAAAATGAGAATTGCTGCCCGGCTGAGAATTGCTGCCCGGCATGTGGGGCTTTACAATCACTTTCGAATATGCTATATTTGATTCTTGATGGGTGAATTAATGAATCAAGCTATAGCTTCAATAACATTGAATCTCAAGCAAAAAATCACCTTAGTCGGACCAGGACGAAAGAGGGTGATTATGACAAGCGGGTATGGCCAAAGAATGTTGATAAATATAACTATTCGAAAACTAAACCAAATTGGTTGCCGCACTGAGCACACTCTGGAAACAGGTGAGCACACCTTGGAAAGCAGTGAGCACAGTTTGGAAAGAGGTGAGCACACTCTGGGAACAGGTGAGCACACTCTGGAAAGCAGTGAGCATAGTTTGGAAATAGATGAGCACATTCTGGGAACAGGTGAGCATACTCTGGAAAGCAGTGAGCACACTTTGGAAACAGGTGAGCATAGTTTGGAAAGAGGTGAGCATAGTTTGGAAACAGGTGAGCACATTCTGGAAAGCAGTGAGCACAGTTTGGGAACGGGTGAGCACACTTTGGAAAGCAGTCAATATACCCTGGAAAGCGATAGGTACACAAAATTTACAACATAGAAGGAGATAAAAATGGCGCATAAGAGAGTAACCATCGGTTATCTATTGGAAACCTCGCAGCTAATGTTTCAAAACGCCAAAGAGGACGAAGAAATAAACACCCTCCTGGCGACCTTTAAAGTAGATGAACAGCAATATGAATTCGGATTATCCCTTTGCAGAAAAACATTTAAGCTGGAAAACCTGCAAATCAAACTGCATGGCCAGCAATTCCGGTCAAGAAAGAAATTCGAAAAAATATACAATGCGGCCAATGAAATATATCAACTGCATTTAAAATTCTTAAGAATTTCCTTTGAGAAAGATAAGGATAAACTGAAAGAACTCAGCGCCTTTGGGAAGCGCCCCCGAAGTATTGCCGATTGGATAAAACAAGCCTTTGCTTTCTATCAAACCACGGCCAGCGATGAAGAGGCAATGGCTGCATTGGATTCCTTCGGAATAACGGCGGAGATGTTTATGCAAAATGAAAGCAAAATAATGGAAGTCGATGCCGCATACCGGGCGCATAAAATCAAATTGGGCGCCGCCCAAAATGCCGTCGAAGAAAGAAATGCAGTTATTAAAGAATTGGATACCTACGCCAAACGCTTCCGCGCTATTTGCCGCACAGCCCTGAAAGCCCACCCCCAATTACTCGAAAAATTAGGAATCAAAGTCTATTCAAAAGGCTACAAAAAAAGGAAACGTAAAAAGGGATAGGGGACAGTCCAATTTTTCATCTTAAAACAGGAGTCCCAGCGGTACGGCCAACGTGGATTCATCCAGGTATACTACCTCCTCTCCCCTGTACAAGACAATACCGAAAGGAACCGGGCTATTTTTTTGAGTTTCGGAAAAGCTTTTTATCCCGCGGATAGATGATGATTTAATTTGAATTGCGGATTTAACTTCCACCGGGATCAGGCGTTGGTCCTGCTCGATAACAAAATCGACTTCCGCGCCGTTATTGGTCCTCCAAAAGTAAAGCGAAGGCCTGGGAACCATATCTTTGATCTCCTTATACAATTCAGCAAACACATGCGTTTCCAATATCGCTCCCCATTCCCCGCAGTATAACATCTTTTCCCGGGAACGATTCTGCACGAAATAATTGATCAGACCGGTATCAAGATAGTATATTTTCGGAGTTTTTATGATTTGTTTTCTCTGGTTGTAGGAATAAGATGGGAGTAACTTCACCTGGTATGACGTCTCCAGTATCGAAATATATTTTTTAACCGATTGAACCGAAATCCCTACATCTGAGGCAACCGTTGACATGTTCAGCATATTTGCATTTTGATAGGCAATGAGTTTGTAAACTCTCTGGAACGCATCCAGGTCGCCCACCTGTGCAAGGTCGCGAAGGTCCCGTTCCAGGTAGGTGCTGATGTAATTTTGAAACCATCTTAACGCTGCCTGTTCGGATTTCAAGGAATGAATTTTCGGATATCCGCCGGTGAAAATAAAATCGAGAATATCTTCATCTCTGGATCTTTTCGCGTTTAATCCCGATAACTGCTTAAACAACCGGTCGATATTTTCAGAGCTGCAGATGATTTCCACCAACCTGTTGGGAGTAAGGTCGAACCTTTCTGCCATAGAGAAGGGCAATAATTCCAGCAGCCCGACCCTCCCGGCCAATGATTCGGTAATGGATTTTAAAAGTAAGAAATTGGCAGAGCCTGACAATAATATTCGAAAAGGAAACCCGCTGTCGATGATTTCTTTGATGGCATGAAATAATTCCGGGCATTTCTGGGCTTCATCGATGGCGACATGAGAATTAAGGCTTCTTACGAATAGGGTGGGGTCTGATTTGATACGCAGCAGTAATTCCCTGTTGTCGAGGGAATAGTATTTCCAGTTATTGTCGATATAGTGTTTGATCAAAGTGGATTTTCCTGCTTGCCTGGGGCCGGTAAGGGCCACTACGGAAAAAACATCGAACAACTCATTAATTTTTGCTTCTAAAGTTCGTCTTTTGTAATCCATAATACTTGTATTTTACCATAATATTTTTAATTGGCAATAGAAAATATTATGGTCGTTTTCGATTTTTTATTCCCGGATAAGCTGGTCTAACTTGCATATCTCTTCAATTAAACGGTTGGACAAAGCTTCACGCGTGCAACACTTAGCCATGGTATGAATGATGAATGATGAAAAAAAGGCAAAAAACATTCGTGAAAATTCGTGTAATTCGTGGGCTAATCTTCTTCGGCTAGATTTAACACGGGGATTTTCAATGTTATTTTTGCGCCGTTTTGCTCATTTTCCACGGCGATCTCCCCGTTCATCGCCTGGACCGCATGAAAAACAAACGTTAAGCCCAACCCTTTCTTATGAAGGGAAGTGGTGTAAAAAGGATCGAAAACCCTGGCGGGGTCTTCGACGCCCCCCCCGTTATCGATAATTTCCACCACGAAATAGTAAGGGTCTTTGAAGTAATTCACCCGGATTTCGCCTTGAATATTCCTATCCTGGAACTGGTCGATGGAATTCTGTATAATATTTTCCAGGCAGAGGGTTAGTAAATAACGGTTCGAGGTGATTTTATCGGCTTCGATCCGGTCGATATTCATTTTTACATTTCCCGGTACGATTTTATTCACTGCATCGGATAGTAGAAGGGAAAAAGCCAGGGATTCGACTTGCAAATTTTTGATGGCGGAGAAAAAATTAATCTCGTCGATCAGGGTGGCAATCCGCTGGATAGCCGCCTGGGCCACAGCCAATTTCTTTTTCAGCGGTTCATCGGCAATTTTGGCTTCGATCAATTGTATGTTCCCGGAAATAATGGCCAACGGGTTATTGATCTCATGCGCAATGGCCGAGACCACGGAATTCAGGCTGTTGATCTTTTCCGCCTGGTTCAATTTTTTATCCTTTTCCTTGATGTTATCAAGAGCGGCCAGGAGTTCTTCCGTCCGTTCCTCCACCATCCTTTCAAGGTTTTTACTGTATTCTTCGATGGATAGTATCTGCTCATTAATCTTGTCCGCCATCCTGTTGAAATTTTCCGAAAGGTCGCCGATTTCATCCCCGGTCTTAATGTTGGAACGGACAGTTAAATCGCCGGAGGCAAATTTCCCGATATTTCTGTTTAATTCCTTGAGGGGTTTTACAATTTTATCGGACAGCAGGTAGATGATCCCGGTAAGGGTCAAAAACAGGAGAACACTGATGATGCCCAACCGGTAGGTAATTTGCTTCAGTTGAGACTCGATTCCCCCTTCGGACATCCCGATAACCAGGAACCCCAGGGGTCTGGACAGACCGGGCAAGTTGACGGGGAATAAATACCGGGTGTAATTCTCTCCGCGGATAGCGATGCTTGTTTTTTCAAAGGCTGATTTGTTTTCAAACATCTTAGCCATATTGAAAGACCGGGTGATGTCCTGCTTATCTTCCAGGAAGGCTGTATTCGCGGTAATATTATCATAGATAATAAGGAAATCGAAGTTCTCCAGGATAATGGACCGGGCGATGTTTTTTATTTCACCGTAATCCTGGTTGAACAGCGCTTTTTGCAGCAGGATCGAAACGTTCCGGCCCAGGAACAGGATGGTCTTTTCCGATTCCTTCCTGGAATGGTTTTTCAGGGACCTGTCCAGGGCGATGGAATACAGCACCAGCACCGCCAGGGTGGTGGCCACCAGGCTGATGATCAACTTTGCCTTTATGCCTTTATTTATTTTTAACATCTATATCCTTGAAGTTTATATTCAAAAATTTGTCGATGGTTACATTTTTTACATCATTTTTATAACCCAGGAGGGACAGCGGGTTAAACAGGGGGATTAAAATCGCCTCCTCTTGCGCAATCTCTTCCAGGCGGGCGAGGATTTTCAGTTTTTTGATTTCATCGGTCTCTTTGCGGTAAGTATCCAGTAGTTCAAGGGCTTCCGGCGCCTCATACCCGAATAGATTCAATTCGTGCCCGGGTATAAAAAGAGTTTCGTAAAAATAGGAAGAGAGGGGAACATCCGCGATATAATAAAGGGAGGTCAGATCCAGTGCGCCTATTCTTTCCATCTGGTGTATATCGGGCATCGAATCCCATTGGAGGTCCAGGGAAATGTTGTACTTTTTTAATTTCTTTTTTAGCAGGGCAAACAACTCTTCCCGGATGCCGAACCTGGGGTTGACGCATTTGATGGTTACATGAGCGGTGGGGGCGAATGGTTTGAAATCCAGCCGTGGGATGGGGTTGAAAACGAAATAGCCGGTCATGTTATAAGGTAGCACCAGATCCACCGGGATTGTCAACACCCAGTTTTCGCTCCTGGCGACATCCTCGGACCGGACAAAATATTTGAAAAAAGTTCTTAACTGTTTGTCTTTGAAGGGGCCGCTTTTAGGATTGGGTTTAAGATAGAAACCGCCGAAAATAGGGGTTTTAAAATAATTGTACTTGTACCTGCTTTCAGGCATTTGTTGACGGTTATTGTAAAGGAATAGATCCGGTTCTCCCCTCAGGATGGCTTTCTGGAAATCGGCGTCTTCCTGGTAAATATGGATAAAAAGGGTATCCAGTTTGGGTTTGTCGCCGGTATACCAGGGGTTTTTTTTTAGCGTGAGAATGACCTGGTTTTTTTCTTGTTCCTGGCGGACAACCTGGAAGGGACCGGAAAAAAGTAGTTTGTCTTTATCGCGGTTGCGGTTCCCGGGCAGGATGGACATAATGGAAGAAGTAAAATAATAGCTGAATTCGGCGTTTTCATTTTCCAGTATGATCCGGAAATGTTTTACGTCGATGGTTTTAATGCCGGAGCAGTGGGTTGTTTTACCCTGGAACAGGTCTTCGCCGCCTTCGATCATTTTGTAAACCGGGTTAGGGTAGGACGTATGTCTCATACCGGCCTCGATGGACTGGACTACATCCGTGGACGTAATATCCGAACCGTCGGAAAATTTGGCGTCTTTTTTAAGTTCGAATATAACGGTTTTCCCGCTGCGGGTAAATTTTTCCAGTAGGAACGGTTGAGGCTGCAGGTATTCATCCAGTTTGAAAAGCGTCGAATAGACAGCCTGGAAAAGGGCCTGGAGGTTGATATAATTCCCTTCGACAGGGTCGTAAGTGAACTCGAAGGGGAGGGGGGTTGCGAAGTGAAGCGTTTTATCCGGCTTCTCTTTGCCCGGTAAATATAACGTTGAGAGCAGCAGGGAAAATATACCGACTAAGATTGGCAAAATTTTATTTTTTAAGCGCATGGTATAGTTTTAAAGAAAAACGTTTCTTTTGTCAAGCCCTTAATTTTCTAATCCGTATTCTCATTTTGAATAATTTAAGGGCGACCCCTTTGTGCCATTTTTTCTTTCAACTCTCAAAAAGCATGATCTTGAATATACTGTCCAATTCATGTATACTTCCAACGGACGTATTGGAAACTTTTGGAATATTAGGAGATATTTTAATGAAAAATTTAGAAGAATCTGTAACGTTGTATTTTCGAGAGGGTAAATCCGATAAGGTGTATCAGGCCTCTCTTCAAGAAGTTGACGGCGGTTTTACGGTCAATTATGCGTTTGGCAGACGGGGGACCACTTTAAAAACCGAAACCAAAACCAACGAGCCCCTGGATTATGACAGGGCAAAAAAAGTGTATGATAATTTGATAAAGAGTAAGACGGCAAAAGGGTATACCCCGGGAGATGCCGGCACTCCTTACATTCATACGGATAAGGAATCTCAGTATACGGGTATTCACTGTCAACTGTTAAATGAAATTGAGTTCCCAAAGGTAAGAGAATTTATTGAGGACGATGGTTACTTTGCCCAGGAGAAACACGATGGTAAACGCCTTCTATTATCAAAGGGGGACGCCGATGTGACAGCTATTAATAAAAAGGGGCTTTCCTGTGGGGCGCCCGCGCCGGTAATCGAGAGTGCAAAGCTAATGCCTCAAAACTGTATTATCGATGGGGAAACGGTAAATGAAATGGTATTTGTCTTTGATATGTTAAAGAATAAGGGCGTAGATACCGGGGATTTACCCTATGAGGAAAGGTTGGCTCAACTGGAGAATACAACGTTTGGCGATAGTATCCGGGTGGTTACCACCGCCCGTACGACGGCGGAAAAACAACGGTTATTCGAGCAGTTGGAAAAAAATGGCGGCGAAGGAATCGTGTTCAAGAAACGTTCTGCCCCATATATCCCGGGTTCTCCCGCTAGCGGCGGCGATCAATTTAAGTATAAGTTTTATAAGACCGCATCGGTTATCGTGTCCAAACACAACGATAAACGCAGTATCGCCATGGAACTAATCGACAATGAGAAAAAAATGTCGGTGGGAAATGTGACTATTCCCCCAAACCAGGATGTTCCCGCTGTAGGCGCGGTCATCGAGGTACGTTACTTATATGCCTATGAAGGGGGGAGTTTATACCAACCGATTTACAAGGGGGTTCGCGATGATGTGGATACGAACGAATGCCAGATGAATCAGCTTATATATAAAAAGGAACAAATATCGTAACAGTTCAGGCTGTGGACCGCATTGTTAACGGACGCCCTTTTCTTTGATAACCAATCCCTGGAAATAGGACGTGTCGATTTCCACTTCGATGCCCAGGGGTAAGGTGTGAATGTTTTCGGCATGCCCAAACGGCAAACCGTAAAGAACGGGAATACGGTACTCTTTTAAATAATAACGAATCCGCTGTTGGAAATTCTCTTTCTCTTCGTCGTTCTTAAAACAATGGCGGAATTCGCCCAACACTAGGCCTTTGATTTTTGAAAACAGCCCTGCCTGGGCAATCTGCCAGAACATGCGGTCCAGGCGGTAGGGTCTTTCGGACACATCTTCCAGCAGCAGGATGCGGTCCCGCACAATGGGCAGATAAGGGGTGCCCATCAAAGAGACAAAATTGGAAAGGCAACCGCCGGTGATGATTGCTTTTGCACTGCCGGGAACCAGCGCCTGGCCGGGGATTTTTATCTCCGCATAATTGCCGCTGAGGACCTCCTGGAAATTGTCCGCGTCGAACCGGTCCTCCGGCAGCGAGGAATAGGCCATGGGACCGTAAAAGACCACCATTTGAAAGCGGTCCAATAAATACCACAGCAGGTAACTGATATCGGAAGCGCCGATAACGATTTTGGGGTCCTCTATGATCAATTTATCCAATAACGGCAGCAGGTGATTGGAACCATACCCGCCCCGGGCGGCCCACAGAGCTTTGATCTCTTTATCAAAGAAAAACCGCCGCAAGTCCGCGAAACTTTCTTCCGTGGGTTTGGCAAGGAAATCGTTCTTAGACAGGATACCTTCCACTTCCACCGGGACATAGCCCATTTCTTTTATTTTTTCCAGGCCCCGGGTTCGATAGGGTTCTTTTACCGGGGATGCGGGAACGATAATCCCGACCTTATCGCCTTTACGTAATTCAACCGGTTTCAGCATTGTCTCACCTCACTAAACTGTTAAAATTATAAATGATAAATTATAAATGATAAATTATAAACGGAAAATTGTGTCCTACGGACGATATCTATATTATTTTGCCCGTAGGGCGCCTTCATTTATAATTTATAATTTATCATTTATCATTTATAATTATCTTTTTCATCATTCATCATTCATCATTCAATTCACCTTTCATACCGGCAGTTCCAGTTTCACGCGGGCGCCTTTGTTTTTTGCCGATTCGATTACGATGTGGCCTTTATGAAGGTCGATGATCCGTTTCACGATAAACAAACCCAGGCCCGTGCCGCTCTCTTTGGTGGAATAATCGATATTGTAAATCCGGTTCAATCCCTCTTCATCCATGCCGACGCCGTTATCCACGACTTCCAGTGAAATACGGTCGCGCCGGCGGGCCAGGTTTATGGCCACCACCCCGTTCTTCTCGCCGATGGCTTCGAGGGAATTGTTGATCAAATTTTTCAGCGCCTGTTTGATCTTGAATTTATCGAGGGTAACGATAAACGGGTTTTTATCTTTATCCACATCGTCGTCTACCTCTTCATGGATGGGAAAATCGATATGGGAATAGATTTGCGCGGCATTAAACACTTCTTCCCTCACCAGGTCCCGCATATCAAAGGGCTGGGGGCTCAATTCGTCCAGCCGGGAAAGGTCTAAAAACCCATAGGAAACTTTTCGCAAATGCTCGGTCTCATCGATAATATAGTTGATGGACTGGCGGATAATATTCTCATAGTCCGGGTTCTTATCCTTTAGCGCCAACAGGATTTGTTCGGCGGATAACTTAATGGGCGTTAAGGGGTTTTTCACCTCGTGGGCCACGCGCCGCCCCAGTTTAATAATGGTTTTCATGCGGGAGATTTCGGAGATATTCTTTTTCTGTTCCCGGATACCTTCGATCATGGCGTTGAAACCCATATAAAGATTTTTCAGTTCAATTTCCGCGGGAATTTTTTTCAGTTGGGGCAGGCCGCCCTTTTCCACTTCCGCCATGCCTTTATTCAGGTCATCCACCGGGGCGAGAATCTTTTTCCTGAAAAAGAAAGCTGAGGAAAAACCGATAATGGCGAGGATAAAAAACAGGGTAATGATGAAGTTGGTATAGTAGTCTTTCTCAGACAGCAGCTTGGGCCATTGGTAGGAGAACTCCACGTCCAGGATGTAATCATAAACCTGGAAATAAAGGTGATACCCGTCTTCTTGATCCAGCAGTACAAATTTCTGGTTTTTGCGGGTCAGCAATTGGACGATATTGGAGTGGAGAAAGTTCGGCACTTCGTAATCGATGGTTTTCCTGTAGTTAGAGGTTTCCAGCAAGGCCCCTTTTTTATAGATGCTCACATCGCTGTTCAAAATCCTGGAAAGCAGGACCAGGTGGTTGGGAGTAAACTCTTCGTTTTCAGCCAGCAGGTTATAGCCGATATTTTGGGCCGCGCGTCCCCGTTCGTACATCATTTGCAGGGACTGGCGCAGGGAAGACCGGGAATTGAAATTGATGGAGAAAAGCGAAAAAATAACGGCGGTGAGCAGCGAAATGATGATTAAAATGCCGAACACCCGTATGGAAAAAGAATAATATATGGACTTCCAATCCAGCCGCTTCATATCCCGGGAATAGAAAAGGAAAAATAGCAGCGCCAGGAAGAGGTATATTTTAATGATCTCGGAAAAATTTTTAAACAGCGTCGCCGCTGGGAAAAAGATGATGATGGTGTCTTTTTCATGTTTGAATATATAGCCGCTGAAGGTGAGATCGATAAACCGGAAGGAAGTCCAGCGTCCGCGATCGTCCGGGGGAATTTTTAAAAGTCCGGCCACATTTTCCAGGTTGATATTGGAGGGATTTTCAACGATGCGGTTTTGTTCATCCAGCTTGATATAACTCAGGTCCATGCCGTCGATTTTATTATCGATGGTAAAGATATTGACTTTATCCTGGTGTCTTAAGATCAATTCCGGCGCATTCAGCACCTGGACAACGATGCGGCCCAGGGTTTTTCCTTGCCTGACCACGGTGATAGAGGCCATGGCCAGGGGTGTTTTTTTGCCGAAAAGGTTTGCCTCGGCGTCCTCGATGGCCCAGAAAGGGAAAACGGCCCGGGCCTCTACGTCCAGGTACTGCAGTAGGTAAGCGTATTGGCTTAAGACGCTGCCATCCGGCGACAGGACGAATATACCGGAGGCGATATTCTCCCGGGAAGCCATGGTTCTTCTCCAGGTGGTCTCCAACCGGGACGACGCATCTTCCTGGAAAAATTTATAGAAATTCATGCTCTCCAGGTTCAACTCATGGACGATCTCGCGGGCCATGAATTTGGCGTAATTGTTTTGATTTAAGAATATTTCTTTCAAATTATCGGCGATGAATTCTTTTTTTTCGGCGACGGACTGGCGATTCGCCAGGTGAAAGATGGAGACGGCCAACAAAAACACCACTGCCATGCGGGTAAGAAATTTTTTTTCAAAAAATATCGCCAGGAAAGCGATGATGGAGACCACCAGTATACTGGCGGCGTTGATTTTAAGCAGGTAATACCCGGCCGCGGTCACGGCCGCTTGCAGCAGGAGAAACCCACCGACGCCAATAAGGTTTCTTTTGCTGGAGATGTTTCTTATAAAGAAGAGGGGAAACAGGTTTAATAATAATAGGACCAGTACCAGGGTGAGGTAGTGGCTATCGAATTCCGCGTGATTGAAATCGACTGCTTTCAAAATGGCGTCGCTTGTTTTCAGCATGGCCAGCAAGGCCAGATTGAAGAGCAGGAAAGCGGCGCCCGGCCATTTCAATTTCATTTTATGCCTGTCCCAGTAGCACAGCGATGCGCAGGCCGCCAGGATAAGCAAAACCCGGGCCAGGGAATGGAAAGTCGGAATATTTCCCACGGTTAAGTAAAGGTCGCTTCCCCCCGTGCGGGAAAGCATAACAAACAGTATCGACAGCAGGGCGAGCCACAGGACTTTGCCGAGGACCGGTTTTTTCCTGCCCGCCGCAAGCATTAACGTTAACAGGAAACCCAGGAGAACGGCGTAGAAAAACAGGGTTTCTCTTTTTCTATAATAGTTTTCGATATCTTTTTTGGAAAATTTCAAATAGAGGGCCAACCGGTTATTGGACCCTTTCAGCAGGTGGGAATAGAAAAACATGCCCCTGGCTTCGTCGTATTGATAGGCGTTTGTTTTGTTGTTGGCGTTTTCTTCTTCTTTAAAAAAGGTGATTTCCTTGACGGCGGCGTCATATTTCACCCGGTCCAGGATAAAATTGCTTTCCAGGTTGCAGAAATACCTAACGTAAAAGACATGGTCCGCCATTTTTTGCATAAAGAAAAGGGCGTTTTTCCTTTCATTGAACAGCCATTGGTTCACGCCCATATCTTTGAATTTAAAGTAATAGATTTCACCGAAGTAATCAGTAATGACGCCGCCGGGGGCGATGATTAACGCTTCTTTCGGTCCCAGTTCCGCGTGCGGGAGCTGTTTTGATTGGTATTTATTAAAAATAAAGCCGGCCCTCTGCTTATAATCCTCAACCTTTTGGGCCAGGGTGGTTTCGATGGATTGCAAATTGGCCAGGACCGTTCTTTCGACTGCGGCGTTATCCAGGGGCGGCGGTTTAAAAAACAAGAGGTATAGAATCCCTGTCGCCAGGATAAGCACGCCGGGGAGCGCAAATTTTAAAAACCCAGGCCTCTTAGATAATAGATTTCCCATTGTATATTTTTTTTCATAAAAAAAATGAATTTATAATAAATCTCTTGCCGGGACCGTTTGTTTTTTAAGACCACGTTCAGGGATTGGACCGCGTAATTTTCATCGATTTGTTTGGAAGACCATTCGATTCTTTCCGCTTTGTATGGGGAGTATTCTTCTGAAAAATCCTCGATAAATTTTTCGATGAGCACATAGCCCCTTAGATCAAAGGGCGCTTCCAGGTTAACGGAAATCTTTTTTGCCGATATTTCTTTAAATTGGGAAAAGTCGGCGGAGCGGATGGCATCTTCGATGGGCTGCATCAGCAAGAATTGTCCCGTAGACTGTGAAATGAGAAGAGAAGGTAAGAGGAAAAAGAGGAGAGAGAGGAGAGAAGGTAAGAAGGTAAGAAGGTAAGAAGGTAAGAGGGGTTTTAAGACCATTTTTTTATACCTTCTCACCTTCTCACCTTCTTACCTTCTTACCTTCTTTCTTTTCACCTTCTCACCTTCTCACCTTCTTATTATCCTACTTAGAATTTCAAATAGCTGTTGATATTGTAGTCTTTCAGTTTATCTCTGCCGTGGAGGAATTCCAATTCGATGAGGAAATCGATGCCGATGACTTTGCCTTTGAGGCGTTCCACCAGTTTAGCCACGGCCAGGGCGGTGCCGCCGGTAGCCAACAGGTCGTCGATGATGACCGTATTTTCGCCCGGTTGGATGGCGTCCACGTGCATTTCCAGGGTATTGGTCCCGTATTCCAGGGCATAGTCTTCTTTGATGGTTTCGGCCGGCAGTTTGCTGGGTTTCCTGGCGGGAACAAAGCCGCAGCCCAGGTGGTAGGCGACCACGCCGCCGAAGATGAAACCGCGGGACTCGATGCCCACGATTTTAGCGATTTGTTGGTCTTTATACTTTTCGATCATCAGGTCTACTGCGTATTTAAAGGCATTTTTGTCCTTTAGCAGGGTGGTAATGTCTTTGAACATGATTCCCTTTTGAGGAAAATCCGGTACGTCGCGAATAAATTGTTCTAACTTCATGAGGGCCTCCTTGGTTTTTTATTATGAGTTCATATAATAATACATTTTTGAGTTTTTGGAAAGGGGTTTGAGGGAAAAACAGGCCCACGAATGAAAAACGAGCCACGGACAGACACGGACAGACACGGACAAAAAAACTGCTCACGAATTACATGCATGGTTTTTTCATCATTCATCATTCATCACTCATCACTCATCATTCTATCGCACTTAACAGGGGGCCCCGATCCCGAAGCAAAAAATTCTGACGGTGGTGCATCAAGTAATAAAGTATTTCATTAATTCATGAAATAGTTGACTTTTATCTTTTCCTGTTTTATAATCGTCCCATGTTTGAAGATACCTTTTACCAGGAATATGCGTTAATCTGCAAAACCATTGTCAATCCCATTCGATTGAAGATCATCGATATCATCGGCGATCAAAAATTGAATGTGACGGAAATCCAGGGCCAATTGAATATTTCCATGAGCAACCTCTCCAACCACCTGACGGCGCTCCACCGCGTCGGCGTGGTGGGTAGAGAGAAAAAAGGGAATTTCATTTATTATTATCTCGTGGAGCCGCAGCTCCTTGAAGTAATGAAGAAAATGAGAGCAGTGGTTCACTCCATCGCTTCCCGGCGGAACCGGATGATGATCGACAGTAACCTCATGCCGGATAAGCTATAGTCCATAGTCAGGAGAAACAAATGGGAAAAGTGAGACAGCATTGGTTAATGGGCGCGGGGTTAACGGCAGTTATATTTGCCGTTCCCTTATGGCTTTTTTTACCCAGGTCCACGGCCAGGACGGTCAAAGACCCCTGGGCCGGTATTATTAAAATTCGTGCACACCTGGATCATGCGCCGTTTTTTAAACGGGCGTTTAATTCGCCGCAAGAAGTGACAACGGCGTGCCTGGAATGCCACCCCCAGGCGGCGGCGGATTTGATGAAAACCGCCCACTGGAAATGGGAAGGCGACCCGGTCTATGTCTACGGCCATGCCGAACCGATGAAAATCGGCAAGAAAAACTTGCTGAATAACTTCTGCATCGGTATTAGGGGGAATTGGGCCAATTGCACCGCCTGCCATGCCGGTTACGGTTGGGGAGACGATACGTTTGATTTCACCAACCCCCGGAATGTAGACTGTTTAATCTGCCATGACTGGTCCGGGACCTATGTCAAAGGCGACAAAGGGCTTCCCAAAAAAGGCGTGGACCTGATGGCAGTGGCCGGGAGCGTGGGCTATCCCAGGCGAGACAACTGCGGTATATGTCACATCTACGGCGGCGGGGGCATGGGTGTAAAACACGGCGACCTGGACAATACCCTGGTCAACCCCACCGAAGATATCGATGTCCACATGGGGAAACATCATTTGCTGTGCATCGATTGCCATAAAACCCAACAACACGATATCAAAGGGAAAGCTTATTCGGTAAGCGTAAACCATGAGAACGGCATTAATTGCACGGATTGTCATGAAGAAACTACCCACAAGGACCGCCGCATCGATACCCACCTGTCCGGTCTTGCCTGCCAGACCTGCCATATCCCGACGTACGCCCGCAAAGCCCCCACCAAAATGGATTGGGATTGGTCCAAAGCCGGGGACCCATCAAGAAAGGAAGACCTTCATCATTATTTGAAAATCAAAGGGGAATTTATTTACGATACGAACGTGGTTCCCGAATATGCCTGGTTCAACCTCAAATCCTACCGCTATATCCTGGGCGATAAGATTAAACCGGGAGAAGCCACGTTCTTAAATAAACCCATGGGCGACATTACGGATAAAAATGCCAGGATATGGCCTTTTCGAATTCACCAGGCCAAACAACCCTATGATAAAGTATATAATTACCTGCTGCCGCCGGTAACCGCCGGTGAAGGCGGGTTCTGGTCCAAATTCGACTGGGGTCAGGCGCTGCGGCTGGGGGCGGAAATTTCCCATATCCCCTACAGCGGTCAGTATGGATTCGCCGAGACTTATATGCAGTGGCCGCTGTCTCATATGGTTTCCCCTACCCAACAGGCGCTGCAATGCTTCGATTGCCACGGGGAAAATTCACGCCTGGATTGGAAAGCCCTGGGCTATGATGGCGACCCTGAAAAAGTCGGCGCCAGGCCGGCGACGGGGGGTAAACTATGAAAACATGTCACATCTCAACAGCGGTTATCTTTATCCTGATCCTGATCGCTATCGCGGGCCTGGTTATGGGATCGGACAAACCGGCCGCCCCAAATACCGGCGCCGGGGAACCCACTATCCCGGGATTAAGCCAGGTGATGCATCCTCAAATTTCCCTCCTGGATAAAGAGGGTAAGGTTATAAAAGATAAAACCGGGATTATCTCCATGGAACGTACCTGCGGCCAATGTCATGATTTCCAGTATATTAACAAACATAATAATCATATCACTCCCCTGGTTAAAGCGGATTGCACGGTCTGTCATTTTAAGGAGGGCCGGGTAGGGGAGGACTACAGCGCGGTCCATTTGCGCATCCAATTGCCGGCCGATGAAAACTGCGCCCAATGTCACGGCCTGGTCCAGTCCGGCGCGGACCCGCTCTTTATCCCCGGCGACTACGAGGAAAACCTGGTATATAAAGAAGGAAAGAAGTATTATGATATTACCCAACATACCGGTGTGATCCTGGGCGGCCAAAACTTAGCCAATTCCGCGCTGAATCTTAAAAATAAAAAGGAACTGCATTTCCCCTGGGATGTGCATTCCCGCAGGCAGATGAATTGCATTTCCTGCCATTTTATCGGGAATGATCCCCGTTTCTATGGCAACATCCCCCCTTCGTTGGATCATCTTTTGATCGATCCCCGCAAGGTCAAGTCCCCGGGCGAAATTTTAAAACGCCCGGATCATAATCTTAAATTTACTTCCTGTACCTCCTGTCATAATCCTTTGAAAGTCCATAAGAATCTTCCTTACAAAAAGAGGCACATGGAAGTTTTAAGTTGCGAGTCCTGTCATGTACCGGAGATTTACGGGCCCGCGCTCCAGGCAATAGACCGAACCGTGGTCAAAGTCGACGGGTCGCCCAGGATCGAATACCGCGGCGTCGATGAATCCAAAAGCCACGGCCCTTCGATCAGTACCCGGTATTTTGTGGGGTTTCGACCTTTTCTCTTTCCCCATCTTTACCAACCGCGAACGTTAAGTACAAATTCCAATGAAAAACCCCCACTCCCACAATACAAGATATCCCCCTTTAACCTGGTCACTTATTGGTACTGGAAGTCCGGGACCACCGGGGAACCGGCGCCGGATTCCCTTGTACAAAAAACATACCGGGGCGATTCCCCTGACGGATTCGCGGAAGATATTGTAAAAGCGTTTGATGCAAATAAAAACCGGGTGGTGGATGCGGCTGAACTGGTGTTGGATTCCCAGGAAAAGGTCCAATTGATTCGAGGAAAATTAAAGGCCCTGGGCGTTGCCGAACCGGCGATTGTGGGTGAAATCCAGGCATATAAAATCAATCACGGCGTAATGGAATTTATGCACATGAAGCGGGATTGTTCCGGCTGCCATGCCCCAGTGGGCGTGGGCAAATTCGGCCAGGAGGCGACGCTGTCCATCGCCGGGCCCATCGGCGTCACCCCGGGGTTCTCCCGGGACCTCTTACCCATCATCGAAGGGAATATCGCCATGGACAGCCGGGGTCAGGTGATTTTAAAGCGAAACGCTTCCTCTTCCTCTTCCGCTTCATTGGCCGGTTATTATGTGTTTGGACATAATCGAACCCCCTGGCTGGACCGTTTGGGATTTTGGATATTTCTCCTGGCCTTACTGGGCATTATCGTGCATGGTATTTTTCGTTACCTGTCATCGTTGAAACATGCCCCCCAGCGACCCGCCGCCAAACAGGTGTATATGTACCGGTTTTATGAGCGTCTCTGGCATTGGACCATGGCCGCGGGTATTATCCTCCTGGCCCTGACCGGGTTGGAGATTCATTATACCGGGAGTTTCGCTTTCTTCGGCCTGGAATACGCCGTGGCCATTCATAATACCCTGGCGGCTATATTGGTGATAAATGCTTTCCTGGCGCTTTTTTATCACCTTACCACCGGGGAAATCCGGCAGTTTTTCGGGTTTAACCGGTATTTTGTCAAAGAGGCGGCGGCCCAGGCTTTTTATTATGTTAACGGCATATTCAAAGGCGCCCCGCATCCCATCCCTAAATCCGTGGAGCGAAAATTAAACCCGCTCCAGCAAGTGATTTACATCGGTTTATTGAATATCCTTTTGCCTTTCCAGGTCATTACGGGACTATTGATGTGGGGGGCGGGTCAAACGAACCTGGCCCCGGTTCATCACCTGGGGTCATGGCTGTTCCTGTCTTTCCTGGCGGTTCATATCTATCTCACCACCACGGGACATACGCTTTTTTCCAATGTTCGGGCCATGATAACCGGGTATGATGAGGTAGTGGAGGAAAATAATGAGCGAACAAAACCAAACCATTAAGTATATCAATCCTTACCTGGGCGGGACCCTGTTGGGGATTGTCTTGTTCCTGGCCTTCTTTTTAACCAGCGGCGGGCTGGGCGCTTCCGGCGCCATTAATCGCGTCCAGGTGGCTGTTGTAGACGTCTTAGCCAGTCAGCATGTGGACCGGGTCGGTTCTTTTGCCGAGTTGGCCGGGGGAAAACTGAATCCCCTGGACTCGGGGGCGGTGCTGATGTTGTTGGGGACTTTCCTGGGGGGCATGCTTTCCGGGGCGATTCACCGGCGGTTGAAAGTAGAGACGCGCAAAGGTCCCCGCATCGGCGTGAAAACCCGTTGGATCATGGCTTTTTTGGGCGGCGGCCTAATGGGCTATGGGGCGCGGTTGGCCAGGGGGTGTACTTCCGGCCAGGCGCTCAGCGGGGGCGCGGTGTTGTCTGTCGGCAGTTGGGCGTTTATGTTTTGTGTTTTCATCGGCGGGTATGCGCTGGCGTATTTTGTGAGAAAATTATGGAACCCCGCGACACAGAGTTAACAAAAGCTTTTGCCGGGGTCCAGGGGGCGGTTTTCTCGAAAAGAGCCCCCTGGCCGTCGGAGACAAAAGGAGTAAACAATGGCACCTTATGATATTATTGCTGTTTCAGGAAAGTTGTTAGGATACCTCGTCTATCTTTTAATAGGCGTAGGTTTTGGCGCCGTGCTGGAAATGTCCGGATTCGGCGATTCCCGGGTATTATCGGCCCAGTTTTATTTCAAAGACATGACCGTATTAAAAGTCATGTTTACCGCCATCATCGTCGCCATGGTATTGATTTTTGCATTTTCTTCCCTGGGATTACTGGATTTTAACCGGGTCTATGTGAACCCCACCTACCTTGTGCCCGGGATCATCGGCGGCATAATTATGGGTTTCGGTTTCATCATCGGCGGGTTCTGCCCGGGAACATCCATCGTGGCCTTAGCGACCTTCAAAGTCGATGGGTTCTTTTTTGTAGGCGGCGTGGCGTTTGGGGCGTTTATTTTCGGTGAAACGCTCTCCATTTCCCAGGTATTCTATAACTCCACCTATATGGGGCGGTTTATTTTGCCCGAATTATTCGGGATCAGCGCCGGCGTCGTGGTGGTGTTGGTGGTGCTGATGGCGTTGACCATGTTTTATGGGGCGGAGCTGGCCGAGAAATTTTTCGGTGAAAAGATTCCCTGGAAAGACATCCGCAAGCGGCCGACCTCTACCGGGAAAATCATTGCTTCCGCCGCGTTGATGTTTGCGGCGTTGTTTGTCCTGGTTTCCGGGCAGCCCACCGTGGAAGAGAAATGGAACTGGATAAAAGATGCCGAAGAGAAGAAACTGGAAAACCGCGAGGTGTATATTCACCCCGGGGAGTTATTGGAAACCATGAATGATCCCATGTTATATTCGATGCTGCTGGATATTCGCAGCGAGACCGATTACAATCTTTTTCACCTGGAGAATGCACGGAATATCACCTTTGCCGATATTCATAAAGACCCCTTGATCAAAGAATTGGCGCAGGCCCCGGCCAATACCGTGGTAGTAGTGATGTCCAACAATGAGACGGACGCAACGCGTGCATACAAATTATTAAGGGCGCAGGGTGTGTTGAATCTTTATATCTTAAGCGGTGGTGTGAACCAGTGGTTGAAGTTTTTTCCGCTTAACGCCGCGATTGCGCGGCCCGTGGACCCAGAAGCGCCCGGAGTCGGCGGAGATGAACAATTGAATTATATATTCACCCGGGCGGTGGGTGCTACCCCGAAGGCGGCCAATCCCGGCGAAGAAGGCCTGAAAGAATTGGCTGCAGTTTATACTAAGAAAATCAAAATCCAGAAGAAAAAAGTCATTGCCGGCGGTTGCGGCTGACCTGTCCCGTTCTTGGCCCGCATTTCGGCGGGTGGTCCTGTTATTGTTCAACCTATCGGCAGCGGTGTTGATGGTGATTTTGCCGATTACATATTTAATACGCATCGCGCACGTGGGCAAAAGAGGGTTAGTTTAGTGAACCGTGTTATTTTTTTTTAATCGGGGCTTGAACTTGAAAAATGCGAGGGTTTATTGTATAATAAAATGGATACTGCCACTTTGGCAATCCATCTCATTAACTCTTATGTCCTCGCGGTCAATGAGAAACATCAGTGAAGAGCGAATAAACGAATTAACGCAGCAGCGTTTGGAGGAACAGATGAGTGGTAACGAGCAATTCTTCGGCATGGTGCGAAACGGCGAGTTTTATGTCTTTGCCCCCCAGCATCTCGAAGGCGCCACTGTAAAACTCACCACCACGTGGATCGAAGAACCCCACGCCAACGAAAGTGGAGTGATCGATCTGGCGGAATTTGAAGGAAAAATCATCGAAGTGAGCGGTCGTGACAGCGGGAAATGGATCTATTCGGCAAAAGTGGTGGAAGAAGCCGGTCCCGTACTTTCGGATTTCTTAAAGAGGGTGTTTTTAAAAGATGAGGTGCGGCAAAAACGATGCGCATTGGTTATCGGTCATGACAAGGAATCCCCGGGGATTATCAATAAAAACAGGAATTTGAGCGAATTCCAATTCAATAATCAGCTCTACGGCCTGTTTGAAAAAAAAGTTAAGCATACCGTCATTTGTAGGGTTAACCGGAGATTCCATGCCGAACTACCGGACGATATTAATGAGTTGGACCCTGATTTTATTATCAGCCTTCACTGTAATGCAGGCGATGGGAAAACTTCCGGCGTCGAAGTACTCTATTATCATAAATCCCAGGCCGGTAAAAGAATCGCTGAAATTTTAATGAAATACCTGGTGGAATACCTCGGTTTGCCTAACAGGGGTGTCATACCAAAAACATCCGAGGATGAATGCGGATTACTTTTACGTTATTCAACCGCCCCATGTGTGATCGCAAAAACGTTTTTTATGGATAATGACGCCGACGTAAACCGGGCCATGGATAACCTGGATGGCCTGGCTGATGCTTTTGCTAAAGCAATCGATGAGGTTTCGGACAATGTAAAAATGGAGCACCAGCCGATTGGAACCGATGGCTTTATCTGACCTGGATCCCTGCGACGGAGGTGAGGATATCGGTGAAATATGTGTTTCAATAGGATTCTTTATCTTCATTTTAGGAGGCATAAATGACAACGCTTAAATCTGCCGGAATTATCAGTATGGGTGGCTATCTACCGGCCAAAGAGGTCCCGAGAAATAAACGAAAACAATTGGTGGAGTTTTTAAAGAAAGAGACCCTGTTATACCCTGAATATATCAATGAAATCGAAGAAAAAGGCCAGTTGCCCGGGAGAATAGAAACCAATTACGAAGGTTGGGAAAGTCAACCCTGGTTCGACGCCTGGCTGGAAAGAATACCTCCCAAAAAACGGGACAACCCGTTTCAAGGCGCCAAAGAAAGAAGACGGGTCCCCATGGACCCGGTGTCGCTGAGGAAATCGCTTCGTCCGCATCCCATGCTGTCGTCCGATGCGGAAACCCTGGCCTGCGCCCTGGCCATCTTTAGCGGCGGGGTGAACAAGGATGAAATCGACCTGGTGCTTTGCAGTTCGTTGGTCCCGGATCTTCATGTTCCTTTGAATGGGTCGCTGGTGCAGCACAAATTAGGACTGAAAAACGCCGGCGCTTACAATGTCGATACCTGCTGCTCTTCCTTTGTGACCATGTTAGAGATTGCCATGACCTATGTCCGCATGGGAGTCAAAAAGAAAGTACTGATCGTGGGCAGTTCATTGGATTCTATTATAAATGATAAAAGCTCTTATTTCGGGGTATATATCGGGGATGGCGCCGCCGCCGCGGTTGTCGGTGAGGTGGAAGAGGATTGCGGCTATATATCTTCTTATTCCTCAAGCATGGGCGAGCGACATAAAGCGATTATTTTCCAAAAGAGAAAGCCTGAAATATTGGCGACCACCCAGCAGGGGCCAACCTATGAGCAGGAATTCGTTACCTTTTACAACCAGGAATTATGCAAAGAAATTGCCCACAATGCCGCGCATGATATGGCGGAGGTCGTGCGTAAAGCCCTAGCCAAAACCGAGTATGGCGCAGCCGATATCGATTTCTTCGTCTGCCATCAGCCGGTGCCCTGGGCCGCCAATGCCTGGCGTGAAGCCGTGGGCGTACCCCTTGAAAAATTCTACGAATCTTTTGAAAAGTACGGCAATATGGCGGTGGCTTCAGCCCCTACGAACCACCTGGAAGCCGTCGAGCAAGGCCTTATAAAAGAAGGAGATAAAGTAATTATCGCGTCTTCGGGCGTGGGAGAAAACCATATCGCGCTGTTTCACCGCGTTTCTCCCCAATTGATTAAAAATAACCGGTTATGAGTTTGCGATGCCATGATTGAACAGTTAGACCATATCGCTGTAAAAGTAACCGACCTTTCGTCGGTGCGCCGTGTTTTTGAAGAGCTGGGATTGCCCTGCACCGGTATTGGGCAGTACGATGAAGTGGGGATGCGCATCGCTTTTTTAGGAAACCGCGAAACTCGCATCGAACTCCTGGAAGTCACTGCTGAAACCAGCCCTATCGCGAATGATAAACCCGGTTTGCATCACCTGGGGTTAACGGTAAAGGATATCGAGGGAGTATATAAAAAGATGAAGGAAGGCGATCACTGCCAGGTCCTGGGCGATATCCGCCAGGGCGCGCATTCAAGAATTTTCTTCTTTAAAATAATCGGGCAGGAAGAGATTCTTTTTGAATGCGTAGAAATAGGAGAAGAGGGCCAGAGGAAATGAAGAAGAGTGAACTAGAGGAAATGAACAATGGAAAGTAAACCGATGGAAGGCAAAATAGCAATTGTGACCGGCGGGGCCAGTGGAATCGGTAGGACCATCAGTTCTCGCCTGTCGAAAGCAGCCGCGACGGTTATTATCTTCGGACGAAACGTAGAAAGAGGAAACAAAGCTGTGGCGGAAATCACCGATGATGGCGGCAAGGCCGAATTTTATCGGACCGATTTAATTAGCGGAGAAGAAATCGAAAGGTCTATGAGCCAGGTGTTGACTAAATATGAAACCGTGGATATCCTGGTGAATAACGCCGGGATTTCCGGGTTCATGGGGCCGGTGGCGGATACCCCTATGCAGGAAGTGGAAGATGTGTTAAAGGTGAATCTTACCAGTATCTTTCATTTATCGAAACTGGTACTGCCGAAAATGATCGAAAACAAGTACGGGCGGATCATCAATATTTCTTCCGTTGCCCCCCGGGTTACTCCCCCCAATTCCGCCACTTACAATATGAGTAAAGCGGCGGTTAATGCCCTTACCAAGACATTATCGCGGGAAGTGGCCTCTTATGGAATTACCGTCAATGCCATTGCCCCGGGCCTGGTAATGACCGAAAGGATTCTCAAGTCCCGGCTGCCGGGAATGGCCAGGGAATCCGGCATTTCACCGGAAGAAATGCTTCAGAAACTAACGGAAGGCACCGACACCCACCGCCTGACACGGGAAGAGGATGTGGCCGAACTGGTTATGTTCCTGGCTTCCAAGGCTTCCCAGAATATCACGGGCGAAATCGTCAATGTTGCCGGTGGCTTTTAAGGGCTTTTACGTTACGATGTTATATAATAATTACAATATTATAATATTTTGATACAAATGGAGTTATCGTTCATGAAAAACAAATACGAAGAAATTAAATCGTTTATGGTAGATTATTTTAAAGATTACAGTGCATACGCCCAGGATACGGATACCATGCCCAAAATGGACAGGTATTGGACCCCCGATATCCTTGTTACGGCTTACATGAAGCTGAAAGGTCGCGACTATCCCCTGCAATTTAAAAATCGTAAGCATTGGCAGAACTTTCTCATCGAGGGGCATCGGAAAATATGGGAAAACTTGATCCCAAAGGAAATTATGATCGACCTGGAAACGATGAAAGTGACGTCTTTGCTGCAAATAAAAAAATTCGACCGTACGAACGATAAACAATTATGCGACCTGGATGGCATCTGCTACTACCGTTTGGCTATGAATGGGGATAAAAACCCCCAGATAAAAACTCTTGATTTCTTTACCGGCGACCAGGCAATGTTCACCCAGCTTTATGAGATTTAACGAGAAGTGATGGCCATGGCTGATATGAATCCCGTGAAACCGAAAGGTATCCTGGTTACCGGCGTTATCGGCGAAGATGTCCATGTTACGGGTATTCGTATCCTTGAGCATGCGCTGCGAAGCGCCGGTTTCACCGTTCATTCCCTGGGCGTTCATAATTCGCAGGAAGATTTTATCAATGCCGCCATTGAAACCAACGCCGATGCGATTATGATTTCTTCTTTAGCCGGGCATGCGCAATTGCTGGTGGAAGGGTTTAAGGATAAATGCATCGAGGCCGGTCTGGATAATATCCTGCTCTACATCGGCGGTCAACTGGTGATTCATGCGGAAGATTGGGATAATATCGAAAAGTCTTTTAAGGACCTGGGTTTCGATCGCGTCTACAAACCTTTTGTCTTACCCGAGCCTGTGATTTCCGACCTGGAAAAAGATCTGGGCCTGATAAAAAAATAGCCGCGAAGAACGCGAAGGACCGCGAAGAAAAAGAAAAAAAACTTGGCGCCTTGGTGGCAAATTTAAGGAGTGCCAATGGAAGTCGTTAATAAGAAATGGCCGGAGGATTATTTTTTGCGAGAGCGGAAATCGGTCCTGGCAATGTGGCCCACGGGTAATGAAGTGGACCTGGCGGAAGCGGTGGAATATCAGAAAAAAATGCCGCGCTCTAAAAATGCGGCGCTGAAAGTACTGGAAGCCAGGGAAAAAGGTATCTCTTATTTTTGTCCTTCCTCGGGTTCGGATACCATCGACGCCCACAAGGAACTCTTGCTTTATTTGCAAAATGAAGGAAAGGTAGATCTCTTAACGACTTATATCGATAGTTTGACCCGGAATTGTCGTTTCGAGGCGGCAGAGCAAGGTTTGAAAAAAGCTTTTGAAAGTCGCAAGGCAGTGTTGAACGGGTTTCCCGTGGCAGTTCACGGGGTAAAGGGCAACCGTCAGGTTATGGAAGCGCTTGATTTGCCCGTGCTTTTGTTTGGTCCCACGCCGGATGTCCGGTTAACCCATGAGATCGGGTTGGCCGGTGGTCATACGGGCTATTCCGGCGGTCCGCTGATTTCTTTTTGGAACTATACCAAGAATGTGTCGGTGGAGTCGGTTATTCATAATTTTCAATATACACATCGTTTGATGGGTTATTATGAGGAAAAGGGCGTCCCCATATTATATTGTGTTAGTGGGGCCATGCCTTCGGTGAGTCCGCCTTCGCTCATGATTGCGCCGGAGATTATCGAGGTTTTGATTGCAGCGGAGCAGGGGGTGAAGCACATTCAATTGAACAATTGGCTGCAGGGGAATATTGTGCAGGATATTGCCTATATTTTGACCTTTAAAAAGCTTGCGCAGGAGTACCTGGCGAGGTTTGGTTACGGCGATGTAGAGACCACCACTTACAGTGTGAGTCCTACCGGGAGGTTCCCGGTAGAGCATGAGCGGGTATTTGCGTTGATTGGGTATTATACGATGATCGGTTTGTTAGGTCATGTGCAGGTGATTGGGTCGCGGACCATCGATGAGGCGCATCATATTCCTACCAAAGAGGGTACGGCGGTGAGTTTCAGGTGTGCCCGGATGTTTGCCGGTATGTTGCAGGCGCAGGGGTTGAATATATTGGATAATGAGGCTGTTAAAGCAGAATCTTATATGATGGAGAAAGAGGTTCGGGCTATATTGGACAGGGTTATCGAGATAGGGGAGGGAGATTTTGTGGTGGGGACTAAGCGGGCCATTGAAACCGGGGTTCTTGATCAGCCTTATGCGACGACGCAGTTGGTGAAGGGAAAAGTAATGGGCGTCAAGGACAGTGAGGGGGCGGCGCGGTTTTTTGATTTTGGGGAATTGCCGTTTGATAGAGAGATCATGGATTATCATAAAGAAAAGATAAAAGAGAGGGAGAACCGGATTGGCAAGAAAGTGGGTTATGCGACCATCATCGATGATATGATGGCGATCAGTAATGGGGCGATAGTAAAGAGTTTGTAATAATCAAAATAAACAAAAGTTTTGGGAGGTCCCGGCCCCGCGGCGCGGGGAGTCTAAGGTACGGAGCCGGAAGGAGTGTCCAATCTCAACCTACTGGGATGGTTCTACAATCGCTTGCACACGCAGTGTGCTGGCCGCCGGAGGCATTGGGCGTTAAAAGGTTCGCCGTCGAATTCGATTTGTTTTGTATTGGGTCCGCGTCTTTTTAGATAATCCGTGATATTCATCCAGCGAATCTCGCCTTCGGAATTCCGAATCACCAACATCACCGGGTAAGCGTGCGCTTGCCAGTATGTCGCATGCCGGGGTTTCTTGATCGTGAAAATCTCTTTATTGTCTCCTTTCCGTTTGTATAGATAAGAATCACCTGATTTCAATTGCAGGTAGACTTTTTGGCCGCTGGCTTCGCCTCTGTCGTTGTTAAATTCGATTTCCGCATCGATGCCGTGATCGTGGGAGGTGAGTTCGCGGTAAATATGACCGGCTTCACCGGTAATGGCTTTGGCCTGACCTTCCAGGATCAGTTCCAGGCTCTCGTTGCCCAGCTTGCGTTTGGCTTCTTCGTCCATGGCCCGCACTAACGCCAGGAACTCCGGCGAGGCGAACTTCTGCTCGATGGAATCCATGAGTGGAACCAGTTTCCCGCAGAAAGCGCAGAAGATATCTTTAAATTTCTTCTCCAGGCGCATTTCCAGGGCTTTGCGGTTCTCTACCGGCGTTTGGCAGTGGGGGCAGACGTAATACCGCTGCCGTTCCTCGGTTTCGGAACGCTTTAACAGGTGCTCGTGGATGTACTTGATAAACGAGACCTGGGTGTCTTCCGGGACCCCGGGTTCGAAATAGACCGCCAGTTCCGCCGTATCGTCGGCGGTTTTGGTCAGCATGAACCCGGCCTGTTTGTTGCCGTGGGTCTTGAAATCCGCGGCGTTTTTCCATAGTTGGTCTTTGTGGAAATCATTGGTATAGTAGAGTCGTACCACCAGGGTGGCGTAGATTTCATCGATGGGACCGCTAAACCGGTAAGTAGTGAGTATCGCCGGATGGGTGGGCAATTCGGGGCGGTCGCGCTTGAAATAGGAAGGAAACACTAACTGCGTCCCTTCGCTTGTTTCTTCTTCCAGGCAAAGGGAGTGGTCCATGAAGGTTTGCAGCATGGCCCGCAGTAGGATTTTTTCATCCGCGGCTTCCAGCCGTTTCATGTCTTTGTAATCCAGGTCGCCTTCCAGTACGTGGGATTTGGGAACGTTGCCCATTTCGTCGGTGCTTTCGCGGGCGCAGCGTACGACGACCGAGGCGTAGTTGTTAATATATTCCGGCTGCAGCAGAACGAAATCACCGAAAGCCAATATTTGGAGTAATCCCTGGCCCGCCAGCAGGCCTACGGTGGTTCTCATTTCGGCCTCGGTGAAAGGGTCTTCCGGCAGTTCTTTTTTCAACTGACGGCACAGGCCCGGCATTCTAACCAGCACGGCGCCGTCGTTTTTGATGGCGATGATGGCGTCTTTTAAAGTTTTAAAAAGGTGCGTGGTGGTGGTCCAGGGGAGGTGGTCCCAGGGGATATGTTGGGAAATAAGGTTTTTCAATTTTTCGCAGCCGTCGCCGGTTTTGGCCGAGGTGTCGATATAATCTTTGTAGCCGCGTTCCTTGCAGTATTCTTGGATTTTTTGGCTGCTAACCGTCATGCCGCCGCGGTCGCAGCGGCCCGCCACCAGTACTTTGGTAAAGGGTCGTTTGACTGCCGAGGATAATGCCTTTTCCCAGTGGCCCAGGTTTTCGAAGGGGTCGTCTTTTTGTGGGTCCATTACCATCAGGGCCAGTGCGGTCTCATCCATGTAGAGTTGGTGGATAAGGCGATAATCCGGTTGACCGGCAAAGTCCCAGAGCCACACTTCGCGGAAGATACCAGCGTTTGAGCCCTGTGACGTGTTTTCCGGTTGAGGCAGGATCAGGGGCCGGACCTCCATGCCGTGGGTGGATTCGGTGATTTCCCAGCGCCCTTCGGCCAACCGGATGGCCAGGTCGGTTTTACCCGCGCCGGTTTCGCCCACCAACACCACCTTGGCATTGGTGTAGCGGGCGCCGGGGGGGGCTTCGATAAAGGCATCCATGCCCGGCAGGTCCCATACCCGCAGGGTACACGCAGGGTACAGTCGGCTGAAGCCGATACGGCCCGCCGACCGTCGGGGGTGACGGCCACCCCGTAAACGTCAGAGGTATGGCCTTCAAATGTGGCCAGACAGCGACCGGTTTGCAGGTCCCACACCTTCAGGGTTGTGTCTTTTGAACCGGATACGACCCGTTTTCCGTCCGGCGTGATGGCAATTCCAAATATTTCACTATCCAAACCGATGCGCATATCAACCCCTTTTTGACTTAAATCATAAAACACGTCATCGTCTTTAAGATCATCTACAGTGATTTTCCTGTTCAAAAGTTCCTTTGTCTTTTGGGTCCGCAATACCCATCCCGCATGATCTTTTAACGCACCCAGTCTCAAAGCGACTTTTCGCTGTTTTTTCAATTCTTCAAGAAAAGCAATTCTAAATTCAGCGACTTTTGATTTGGAATAATCCACTGCTTTACCGGTGACGGGGTTATGAACTTTCTTTGTAAAGGGGAAACAATCGTAAAATAAAGTCCGATACAGATATTGTTTTTCATGTTCGGGTTGGTATTTTATGTGAGATCGGATCATATCCTGTAAATCTTTTGCTGTTTGAACCGGATCATATTGATTGAAGCCGGGTTTATGCTTGCTCAGACTTCTATAACGTTTCAGAAAAAAATCACCATCAACAAGAACGGCTACCTTTATTTCCATGTTGTGTGTCCATTACAGCGTACAGCACAAAGCCCCTGGGCTCGGCGCTTCACTATCAGGTTGAAGCGCTTACTACCAGGGGCGCTATTTTTAAGTTAGAATATAGCACTTTTCAATTTAACTGTCAAGTATTATTCGATTTTCGACAGCCAAGGGAAATACTATACAGCATTAGGGGGGAAAATTCAATGGTGTTCATGAAAATAGCCGCTAAGAACGCGAAGGGGCGCGAAGAAAAAGAAAAAAAACTTGGCGACTTGGTGGCTTGCCGGATTTCAAGGAATATATGAAATGAATTTCTTGATCAATACTCACGCCTTGATTTGGTATATCGGGGGTGAAAAAAAGGTTAATTATATCCCAGGCCATAACCGATGATCTTAGAATTATTACCAATGATGAAGCTTTTGATAATTACCCGGTGAAAATACTGACATAGGTTGACGTTTTAGATGGATTTTTTGCCTGTTCCCTCAAATGCCTCATGGAAAGTATGGGGAACAAGCGGCGCCGGGAAATTTAGCACTTCCTCGGTTGACAAAATCCGCTAACAATTGTAAAATAGTTTTGTTAGCGGATTTTTTTTTAAGGAGTGACATCATGTTTGTTGGCCGACGGAAAGAGTTGGAGTTATTAGAGGACGCTTACCACTCGACGAAAAGTGAATTGGTAGTGATTTATGGCCGGCGCCGTATCGGGAAAAGCAGTTTGGTTAATCACTTTGCCCGGGAAAAACCCTATTTTTTCCCTTTTGAGGCAGTAGAAGGGGAAACTACCCAAAACCAGATCCGCCATTTTACCGTAAGCCTACGAAAACATACCGGCGATCAATTACTGGACCATGTTGATTTTAAAAACTGGGAACAAGTATTTTCTTATATAACCGACCGGCTGATGTAAAGACGATCAAAAGTTCCAGGTAGACCTGCTGTATCAGCGGACCGACCGCGTCATTACCGTTTGTGAGATCAAGTACCGGGATAAACCGATTACGCGGGAAATCATCCCGGGAATGGACCGCAAATGCCGGTTACTTGACATCCCTCCCGGTTATACGATTGAGAAGGCCTTGATCAGCCTTTATGGACCGGATGAATCCTTAAAAAAGACCACCTATTTCCATCACAGCATCACGTTGGCGGAAATGATTTAGGTAGAAAATGGGATTTTTCGCCTGTCCCCGGTGTACTTTACGGTATTTGAAAAAAATACGGATTCGTGTATAATAGAGGCGGAGGTTAAATGAATCCCATGACTGGCCAGGAAGATATCAAAAAAATCCCTTACGGGCTGACAGACTATAAGCTTGTCCGCCGCGGCAATTATTATTACCTGGATAAAACACAGTATATCGAAAAAGTCGAAGAATTCGGTAGATACTTATTCTTTATCCGCCCCCGTCGTTTTGGTAAATCCTCTTTTCTCTCCCTGCTGGAAACCTATTACGATATTTATTATAAAGACCAATTGGAGGAATTGTTCAGCGGCACATGGATTTATACCCATCCCACCCCGGAGCAAGGGCAGTACCTGGTACTGTCCTTTAATTTTTCACAGGTGGATTCATCAGTGGATAAACTGGATATATCTTTTTCGGATTATATTCGCCGGGCCATTGTGAATTTCTTGGGTAAATACGATTCCCTGCTGGCAAAAAATCCCAAAATGGCCTATTACTGCCGGGCCATTGAAGAAGATAAAAGCCTGGCGCCCGCGGATCTTTTATCAAATCTTATGTACCTGGTTGCAGGGAGTGGCTATGATCTCTATGTTATCATTGATGAGTACGACAATTTCGCCAACACACTTTTAACCACCGCCGGTTCTGCCTCATATATAAAAATAACCCGCGGCGAAGGTTTTTTAAGATCGTTTTTTAATGTCTTAAAAGGCGGTACCACCGGGACCGATGCACCGATTAAACGCTTATTTATCACCGGCGTCTCCCCCATCACCATGGACGACGTCACCAGTGGTTTTAATATCGGGGAACAGATTTCCCTCCTCCCGGAATTTAACCGGATGCTGGGTTTTACCCGGCAGGATGTGGAGGAGTTGCTGGATTATTATGCCGCTGCCGGACTCGTACCCTCAAACCACCACCACCTCCTGGAACTGATTGATTTTTGGTATGGAAATTATTTGTTTTCCAAACATGACGGGATATCCATGTATAATACCGACATGGTCCTGTACTTTATCAAAAATTACCTCTCCCTACAGGGTATCCCGGATGATTTAATCGACCGCAATGTCCGCATCGATTACGGGAAACTCAGGCACCTGGTTGTCGTGGATAAGGACAAAACCCAACTCCCCACCACCAATGGCAATTTTAGCAAGTTAAAACAGGTTCTCGAAACCGGTGAAATTCTATCCGATGTGGTCAAAGGATTCCCAATAGAAGAAGTCACCGATACCACTAATTTTAATTCCCTCTTATTCTACTTCGGATTGCTAACCATTAACGGGTCTCATTTGAACAAGCTGCGGCTGGTGATTCCCAATGAATCGGTAAAGCGTCTCTACTACGATTATATCCTGGAAGCCTACCGGGAAACCGGGGCATTTTCCATGAATATGCGCACCTACAGTGAGCTGATTGAAGGCATGGCCTTTCGCGGCGAATGGGAACCCCTGTTGACTTATATTATAAATTTGATGGGCGAGACCATGGCGCTGCGCGATTTTATCACCGGCGAAAAGTCCCTCCAGGCTTTTTTAAATGTCTATCTGGGCCTCAGCGACCTCTACCTGGTTCACGGCGAAAAAGAACTGAACATGGGTTATGCCGATCTTTTCATGGAACCCTTTGTCGTTCGCTACCCGGAAGTGACCCATGCCTATCTGATAGAGATCAAATACGTACCCGCCGATAAAAAAGTAAGCCGCAAAAAACTAAATCAATTAAAAAAGGAAGCTGAAACCCAATTGAACCAATACAGTCTTGATAAAAAGTTCCAAAAAGTCCTGGAAAAATCCACCCTGACCCGCTTGATGGTAATTTTTTCCGGCCACCAACCCCTTTACCTGGGAAAAGCGGGGTAAATGCCTGAACAGTTCCCATGAGGCATTTGAAGGAACAGGCGGCGCCTTTCAAAATGGAAAAATACCGGCCCCGGTCCGTGATCCGGCCCCAAATGACCGGGAATTCGCTCCAGGAAAAATTTTGTGGTTTATAAAATTCCTATAGGTAAAACCGTTACATTGACGCCGTTTTTCTCCACCACTTTTTCCAGTTTTTTCACTTCTGCCGGCGTCACTTCAATGAATACCACCAAAGAGATTTCATTTAAATCGATCTGCCTACCGTAGTCAGCCGCCTGTTGAATGCCTTGCTGAAAATCGGACATATCGGAGAAACTTTTTAATTCCAGGGCATATTTGTTGTTACGGTACTTCAATATCAAATCGATTTTTCCATTCCCGGTGGGAAATTCCGGTATCACGTCCACGCCGCGTTTCGTCATAAGATCATATAGGTAACGGAACAAATTAAAATGGTAAATGGCTTCATAGATTCTCATATCGGTTTTGCGGCGGGGCACATCCTTGAAAAATACGCCCTGGTTTTTGCTTAAGTAAGCCTGGTAGCGTTTAATGATATTGGGGATATAGAGATTTTGTTCATCCACGGCATCTTCCATGGCGTCGAAGGGGTGGATCAAGGGGCCCAGGTAATTGAAGAACCGACGGGAAAAATAGTTAAATATCCGTTTTTGCACAAAGGGACAGGAAAAGCGAAGATAATATTTACCGTCGTCCGCTTTTTCCAGGTCGATGACCCCATTCATATAAAGATAATTGAGGCCACAATTGGTCTGTCCCGGAGCCCTTTTGACGGGCAGTGGTCAGTGGTGAATGGTGAGATGTGACTTTTTCGCAGCCCATTGCAAAATAGTCAAGACTTTTTTGCAATGGGCTGCATTTTAGTCGGGTTAAAAATGAAAAATGAAAACGGAGTTCTTCGGGCAAGGTTGTTAAAGGATTCTTTTCCCGTTTTTCATTTTGACTTTTTCATTTTTCATTTTTACTTTTTACTTGTTTTTTCCCCGTTGCTTTTATAACCGCACCCCCAGGCCGAATCCTGCCCTAAAACCGCCGAGCTTTATGGATATTTCCTCGACCGTGTCGGAAGCAACCAGGTAACCCAATGAAATTTCCGTAAACAAGAGCCGGTTGATCTTATAAATCCCGGCCGCTTCCAAACAACCCCCGACGGTATTGGCAGTCACTTTATCGCCGAAAGCCTCTTCGCTGAAACGTACATACATCGCCCCGACACTTACCCTCCCGGCGACACGGATGGATAAATTCTTGTAATAACCGATCCCCAGGGAACAATATGCCTGCTTCCATTTGGACGGTTTTTCAAGTACAGTGGACTTACCATTTTTGGAAAAGAGGGCGTATCCACCCCAGATATACATATTGCGGCTGAACTTATAACCCGCGGCGATACCCGGGTAAATAGGCCCGCTCCCGTAAATATCGCCAAAACGACTCTCGGCCGGCAGCAAGTAATTGCCGGAGACCAGGAAAAACAATTTAAAATCCCGTTCGGCTTTAAAGTTCATCGCCGATTTGGCATTCTCTTCGGTCAGGTTGTCCCTGGACGGAGGATAAAATATATACCCATTTTTCGAGACCTTCACGCTGCCGGACCAGGCGACGGGGATTTGGTTTAGGTAATTGCCTTCTGCATCCGTAACCGTATCTTCTTTTAAATACGTGAACCTGTCCGTTTCGATATTGGAAAAAGTCATCCTCACGCCGGGGATACCGGTTTTGCCGCGCCGGCCCGTCACCCGGCCTGAAATCGCTGGGAACTCCGCCGTATAGTCTTCGCCTTCCAGGCGGGAAGTAACGCCGCCGTATATTTTTTGTCCCGGCTTAAACCCGTGCCCGGTTTTTTGGGGTGTGACCGTTCCCGACCAATTATAAGGAACAATATATTCATAACTCCCATCGCCGCCGGTTTCGGTAAGGGAGGTCTTCCCTTGTTTGCCGACGAAGGCCATTTCAACCCCGCCAATGCCTTCTCCTTTATATATCACTTTTCCTGAAATAACCGTACCGGCAGTGGCAGTGAAATCCTGGCTGCCGCTGTCTGTTTTCAGCGGTGTGTATACCCGGTCACGGGGAGAAAAATCAAAACCCTGTAAAGAGGGAGTTACTGTGCCGGTCCATCCCGGCATGACGTTCAGGGTATATTTACCCTCTTTATCCGTTTCAGCGGTGCCGCCGTTATTGGAGGCTTCCATTCGTACTCCCTGGAGCTCCTCGGTCTGGCTTTTTTTCTCGTCGCTGTACCTTGTTACCATCCCGGAAATGATGATGCCGCGGGTAGCGGCGCGGAATTCTTTGCCAAACCCGCTTTCTATTTTATTTTTATTCGCGCCGTGCGGGTCGGTCCAGGATTGCAGTACAAAATAATAGGCGGTACTCTTTTCCAATCCTTTGACTTCCATCTTCGCAACTGTTTTATCATCGGTGACGCCGGCTGTCTTATAAGGCCCGCCCGGGGTAGTGCTGTAAGAAACCCGGCAGCCCCCTTTGTCTTGCGTGTAAGCAATGGGTTTCCAGCTTAAGGTTATGGAGGTATCGGTTTGCGAAATCGCGGCGAGTCCTCCGGGTGCAATGGTCTGGGTGCTTTCCCAGTCATTGCCGCTTTGTTTTTGTTTCAAGAAATTTGCCAGGACGGTATTGGTTGTATAAAGACCATTCCATTTAAAATCGGAATTGTTATTGGTAAGCTGACTGAGTTTAGCCAGGGCGGGAGGGATGTCTCCGGTCAACCCGTTACCGGCCAACCGAAGGACCTTTAGTTTCGAAAGGTTGCCCAGTGCAGCGGGGATGGGGCAGTCCAGCAAGTTATTATCCAGTATAAGCTCTTCAAGATTTTCAAGGTCCCCGATCCAGGCGGGAATGGGGCCTTTAAACTGATTATGGCTGAGATCCAGTTTTTTGAGATTCTTGAGTTGTTGGAGCCACGAAGGAATCGCACTGGTTAAGCGATTATTGCTGAGGTCGAGGGTTGTAAGGTTTGAAAGGGCTTCAAGGTCGGCCGGGATTTTGCCTTGCAAATTATTATCGGGAAGTTCCAGTTTGAGTATGGTTGTATTTTTGGTATCGCAGGCGATTCCATGCCATGTGTGTTCCGTTCCCGGGGCATTTTTCCAGTTGTCTTTATTGCGCCAGTTGTTTCCGCCCGTGTCGTTGAAGAGAGTAAGAAGCGCGCTGTTTTCCTTCCTGGGGATATCGCCGTAAATCGATCCGGTGGTCCATATGACCATTAATAGAAATATGAATAATCCTGAAATCATACATTTCATTTAATCACCTCTTTTAAAATTAATTAGCCACAGAGTAAACAGAGGACACAGAGGCGAAGGAACGCGAAGAAAAAAAATCTGTGTAATCTGTGTAATCTGTGGTTTCCCTTCTTCATAAGTTCCTGTTTGAATCCGCGGCATCATATAGTTTTCTCTCCGGATTCGCCGATGATCTTACCTTGCGCATCGATTGCCCTTGCGATATAGGTATACGTTTTGCCTTTTTCGAGATATTCATCTCTATAAGTGAATTGAAAGCTATTTTGTTGTCCCTGGACCACGAACTCTTTATTGAGTTGAAAGGAATTGCCGGGTTCTTTCCTGAGGATGATGAACTTTTGAATCGCGGCGGTTGAGACCCCAATTAGTCCGACATTTAATACGATTTCTCCGTATTCTTTCCTGAAGATCAATGTGTTGTCCTGTTTCCGGGTTATTTGAAGGGTTAATGAAATGCTTAATTGATAGTCCTGGTGGTCCCTGTATCCTCTTACACCGGGCCAGCCATAGTCGATAAAGGGGGGATAAAAAAGTAAATCTTCTTTCGAAGGTGTCGCCCTGCCGATCCAGCCGTTGTAGACTTGATGAGAATAAGAACCGTCGGCGTTTGTTATCTCTGTTTTCGTTTCACCGCTGTCGGCAATAAAAGTCAGGATAACGCCTTCGATGCCTTCATCCCCGGATATCACTTTGCCTGAGAGTGAGAGGGGAATCAGCTTGGCTATAAAATTTATCCCCGATTTGTCGGAGATTACATTCTCAAATGTTTCTTGTTCAGGTTCAAAAATATAGCCCGTTTTTGAAGGCGTCACGGTTCCCGACCAATACATATTGACGACATGACTGTAATTTCCGCTAATATCCGTTACCTCTAATTGATTGGATGGAGAGAAGAACAGTGTAACCCCCGCAATTCCATTGCTCGTCTCATCAGTCGTCACTCGACCCGAAATGGTTTTATATGCTTCCTGTGTTTCTTCCGACACCTCAGCGCTGTATTCGCTGTCCACTTTGTTCAGGTTCGTTTCGTGAGGTTCAGTCCAGGTTTGAACTACAAAATAGTATTTAGTGAACGGTATCAGTCCCGTAATTTCCAATCGGAAATCGGTTTTCGTTTTCGTCGTATTAAATAAGGTATATGGGCCACCCGGAGTTAGACTGTAAAATATTCGGTACCCCCCTTCATCACCGGTATAAGTAATGGGTTCCCAGCTTACCTCAATTGAAGTGGTTGAAATCACTCGGGCCGCAATTTTTTCCGGCGCAATGGTCTGGGTACTTTCCCAGTTACCACCGTTTTGTTTTTTATTTAAAAAGCCTCTTAAGGATTCGTAATCTGTATACAGCCCGTTCCATCTAAAATCAGAAGAATATTCACTAAGACCTACGAGTTTTTCCATCTCCTGGGGAATACTTCCCGTCAGTTGGTTGGAAGCGAGGTTAAGTTCGTTTAGCGCAGAAAGATTTCCCAATGCCGGTGGAATACTTCCTGTCAGTTGGTTGACACTGAGAAAAAGTTCATCAAGTTTAGAAAGCTGCCCCAATTCCGGGGGAATAGCGTCCGTAAGTTGGTTGAAACCGAGGGAAAGCAATTGAAGCTGTGAAAGCTGCCCCAATTGCGGGGGAATAGGTCCCGAAAGTTGGTTGGAATCGAGTTGAAGCCATTGAAGCTTTGAAAGCTTGCCTAATTCCGGGGATATAATGCCCGTCAGTTGATTGAAAGCGAGGGAAAGCCATTGAAGTTGTAAAAGCTGCCCCAATTCCGAGGGAATAGGTCCCGAAAGTAAGTTGGAATCAAGTTGAAGCCATTGAAGCTGTGAAAGTTGGCTCAATTGCGGGGGAATAGGTCCCGTCAGTTGATTAAAACTGAGCACAAGTACGATAAGCGCTGAAAGATTTCCCAATTCCGGGGGAATAGGTCCCGAAAGTTGGTTTGAATGGAGATCCAGATAAGTGAGTGCGGAAAGGTTTCCCAATGCCGAAGGAATATACTCTTTCAGTTGGTTTTTATTGAGGTTTAGAGTTTTAAGATTCGAAAGATTTGCCAATTCCGGGGGAATTGTTCCCGTCAGTTGGTTGTTATTGAGTCCAAGCTCGGTAAGAGCTGAAAGTTTACTCAATTCCATGGGAATAAGGCCAGTCAGTTGGCTAGAAGTGATGTAAAGATATTGAAGATTTGAAAGATTTCCCAATTCCGGGGGAATCGTTCCCGTCAGGTTATTACCATTCAAATCTATTCTCACAACCATTGTGTTCCCTTCGTCACAGGTTACCCCATACCAATCTTTTTCAGTTCCCGGCTTGGCGAAACCATCCGAATGCAGCGGGGGCGTCTTCCAACCACTGTTATTAAGACCCCCAAAAGAATCACGCCAATTATCGCCATCCGTATTGTTGTACAGGGCAATCAACGCCTCCCTCTCCTTTTGCGGGATTGCACCGTGTATTGACCCCACCGTACCTGAGAATATAAATAATAAGATAAAAGATAATAAAACGATTACTCTGTTGTTCATTTTATCGCCCCCTCTCCCCGGTTAGAGAGTTTTCGTTTTCCGGTTCGATTCGAATGGCCCACACAGTCCACCCCGTAGTTTCCCCTGGATCAGGAGGAAGATCGGAAATCCCACCACCGTGAGGGATTGCATAGATGATACCCCTGGAAGGCACAAAAACAAGTTTCCCTCGTTGACGAACGCGAACATTGGGACCCATAAACGTTAATTCGTACAAATCCCCCGGCGCAATCCCGGTCATTTTAACGTGGAGGGGATCCAATTTTAACCGGCTGTCCCCAATGTAAACCTCAACCATTCCTTTTTTCCCGTTTATGTCAAGCTTAATCGGCTTACGTTTATCCGCAAGCTCCATCCGGGTACGTAACGGATTTTTCTCATAGGTGACGAAAGGGAGGCTCGTATCTCTGGCCAACATTTCACTGATGAATGTTTCGGTACTTATAGCCCGGGACAGGTTTTCGCTATTAACCCCCAGGATAACTTCCAGATCGCTGAAAACCAAAAACACGGGGACTTTTCCGTTTCTTTCCCAGCCGGTATCGATGGAAATCCTTAAAGGAGTATCTTCCATAAGAACAAATTCCCCGGAAATATTACCGGGATTTTCAACCGCTAATTGCACCGACCCGGTGAGGGGAAAAAGCGGAGTTGATGCCAGGTAAATTACTAAAATCAAGATCAATAAATATCTCATAATCTATCCTCCTCTTAGGATGAGATAATAATATAAAATAAAAAAAAAAAAATCAACCTATTTATCTTGAAAAAAAAATTTGGTTTATATATAATTATTAAGTTGGAAATATTAAGGAGATAGAAATGATGTATTGGGAATTATTCATGCGTAAGCTAAGGGATAAAAAAATTATTCCCGTCGTGGGGAACGATTTATGCTTAGTAAAAAATCAAGATGATAAACCGATTCCTTTACATCGCTATATTGCCAAAGAATTGACACGACGGCTGGGTATTCCCTATGAGGGCCAATGCATTAGAGAATTGGACACAGAGTTTAAAGGGTCCAAAATTATGGAGATGACTCAATCCATTTATTTTCAGATAAAAGAAGACAGGTTTTACACCAAACCGCTGGAAAAATTGGCAGAGATCACGGATTTTAATTTCTATATCTCCATCTCACTGGATAACCAACTGGAAAAAGCGCTACGTAAAAAAAGAAACCTTAAAAAAAACGAACTAAAGATCCTTGAGTATTCGGTTGAAGATAATGATATGCAGGAGGATGTAGAAAATGGTTCCCCGGTTACATTATTTAATTTATTGGGAAATATTGAAGATGAATCGAAATCAGCGTTTAGCGAAGAGGAAATCCTGGAGAATTTTTTCTCCCTCTCCAACAAAGAAGAACCTCATCCCCTTCTGGCTGATTATTTTATGAATCAAATTAATGGTAGAATCCTTCTTTTTATGGGGTGCGATTTCCCAGATTGGTTCATGCGCTTCATTATCAGGATATTAACTAATAAGAGGTATATGAGCAGGAAACTTCCACATTATTTCTTCAATGACGAAATCAATCAATACAAGGAACTTGAAAATTTCCTAAAAAAATTTAAAATAGAGATTAATCCGACAGAAATTGGCCAAGGAGGAAATCTCACGGCATTTATCGATGAATTACATCGAAAATGGTCCGACACTATACAAAGTCAATATGATGGATCGGTTCTTTTAAGTTATAATCACCTGGACCAAGAAAAGGCAAAAACGCTGAAACAACTTTTGAAAGCACAACGAATTCGAGATGTGTGGCTCGATATCGACGATCTGCATGTCGGTCTACATCAGGACCTGATCGAAGAAGAGATCATTAAATGCAAAGTGTTTATGCCCCTTATATCGAAAAACTCCCTGAACGACGATCAAAGCTATATGTGGACAGTGGAATGGGCCTACATCGAAGGCAGGCTCAATGCAGACAAAACGAACCACGAGAAGAGATTCGAGGTTATACCCATCATACTCGACAACACAGCCCGGGATGATGTACGGATCCCAATAGCCATGAGAAAATTTACCATATTGGAATTGGATAAATATAAGGACACGATAATCGCAGAGGTTAAAGAAATATTGACCTCCTTAAAAGAAGAGCATAATTAATGTATAATTTAAACGAATATAAAGATCAACACTGTGTCGACCTACAGCATCCGTATCCCGGCTTATTCCCATTCCGTGAAATAGACAGTGACTACTTTTTCGGGAGGAGGCGGGAATCCGTTGAACTGGCAAATTGCATTGATGATCACACCTTAACGGTTGTTTACGGGAAATCCGGCATAGGCAAAACTTCTTTGCTGCGCGCCGGGCTAACTCCTTACACCCGGAAAAATTACTATCTGCCAATTTATTTGCGCATCGATTTCAGCAATGAAGAAAAACACCCTGTGCAGCAGGCAAAAGAGACCATCACGCAAAAAGTAAAAGAGATGGACCCCCAGGTAAAACCCGTGGGCAATCTAACACTATGGGAATATTTTTCGAATGTTCAAATACAACGGGGCATTGTCAAACCCCTCCTGGTTTTCGACCAGTTCGAAGAAATCTTCACCACCGGTAGAAACAACCCGAAAAATGTCAACGAATTCGTAATTGAACTGGCGGATTTGATCAAAAACCAGGTACCTTTAGAAAGCCGCGAAAAATTAAAAGATGAAAAGCGGGAGATTTCCCTCATGGGCAGTGGGCGCAATTTGCGGGTGATAATCAGCCTGCGGGAAGATTACCTGGCCCAACTGGAAACGTTGTATAAATATATCCCGTCACTGCGGTTCAACCAATACAGGTTCCATGTTTTGCAAATGAAAGGAATAGATGCGAAAGACGCAGTTTTAAAACCAGGAAAGGAAATTATAAAAGACCCGGTTGTAGCTGAAGAGATCATTAAAAAAATCCCCGCTTCAAAAGATGCGGATTACCCTGGCGATGAAACCTCCGGGTCATGGGAAAACAAAAAGATTGAACCTTTTCTATTGAGTCTTTTCTGCTACCAGGTCAACGAAAAACGGTTGGAAAAAAGAGTGGCTGAGATTTCCGCTGAATTAGTCGCCGGCGTTAATGCGGAAGCTATTATTAAAGACTATTATGAAGAAAATATCAGCCGCTTTAAACCCGAAGTAAAAGCCGCCATCGAAGACCGCCTGGTAAACGACGAAGGATACCGCAAATTGGACGAGTTAAAATCTTTGGTAAAAGGCAAAGTTACAGTTAATGATATCGAAGAATTGATAGACCGGCGCATCATTCGCAAAGAGACCCGCTGTAATATCGAATATGTCGAATTAATCCACGATGTGCTGGCCCCAATACTGAAAGAGAGCAGGGATAAACGAATAGAAGAGGAAAAAAGAAAAAAGGAAGCAGCCGTCAAATGGAAACGAACCCGGCGCATAATCGCTGCCATTGCGGCAGTGGTTCTCACCTTCCTGGTAGTTTTGACAGGGGTTATATTATATCAAAAGTCGGAAATAACAAAGGAAAAACAAAGAACCCAGGAGGAAGAGCGGAAAGGTCTGGCTTATGAAAGGGCAGCCTATTCCATCGATACACTGCAAAAAGACCGCGACTTAAGTTTCCGGTTGGCGGAAAGCGCCTTTAATACAGATCCAAATAACCTGGTGGCCTACCGTGCATTATTGAGCGTTTTCTATGACGCCGGTATTGAGAATGAAATCATTGACAATAAAAATAATGAATTAACAAAAACCGTCAGTGAAAAAGCAGATTTTTTTGCCGCCTTTTCTCCCGACGGGAAACAACTATTAACCACCGTATCAGCCAAAGCCGTATTATGGAACCTGGAAGGCGGTCAGTGGCATGAAAGCAAACAATTCCAACCGCCGGGGGGCCTTGAATTGAATCCAAACGCCGCCTTTTCGCCGGATGGCAACCATATCATTATATGCACAAAATCCGATGCGGCGGTCATACACTGGGACCTGGTTAAAAATCAAATAACCTCCCTCGCCTTAGAAGGCGGCGTGAATTCACTGGCCTTTTCCCCCAACAAGGACCGTGGTATTTTTGCCGCCGCGGGCCGCGATAATAAAATCCGTTTGTTCGAGCTTTCCGGCAGGACCATTGAAACCTTTGCAGGGCATACGGATGTAGTGAATTCCGCTGCCTTTTCCTATGATGGGCAAAATATTGTGTCCGCCGGTTGGGATGCCGTACGGCTCTGGGATTTAAAGGGGAAACAAGTAAAAGAGCCGTTTCAAGGAAACGGTAAAGGCTTCAGCAGCGCCGCCTTTTCTCCGGATGGGCAATTTATCGTTATTGCCGGGAAGGATGGGAGCGTATACTTGTGGGATTTAAAAGCCGGTAGGAAACGTACCCTGGGTACACATAAAGGAGAGGTAACCGTCGCCGTATTTTCTCCCGATGGCCGGTTTATTTTAACCGGCAGCGAAGATAAAACAGTGCGTTTCTTGACCCGGAGCAATTTCCTGGTATTCGAATTCAAAGGATTTACGGATACAATAAAAAGCGCCGCCTTTTCACCTGATGGGAAATATGTACTTATAACACCGGCCCGCGGCCCGGCGCAGTTGCGACTGATCGATCCCCCGGAGATCATCCGCCTGGTTAATAGAAAAGGAAATATCGAGCCCCTGTCCGCGGATGAAAAAGAAACCTATAATCTGCGAAACTCGTAGTGAAAACAAAAACTGCCCACGAATGTCACGAATTAACACGAATTAAAAGAAATGTCCACAGATTACACGGATTAACACTAATTTTTTAAACCTGATCCCTGGTCGGTCCGTGTTCGTCCGTGGCTAGAAATTATTCCCCTTTTTTCACGATTTCTTCTAAGGAACAGGCGGCGCCTGTTCGCCACGCACTACTAATTTGCGCCTGGATTTTTATACCCTTTCGAGAGCATAAGCGCTGGGCTTTAGCTTTCGTTCCCGCACATTTCTTGCCTTTTCCGTTATTTCAGGCCGTGCGACGAATTTCGGGCGGATATTTCTACCTGGATTTTTTCTCGGGTTAGTTATATCTAACTTCAACGTTGCTACGAGTTCCGCTAATTTCCCCATGATAACCTGCTCAACCACAGGGACCTGCATATAACTGATTAGTTCGCGATACTTTTCATCCAATTCTATCACCTCTAAAAACATTTCCCCGTCCCCGGACAAAAGCCAATTCAAATCGACAACATATTTTGTTGTCAAAAACGATAAGATTTGCAATTTCGGCATCATCTCCCCTAACTCGTACCGGACATAGGTAGGTTTCGATATTCCCAGTTCTTTTGAAAATCGATCTTGAGTCAATCCCAGGGCTTTGCGCAACTCTTTCAAGCGAACGCTGAATTCATTTAGATAGTCCTGTCTTTCTTTTTTTTTCATTTTTCCTCTTGACATTGTTATCGTTTTCGATTACTATATGATCTTGTAGTTATCTAAAACGATAACAGGAGTATTCATGGTAAAAACATGCAAAAGTAATATGGTTTTGAAAGTTAGGGTGATTCAATGAATCAGGTTGGGGCCTTCTGTTTGATTCGCTTCATTTGGAACTCCTCCATTTTTTTTGGTTTTTTAAATTTTTTTGTTTTAGGGAAATACTATACCGCATTACGTGGAAAAATTCAATGCCCCTACCATGAAAATAGCCACCAAGGCACAATTAGAAATAAAGCACGAAGCACGAATATCGAAATTCGAAACAAATTCAAAACTCAAATGCTCAAAATTCAAAACAACAAATTGGCCGCCAGAAGCGGCGCTTTTTGTTTTGGTCATTTGTATTTTGGATATTTGGTATTGTTTCGGGTTTCGGATTTCGAATTTCGGATTTATTATATAGTGGTCCTGGTGGCAACATTTGAAAAAAAAGCAAGTTGTTCGAATATCAAATATAAATTAATAAAAGGAGATAATGAATATGACTACATTAGAAGCGTTTGAATTAAAACTACCCATTATCAAGGCCATACCGGCCAGGCAAATCAAAATGTCCCATAATATGCCTATCGAGACTTACCTCCAGGAAGCTGAAAACCTTTATAATTGGTGCCAGGCAGACCAGGTGGAACTGACCGGCGTAAAATTATCCTGGGACCTGGTGTTGGATCTCCCGGTTCGGTGCGGCGCGCTTAGAGAAGCGGAATCCCGCTGGCAGAAAAAATACTTAAGCGAAGAAGCCGCTGAAAAGGCATGGATGGAAAAAGCGCCCCTTGCTTATGCCCTCAGGAATGACCTGCTGGATCATTTCCGTTTTGCCTTTCGCCACGACGAGAAATTAGCCAAAAAAGTTCGCAAAATTGCGGCGGGAAGAACCCATGCCGATATGATCCAGGATTTAAACGATTTAAGCGTACTGGGTAAAGGATACCCCGAGTACCTGGAGGCCATTAATTTCGACATGCCCCTCCTGGATAAGGCGGCCCTATGGTCCGGTGAAATGGCCGCCCTATTGGCGGTAGTTGTCGGCGATAGGGCCGCTGCCAGCGCCGCTAAAAAACTTCGCGACCAGGCTTATACCCACCTGAAAGAGGCTGTTGATGAGCTATATGGTTACGGCCAATATGTCTTCCGCGATAGTGAAGAACGCCGCAAAAGGTACTGCAGCGAATTTTTACAGAGACTAAGGGCTAAGAACCCAACGACGCCCGCACCCAGCACTGCCGCTGCGCCAACTGCGCCCAAAACAGATGAAACGCAAACCCCGGCTGCGACGGAACAAAAGCAAAGTTAGTACTGCGAAAGGGTCCCCCGGTAGTAATAGGGGGACCTTTTTTGTAGGAAAGCGGCGGGGGACCGAAGGAAAGGGCCTGTAACCCGTAGGAAAGTCGAATGTATCCCGTAGGAAGGGGGCTGCAAGCCATAGGAAAGGGTTTGTAACCCGTAGGAAAGTCGATTGTACCCCGTAGGAAGGGGTCTGTAAGCCGTAGGAAAGTCGATTGTAACCCGTAGGAAAGGGGCTGTAAGCCGTAGGAAAGTCGATTGTAACCCGTAGGAAAGGGTCTGTAACCCGTAGGAAAGGGTCTGTAACCCGTAGGAAAGGGTCTGTAAGCCGTAGGAAGGGGTCTGTATGCCGTAGGGATGGCTCTGCAAACCGGGGCGCGGCATCATGAGCAGGTTTTTAAAAAAGAGTTGAATTTTTCCCGGATTTATGATATTGAATGAGTTCACATGAAACTAACATTAGCCATTGACTTCGGCAGCACCTATACCAAGGTCGCCGCCTTTGACCTGGAAAAAGCAGAACTGGTTGGGACGGCCCAGGCCGGGACCACCATCGATGCCGATATCACCATCGGACTCCGGGCGGCGTTGACCCAATTGGAAACAACTATAAAGAAAAAAGGCCAAACCATTGAAATCCAGCGCATGCTTTCCAGCAGCAGCGCCGCCGGTGGACTGCGCATGATCGCCGTGGGCCTGACCAAAGCCCTCACCACCAGGGCCGCTGAAGAAGCCGCCCTGGGCGCGGGCGCTAAATTAATCGACGCCTATTCCCACCGGCTCACACCCGGGGATATCGCCGCCATCGAAGCAAAAACGCCCGATTTAATCCTGCTGGCAGGGGGCGTCGACGGCGGTAATGAAGAAAATATCATAAAAAACGCCCACAGCCTGGCCCTTTCCCGCATCCAATCCCCCATCATCATCGCCGGGAACAAAACCGCGGTCCCGACGGTGCGAAACGTTCTTGAAAAAGCCGGCAAATACGCCGCCGTAGTCGAAAATATTTTACCCGAACTGGACCGCTTAAATACCGGGCCGGCCCGGGATGCCATCAGGGAAATATTCATCGCCCGCATTACCCACGCCAAAGGCCTGGACAAAGCCCGGCAAATGACCGGCGGCATTGTCATGCCCACGCCCATGGCCGTATTAAAAGGCGCCGGCCTCCTCAGCAAAGGATTTCGCGGCGAGCCCGGCTGGGGCGATTTAATGGTCATCGACGTCGGCGGCGCTACCACCGATGTCCATTCCCTGGGCTATGGCCGCCCCTCCCATGGGGACGTCATTCTCAAAGGATTACCCGAACCCTGGGACAAACGAACAGTCGAAGGCGACCTCGGCATCCGCTGCAACGCCCCGGTAATACTGGAAAAAATCAAAGAAGAGACCCGTGACGTAAGCGACCAGATGACATCATACGTCCATTATGTGTCAACCCATGTGGCGCATACGCCCCGCGATGAAAAGGAAGCCCTGATGGATGCCACCCTGGCCGCCAAAGCAGTGGAAACAGCTATTCGGCGCCATGCCGGGAAGATCGAAGAACGATATTTCCCAACGGGCAAAGTAAAAGTACAGCACGGCAAAGATTTAACCGCCTGTCAATACCTCATCGGCGTCGGCGGCGTCCTGGCGTATGGTCGGGACCCATACCGGGTGTTAAAATCCGCATGCTTCAATCCCTTATATCCCGAATCCCTATGCCCGGCGGCCCCTGATTTTTTCGTAGACAAAGACTATATATTGTTTGCGGCGGGTCTTTTAAGCGAAATCGCGCCGCTGCAAGCCCTGAAAATCATAAAAAAAAGCCTGGGAAAAATAAAATAATTTTTTTTTATTATTTTGTTTTGATTTTTTTTTTTTATTTACTTATAATATACCTTAAAAATTTAACGGACTCAGGAGGAAAAAATGGAAACATTAAAGGCAGATGTCGTAGTAGTGGGAGCAGGATCAGGTGGTTTAAGCGCTGCATTGGCTGCAGCCCAGGGAGGGGCGCGTGTAATCGTTTTTGAGAAATTACCCATGCCCGGCGGATATTCCTTAATGGCAGAAGGAATATTCGCCGCCGAAAGTATCATCCAGGAGCGCGATTATATCGGCGTAACCAAAGAAGAAGCGTTTAAAAACCACATGAACAGCACCCATTGGTGCGCCAATGGCCGTTTAGTCAGGGCATTCATCGAAAAATCGGCCAGCAGCATCGATTGGGTCATGCAATTAGGCGTTAAATTTTCCAAAGTTTTAACCCTCTGGCCCGGCGGCCCCCGTACCTGGCATATGATGGAAGGCGGCGGCAAGGCGCTGGTCGAGGCCCTCGCCAAATCTGCCAAAGAGAAAGGAGTCAGTATATTTACCACAACCCCAGCCAAAAAGCTCCTGATAGATGAGAATAACCGGGTCAGTGGGATCATTGCCCAGGAAAAAGACGGCAATGATATCCAGGTCGATACACCGGTGGTTATTATCGCCGGCGGCAGTTATGCCAACAATAAAGAATGGATCGACAAGTACACCGACCTACAATTCGAGCCCATATCCATTGTGCCGATGCAGCAAACCGGGGACCACATCCAGATGGCCTGGGACGCCGGCGCCGCCCTCGACGGCATGGGTGTGATGATGGCCATTCCCGCCGTACCGGGTGAAAGACCGACCTCCCATTTATGGGCCGCGGCCGTACAACCCCTACTCTGGATTAATAAACTAGGAGAACGTTTCTGTGACGAATCCCTCGGCTTCTATTTCCCGATCGCTGCAAACGCCCTGGCCAAACAAAAAGATGGCGTCATGTATACCATTTTTGACGAAAACTCCAAGAGAATGCTCATCGAACACGGAACAGATGTCTCTCTCGGCGTTTTTGTCCCGGTTACCACAAAACTCGACCAACTGGATGCAGAAATCCAAAAAGGGGTCGCTGAAGGTAAAGCCTTCGTGGAAAATTCCCTGGAAACATTGGCAAAGAAAATCGATGTGCAACCCAAAATACTCCAAAAGACCGTGCATGAAATCAATCAGGCTTTCGAAGAGAACGAGGATAACATATTTGCCAAGAACCACAAGTATTTACAGCCGATTAAAAAAGAACCGTTTTATGCCGTGAAGTGTACCTTTCATATTTTTACTACATTGGGCGGAATCAAGATCAACCATAAAACAGAGGTACTGGATAAGGGCCTTAATGTGATTCCAGGGTTATATGCGGTAGGCAATTGCGCTGGCGGCATGTACGGTTGGGATTACGATGTTTTCACCACTGGAGGTGCATTGGGCTTTGCCGTTAACGCCGGCCGCATCGCCGCTGAAAATGCATTGGAGTACAACAAATAATTAATTCTTAGAATCCGTTACGGGTTACGGGTTACGGGTTAACCCGTAACCCGTAATAAGAATGAGGTATGCTAAGAATGTTTTACGAATATTATAATAAATATGAGGAGAAAGAATGTCAGAGACAAAATTCGAAGAAAAAGATCGTTACTGGATGGCGGCGGATATTGAAAAGAACCGCCTCAACCTGTATTTTGTAGGCCATTGGGATTCCCCCGATGACGTTCCCAAATATACCGAACACGTTGCAAAAGCGGTCGGTATGTTGAAGCAGGGATATACGATCTATGCTGAAATACTGGATGAAAAACCACCCAGTTTAAAGGTTACCTCGGTTCATAAAAAAGGCCAACAAATTATGAAAGACGCCGGCGTGACCAAAACCGCCGTCTATTTGCCCAAAGGTAAAATGCTGCAAAAAATGAGCCTGATGGTGGTGGGAAGATTGTCGGGGATGGAAGTAAAAACGTTTGGAAACACAGAAGAAGCCCTGGTATGGCTGGAGGAAAAATAAACTCGGATTGTTCTAGCATATGCGATAAACTGTGGTTTGATGGCGTAGTGGCAAGTCATATCCTGTAGTTCGCTCGAATGGTTTATCGGCGTCATAGGAGAATGACTGCTTATCGGGAAGCATCCAATTATTAAGCATTGAATTTAAATATAAAGATATACTAGGAAGGAGGAAAAATGAAAGTTTTTGAAGAAAAAGATCAATATGAGCTTTGTATTGAAACTGAAAAAAACCGTATTATTTTGGACTTTGGTGAATGCCAGGACCCGGCGAAACTCCCTAACTATAACAAACATGTGAGGGAAGCCTTAAAAAAAGTTACCCCGGGCTATTCATTAATGGCTTCGATAACCGAAAAGACCAAACCCCCAAAACTAGCCATTACAAAAATGCTGAAAGAATCTCAGCAAGATTTTATTAATGGGGGAGTGAACAAAACGGCTGTTGTTGTTCCCTCGAAGGCTATATTACAAAAAATGACCCTGCTGGTGGTTACAAAATTATCAGGTATGAATATTAAAGTTTTTAGCGAGAGAAACAAAGCTGAGAAATGGCTTGATGAAAAAGATTAATTAATATGCAAGTTGTACGTAGATTGTTGGTGAAGCGTTGGGTAGGGAACAGGCACTGCCTGTTCTCTACCAATTTACGCCGTGCGTAATACCTTTTCGGATAACCTATAGCCAGGCTATGGTTTCCGTATACGATGAAGTCTTTACTACAGCGAAAATTACCTGGGCTCCCTAAATAAATGAAAATAAAATAAAGTTGACAAAAGAGGATGTTTATACTATATATTGATGGTTTGACTATTCGGGGCAAAACTTAGTTGGAGGGGTAAGTTGCGCCGGAAGGTGATTGTAAAAAAAGGTGAAGATATGTTGTAATTAAAATGTATAAAAATAAAGCTGATAAAAAAAATTAAGGGAGGATAATATGAAAATATTGATGATTAATTCAAATCGTTACAAATTACCGGTGCCAGCCATGCCATTTGGGATGTGCTGTGTTGCGGCAGTCCTGGAAACGGGCGGTCATGAAATCTGTGTACTGGACTTATGCTTCTCAAAAAACTGCACTCGCGACGTAAGGAAAAAAGTGAGTGAATTTAATCCCGATATTATCGGGGTAAGCATCAGGAACATTGATACCGTAGTCTGTTACAAGACGCTTTTCTATCTCCAAACATTGAAAAATGAAGTGATAAGTCCAATTAAAAAAGCGTTTTCCGGTCCGATTGTTATCGGCGGCCCAGCAGTGGGTATTGCCGGGGCAGAGATGTTATCGCTATTTGATCTTGAGTTTGCCATTCGCGGCGACGGTGAGAGTGCCATGATGGAATTCGTCAAACGAATCGAAAAAAATCTCCCATTGAAGGGATTGGGCGGACTAATTTGGCGAAAGGACGGCAATATCATCGAGGACAACCACCCCATGCGCGTTACCGATATGGATGCGTTGCCATTTACCCGGCAATACCGTTATATCGACTTAAAGCCTTACCGTAAGTATCGGGCCCCTATTCAAATTCAAACAAAACGGGGATGTGCCCTTACCTGCTCGTATTGCACCTATAACATAGTTGAAGGTCATCATTACAGGTTGCATGACCCCCAACGGGTGGCCGATGAAATCGAATCAGTCGTAAAAGAAACCGGGATTAATCATTTCGAATTCTCGGACAGTACCTTCAATATTCCACTGGACCATGCAAAGGCCGTACTCAGGGCTATCAACGCAAAAAAAATGGACCTCAATATGCAAATCATGGGATTAAATCCCGGCGCCGTGGATGAGGAATTGGTGGAACTAATGAAAGAAGCCAATTTTAAAGAGGTCCAGGTGGGCGCTGAATCCGGGAGCAATAAAGTATTAAAGAGCCTGAGAAAGAATTTTACCGTTGACGATATTGCTCGGACCGGAGAAATTGTTCATAAAGCCGGTATCCCGGTAATGTGGCATTTAATGGCGGGCGGCCCCGGGGAAACGGAGGAAACCCTAAAGGAAACAATGGAGACGATTCAGCGCGTCGCTTCTAAATGGGACGTGATAGTGGTGATGAATGCCATCCGTGTCTTTAAAGACTCCCCCCTCTCCATGCGCATGCTTTCAGAAAATCCTTATTGTTCGAAAGACAATTTCTTCACCCCGGTGTTTTATTCGCCCAAAGGAATAAGCCTGGAAGCCATAAGAGTGTTCAACAGGTTGATGGGATTCAAATATCCCAATTTCATTTTTCCTGAAGACTTTCAACGGGTCTCCTTGATCCTCTTAAAGATTTCAACCGCCATTATGCGAATATTTGCCCCTCAACAACCATGGTGGAAGTTCAATATTCTCTTGAATGTGCTGGAGAAGAAGCTGGGGATCATGGCTTTAAAGCGATTCATTTTTGAACATAAAAACCGGGGACTTGCAGCTTCAACTTAAAATTGAGAAATTGAAGAATTAAAGAAAACCCACCGCCAGGGTCTTACGTTTTCATCACATTGAACACCTAGCGGTAGGTTTCAATCCATCCATTGTGCCTGTTAACTTGCAACCGTTGCCGGTATGCGATATTGTGCGGAGCGATATTCCTGGTTTACCTTATTGCCTCAAGCAGCTTCCATCATTTGTTCAAAGGAACGAATGATCCCGGGGATCGTTGAATTCAAAAGAATTCCCAGCCGCGCTTTCTTCGTATCGATAAGCATTTCCCAGATAAACTCCGCGAAAGGAATAACCAGTACCATCTTATCATCCTGTAGGTCCAGGATATAATACTTATCGAGTTTGGGGTATTTCCCCTGCTCTAACGCTTCGTTGATATAACTGGTAATTTGGTTGAACAGAGCACATGCCATAGGCTGGGAATTATAACCTGCAATGGACTCTGCATCGGCAATATTCCATACATCCGTGGAGATAAGGGCATTGCCCAATTCTCTTTCCACGTTGTGAAGAACCTTATTCATTTGTTGTAAATCCACTGTAACCTCCTTTATCCTTTTCCCGTAAGCGCTTACGAAGCGATTGCCTCTTCGAAGGAGGCGATGATCCCGGGAAGAACTACTTTTAGCAGTAATCCCAGGGGTGTCTTTTTGGCATCGATCAGCATCCCACAATAATATTCGCCCTGCGGGATTGTAACCGATATCTTTTTGCCCTCGAGGTTTAAAACATAATATTTCCCTAATTGAGGGAGTTCGGCTGTACTTAAAGCTTCGTTAAGGTAAAGGGTGATTTGGGAAAAAAGTTCACTTACTTCCGCTTGCTGATTGTAGCCGGCAAACACTTCTTCTTCGTTGAGTGACCATATCTGTGCAGAAATAAGAGCTTCGCCCAGCTCATCTTTTAACCGATCGATGAGATTAGAAATTTTTTGGTTGTCGATTTTGCCCTCCTTTGCAACGCTTTGCTTTTCTATTTTGGGAGTTATTACCTCTTCTTTGCTTTCTTTTTTAGCACCTTCTTTTTTATCTTCATCCAGTAACCTGGATGCTTCAAGTAATATTTCAGTTAAGGATTTGTTTATTTTTTCCTTTCGGCGATGTTCTAAATACTCGATGCTGATGGCCTGGTCCTTGTTGGTTTGATCCAGCAGTTCGCCCAATGCTTCTTCGGGTGAGAGTCCTTCGGCATCGATATCTACCACCATGCCTTTTTTAAAGAAAATTCTCCCGCTTTTCTTGTCCGTTTTTATGGAAATGACCCCTGTGCGCTGTTCCATTTCAAGAACCTGGAGTATTGCGGCAAGGCTCATTCCTGAGATCGAATCTTTCTGTTCCCTGTTTTTCAATAACTCTTTGATTCTTTTCTTGAGTTTGGGGATATCCAGTGGCTTACTCAGGTAGTCGACGATACCGAACTCCAGCAGTTTATGCTCGATATCCTTGACGCTGTAAGCTGTCAGGATAATAATGGGCAGCCAGATTTTTCGGTTATGAAGCTCTGTTAAAACCTGGACGCCATCCATAACCGGCATTTTTATATCCAGGAGCGCCAACTCTATCTTTTCTTTTTCTAAGATTTCAACTGCTTCTTTGCCGTTATAAGCAATTTTTATAGCGCAGCCGTTGCCGATCTCCTCGATGGTCTCCTTAAGTAACTCGACGACTTTTTTGTCGTCCTCCACGATTAATATTGTCTGCTTATTCATTAATGCTCACCTTTTTTTTTACTAAAAACCTCATTTTTCGTTTTCATAACCCAAAGTTATGTATTACCACAGGAAAAAAAGAATGTCAAGTAGTTCCTGAATTTTTTTTACATTTGATTATTTTTTGCGTGTTTGCATGTTTACAAATAGCCCATGGTATGGTATATATTAAGAGTAAGATGTTAAACGTAAATCATTTAAAAACTTTAAAGGAGATGTTACATGTCACAAAACGAGAACAGGATGAAGTGGGATCCTGAAAGCGGATCAATAAGCCTTGTGGGTGATGGCAAAGAGGAGAGGGTTTTCGTCATCTCTCGTGATTTCATGGGAGCATTTATCGATGAGATGATAGAAACCTCGGGCAAATCTACCTTTAAAATCACAATGCGTAAGTTGCTGGAGAAGTTGGGAAAACCCCTGGCTGAAGATACCGAAGCAACCTGGGAGCTTTTTGAAAGGTACAACGACGAACAAATTCTTCCCATCTCACCAGGAGAGCTTAATATCCCAAAAGAGTATGGTCCGTGGGATGGGAAAACCAGGAACCTCGTATTGCTCCCCGATATTCCAATGGTCGTTTGGACGGTAAAATCCTTCCAGGCTTTCAAAGAAGTCATGGAAGACATGATGACCGAAAAGGGGGCGACTGCCCTTCTTCATGCCATGGGCAAGAAAGCGGGAATGGCCATCGGCGCACTGTTTGCCAAATATTTTGGTTGGGCAGACCTGCCGGGCGCAGTGAATTCCCTCGATGAAATCGCCCGGCGGATGTTCCCCGCGGTTGGATGGTCAAAGGGAAGCGTCGTGTCTCAAAACGGGAAAGACGGGAAACCCATGATCCTGGTCAAATCCTGGAATTCCTACGAGACAGTTGGGAAAAAATCCACTACCACAAGACCGGTTTGTGCCATTACAGCCGGCCTTTTGAACGGTATCTGGAACACTTTTTCCGATGCCCTCGGCGGCCAGGCGGCTGAAGCCAGGGAAGTGAAATGTTCGGCAAAAGGAGATGCGTATTGCGCCTTTGCCGTGAAAATTAAAGACAAAGGAACTCCACCGCTAGACTGGAAAGAATTGGAAGCTGAATGGCAAGCAATCGATAAATAATACCGGTCAGTGGATTAAGGACTGAATCCGCACAGCAGTGTAATCTTTTATGGAAGCAATACTTTATAATGCTGCATTCGCATACTAATTACTGATCGTTACTCGTTGCGCGCATGAAGTCACGAGTCGCGCGTAACGAGTAACGATCAGGCGTCACTCATCATTGTTAATCATCGGTCGTTGTTTATGAGAGCTCATGGACTGCCGACTACCACATACCCGGTGTACGTTAAATCCCGTGTTAAAGGTGTTTAAGCAGTTCTTCAGTCGCCCTTTTCATTTCAAGGAACACGAGTCCCAGTTTGGCGTCTTTTGAGGCCATGGTGGTCAAAACGGCTGATGTTCCCACAAACGACATGATCACATAGCCGTTACTTCCTTTTACGAAAACCTGGTCCAGTCCTCCCCTGTCCAATTCCCCTGCCGCTCTTTCACCGAGCGCCAGCATTGTAGCCGACATGGCGCCGACTCTATCTTCATCGACGTCCGTGGGCAGTACCGATGCAATGATGAAACCGTCATCGGAAACAACAGCTGAAGCCTCGATGTCCGGGGCCGTGGATTCAAGATCCTTTAATACTTCGATGATCTTATCGATCTTGCTTGCCATATAGATACCTCCTATGTTTTTTCTCGTCAAGTATGTATATCGTCATTTTACTTTTAAATTTCATATTTTATTTACCTATTCATTGATTTTTTTTCTTTTTTCCTGGATTATTTTTTCAATATCCCTGATGGCCTCATTGGTGAGTCGCCGGTACGTTTTGTAGGGGGGGACCACGACGGTAAGAATGAATTGAGAATCCTCCACTAAGAATTCCCTACAAACCAGTCGGAATTTGTCGTCATCCACCAACGACACCTCATCCATTCGTTTGAATCCCATATATTTTTCCGCCCGCTTGGATGCATCCTGGACAATAGCAGAAAGCGCCGATATGACCACATCATCGAATTGGGATGAGGCGGCGGCGATGGAAAAACCCTCGAGGGTCGAAAGGATGGAGGCCTTGAACTCACCTTCCAGGTTGATCCGGTGTAAGACGCTTTCCAATTGCCCCTGTAGATATTTGGGGTTGGACACGGCAGATGGTTGTGAATGCTCTTTTTTACTCATTGCACTTTTCCTCGACATCTGTTTGTTCTATTTTTAAATTCATGAATAGTTTTTATCACAACAAGAAACTAAAGTCAAATAAAAAATCCTTTTATTCGTAATACGGCCTCCCGGATTATTGGCAGCCCGGTCCCGATATTCACCCGTATGTAATCCGTTTTGGTCCGGGAAAAGTTTTCGCCGGGGACCACGGCCACCTGGCTGCTGCTGTAAAGCGCCAGGGCAAAGGTGAACGCGTCGGTGCGGGGGGGCGGTAATTTTGCCCATAAAAAATACCCGCCCCGGCTCTCTTTTACGTCGAACCCCAGTTGTATCATTGCTTTTTTCATATAGGCATAGGAGTTCTTACATTTTTTTTTGACGGTCGCAATATACTCCTGGCCAAAATTGAAATCGGAAAGGTAGCGGGCAATCGCCGCCTGGAGGATGGAGGGGGCGCACAGTCCTGTGTAATCATGGATGCCGCGAATTTTTTTCATGGGTTCCGCCGCTGCGATGATATAACCTACCCGCCAGCCGGTAATGCTGAGAGTTTTGGAAAAGGAGTCGATGTAAAATAATTTTTCATGGTTAAGGGCGAGGGGATTGAAGGGCGGCTCAGCGAAATAGATATCTTTATACACGGCGTCGAAAAGGATGTAAAAACCGTATGCCCGGGAAAGGGAGACCAGTTGTGTCAGTTCCTCCCGGTCCCATATTTTCCCCAGCGGGTTGCCCGGGGAAGCGATGAATACGATTTTTACTTTTTTTTCCAGGATAGTCTTTTCCAATCGATCAAAATCCACGGATAACACGCCGGCCTTTTCAATGAAATCCATGTATTCGAAAGGGACGCGAAACATATCCGCCAGTTGGGGATAGCTTTCATACACCGGGTCAAAAGAGAGTGCGGAAAAGGGGCGTTCCAGGAAAGTGGTTAGGTAAAAGAAGGTAAGGAATATTCCTTCAGTGGCCCCCTGGACTACCAGGAGGTTGTCCAGGCTGAGAGGGGCGGGCGACGCCACGGATGAATATTTTTGCCGGATCAGTTCCAGTAAGTCGAAGTCGCCAATACCCGGGGGGTATTGGTGCAGGGGTTTATCGCCGGCGATTTTTTTTAAAAGGGTCAGCAAAGGGGGAGGGGGAGGAAAACCGGGTGTGCCCTGGGCAAGATTAATGCCGCCCTCTTTTTTCACCCGGTTGCTGAAGTAACTGATTAAAGATCCCTCCGGACGATTCATTTTACATTGAATTCCTTTTTACTATTACGATCAATTGTTCTCGATCTCACTTAACAACGCTTGTGCTTCCTGGCTGTAGACCGATTGAGGGTAATCTTCGCTTAGCTTTTTAAGATTTGCCGCTGCCGTATCCGCCTGCCCGGTTTTTACCTGGAAGCGGGCCATTTTTAAAAGGATAAAATCCTTGGTGATTTCGGATTTGGGGTCTGAAAATAACTTGTAAAGGATATCCAGGGCTTCTTTTCCTTTGCCTGTAGCGTTTAAAATTTCCGCTTCCAGCAGAATTTTCTTTTCGTTGATGATTCTAAATTTACTGCCGGAAAATTTGTCCAGGACTTCTTTGGCCTTTGCCAGGTCTCCTTTTTCAAAATAAAGCGCCGCCAGGAATATTTTAATGTCGGCGGAGATACCGCCCTTAATATCCAGCCGGCTTAATTGCTCGATTTTCTGGTCCAGGGTCAGGGTTGTGGAGTCCTGGATCGCAATGGCTTGTGAATAGAGGCGGTTTTCCGTTGATCTGGAGCCTGATCTCAGGAAGTTAACCAGGAGGATGACCAGGAAAATAGCTACCGCCGCACCCACACCGATGAGAATTTCTTTCTTGAACTTCCGCAGTATTTCAACGGTTTTTTCAATAAAGAGTTGAAAAGGATCTTCTTTTAAATGTTCACGTTCTTTTTTCTTCATGATGCTTACCTCGTTTAGCTCTTTTAAAAAGTGATATTATCATTTAAACCGTTAACTGTCAAGGTTTGATTTTGAATTAGAAGGTATTATCATTTTGAGAATAATATGTTACAATGGGGCCTTAACAGGAGGCGTTATGAATTTAAAGAAAAGTATGAAGCTGATGATATTACTGCTGCTCTTTACCTCTTTGCTCTCTGCCCAGGCAAAGGTCGAAGACGTAAAGACCTTTACCCTGAAAAACGGCATGAAGGTCATTGTGCTGGAAGATCATTCTATCCCCAATGCCAATATGTACATCTTTTTCAGGGTGGGTCCCCGGAACGAGTTCACGGGAATTACGGGGCTGTCTCATTTTTTTGAGCACATGATGTTCAATGGGGCCCAAAAGTACGGTCCCAAGATGTTCGATCGTGTGATGGAAGCCAAAGGCGGCTCCAATAATGCATATACATCGGAAAATCTCACGGTTTACACCGATTTTTTCCCAATCGGTTCGATGGAGATTATTTTCGACCTGGAGGCGGACCGTATCGCACACCTGGCCCTGGATGACAAAATGGTCGAAAGCGAACGGGGTGTGATCCTGGCGGAACGGATTACCGGCATGGAAAACAGCAATTTCGAGTTTTTATATGAGCAGGTAAAAGGCGCTGCTTTCCTTGTTCATCCTTATAGATGGGATATCATAGGGTATGAGTCGGATATCAGGAACTGGAGAAAAAGCGACCTGCAAACATATTTCGATACCTATTATGCGCCCAATAACGCGGTGGTGGTTATTGCCGGCGATGTCGCCCTGGAAAGGGTAAAAGAGTTAACCCGGGAGTACTTTGAGCCGATCCCGGCGCGAACGCCGCCCCGGCCGGTCCATGCCAGGGAACCGGTACAATTGGGGGAAAAACGGGTGTATGTCAATCGGAATGTGTCTTCTCCCAATGTACTGGTGGTCTACCATGTGCCGGAAACCGGTTCCCCCGATTATTACGCGCTGGACATGCTGGACTCCATCCTGGGGAAAGGCAAATCCTCCAGGCTTTACAAGGCATTGATCGATGAAAAGCAACTGGCGGTAAACGTTTTTACATTTATACCGGAGAGCCTGGACCCGCACTTGTTTCATATCTCGGCCATTTGCGCCAAAGATGTCGACGAGGATAGTTTGGAGAATGCCATATATGAGGAACTCGATAAGATTATCAAGGATGGCGTCACGGAACAGGAACTGCAGAAGGTCAAGAACCGGAAACTGGTGGGTTTCTATCACGCCATGGAGACCATCAACGGGAAAGCCGATACCATCGGCAATTATGAAATCTTTTTCGGCGGCTTCGAGAAACTCTTTAACGCCCCGGAGGAATACCGCAAGGTAACGGCGGAAGATATCAAACGAGTGGCCGCGACGTACTTTAAAAAATCCAATCGCACGGTTGGTATTCTTAAAAACATCGAGGAGAAGTAACCATGAGAAAAAAACATATCATATTCCCAATAGTGTTCCTGTGGCTGGCGGTTTCATTTTTCGCGGGGGACGTCCTGGCGGCGTCGGCGCCGGCTGGACAGGTGGAAACAAGTTTCCGGCTGCCCCAATATGAAAAATTCGTCATGAAAAACGGCCTGACCGTTTACTTGATGGAGCAGCATGAGGTGCCGTTGGTGTATGTTTCGGCCGCGGCGCAGGCGGGCGCGGTAAAAGACAATGATAAATATGGTCTGGCTTTTTTAACGGCGGAAGCGCTGCTGTTCGGAACCAAAAGCTATACCAAAAACCAACTGGAAGAAAAATTGGATTTCTTAGGCGCCGCCTATTTCACGGGCGTAGACGGGGAAATGGCGCGGGTCACTGCTTCTTTTGCCAAAAAGGACATGGATACGGTCATGCCCATATTAAAAGAGATCATTGCCGATCCTATTTTTGATGAAAAGGAGTTCGATAAACGGAAAAAACGGTTAATGCTTGAACTGGACCAGCAAAAAGAAATCCCGGGGCAGGTCATGGATTCCTATTTCAATAAATTCCTGTTCGGGGAGCATGGTTACGGTAATCCTGTTGGTGGAACAAAGGGAACGGTATCCGCCATCACCAATGAAGACTTAAAAAAGTTTTACCGGGACAATTACATACCCGCGGAATCGGTTGTGGCCATTGTCGGCGATTTCAAAATTTCCCAGGTGAAAAAAATGGTTGAGAAGTGGTTCGGCGGCTGGAAAGCAAAGGCCGGGAACGTTTCTCAAAGTGCAGTGGAAAAACCGCTGCCGACTTTTACTAAGAGCCGGGTACTGCTGGTGAACAAAGATGACGCCACTGAAACCAGGTTTCGCATCGGTGCGATGGGGATCAAGCGGAGCAATCCCGATTATGTGGCGATCGAGGTGATCAACACGATTTTGGGTGGTCGGTTTACGTCATGGTTAAATGATGAGTTGCGTGTCAATGCGGGTTTGACTTACGGCGCCAGGAGTTATTTTGACGCTTTAAAGACATCGGGAACGTTTATTGTCAGTAGTTATACCCGTACTGAAAGAACAATAGAAGCGTTGGACCTGGCGGTTCAAGTGTTGGAGCGGCTTCATGTGAAGGGCGTCGACGCCGAAACGCTGGCATCGGCCCAAAATTATATCAAAGGCCAATATCCGCCGGAATTCGAAAGGCCCGGCGCCCTGGCAAAACTGTTGACCGATATGTTTATTTATGGTTTCAATGAATCTTTTATTAATGATTTCCAGAAGAATGTGGAAGGTGTGACTGTGGATAAAGCAAAGGAAATCATCGGGAAATATTTCCCCAGGGAAAATCTCCAATTTGTGTTGATTGGAAAAGGGTCTGAAATCCGGGACAAGGTAAAAAAATACGGCGAGGTAACTGAAAAAGAGATCAAAGCTGAGGGATTTTAATAATCAAAAGTTTTTGGGGGTCCAGGGACCGTCCATCCGTGATGGTTTTTCAAAAAGGTCCCTGGGTTTTTAACCCATGACCGGTAAAAGCGGAGACAATCAACTCCTCTTTATTATCAGCGCACTGCCGCAGATATTTTTTAATTCCTGCTATTGCCGATGCAGACGTCGGTTCGATATAATATCCCTTGCCGCACATTTCGAGTAGGGCCTCTTTTATTTCCGTTTCCGTTACCGCGATAAACTCGCCGCCCGAGTTTCTGACCGCTTCGAGAATTTGTTTACCCCGGATAGGGGAGGCGATGGCGATGCCTTCGGCGAGGGTTTTTTCTCCCAGTATTGCCGGGACTTCCTGTAAATTCTCTTTAAACGCGCGGTAAAGCGGCGCGCAATTGGTTGCCTGGACCCCGATAAGCGTGGGAATTTTCTCTATGATTTGAGCCGTTTTTAACTCGTTGAAGCCCATCCAGGTGCCCAACAAAAGAGTTCCGCTGCCCACCGGCAAAACCACCGTATCCGGCGCCCGCCACCCCAGTTGTTCGCACACTTCAAAGGCAAAAGTCTTTGTGCCCTGGAAAAAGAAAGGGTTCCAGGAATGACTGGCGTAGTAGTATTTTTCCGCCGCGATCATAACTGCTGCCGCGGTATCTCCGCGCGAGCCGGGAATTTTATGCAAGTGTGCGCCGTAAAGGGATATTTGGGCCAATTTCCCCTGGGAAGTCGCTTCCGGTACAAAAATATCGCATTCGATGCCGGCGTTGGCGCAGTAAGCGGCGACGGCCGAACCCGCATTGCCCGAGGAATCTTCCACCACCCGTTTGATTCCCAATGCCTTCACCTGGCTGATCAAAACCGAGGCCCCCCGGTCCTTATAAGATCCCGTGGAAAACAACTGCTCCTGCTTGATCAAAATCTGTTTGCCTGCGACCGATACATTAATTAATGGTGTAAAACCTTCGTCGAAGGAAATGATATGGGCGTCGTCCTTAATGGGAATCGCCTCCCGGTAGCGCCACAGGCAAGGTTTTCGCCCGGCGATTTTTCCCAGGGGAAACGCCGGTTCAAATCGGATGTCCAGGAGACCGCCGCACTCTTCACGCAGGCAGCGCCAGAGGGGTTCCTCCATGGAGTATTCGGTCCCGCATTTGCTGCAACATAGTTCTGTCATATTTCCTCCAGCGTTCTTTATACCATATTTCTCATGAAATTGGGAGAGGGGACCGGGGGAACCGCAGGAACTGGGGAACCGGTGCAGGCGAAACGTTTTTCTTTTGAAAAAATTTGCAGGGCGCTTTGAAATATTTCTTTTTGATGCTATAATTGACAACAAAAGGAAATATTATGAGGTATTTAGAGTTAAAGGAACATTTTAAAGAGTTTGTCTTGTTTTCGCTGAAGGATATCAAGAAGATCGATCCGGGGTTCCACCGGAGAAGATTCGGTGACTGGAAGGAGAAAGGGTATATCAAAAACATTATCAATGCTTATTATGTATTTGCCGATAAAAAATTGGACGAAAAAAGTCTCTTTTTCATAGCCAATCGGATATACAGTCCTTCCTATATTTCCCTGGAAACGGCTTTAAGTTATTATGGGTTTATCCCGGAAGCGGTTTTTGCAGTGACGGCGGTATCGACGCGGAAAACCAAGACCTTTTCTACCGGTTATGGGGAAATGATCTACAAGCATATCCACCCGCGTTATTTTTTCGGGTTTGACCTGGTGGAGTTCGAAGGTTTCCGTTTCAAAATCGCCTCTCCCGAAAAAGCAATACTTGATTTTCTATACCTGAACCCCGGGCTTCGGTCAAGGGGGGATATGGAAGAGCTTCGCATTAATACGGAAGAAGTCCGGGAACGAATCGATCGTGAAAAATTTTCCGCCTATTTACAGGGGTTTGCCAAGCAAGCCCTCCGGGACAGGGCCGGGGTGTGGTTGGAGGTGATGGACAGTGCTTGAACTGAAAACGATTGAAAGTTACTATGATGAACAGGAGCGTATCCTATTATTCGATGATTTCATTCGCTCGTTATAATCTCGGCGGGAACATCCACAAGTAGGATTTTTCTGGTGATATCCAATGCTATTCCAGTGACGGGTTCTAATTTTTTGGTGACAGCCTTCACTTTTCCACAGGTGGCCTCAGCTTTTGTGGTGACGGCCCCAGCTTTTGTGGTGTCGATGCTAACTTTTCCACAGTCGGTCCCAGCATTTGTGGTGCAGGCCCCAACTTTTCCACAGTCAGTCCCAACTTTTGTGGTGACGGCCCCAACTTTTCCACAGTCGGTCCCAGCTTTTGTGGTGTAGGCCCTAACTTTTCCACAGTCGGTTCCAGCTTTTCCACATTCACCCCCAGTTTTTCTACAATCGGCCTTAGATTTTGTGGCGACAATATTTATTTTCATGGTGCGGGTCTCAATTTTTTCGGTGTGAGGTCTGCCTTTTAAGATGATAGGGTTTGCTTTTTTGGGTATCTTACCGGGGCAGCAAGGTAATAGAAAAAAATTTGAGTGTCCCTTTTTTATTTTTGCCAGTCACTTGTCCCTGTGTCCAATGGGAGTGGGGAAACTTTTCAGGGTCATGAGAAATCTTTCCGGGGGATTGGCTTTATAATTAAAGACAATAATGATATAATATTGCCCTTAATGGAGTTCGAAAATGGATGATAGATTTATCATTGAGAAGATACCGCAAAGCCACCGGCGAGATATCCAAACCGCTGTCGATATCTTGAACAAAGAAGGGTGTAAAGAAATTTACCTGTTTGGCTCCCTGGTTAAAGGTCAATGTTCCGATCGCTCAGACATTGATTTAGCTGTAAATGGTTTGGATAAAAGGAATTTCTTTAAGATATTGGGGAAGTTACTCATGGCGTTGGATCACTCTGTGGATTTAGTAAATCTTGAAAAAAAGGATAAATTCTCCGCAATGCTGAAAAGAAGGGGAGGGCTGGTTCGTGTTTCCTGAAGAAATTCAAGAAGAAATAGAATTTGAATTTGAGGAGATCGAATCACTATTTGAATTGTATAAAGAAGAATTGTTTTGCTTAAAACAGAAACCAAATTTGTTTGAAATAACCGCCTATGCCGGTATATTACACTCGTTCTATAACGGATTAGAAAAGATTCTCCTGATAATTTCAAAGAATATCGACAGACAAAACCTCACCGATTCGAAATGGCACAAAAGCCTGTTAGAGGGCATGGCTAAGGAAAATGAATCCAGGAAGGCGGTGTTATCAGAGGAAATGAAAAATCAATTAATGGATTACCTTGGATTCAGGCATTTTTTCAGGCACGCCTATTCCTTTCATCTTGAATGGGAGGAGATGGAAGACCTCATAAAGTCGATACATGATGTATGGGTGAAATTCAAGAAGGAAATGACATCTTTTATTAATAACTTTCCATGAGGGAAAAAACTTGCGTGTCCCTTTTTTATTTCTTGCAAAAAAATGGCCGGTATAGTATAACTACCATTTAATTACCGAATGTAAACCTTTATTATTACGGAGAAGGAATAATGAACATCTCTGCGTTTGTGCTAGGTATTTTCAGTTCTGTGATTGGAACGTTGATTTATGCCCGCTTCGGACTCTTTCTTAAAATACTGAGAAAAATAGGCCTTGGATCATGCGGCTGTTTACAGCGCTGGAGCAAAGTGAAAACCGGCCTGGATACCTATTTAAAAAACCTGGCCGATAAAATCCTGTGCATTCCCCATCCCTTGATTAAAGAAGGACAGTATCTTACCGACATCCTGGTGCCCATTTATTTTAAAGTGAATCACATGGCCCAACGGGAAGAATTAGAGACCTACCTGGCGCGAGAGTACCGGAAGAACCCCGCATTGCGGTTGGTGATCACCGGTAAACCCGGCAGTGGCAAAACCATTGCCATGCGCGTCATGGCCAGGGCTCTCAGCTCCTTCGATACCGAAACACATCCGGTCCCGATCTTGCTGGCTTTTACCGATATTAAAGGCCTGGACGACTCCCTGCGCCTGGAGCAAACCATCATTGAAAAATTGAAATTCTTTCAATTCGAACAAGGGGAGAAGAATAACATAGCGGAACGGTTTGTAAAAGAAAATCTTTATACCGGCAAATTATTCCTGCTTTTCGACGGATTTGACGAGCTGGATAAAGCTAACCGGGAGACCGCGGCTAAATTTCTCAATACATTCCTGGGCATGTATCCCCGGGTGCCGGCGGCGATATCGTCGCGCACCGCGGTATATGAAAGCGAGCCGGCCTTCGATCACCTGAAACCGTGCAAAATTAGTATGGCGCCCTTTACTCCATTTGCGGTCCTCAAGTTTCTTTCCTTATGGAAATTTGAAGGACCTAAATCCGCCCGGGCCTTGTTTGAAATGATCAACGGCAAGGCCCACCTGGCCGAAATGGCATCCAATCCGTTGATGTTGACCATCATTACGTTCTTGTATTCGCTGTCCAATTATACGCTGCCAGATAACCGGGTGGAGTTTTATGAGCAGTGTACGCGGGCTTTATTGGAGGAATGGGACCGCATCCAGTTGAATAATCGGCCCAACAAGTTCGAGTCCCATCAAAAAATCGCCGTGCTCAACCGTCTCGCTTTCCACCACATCGGCGCCAGGGGCAGCGATGATGAATCGATATCCGAAGAGGTCATCCACGAAATTTCCCGGGTGGAAATGGCCCGATTAAGCTTGAAACCGGAAGAATATCCGCTGCTGGAAAAGGAAATCGTGAGAAACTCTGGGCTTTTAGAGTCAATCCCGCCCGCCGAATATCGTTTCTCCCACCGGACCTTCATGGAGTTCTTTGCCGCGTCTTATCTGGATAAAGATAAAGAAAAGAGCGCACAGGATATCCTCGATCTGTACGATTCAGACCCCAAAAAATGGAAAGAAGTTGTGCTGCTGTACCTGGGGCTCAATAAAAACCCGGATTACGCCGATGTCATTTTAAAGCGATTGATCCAGGATTTCGCTAAAACCCTGGAAACCGGCGCCGCGCCGGATTTTATCCTGTTCAGTGCGTTAACCCAGTGCGCGACGCCGGACCCGCACACGGCCGCGGACATTTTAAATTTGGCCCGTCAATATCTCATTACCAGGGGAAAACCGGTTAAAGAAGTAGTGGAAGAGTTGGGGTACATTGCGGCTAATCCCCGGGCCTATGCGGCCCAGGCCAAAGACCTCTTGCTGGATTTGTTAAAGCAAAAATTGCCGGACCCGGTATTCCAGCAGGTAATATTCTCCCTCCTGCATGCCGGGGATAAGACCCTGGATGCGGTGATATTCAACAATTTAAAACGAATCAACCTGGTGGAGTTCTTAGCCAGGTTGGGGCTGCAAGAAAAACATTTTTTTCACCAATTATTTGCCATGGATATACCGACAGAGGAAAAAGAAAAGATCATCGAAGGGTTGAAAGAGGCCGGGAACCAGGAACTGCTGGGGTATTTGCTTATTGAGAATCCCGAAGAGACCATCAGGGAGCGGGCCGCGTATGCGCTCTGGCGCATGTCGAAACTGGACGGGTTTTACGCCTTCCTGGACCATACCGAAACCGGGCTGCTGGCGGAGAACACAAAAAAGGAGATTGACGCCAGATTTAATCGCTGGAGGTGGCGCTGGAATAAACCCGGGACCGTAAGCGGGAAAAAGTTCGCCCATTTGATCTGTACCTACGCTGCCGCCTGGATCGCAAAGAGCCGGGATAAATTAGATGAAAAAGTTTTAGCGCAGGTGGATAACCGGTTCCGGTACCTGGCCACCGGATTCCTGGTGGAAAAGGGGAAACCCTTCAGCACATTCAATTTGATCGGCTTAGATAATAACATAACTGCTTCCACCAGGGGGCTCAAAAAGTACTGGAGAAAAACCGTCGATTTGAATCGGTTTTGTTATAAAGCTTTCGAAAATTTTGGACCTTTAGTATTAATTTTTATATCACTAATCTACTTAGCCATAAATATAATTGGGATCATCGGATTTATCCTATATCTCCTGGGGTGGTTTTCCGCCAATGTGTTTTTTTTCGATCCCTTCACCGTTCAGGTGGTGTTTTATCAATGCGTTCTATATTATGTTCTCTTATTCTTTTTTTTCTTTCCCATAAATGAAGGAGACTCAAAGTATTTACTAGCCCGAGTTTCCTAGTTATAAACTGCAACAACCTCTAAAATCATTCAATTAAATGCTTTCGGGACTTTCTATACTATGCCCTAAAAAAAAATGTTCAAAATACATTTATATCGCTATTGACTTACACTCCACTATC